>NZ_JBHUFV010000047.1:0-521875 GCF_042681425.1 Nonomuraea mangrovi | reverse complement strand
ATCTGGTGGGCGCCGAGCTCGGCAGGCTGACGGCCGCGCTCTGCTACTCCGACGAGCCCATCAATGAAGACCTGATGATCGTGGCCAGTGGCCGCGCGGCCAAGGAGACCGAGGTCGAGTCGGGCGGCACGATCGTCCAGCTGCGGGCCATCCCGCTGATCGTCGGCGGCGGCCGCATCGGCGCCCTGGTGCTCATCCGCGACGTCACCGAGCTGCGGCGGCGCGAGCGCGAGCTGATGACGAAGGACGCGACGATCCGCGAGATCCACCACCGCGTCAAGAACAACCTGCAGACCGTCGCCGCCCTGCTGCGGCTGCAGGCGCGCCGCCTGCAGGTCCCCGAGGGCCGCGAGGCGCTCGAGGAGGCGGTACGGCGGGTCGGCTCGATCGCCATCGTCCACGAGACGCTGTCGATGGCGCCGGAGGAGTTCGCCGACTTCGACGAGATCGCCGACAGGGTCATCGCCATGGCGGGCGAGGTGTCGGCGCCCGAGGCGGCGGTGACGCCGCGCAGGGTCGGCACCTTCGGGGTCCTGCCGTCGCTCATCGCGACGCCGCTGGCGATGGCGCTGACCGAGCTGCTGCAGAACGCCCTGCAGCACGGGCGGCCCAGACGGCTCCAGGTGGTGGTGGAGGCGGGGGGCGACCGGCTCAACGTCGTGGTGTGGGACGACGGGCGCGGGTTGCCTGAGGACTTCGACCTGGACAACACGACCAGCCTCGGCCTGCAGATCGTCCGCACGCTGGTGGAGGGTGAGCTGTCGGGCAAGCTCTCGATCGAGCCGCGCGAAGGTGGGGGAACCGAGGTCACGCTGTCGATCCCGCTGCCCGCGTCGTGACCCGGGCGGACGGGCCGGGCGTCGTCCGGAGGCGCCTGCGACGGGTTCGGGCCCGGACGGCGGCCGAGGACAGAGGCCGTGAAAGACCGCGGTCCGCGCCCCGTCGTGCGGGGCGCGGACCCTGGTCTCGCGTTCCGCGGCCCCTCGGGGCCGCGGGCCTGGCAGGAAAGACTCACTCGCCAGGCGTCATGGAGACGATGGGGTTCAGGCGGTGGCGCGAGCGCGGGCGCGGGCCGTGCGGCGCTTGAGGGCGCGACGCTCGTCCTCGCTGAGACCGCCCCACACACCGGCGTCCTGTCCGGATTCGAGGGCCCACTTCAGGCACGAGTCGACGGCCGAGCAGGAACGGCAGACCTGCTTGGCCTCCTCGATCTGCATCAGGGCCGGGCCCGTGTTGCCGATCGGGAAGAACAGCTCAGGGTCCACGTCACGGCAGGCAGCTCGGTGGCGCCAGTCCATGCGTCCACTCCTTCGTAGATGGAGCCGTCGCTAGCCGGCTCCGTGCGGTCTACTTTGTGAAGACTTTCACTAACTAGCGCGAGCCTTTACCCGAATCCTGGGTTGGACCCGGGGGTGTCCGCGCCGTCGCCGGTAGGAGCCTTGGGTGGTTTAAAGGTCCTACGTTCCGACGTCACTGATGAGACTTCCAGCCACGCTTAGTACACGCAAGAGGTTTGGGGCGAAGTTTTGGTGGATATGGATGTCGGATGCATCACACAATGACCGAATGTAACCGTCTAGACCAGTACTTGTAACGCGTTCGGGATAGACCGGAACGTTACGGACTCGCGTTCTCCGAGGTAGTCCCCGTCGAGCTGGAAGGCGACAGGGCGCTCCGCGGAGATCGTGAACTCGGGCTCGTCATGGAGCTGGACGAGGTGCCTGCCCTTCGGAAGGGTGTCACGCTCCGTGAGGATCTGATGGATGATCGAGGCCATCGACGGGAGGCCCATGCGCTGGAGCCCCAGCAGGTCGAGCCCGGTCTCGAAGCTCGCCCATGGAGTCGGCGAGACCGCCTGCGAGCCGACGTAGGTCCATGGAGTGGTGTTGCAGATGATCGCCATGAAGACGCCCTCGGCGGTCGGGATGCCGGGGCCCTTCACACTCATCGCGGCATGCCGCTTGTCCGTGGACAGATAGTGCCGCAGAGCGGTGTTCACATAGCGTGCGGGAGTCGCCTTGCGGCCGGCGCCACGAAGGCCCTCGACCGCGCGCACCACCTCGGCGTCGTAGCCGAGCCCCGAGCAGAAGGTGAAGTAGCGGCTCTGGTCGTCCCAGAGGGCCTGACCCAAACCCACCGACCTCTTGCGGCCCTCCTGCAGTGCCTCCAGCACCGCACCGGTCGCCTGGACAGGGTCGTTCGGCAGGCCCAGCGCGCGGGCGAAGACGTTCGCGCTGCCGCCGGGGATCACCAGGAGGGACGGGCGTTCGCCCTGGTCATGGCCTTCGCCTTCGAGCAGGCCGTTGACCGTCTCGTTCACCGTGCCGTCGCCGCCGAGCACCGCGACGGTGTCGTAGCCCTTGGCGTGCGCGGTGCTCGCCAGCGCTGCCGCGTGCCCTCGGTAGCCGGTCTCCTCGACCGTCAGGTCGACCGCCGCGCTGAGGGCGCGGATGAGCACGTCTCGCGTGCGGTGATTCGTCGTCGTGGCCTTGGGGTTGACCAGGAGCATCGCGCGCATACGGCCAGCGTAGCCAACGATCCATGTCCGTCTTGTCCATAAACGGTCATGGCTGACCAAGATGTCGCCTTGGGTGGCTTTCGTGCAGGGCGGCCGGTTGGGAGACCGAAGGGGCGGAGCGGGATGATGGGAGATCGCAAGCCGGTCCATCGATCCCGATGTGACGGCGGCCGGCCGAAGTCCCGCTGGAGTAGCGTGGAGGACGGCCGGTCACCGGTGACCGGCGTTGGCCTTGACCTCGCTTGCCGTACAAGAGGAAAGAACACACGCATGCGCCCTTGGAGTTTGGTGGTGGCGGCCGCGATCGTGGCGCTGGAAGGGCTCGTGGCGCTCGGGCTCGGGATCTACGCGGCGGTCGGCACCCTGGCAGGGCAGGCGGGCGACACCACCGCGGCCGTCGCCGAGGCGGCGTTCGGCATCCTCATCGGCGCGGGACTGATCTGGGTCGCCTGGGGCGGGCTGCTCAGGGCAGAGCGCTGGGGCAGGGCGCCCGGCGTACTGACCCAGATCTTCATGATCCCCGTGTCGGTGACGGTGATCCAGTCGGGCCAGCCCGCGATCGGCATACCACTGCTGGTCGTCGCGATCGCGGGACTGGGCACGCTGCTCGCGCCGCCGACCACGAGAGCGTTGTACGGCGGCTAGTCCTCGGCCGTCAGCCCCTCGCGCAACTGCGCGAGCGTGCGGGCCAGCAGCCGGGACACGTGCATCTGCGAGATCCCCAGCTCGGTGGCGATCTGCGACTGGGTCATGTTGCCGAAGAACCGCAGCAGCAGGATGCGCTTCTCGCGCGGAGGCAGCCGCTCCAGCAGCGGCTTGAGCGACTCGCGGTACTCGACGCCCTCGAGCGACTCGTCCACGATCCCCAGCGAGTCGGACACGGCGGGCGCGTCGTCGTCGCCCGAGTCGGGGGCGTCGAGCGAGACCGTGGAATAGGCATTGGCCGACTCCAGACCCTCGAGCACCTCCTCCTCGGTCATCTTCAGGTAGGCGGCCAGCTCGGCCACCGTCGGCGCACGCCCCTCGCGCTGCGAAAGCTCGCTTATCGCCTTGGTCAGCGACAGCTTCAGCTCCTGGAGCCTGCGCGGCACCCGCACGGCCCAGCCCTTGTCACGGAAGTGACGCTTGATCTCGCCGACGATGGTCGGCGTCGCGTACGTGGAGAACTCCACCCCGCGCGCCAGGTCGAACCTGTCGATCGACTTGATCAGGCCGATGGTGGCGACCTGGGTCAGGTCGTCGAGCCATTCGCCCCTGTTGCGGAAGCGACGGGCCAGGTATTCCACCAGGGGGAGATGAAGCTCGACCAGCTCGTCCCTGATGCGCTGCCTGCGCGGCTCGTCGGGGCCCAGCTCGGCCAGCTCGGCGAAAAGCATGCGGGCGCGCACCCTGTCGGGCACGGCGTGGTCGCTGGCGGCCATGGCTCCAGTCCTTTCCGTCACGCCGGCCTCGCCGCGCCTCGGCGCTTACGCAGAACGATCGCCATGCGGTCGGGGGAATCGGTGACCGCGTCCACGTCGTCGGCCAGGGCGGTCAGCACCATCCACGCGAAGTCATCGCGCTTCGGCGCCGAACTGCCCACGGTCGCGACTTCCACCCTGACCTGCATCTCCTGCCCGGTCAGTTCGAACTCGGCCGTCAAGTCGGTGCCCGGCACCGCCTCGTTCAGCAGCATGGCGCACGCCTCGTCGACGGCGATGCGCAGGTCCTCGATCTCGTCGAGCGTGAAGTCAAGCCGTGCGGCCAGGCCGGCGGTCGCCGTACGCAGCACGGACAAGTACGCGCTCGCGGCGGGAAGCCTGACGCTCACCACATCACGGATCACGCGCGCCTCGGTGTCCTCGGTCACGTTCCTCCTCGCGTATAGGACGCTCTCTGCAACTTACCGCCACCTGGAGCCGATTGGCGTCCTCAGACGCGCCAACCAACGAAAAAGGCCCCGCAGTCGCGGGGCCCTTCAGCGGCTGTTCAGGCCGCCTTCGTCTCCCAGAAGATCTTGGAGATCTCGTCGATCTTGCCGAGCAGCTCGTCGGCCTTGCCCACGTCGACCGTGCCCTTGCCGCCCGCGGCGCCCGCCAGCTTGGTGGCCTCCCAGAACAGCTGGTGCAGCTGAGGGTAGGTCTCCAGGTGCGGCGGCTTGAAGTAGTCGGTCCACAGCACCCACAGGTGGTGCTTGACGAGCTCGGCGCGCTCCTCCTTGATGGTGAGAGCGCGGGCGCGGAAGACGGGGTCCTCGTTGCCGGCGTACTTCTCCATGATCGCCTTGACCGACTCGGCCTCGATCCGGGCCTGCGCGGGGTCGTAGACGCCGCAGGGGAGGTCGCAGTGCGCCGAAGCGACGTGCTTGGGTCGTAGCAGTCGTGCGAGCATCAGAAAGTCCTTCCTTGATGCTGTGTCAGCTTGGTCCAGTTACCGACCTTACTCGTGCAGGGAGATCGCAAGCCCATGAGGGTGCGTGTCGAAGGAGACTCCATGCGGCCCGCGCTGCGGCCGGGTGACTGGCTGCTGGTACGGCGTGGCGCGGCGGTCCATCCCGGCGACCTGGTCGTGGCCAGACTGCCCGGCGAGCCCTCGAAGCTGATCGTCAAACGCGCCCAGTGGCACGGGGCCGAAGGGTGGTGGCTGGAGAGCGACAACCAGCGCGCCCCCGGACGCAGGGACAGCTGGGACTTCGGGCCCGTCGACGACATCGTGGGCCGCGTCGTGCTGCGCTACTGGCCGCTTCTGCGGCGGGTCAGGTAGGTCCTGCCGCTGCCGCGCGGCTACCGGCCGCTCTTACGGCGCGCGCGGTAGGCGGCGACGTTCGCCCTGCTGGCGCAGCGCTCGGAGCAGTAGCGGCGCGAGCGGTTGGAGGAGGTGTCGACGAACACCTTCGAGCACCGGGCCTCCCTGCAGACGCCCAGCCTGTCGGCGCCCAGCTCGGTGACCACGACGGCCAGGCCCATCACCGGGCCGCCCTCCGACAGGTGGAGGTGCCAGTCCTGCCCGTCGTGCGCGGAGATCTGCGGACGCACGGGATGCCGCGCGAGCAGCTCGTTGAGCAGCTCGACCGCCTCCTCGTGCTTGCCCGCGTCGGCGAGCGCGAAGACGGACGCCAGTTCCTCGCGCAGGCCGTTCTCGTCAGGAAGCTCACCGTTGATGAGAAGGACCGCCAACTCCGCGTATGAGGTCAGATCCAACCTGTTAACACTCCTTACACATGCGCGCGTCTCAGTATGTGGCAGAATCAAAAAACGGGTGACCCCCGTACCCCCTCACGAAGACGCCTGCTCCACGACACCTTTCGTGCGGCGTCTGGTTCGTGCCCATTCCGATGACTACTGGGGTCGCTGTGGCTGTCACGCCCGCTTCTGTCTCTCTCGAATCCCTCGACCTGGATCCCGCCTTCGCCCTGCACCGCGGGGGCAAGCTCGAGGTCCGCTCCACCATCCCCGTCCGCGACGCGGACGACCTCTCCCTCGCCTACACGCCAGGGGTGGCCAAGGTCTGCACGGCCATCGCCGAGTCCCCCGAACTCGCCAGGGACTACACCTGGGTGTCCAATGTCGTCGCGGTCGTCTCCGACGGCACCGCCGTCCTCGGGCTCGGCGACATCGGCCCCTCGGCCGCCATGCCGGTCATGGAGGGCAAGGCGCTGCTGTTCAAGGAGTTCGCCGGGGTCGACGCTGTGCCCATCTGCCTCGACTGCACCTCGGTCGACGCCCTGGTGGAGACCGTCGCCAGGCTCGCGCCCTCCTTCGGCGGCATCAACCTCGAGGACATCAGCGCACCCCGCTGCTTCGAGGTCGAGGACAGGCTGCGGGACCTGCTGGACATCCCCGTCTTCCACGACGACCAGCACGGCACGGCCATCGTCGTGCTGGCCGCCCTCCAGAACGCCGCCCGCCTGACGGGGCGCCCGCTCAGCGCGCTGCGCGCCGTCGTCGCAGGGGCCGGGGCCTCGGGCGTCGCGGTCACCCGCATGCTGCTCAACGCGGGCATCGGCGACATCGCGGTGTCCGACTCGCGCGGCATGATCTACGAGGGCCGCTCCGGTCTGAACCCCTTCAAGGAGGCCCTGGCGGCCGACACCAACAGGAACGGGCTCACGGGCTCGACCGAGGAGGCGCTGTCGGGCGCCGACGTGTTCGTCGGCCTGTCCGGCTCGACCGTGTCGGAGGCGGCCATCGCCTCCATGGCGGCCGACTCCATCGTGTTCGCGCTGTCCAACCCGACGCCCGAGGTGCACCCCTCGGTGGCCGCCCGTCACGCGCGGGTGGTGGCGACGGGGCGTTCCGACTTCCCGAACCAGATCAACAACGTGCTGGCCTTCCCCGGCGTGTTCAGGGGGGCGCTGGACGTCCGGGCCTCCACCATCACCGAGAACATGAAGGTGGCGGCGGCGACGGCGCTCGCGGACGTGGTCGGTGACGAGCTGCGGGAGGACTACGTCATCCCCAGCCCGTTCGATTCCAGGGTCGCCCCCGCCGTGATCGCCGCGGTGGCCGCCCAGGCCCGCGAGGACGGCGTGGCCAGGCTCTGACACTCGCGTGGGCCCCCGGCACGGTCACCGCCGGGGGCCTTCCGCGTCCGGCGCGTCTCCCCACCGTCGTCCGCCCTGGGCGATCCATGATCCCGAGTGTGGCGGCGGTGTGGAGGTATCGGGCAGGTCGTGTGCAAACAGTCGCCCGGGCGGGGCATCGCGCCTACCGTCGCAGGATATGCAGACAGTGGATGTCCTGGTCGTGGGTGCGGGCCTGGCCGGCCTGCACACGGCCCGCCTGCTCGCGCGACAGCGACTGAAGGTGATGGTGGTCGACCGCCGCAGGTCGCTGTCGACGGGTATTCGCACGACCGGGATCTTCGTGCGTCGCACCCTCGATGACTTCGACCTGCCGGACCATCTGCTCGGGCCCGGCGTGCGGGACGTGCTGCTGTATCCGCCGTCGCGGCGGGCACCGATCCGGCTCGCCAGTGACCGCGACGAGTACCGCGTGGCCGACATGGCGGCCGTCTACGAGCACGCGCGCCGCGCGGCGGAGTCGGCCGGGGCACGGGTCCTCCTGGGCGTACGGTATGTCGACGCGTCGATGGGTGTCGTGCGGTTCGCGGGTGCGGGACCGGTGACGGCCCGGTTCGTCGTCGGCGCGGACGGCGCCCGCTCCCGGGTGGCCCGTGATCTCGGCCTCGATGTCAACCGGCGCTTCCTCGTCGGTGCCGAGCTCGTCCACCCGATCGCGTCGGGCACGACGACCCCGGCGTTCCACTGCGTGCTGGACCCACGGGTCGCTCCGGGGTACCTGGGGTGGGTCATCGACGACGGCCGGCACGCGCATGTCGGCGTCGCCGGATATCCGGAGGCCATGCGCACCGGCATCCGCCACCTGCTGGACGCTTTCGCCGCGGACGCGCCAGGCCGCGCGGCGCCGGCCGGTCAGGTCGAGCGCCGAGGTGGTCCGATCCCGGTCGGCGGTGTGCTGCGACGGTTGGCGTGCCCCGCAGGGCTGCTCGTCGGAGACGCGGCGGGCGCGGTGTCGCCGCTGACGGCCGGCGGGTTGGACCCCTGCTTGCGCATGTCCGAACTGGCCGCGGCGGTCGCCGCCGGGTACCTGCGTACCGGCGACCGGCGCGTGTTGAGCCGGTACGACGGGGATGCGTTGCGGCGCCGGTTCCGTGGCCGGCTGTTGCTGCGCCGCGTGTTCGCCGGCATCCGATCTCCCGCCGCGGCAGAGGCGGCGGTGACCGTGCTACGCGGACGTGCCGGTCGTGCCCTGGCGGCGCGGATCCTGTTCGGTGACGGCTCGTTCCCCGATGTCGGCCCACGGCCGGCGGACCCACCGATCGACCGTCCATGCCGGTAGCGCCGCCCGGCTCGCCTGACCCGGGCGGTGCGACCCGCGGGTCATGGGCGGGTCCAGGTGTGCGTGGCGGCGACCTGTCTCGCGGGGAAGTTTGCCGTTCCTTTTGGGAACGGCGATATTGGCGTTACGTTCCGTGCTACAACTGGAGCTCCCTGTAATGACGTGCGACTCTCCGCTGGGGGGCCCATGGAACGTGAGGCCAACCGGCCGCTCCAGGCGCTCATCGCCGAAGCGGGCTTCTCCCACAAGGGGCTTGCCCGCAGGCTCAACGACCTGGGCGCGGCCAGAGGCACGCCAGGCCTGAAGTACGACCACAGCTCCGTTCTCCGCTGGATCGGTGGCCAGCGGCCGCGTGACCCCGTCCCCTCGCTGCTGACGGAGATCTTCGCGCTGCGTCTCGGCCGCAAGGTCACACCGGAAGATCTCGGCATGCCGGTCATCGCGACGCCCCTCCACCTCGGGCAGGAGTTCACGCACACCTGGCAGGAGGGGGTCGCGACAGTGACAGCTCTGTGGCGAGCGGACGTGGAACGACGCAAGTTCCTGGTCGACTCCACCTTCGCGATCGGGGCGGGTTCGGTCGGAGCCATCCGCTGGCTGACGTTCCCGCCCGAGGCGCACCCCTCGGCGACCGGCGGGCGCAGGGTGGGGATGGCCGACATCTCCGCCATCCACGAGGTCACCCGCTCGTTCGGCGAGCTCGACAACCGATTCGGCGGGGGCAGGGTCCGCTCGGCCGTGGTCAAGTACCTCGACACCGCCGTCACGCCGCTGCTCAAAGAAGGTTCGTACGGCGAGAGCACGGGCAAGCGCCTCGCCTCGGCCGCCGCCGAGCTGACCAGGCTGGCCGGCTGGATGGCCTACGACCTCGAACAGCACGGCCTCGCCCAGCGCTACCTCATCCAGGGCCTCCGGCTGGCCCGCGGCGCCGGCGACGACGGGCTGGGTGGCGAGATCCTCGCCGGGATGAGCCACCAGGCCCTCTACATGGGACAGCCCGCCCACGCGCTCGACCTGGCCCGCGCCGCCCAGCAGTCCGCGCTGCGGGCGGGCATCCACACGCTCATGGCCTCCTGCCACGTCCTCGAGGCCCACGCGCACGCCGGGCTGGGCGACAAGACGTCGTGCGCCGCCTCGCTCAACGCCGCCGAACGCGACTTCGCGCGGCGGGCGCCGGGGGAGGAGCCCGCCTGGCTGTCCTACTTCGACGAGGCCTACCTGGCGGCGAAGTTCGCCCACTGCTACAGGGACCTGGGGGAGGGGGAGCGGGCCGTACGATACGCGCGCAGATCGCTGGAGATGGACGGCCGGTACGTGCGAGGGCGAATGTTCAACCTCTCGCTGCTGGCGGCCGGGCTGCTGCAGTGCGGGGAACTCGAGGAGGCCTGCGAGACGGCCACGGAGGCGCTGGGGCTGGCCAACGAGCTCCAGTCGGTCAGGACGCGGACCTACGCGCTCGACCTGCGGCGGCGGCTGGAGCCGTACCGCTCGGAACCACCGGTGGTCGCCCTCAACGAACACGTCAAGGAACTCACCCCTGTGTGACGCGCATGAGGCGGCCCGGCTGGTGGCGAGCCGGGCCGCCGCACACACTCAGCTGAGCATCTCGCCCTTGGGGCCGATGATGCTCTTGGTCTCCGCGTACTGCGCCTTGTTGTAGACGTCGGCGGTCTCACCGTCGAAGTACGCCGAGCTGATCAGGTCGACCCGGTCGTTGCCGTCCTGGTCGTGGAACAGGCTGGTCACGCCGTTGACGTAGCCGAGGCGCTTGCTGTTGTTGTACTTCAGCAGCCACGGCCCGCCGTCCGCGCCGCCGGTCATCGAGCACTTCAGGACCTGGTGGGTCTCGACCCTGAAGCTGTTCACCTGGTACGTCTTCGTGCCCGTCTTGCCGTAGCAGTACTTGGGCGTGACGCCGGTGTACGGCTTGCTGCCGTCGGGGTGCTCGTCCGCGGGATAGCCGAAGGCGAACACCGGCTGGCCCTGCGGCTGGTTCCATGCCATGCCCTGTCCGCCGACTGTGTCGCCGAGCTTGCCGGTGTCCTTGGCCAAGCCGATCATGAAGTGCGGGTCGCCAAGGAAGTAGGCGGCGTCGGCCCCGGGAATGATCCACTGCTTGACGTAGTACCTGGTGAGCTTCGCCGAGCCGGCTCCGCCCGTCACGGTTCCGAGGAAGGACTCCGACTTGTCCCAGTACTTGACCTGGTTCTTCTCGAAACGCTCGGCTCGCTGGGCTGCGGTCAGCGCCTTCAGGCTCTGGTACTCCGCGGCCTCCTGGTCGGAGAGGACGGTCGTGGTCGAGCGGGCCTTCGCACCGATCCGCGTCACATCGAGCCCTGCCGCGTCGTCGTAGGTCTCCGACGAGACCTCCTTCGGCTGGAAGACCCCTCGCTTGTCCTCAGGCCCCGTGGTCTGGGTGGCGACACCGTCGACGATCCTGCCGAGTCGCCCGGCGTTGACGCCCTTCTCGTAGTCGTCCTTCGCGACCTTCTGCCACCTGTTGTCGACCCACTTGTCGCCCTTCCACTCAGCGAACTCGCTCGGGGAGACCTCACGCGAGCCTGGAAGGTCGAAGCCGTTGTGGACCGCCACGAAAGCGAAGTCGCCGTCGTAGTCGTCGTAGGTGTCGAGATCGTAGGTGGTGAAGGCGTACGCGCCGGCGAAGACACCGAAGGGTGCCTTGCCCTGGTAGTAGCCGGGCACGAAGACCCATTTGGCGAACACGTCACGGCCGCGCTCGTACACGCAATGGCCCGCGGTCGCGACCAGGTTGCGGTGCCTGGACTGGACCGAGGTGGCCGAGCACCAGCGGTAGTCGCCCTTGCTGTCGACGAAGAAGACCTTGCCGATCGTCTTGGGCAGGTTGACGTTCTTCACCTTGCCGCCGGTCGTCGCGGCGCCGATGGGGGCGACGACGCCGGGCTTACCGTCATCGGGGGTGTCGCTGCTCACCCGGACAAGCTTGGTGATGTTCTTGTAGTCCCAGTGGTACTGGGCGGCCTTCTTCAGGGCAGCGCCGTTGGCGTCGAGCCAGAACAGGGCGGTGCTGTAGGCGTCGGCGGGCTTGGGTGCGAGGGGATCGGTGACCCAGCTCGGCGCGGCGGCGGCCGGCGCGGCGAGAGTGGCGGCCGCCAGGCCGGCAGCCGCCAGGGGGATGAGCAGGCGCTTCAACGGGAGGCTCCACAGAGTTAACAAAAGGGTGTAAGGACCCTATCGACCCTTGCGTCACTTGCGTAAGGGATCTTTTCTGAGTGTTTTCTCCAGAAAAGGCCGAAGGGCCCGGCAGAAGCCGAGCCCTTCGGATGAAGCAAGGTGGAGTTCCGAGGTTTGGACCCTCAGGCTCCGGGTGATCGCGAAGACTAGCTACCGACGGTCGGCAGGATCTTGCCGGACGCCTGGTTGGCAGCAGCCTTGTACACGGCGGCGGTCTCACCGTCGAAGTACGGGCTCGAGATGTAGTCGACGCGCTCGTTGCCGTCCTGGTCGTTGAAGGTGCTGGTGACACCGTTCACGTAGCCGAGACGCTTGGCGTTGCTGTACTTCAGCAGCCACGGGCCACCGTCGTAACCGGGGGTCACGGGGCACTTCAGCGCCACGTGCTCCTCGATCTTCTTGGCGGCGGAGCCAACCAGCTTGGCGCTGGTCTTGCCGTAGCACCACTTCGGCGTCACACCGGTGTACGGCTTGGAGCCGTCGGGGTGCTCAGCGTAGGGGTAGCCGAAGGTACGGACGATGCCACCGGTGGGCTGGTTGTACGCGAAGCCCTGGCCACCGACGACGTCACCGAGACGGCCCGTGTCAACGAGCTTCTCGATGATGAAGTGCGGCTTGAAGATGAAGTACTGCGCGTCCGAGCCAGCGATGACCCACTGCTTCACGTAGAAGCGGTCGATCTTCCACTGCTTGGTGGCGGGGTCCTGGTACGCCTTGCCCAGGCCCGGCTTCTCAGCCTCCTGCTCGGAGACGACGGTGGTGGTGACGAACGCCTGCGCGCCGACCTTGACGTCGGTCGGCCCGCCGACAGCCGCAGCGGCCTTGTAGTCGGCCTCGTTGACTTCCTTGGGCTCGTACACGCCGCGCGAGTCCTGCGGACCAGTGGTCTGCGGGGCGGTGGCGGGCACGACGTCACCGGTGTTGCCGGTGGTGGCAACCCACTTCTCGTACTCGTCCTTGGAGACCTTGATCTTCTCGACCTTGACGTCCTTGCGACCCGTGTGAGCCTTCCACGCGTCGTAAGCGACCTCCTGGCCACCCACGCCACCGATGCCGTTGTACACGGTCACGAACGCGTAGTCGCGGTCGTAGTCCTCGTACACGTCGAGGTCGTAGTGGGTGTAGGCCTGCTTGCCGACGAAGATGCCGTAAGGCGTCTTGCCCTGGTAGTAACCGGGGACGAAGACCCAGCGGGACACAACCTCGCCGTTGTTGGCCAGGTCGTAGACGCAGTGACCGGCAGTCGAAACCAGGTTCTTGTAGTTCGACTGGATCGAGGTGCCGGAGCACCAGTACAGCTTGCCGTCCCGGGCCTCGAAGAAGACCTTACCGATGGTCTTCGGCATGTTCACGTTGTGAACCTTGGCCGCGACCTTCTTCTCCTCGCCGATGGGCGCGACGACACCCGGCTTGGTGTCGGCGGTGTAGCCACCCTTGGAGACGAGCTTCTTAACTTCCTTGTAGTCCCAGTGGTAGGCCGTGGCCTGCTTCAGGGCGTAGTTGTTCGACTTCGTCCAGAAGTCGATCGTGTTCAGAGCAATCTCGGTGCTCTTCGCGAGGTACTCGTCCTGGGGAGCAGGCGTCGCCGAGGCGGTACCGGCGAGACCAGCGGCCAGCAGACCGGTGGCCAGAACGGCACCACCAGCAGGGAGGAGGATGCGCTTCAAGGTAACTCCTTGCGCTGTCGTGGAACGCCTCTTGCGTCCCATGCGTCAGTAAAGGGATAGCCAGGAACATACAGTGCCGATCTTGAAAACTGGAAGCCGCTTTGGCAGGAAAAGGCCGCACAAGTCGGGCGTGATCGTTCTGTGATGTTTAGGCGTCCGAAGCGCACGCTGGGTGTCCGCGGGGACAGGGGACTGTTTCCGCAGATCATCATAAAGATGTGGTTAGTGTGGCGAATGAGGTTGCAGTGCCCCGGTCGCACCGGGTGAGGATCGCGTGTGATGCAGATCACATTCGTCTGATGGCACCGTTTCGCGCCGTCGTGCGTCGAAGGGGCCAGCAAATTTCGATCAGACCTACGAATGTCACCCAAACGCAGAGGGGCCCGACTGTCGTCGGGCCCCTCTGGTGTTGCTAGGTAAGCCGAGGATCACCCCTCAGCTCGGTTGTACGACAGCTCAGCCGGTGATCTTGCCGGACCACACGTTCGCAGCGGCCTTGTAGACGGAGTTGGTCTCACCGTCGAAGTAGGGGCTGGAGATGTAGTCGACGCGGTCGTTGCCGTCCTGGTCGTTGAAGGTGCTGACGACACCGTTCACGTAGCCGAGACGCTTGGCGTTGCTGTAGTTGAGCAGCCAGGGGCCACCGTCGGCGCCCTCGGTCATGGAGCACTTCAGTGCGATGTGCTCCTCGATCTTCTTGGCGGCGGAACCAACGGTCTTGGCCGTGGTCTTGCCGTAGCACCACTTGGGCGTGATGCCGGTGAAGTTCTTGTGACCGTCGGGGTGCGCCGCAGCCGGGTAACCGAACACGCGGACGTACTTGCCGGTGGGCTGGTTGTAGGCGAAGCCCTGACCACCGACGTTGTCACCGAGGCGGCCCGCATCCGTCACGGGGACGATGATGTAACGGCTCTCGATGATGTAGTACTCGGCGTCCTTGCCGGGGATGACCCACTGCTTGGTGTAGTAGCGGTCGATCTTCCACTGGCCGTTGGCCTTGTCCTCGTAGGCGTTGCCCGGGCCCTTGTAGGCCGCCGCCTCTTCCTTGGACACGAGGGTCGTGGTCTTGAACGCCTGGGCGCCCACCTTGATCACGGTCGGGCCGCCGACGCTGGCCGCGTCGTTGTAGGCCTTCTCGCTGACCTCGAGCGGGGTGTAGACGCCGCGGTTGTCCTCGGGGCCGGTCGTCTGAGGCTTGACCTCGTCAACGACCTTGCCGACTCGACCGGTGGTGCCGACCCACTTCTCGTACTCGTCCTTCGTGACCTTGACGTCCTTCTCGTCCACGAACTTCGGACCCTTGAAGGCGTCGAACTCGGACTTGGTGACCGTCTTGGCACCGTCGAACTTGATGCCGTTGTAGACGGTGACGAACGCGTAGTCGCGGTCGTAGTCCTCGTAGACGTCGAAGTCGTAGTGCGTGAACGCCTGCTTACCGACGTAGATGCCGAACGGCGTCTTGCCCTGGTAGTAACCCGGGACGAAGACCCACTTCGACATGACGTCGGAGTTACCGGCCGTGTCGTAGACGCAGTGACCGGCCGTGGCGACCAGGTTGCGGTACCTCGACTGGATCGAGGTGGCGGAGCACCACCGGCGCTCGCCCTTGGAGTTGATGAAGAAGACCTTGCCGATGGTCTTCGGCATGTTGACGTTCTGCGACTTGGTCGCGGTCTTCTTCTCTTCGCCGATCGGCGCGACGACACCCGGCTTGGTGTCGGCGCTGTAGCCGCCGGTCGACTTCAGCTTGGCGACGTCCTTGCTGTCCCAGACGTTCGACTCCTTGGCGGCCCTGAGGGCGGCACCGTTCGACTCGGCCCAGTACTTGGCGATGGACGTGGCGACTTCAGCGTTCTTCGCCAGCGGGTCGCTGGCGATGTCGCTGGCGGCCTGAGCGGTACCGGCCAGACCGGCAGCCAGAAGGCCGGTGGCCAGAACGGCGCCGCCGGCGGGGAGGAGGATGCGCTTCAAGGGAACTGCTCCTTGCTCTGTCGTGGGACGCAACATGTGTCCCATGCGTCAGTAAAGGGATAGCAAGGACCATAACGCGGTGATCTTTGCAGGTGGAAGCCGTCTCGAGGCATCTGAGAATCGCCCTTACCGGCGTGACCCTTCCGTTATCAGTCAGAGATGATCGCTGGGAGTGATCGCCGCACCACGTTTTCGCAGGGTCTCGTGGGGTTGTTGCGCATGAGGCGAAAGTGGAGTGAGTGAGTGGACACGTTGCGTGAGGGCTTGGATGTGACTCAGATCACATGAATCTGATGGCACCGATTCGGGGCTTGCTCCGTCTAATATCACTCGATCTTGCCAGGAAACATTCAGGAAAGAGACTTCGGGCTACGTATCGGGCGCTGACTGTAACGGTGAGTGATCGCTTTGGCGCGGTCCATGGAAGGGCAACAGAACGGGCCGCCCCGTGGGGCGGCCCGTTGGTCGGTTTCAGTCGGAGGTGGGTATGGCGGAGCCGGAGGTTTTGAGGAACTCGGGGGGCGATTCCGTCCACCCGGGAGCCTTCAGCGCGTTGAGCGCGGCCGTGATCTGGCGCTCCTCGAAGGCGAAGTGGGACTCCATGATGGCGGCCAGGCCGTCGAGCTCGCGGCGTACCCGCTGGATCTCGGCCTCGTCGGGCTCGGCCCCGACGTCGCCGGCCAGGGCCTCGATTCTGCGGAGGATGTCGGCCACCAGGTGGTGGTCCTGCCGGAGCTTCTCCAGGACGGGGCGGAGGTCGGGGAACTCCTCGGCCAGGGCGGGGAAGGCGGTGTCGTCCTCGCCCGTGTGGTGCCTTTCGAGGGCCGAGCAGAAGGTCAGGCAGTGGGCGCGGAGTTCGCGCGGGCGGTGGGCGTTGCCGTCGAGGTTGTCACGCAGCTTCGAGAGCTCTTCGCGGAGCCAGAAGTGAACGTCGATCAGTTGGGTGCCGAACGCTTCGAGGCGTTCGGCGGGGTCGGTGGGTGATGGCACGTGTTTCCCAGGTTTTCGGCGCCTCCATGCCCGCGGCGGTCTCTTTGCCGGGTGCACTGCGACGCTGACCCGGGATCTCATCACCCTTTGGAGAAGCCGTCAATCGGGCGTGGCCACCGTCCGTCCTGCTCGTGGTGACCGGCGAACGGGTGGGGGGACGCGCCGCGCGGTACGAGGCCGGCCTGTGGTCCCCGAGGAGAGTCGCGGCGCGTGTGGCGATGTGGGGTGCGTGGGGGGTGGTCGCTCGACCTGGTGGGCGGCGGGCAACCTGAAGGCCTTCTGGCTCCGGGGGATTCGAGGACGCCCCCCGGTGGGGGAGCACAGAAAGAAGGGTGTTGGACGCGGGGACGCCGGGTGGAGACATGGAGAAGGGCCCGGCGGGGGGCCGGGCCCTTCTCAGGAAACGCTGGGTGTTACTTGAGCAGCTCGCCGTTCGGGCCGACGATCTTGCCGGACGCCGTGTTCTTGGCCGCGTTGTACACAGCGGCCGTCTCGCCGTCGAAGTACGGCGAGGAGATGTAGTCGACGCGGTCGTTGCCGTCCTGGTCGTTGAAGGTGCTGGTGACACCGTTCACGTAGCCGAGACGCTTGGCGTTGCTGTAGTTGAGCAGCCACGGGCCACCGTCGTAGCCGGGGGTCACGGGGCACTTCAGCGCCACGTGCTCCTCGATCTTCTTGTCCGGCGCGCCGACGGTCTTGGCCGACGTCTTGCCGTAGCAGTTCTTGGGGGTGACGCCGGTGTACGGCTTGCTGCCGTCGGGGTGGGGCGCGTACGGGTAGCCGAAGGTGCGCACGATCTTGCCGGTCGGCTGGTTGTAGGCGAGGCCCTGGCCGCCGACGTTGTCGCCGAGACGGCCCGCGTCCTCGGACAGCAGGATGTAGCGGCCGCCGAACTTGGGCCCGACGAAGCGGTCGTAGTCGCGGCCGTCGACCTGCTTGACGCCGGTGAAGCGGATGCCGTTGTAGACGGTGACGAACGCGTAGTCGCGGTCGTAGTCCTCGTAGACGTCGAAGTCGTAGTGCGTGAACGCCTGCTTGCCGACGTAGATGCCCCACGGCGTCTTGCCCTGGTAGTAGCCGGGGACGAAGACCCACTTGGACATGGTGTCGGCGTTGCCGTCGGTGTCGTAGACGCAGTGACCGGCGGTCGCGACCAGGTTCTTGTAGTTGCCCTGGATGGAGGTGGCCGAGCACCAGCGGGGACGGCCGCTGGCGTCGAGGAAGAACACCTTGCCGATGGTGCGGGGGATGTTGACGTTCTGGGCCTTGCCGGTGCTGGTGGAGTTACCGGTCGGGGCCACCATGCCGGGGTTGCCGTCGGGGGTGTAGCCGCCCTTGGAGACGAGCTTCTTGACCTCCTTGGAGTCCCAGTAGTAGGCGCTGGCCTGGCGGAGGGCGGCGCCGTTCGACTTCCACCAGAAGGTCGCGATGGAGGCGGCGTCGCCGGCGTTCCGCGCCATGGGGTCGGAGGCGATGTCGCGGGCGGCCTGGGCGGTGCCGGAAAGGCCAGCGGCCAGGAGACCGGTGGCCAGGATCGCACCGCCAGCGGGGAGGAAGATGCGCTTCAAGGTATAACTCCAGGTTTCCTTTGCGCTGACCGTGACGCCTGTTGCGTCCCAAGAGTCAGCAAACGGATAGCAAAGGAACCTACAGGGGCGGCTTCGGTCATGTGAATTTCCACTTGATCACGTCAACGGACAAGTCGGGCGAACTGCGCGGACCGTGATCTGTCTGAGATGAAGTGACCTTGCGTGATCTGTGCTGATCAGCGCGCCCTTGACGCGTAGGTGATCAAATGGTTGCCACGAGAGTGTGTGATCTGGGCCACATTTTGCCGAGGTGGCCGTCCGAAATCCCGAAATTTCAGGTGATGGAGTCGTTGGCCGCGTGATCGTAGACCTCGAACGTCGTCGCGGCGAAGTACGGCGAGGACACCGCGTCGTACTTGCCCACCGCGTCCAGGTTCCACGTGAGGCTGTTGATCCCGTTGAGGTAGCCCAGGCCCGTCGACGGCTTGTAGCCGAGCATCCACGGCCCGCCACTGGCTCCCGCGCTGAAGTCGCAGCCGGTGAGCAGCACGCCCCACTGCAGGTTGCGGGTCGGGTTGACGGTCCGCTTGGTCTTGCCGTCGCACGTCTTGAGCGTGCGGCCGTCGAACGGGTGCGAGTTGTCGGGCTGCGCGCCCGCGGGGTAGCCGAAGGCGCTGACCTGGTTGCCGGTCTTCTTGCCGACCGTCAGGCCCAGCCCGCCGACGTTGTCCGCCAGCCTGCCGACGTCCTTCATGACGGCCTTGCCGTTCTCTGTCGTCCAGCGGAAACCGCGGTGGACGGAGATGAAGGCGTAGTCGTAGTCGTAGTCGCCGATGGCCGCCCAGTCCTCGTGCATGTAGAGCGTCGAGCCGACGTAGACGCCGTCGGGCGCGTCGCCGTCCTTGCCGGGGTTGGGGACGAACACCCAGTTGGCGCTCTTGCCGAGGCGCGGGTCCCACGCGCAGTGGCCCGCGGTGGCGACGAGGCTGCGGTTCTTGGCGGCGACCGCGCTGGCCGAGCACCAGAACTCCCTGCCGCCCTGCTGGAAGTAGACCTTGCCGATCGTCTTGGCGACGCCGCCCTTGGCGGGTGCGGCCGGCGCGATGTCGCGTGGCGCGCGCCTCTTGGCGGCGCTGTTGGTGATCAACGAGCCCGCCGACGTGGAGGGCGAGGACGACGGCGTGGACACCTTGGTGCCGGGCGTGGCGGGGGAGTTGTTGTCGGCGTCCTTGAGGCGCTCGGGCTTCCAGTACTCGGCGACCTTGCGCATCTCGGCGTCGGACTTGGCCAGCGGCTCGGAGTAGACGTAGTCGGGCGGAGCGGTGGCGGCGGCGTGGGAGACCCCCGTGATTGCGGGCAGCATCAGCAGAACGCCGCTGGCAGCGGCGATCGCGAGTTGCCTCATGCGGGGGATCATGAAATGCCTTCCTTGGACCGTAACGAGCGATTTTTCCAGATCGTAAGCGCTATTGCAGCCTGGATTGGCGATCGTTATCTGATCAAGAAAGGCAAGTGCTTGTATGAGGGCATCGTCCGATAGGTGCCCAATATCCCGCGCGTCGGTCGTTGTCCCTGGTCAAAGGCCCAGGAGAGGCTTCTTGTCATGAGAAGACTCGCATGTTTGGCCGTGCTTTGCTGTACGGCTTTCGCCGCGTCTCCCGCGCCCGCGACGGCGACCCCCGACCCGAACCCTGATCCTGTGCGGGGGATCGCCGACGTGATCATGAAGAAGGTCAACCAGAAGCGGATGATCATTCTGAGCGCCGGGTCGCGCCTGGCACTTCTGACGTGTGATCCGTCCCAGGCCTCCACGCATCCGAACCCGCAGCAGGCCTGCGCGGAGCTCGACGCGGTCGGCGGCGACCCCGCCGCGCTCGAGCCCGACCCGAGCCTCAGATGCACCGCGGGGTACGAGCCCGTCCGCGCGACCGCCACCGGCGTGTGGGACGGCAGGACGATCAAGTACAGGGAGACCTTCAGCAACGCCTGCAAGATGCGGGCCGAGACGAGATCGGTCTTCACCTTCAGAACGGCGACATCGAGGCAGCGGCCCGAGGAGGGCGACTTCGGGCGCCGACCCGGCGAGGGCGACCTCAGGGGGATGACCTGGAGCGGTCGGTTCCAGGGCGAGGAGCACAGGGGGGCGACCTCACGTGATCGGATCCCCGACGAGGAGCACAGGGGGACGGGCTCGCGGGGCTGGTTCCCCGGTGGCGAGCACAGGGGGACGGGCTCGCGTGGTCGGTTCCCCGACGGCGAGCGCGGGGGGATGGGCTCGCGGGGCTGGTTCCCCGGTGGCGAGCACAGGGGGACGACCTCGCGTGATCGGTTCCCCGGCGGCGAGCGCGGGGGGATGGGTTCGCGGGGCTGGTTCCCCGGTGGCGAGCACAGGGGGACGACCTCGCGTGGCCGGTTCCCCAACGAGGATCGCGGGGGGATGGGCTCGCGGGACTGGTTCCCCGGAGGCGAGCACAGGGGGACGACCTCGCGTGGCCGGTTCCCCGACGGGGAGCACAGGGGCATGACCTCACGAGGCCGGCTCCACGAGGGTGACCTCAGAGGGGTGAGCTCGCGAGGTCGGCCGCACATGAACGACCTCAGGTGGGGGCCCATGGACGGCCGCCGGTAGGCGGCGACACCGGATCGAGGCCCGAGGCGGACAGGCTCTCGCGGACGGCCCCTGCGCGTCCTCGGGCAGGGGCCGGGCGGCGGACGGCGGCGCCGAGGCTGCCGAGGGCGGCGATGCCGCGCGCGAACCCTCCGCCGACACCGCGACCACGTTGTCCGCCTGCCCGACGAGCAGCAGCCCTGCGAGCCGACGGCCCGCGCTCGGACGGCCCGCGCTCGGCATGTCTCGACATGTAGCGTCGAATTCATGAAGTACATGTTGATGATCTACACGAACGCCTCCGCAGCGCAGGCCGTCAGCGAGAACATCGACCAGGCCATGGCGACGGTGGAGGACCTCATGGCCGAGCTCACCGCCGCGGGCGAGTGGGTGGGCGGCGAGGCGCTCGCCGACCCGGCCGGCTCGCGGACGATCACGCTGAAGAACGGCGTGCCGGCTGTCACCGACGGGCCCTTCCTGGAGTCGAAGGAGTACCTCGCGGGCTACTGCGTCATCGACTGCGCCTCGCCCGAGCGGGCGCTCGAGGTGGCCATGCGCTGGCCGGACGTGGCCTACGGCGGCGCGATCGAGCTGCGTCCCGTCTTCGAGGAATGACGCGGGCATGAGGGAAGAACTGCTGAGAGAGCCGGCGCCGCAGGTGCTCGGTGAATGACGCGGGCATGAGGGAAGAGCTGCTGAGGGAGCTGGCGCCGCAGGTGCTCGGCGTGCTCGTGCGGCGTTACGGCCGGTTCGACGCGTGCGAGGACGCGGTGCAGGAGGCGCTGCTCGCGGCGGCGACGCAGTGGCCGAAGGACGGCGTGCCGGACAATCCGAAGGCCTGGCTGGTCACGGTCGCCTCCCGCCGGATGATCGACGAGATCCGCAGTGAGGAGGCGCGGCGGCGCAGGGAGGTGGAGCAGGCCTACGAGGAGCCGCCGGAGGTCTCCGACCAGGACGACACGCTGACGCTGCTGTTCATGTGCTGCCATCCCGCGCTGACGCCCGCCTCTCAGATCTCGCTGACGCTGCGCGCGGTCGGGGGTCTGTCGACCGCGGAGATCGCAGGGGCCTTCCTGGTGCCCGAGTCGACGATGGCCCAGCGGATCAGCAGGGCGAAGGCGACGATCAAGAAGTCCGGCGCCACCTTCGAGCTGACGCCCAACCGGCTCGACGTGGTCATGCACGTGCTCTATCTGATCTTCAACGAGGGTTACACCGCCACCTCGGGGCCCGACCTGCATCGCGCCGACCTCACCGGTGAGGCGATCAGGCTGGCCAGGACCGTGCGCCGGCTGCTGCCGGACGACGGCGAGGTGGCGGGGCTGCTGGCGCTCATGCTGCTTACCGACGCCCGTCGCGCGGCGCGCACGAGCGTGGACGGCGCGCTGATCACGCTGGACGAGCAGGACAGGAGCCTGTGGGACAAGGATCTGATCGGCGAGGGCGTCGAGCTGGTGACGGCGGCGCTGTCGCGGGGGCCGCTGGGGCCGTACCAGCTCCAGGCGGCGATCGCCGCCGTGCACACCGAGGAGGGGGAGACCGACTGGCCGCAGATCGTGGCGCTGTACGAGCTGCTGGCGCGGGTGGCGCCGGGGCCGATGGTGACGCTCAACCGGGCGGTGGCGGTGGCGATGGCGCGGGGGCCGCGCGAGGGTCTGGCCCTGCTCGACACCATCGAGGGGCTCGACGGGCATCACCGGCTGCATGCCGTACGGGGGCATCTGCTGGAGATGGCGGGGGAGGAGCGGGCCGCGCGCGAGTCGTACGCCAGGGCGGCGGCACTGACGGCCAGCGTGCCGGAGCGGCGCTACCTGGAGGAAAAGGGGAGGCCCCGGCCCTGAGAAGGACCGGGACCCCGGTGGCAGGTGCTGCCCTCGATGTCTAGCCGGGCTGGTTGCCGCTCCAGCGGTTGGCGGCGGCCTTGTACACCTTGTAGGTGTCGCCGTTGAAGTACGGCGAGGAGATGCGGTCGTAGCGGTCGTTGCCGTCGGTGTCCCAGGCGACGCTGTTGACACCGATGAGGTAGCCGGTCCTGCTGGAGTTCTTGTAGTTGTACAGGAACGGTCCTCCGCTGGCGCCGGCGGTGAAGGAGCACTTGAAGCCGATGTGCTCCTCGATGCGGAACTTCGGCGCGGGCGGCATGGCGGCCGTCGTGCCGTAGCACCACTTCATGGTCTTGCCGGTGAAGGGCTTGTCACCGTCGGGGTGCTCGCCTGCCGGGTAGCCGAAGGAGAACACGGTGGCCTTGGTGCTGCGGTTCCAGGTGAAGCCCTGACCGCCGACGTTGTCGCCGAGCCTGCCGACGTTCTTCTTGACGACGTGCCAGACGCCCTTGCTGTCCTTCTCCCACTGCGGCTTGAAGCCGTTGTAGACGTTGACGAAGGAGTAGTCGTAGTCGTAGTCCTCCTTCACGACGAAGTCGTCGTGAGCGTTGAACGTCTTGGCGGCGTAAATGCCGTAGGGGGTTTTGCCGTCCCACTTGTTGTTGCCGTCCCAGTACGACGGGATGAACACCCAGTTGTCGTAGAAGACGTTGTGCTTGACGTCGTAGACACAGTGGGCCGACGTGGCGACGAGGTTGCGGTACTTGCCCTGCACCGAGGTGCCTGAGCAGTACTTCCAACTCCTGCTGTCGTTCTCGTTGGCGCCGGGCAGCGTGAAGAAGATGCGGCCGACCGTGTTCGGCAGGTTGACCTGCTTGGTCTTGGTGGCCTTGGCCTTCTCCTGGCCGATCGGCGGGACGGATCCGGGCGGGCCGTCAGGGGTGGAGTTGGTGCCCTTCGCGCCCCTCACGTCCATGGACAGGTCGTCGTTGATGTCGGTGGCCGCGCGGAGCTTGTCCGGCGTCCAGAACGCGATGGCGCTGGCTGCTGAGGTGGCCGCGTCCTTGGAGACGACATCGCTGGGGGCCGCGGCCTCGGCCGCGGTCGCGCTGATCAGACCCGCGGCCATTCCGATGGCCGCGACGCCGACCGTGAGGCGCCTTGCTCGGGAAAACATGGAGCTCCTTCCGGTTCTCGGCGGCCCAGAGCGGGGAACGGTGCCCCGGTGGGCCAGGAAAACGTTGAGGACGCTACTGAATGGCGCAAGGCGTGAACCAGGAAACGACGCGAAAAAGTCTGGGACGGTTCCATTCCGTTATTGAAATAACCAATTCGCATGTATTCAAGAATGGTATTTCCGCAGGTGGACGACGGTGTCGAATATCGCTGGCAACACCATTAACAAATGTCCCAGCCTTTACATACCGAACATTGCTCTGGTTATATCGGCGTTATGGATCCACGCACCCCCTGCCTCGTCGGAGCCGCCCAGCTCACCGTTCGCGACCAACCGGGACCCGAGCCGCTGCTGCTGTGGGAGACGGTCGCGCGGCAGGCGCTGGCCGAGGCGCGGCTGGGCGGCGCCCGCCTCGACTCCGTCCAGATCGTCTACACCGACTCGTGGCAGTACGACGACCCCGTGGCGCGCCTGGCCGAGCGGCTCGGCGCCGCTCCGCGGCACAGGGCCTACTCCAGGGTCGGCGGTACTGCGCCGCACCTGCTCATCGGCGAGGCGGCAGGCAGGATCGCCGCGGGGGAGATGGACGCGGCGCTGGTCGTGGGCGCCGAGGCGCTGGCAACCAGGCGCGCCTACCGCAAGGCGGGCGAGCACGTGACGTGGAGCCATCCCGCCGATCCCAAGCCGCCCTACGGGTGGGAGAGGGGGCCGCACCAGGCCGAGCTGGCGCACGAGCTCTTCCTGCCCGTGCACACCTACGCGATCATGGAGACCGCCCGGCGCGAGGGAATCGCCGAGGAGCGGGCCTCACGCGGTGAGCTGTTCGCCCCGTTCACCGAGGTCGCCGCGGTCAACCCGCACGCCTGGCACCGTGCCGTGCTGTCATCCGACGAGCTCGTGACGCCGGGGCCCGGCAACCGCTTCGTCGGCTGGCCGTACACGAAGAAGACCGTCGCGGTCATGGAGGTGGATCAGGCGGCGGCGCTCGTGCTGGTCGGCACCGGGCTGGCCGACCGGCTCGGCGTGCCCCGCGACCAGCGGACCTACCTGAGAGGGTGGGCGTACGCGGAGGACACGTGGGAGGTGGCGGCCAGGCCCTCGCTCGGCTCCTCGGTCGCGCTCGGCGCGGCGGCGGGCGCGGCGTTCTCGCGGGCGGGCCTGTCCCTGGACGACATGGTCGCGCTGGACCTCTACAGCTGCTTCGCCGTCGCGCTGCGGATGGCGTGCGACGCACTCAAGCTGGACCCGCTGGATCGGAGGGGGCTGACGGTCACCGGTGGCCTGCCGTACGCGGGCGGGCCGGCCAGCGGCTACGTCCTGCACTCGACGGCGACGATGGCGGGGGTGCTGAGGGACGGCGGGCACGGCCTGGTCAGCGGGGTGGGCATGCACCTGACCAAGCACGCCTACGCCGTGTGGTCCAGCGTGCCGGGCGGGACGCGCGGCACCGCCGAGCCCGTCCACACCGCGCCGCCGGTCCCGATCGTGCCCGTCCACGAGGGCGCGGCGACGGTCGCCGGGTACACGGTCGCGCACGAGCGCGACGGGTCGCCGTCGAAGGGGCTGCTCGTGGTCGACCTGCCCGAAGGCGGGCGTGCCCACGCGTGGGTACGGCAGGCGGACCTGCTGGCCGACGCCATGGACAGGCAGCTGGTGGGCCAGGCGGTGCGCCTGACGACCGACGGGAAGGTCAACACCGCGGTCTGGTGAACGGATCACGCCCGAGGTCTTGCGTGAAGCGGCGTGAGGTCACCTGAATAAAGGTGTGCGTGACGTCATAGAGGCAGGCACTCCCAGGCGCAGGCGATGGATCGGCATCGTGGTCCTGGCCGCCGTCCTCGCCGTCCCCGCCGTCAGCCTGCTGATCAGCAGGAACCCTGGAGAGCAGCAGGCGGGCAGGGCCCCGCAGGCCGCCACGACCGGGCCGGGGACGGGCGACGGACGGGGCGAGGCGACGGGAGAGCAGGCGAGCGTACCCAACATCCTGCGCGCCGGTCCGAGGACGACCGGCGACGAGGAGACCATCGACGTGGTGTTCCCCGACGGGACGAAGGCCCGGGTCCGCTACCCCGCGGCGCTCCGGCTCGGCGACAGGGGGTCCAGGCCCTACCAGGGCGCGTGGATCAGCGGGGAGCGGGCGATGTTCCGCAAGCTCTACGCGCCCGTCGGCGGCGTGCCCCGGGGCACCACGTGGATCAGGAGCATGACCGGTGACGTCTCCCTGTGGTCCGGCCGCGACGGGCAGCTGCTGATCTTCGCTTTCGGCAGGTGGCGGATCGCGTTGCAGGACAGCCGCGACGGGCTGACCTTCGAGCAGCGCATGGAGTGGGCCAGGTCGCTCAAGGGCAAGGAGACGCGCGACGGCTATCTCGTGCTGTCGGCCAAGGACCCCGTCCACCTGTCCAAGCCGGGCGACCGGCTCGGCGGCGAGCCCGCGGGCCCCGGCCTGCTGTTCGGCGACGGGCGCAGCGAGCTGGTGTCGCTGGTGCTGACCCGTGACTGCCGGCGCAACAGCGGCATCCCGCCCGAGCTCCGGTGGAACGCCACCTACACCGACGGGGTGTGCAGGGGGGACGTGTTCGTCTCCGCGGCGGGGAAGGAGGCGTTCGTTCGGACGGCGCTGCTGGGGATCAAGGTGAAGCTCACCGAGTAGGGTGCGGCCATGTTCGCCGTTACCGCTACACAGACCGATCCCGACAACCCGCTGGCCGGGCTGACGCTCGGTGAGCATCCAGATCCGAAGGCCCCGGACGGCTGGACCACGGTGTCCGTGAAGGCCGCCGCGCTCAACCACCACGACCTGTGGACGCTCAAGGGCGTCGGCATCCGCCAGGACCGGCTGCCGATCGTGCTCGGCTGCGACGCGGCGGGCGTGGACGAGGAGGGCAACGAGGTCATCGTCCACTCCGTCATCGGCCAGGGCGCCGACGAGACGCTCGACCCCAAGCGGTCGCTGCTGTCGGAGGTCCACGACGGCACGTTCGCGGAGAAGGTGGCGGTGCCGCGCCGCAACCTGGTGCCCAAGCCGTCGGTGCTGAGCTTCGAGGAGGCCGCGTGCCTGCCGACGGCGTGGCTGACCGCCTACCGGATGCTGTTCGACAAGGCAGGGCTCCAGCCCGGCTCGACCGTGCTCGTCCAGGGCTCGGGCGGCGGGGTCGCCACCGCGGTGATCGCGCTCGGCAGGGCGGGCGGGTTCAGGGTGTGGGCCACGTCCCGCTCGGAGGAGAAGCGGCAGAGGGCGCTCGAGCTGGGAGCCGACCAGGTCTTCGAGCCGGGGGCCAGGCTGCCGGAGCGGGTCGACGCCGTGATGGAGACCGTGGGCCAGGCCACGTGGGACCACTCGCTGAAGTCGCTGCGCCCTGGGGGACGGATCGTCGTGTCGGGCGCGACCAGCGGGGCGGTGCCGCCCGCCGACCTGAACAGGGTCTTCTTCCTGCAGCTGTCGGTGGTCGGCTCGACGATGGGCACCCGCGACCAGCTCGGTCGCCTGGCGGTCTTCCTGGAGCAGACCGGCGTACGCCCGCTCATCGACAGGTCGATGCCGATGGCCGAGGCGCGTGAGGGGTTCGCCGCGATGCACGAGGGCGAGTTGTTCGGGAAGGTCGTGTTCACGCTCTGAGATAAGTGACGGGTTACTTCGCCGTCTCCCGGGTGATACAAAGGGAGAGAAGATGTATCACCCGGGAGGTCATGACCCATGGAGCCGTTCCGTCCCGGCACGATTCATTGGGACACCGCAGGCGAATACCGCAACCTCCTCGTGGCGGGCAGCGCGCTCGTCCTCCAGACGATGCACCCCGCCGTGGGCGCGGCCGTGGCCGAGCACTCCACCTACAGGCAGGACCCGTGGGGACGGCTCACCCGCACCCTGACCTCCGTCCAGAAGTGGGTGTACGGCGGCCCCGAAGCCGAGCGCGAGGGACTGCGGCTGCGGGAGATCCACTCCCGGATCAGCGGCACCGACGAGCGGGGCCGCTCCTACCACGCGCTCAACGGCGAGGCCTACGCCTGGGTGCATCTCACGCTGTTCGAGCGCTTCGTCGTGCTCAACCGCTACTTCGGCACGCCGTACTCCAGGGAGAAGGAGCGCCGGCTGTACGCCGAGTCGCGGCAGCTCGGGCGCATCCTGCGGGTGCCGGAACGGGAGGTGCCGCCGACACTGGACGACTTCTGGCCCTACTTCGACCGGATGGTCGCCGAGCGGCTCGAAGCGCATCCGACGGCGCTCGAGGTGCTGGCCACCATGCGCGGCACGCCCGCGCCACCGATGGTGCCCAGGCCGCTGCGCGGGATCTGGCGGCCCGTGGGGATGGGGTCGGGCGAGTTCAACTCCTTCGTCACCGTCGGAACCCTGCCGCCCGCCGTACGGGAGGTGCTCGGGCTCCACTGGTCGCAGAAGGACGAGCGGCGGCTGCGGCGGCTCGGGCGGGCGGTCGCGGCGCTGACGCCTCGCCTGCCCGAGCGGGTCCGCTACATGCCGATCGCCTACCGGGCCAGGCGGGCCGCGCGCGACCGGCGGGAGCTGCTATCCGCGTAGCGAGTCGCGGATCCGCTCCGCGGCCTCGTCGAGTGCCTCTCTGCAGTCCGACAGCGTCTCGCGGGTGAGGCGGCTCTCCGAGGCCTCCTCGCGCACCTTGGCGACGAAGTCGGCCAGCAGCTCGCCGAGCTCGGCGTCGAGCTCCGCCCTGTTGTCGGGCGTGGTGTCGTCGGAGGGGCCGCCGAGGTCACTCCACACCTGGGTCCAGACGCGGCGCCACTCCTTGCTCAGCCGCTCACCCTGGCTCTGCCACTGGGCGGCGTGCTCCATCCACTGGCGCTTCTGCTGCTCCTTGATCCGCAGCACGTCGGCCTTCTGCTGCTCGCGGATGCGGCGGGCCTCGTCGCGGCCGCCTCTCTTGACGTCCTTGGCCATCGCGGTCAGCTCCTCGCGGAGCGTCTTGACCGTCTCGCGGACGTCCTCCTTCACCTCGCGGGCGATGTCGCGGACCGAGTCGGTGATCTCCTGCTCGAGGTCGGCCAGCTCGTCCAGGCGGGAGTTGAGCTCGGCGCGGCCCTTGTCGGTGATCGAGAAGACCTTCTTGCCGTCGACCAACTCGTGCGTGACCAGGCCCTCCTCCTCCAGCCTGGCCAGTCGCGGGTAGATCGTGCCGGGCGAGGGGGAGTAGACGCCGAGGAAGCGGTCCTGGAGCAGCCTGATCACCTCGTAGCCGTGGCGGGGGCTCTCCTCCAGCAGCTTGAGCAGGTACAGGCGGAGCCTTCCGTGGCCGAACACCGGGCTCATTCCTTCTCCCCCTTGAGCAGCGTGACATCGGCCGAGACGGTGTTGGCCGTGAGAGAGGCCATTCCACCACCCAACCTTCCTGACAGCGACTTGGTCGCTGGACGGCCGCTCGAGCGCAGCTCATCGAAGGCCGAGTCCAGGCGCCCGGTCGTGGAGCGGATCATGACATCGCTCTCCACGTCGTACGGCAGGCGGACCAGGATGTCGCCGGAGACGCTGGTCAACGTGACGTGGCCCGTCGGGCGCAGGGCCAGGTCGGCGGTGATGCGGCCGGAGATCGTGTTGGCACGCAGCCTTCTCGGCGTGCCGCCCGCGACCGCCAGGTCGCCCGACACGCTCTTGAACGCCAGGTCGCCCTCCATCGCCCTGCTCTCGACGTCACCGGAGACTGTCTCGGCGTTGACGTCGCCGCTGACGCCGTCCAGGACGATCTCGCCGGAGACGCTGCGGACGTTGGTGCGGCGCTCGAACCCGGCGACGACGGCCGAGGCGGAGACGACGCCGACGCTGAGCGGGCAGTCCTTGGGAACGGTGATCGTCAGAGTGGTCGCGCGCTTGCCGGACCGCTTGAGCCAGCCGAGCAGGCCGTCCCACGTGAGGTCCTTGTAGGCGACGGTGAGCGTGCCGTCCTCGTCATGGGTGACGATCAGCGGCGAGGAGTCGATCTCGGCGACCTCGAGCGTCGGTGGTCCTTCGCTGGCCAGGACGGCCAGCCGTCCTGCTACCACGCGCACGTTGAGCGCGCGCACGGCGTCGAACGTGAGCTGCTGGGGGCTCTCGATCGTCCACTGTGACATGGTTCCGTCCTTCGTTCCCGACACGTCCGACACAAGACACGATATGTCGCGTTTCGCGAAACATCAAGATGTATCGCGTTTGGCGTATCGAGAACCAGGCGTCACTCGTCGTCGTCGGACTCGTGGCGCGCCAGCCACGTGGCCAGGCGCTCGATCGGCGTCTCGAAGTCGGGGTTGAGGTCGACGAACTCGCGCAGCCGCTCGCCCAGCCAGAGGATGCTGACCTCCTCCTCGCCGCGACGCTCGACGAGCTCCTCGATCCCCCGGTCGGTGAAGTACATCTCTCTCCTGTTCACTCGGTCGAGGCGGTCTCGCGACCGTGAGGTAACTCTAACGAGCGGCCACGACTGCTCTGCCTGCGCCTCCGCCCGCCATGAACCTTTTGCGCGCGGGCCGGTAAGTACAGGCGTTCGCCCCATCCCGGACCGAAAGGCACTTTATGCCCCAGCCCGCCGCGACCCTCGAGGTCGCCGACGCCGAGCTGATCCGGCGGTCGTGGCAGGAACCCGAGGCGTTCGCCGCGGTGTTCGACCGCCACGCCCCACGGCTGCACGGATATGCCGTGCGGCGGCTCGGCCCCGACGCGGCCGAGGACGTCGTCTCCGAGACGTTCCTGGCCGCCTTCCAGAACCGCCGCCGGTACGACCCGGAGTACCCCGACGCCACGCCATGGCTGTACGGCATCGCCTCCAACGTGATCGGCAAACGCCGCAGGGAGGAGATCACCCGCTACCGCGCCTACGTACGAGGCGGCGTGGACCCCATGGAGATCGCCGGTGGCCTCGTCGAGGACGGCGTGACGACGCTGACGGTGAACCGGCCGCTGGTCGCTGCGCTGGCCGGGCTGAGGTCAGGCGACCGCGACGTGCTGCTGCTGATCGCGTGGGTGGGACTGAGCTACGAGGAGGTCGCGCGGGCGCTGGCCATCCCCGTGGGGACGGTCCGCTCGCGGCTCAACAGGGCCAGGAAGAAGGCCCGGCAGGCACTGGAGGACACCGAACGGAAGGACGGCATCGATGGATGAGATGAATGAGATGGACGCGCTGCGCCGCCTGTGGGCGGGCACGCCCGACGGGTCGGCGGCGGACCTCGCCGGCTCCCGCGCCCTCATGGAGCGCGCCTATGTGAAGGACCGGCAGGAGGACCGGCGTGCGCGGGGGCCGCGCCGGATCCTCCGCAGCGCGGTCAGGATGCCTGGCCCCCTGTTCAAGGGCATGGCCGCCGTCACCGTCGCGGCCGCCGTCGTCGTGGCGACCCAACTCGTCCCCGGTGCGGTGCCCCCCGCGAGCGCCCAGGAACTGCTCGCGAGGGCGGCCGACGCCGCGTCGGAACAGACCGAGCTGAAGCTGAGGCCGGGGCAGTACCTCCATGTCAGGTCGGTGGCCGCACGGCACATGACGGTCGGGCGCAAGGACGGCACCGGCGTCGACCACCTGGCTATCAAGGTCGCCGAGGACACCTGGGAGCCCGCGGAGCCGGGTAAGCCGTGGCTTGTCAGGGAGGAGCCCAAGGGCGTCGCCCCCTATCCGGGCAGCAGGCCTGTTCCCTCCGTACCGGGAATGGCGGGCGTCGACGAGAGCGTCTACGAGTCCTCCTGCGACAAGACCCCCGGCGACGAGCTCTCCTACCTGCGGCTCGGCGAGTGGCCCACCGACGTGGCCGCGCTGCGCGCCAGGATCGAGAAGGTCGCCGCGCAGCAGGAAGAGCCAGGACACCTGCGGCTGTGGCTGACGATCAGCGACCTGATCAAGAAGTCGGCCGCCAGGCCCAGCCTGGCCGCGCCCCTGTTCGAGGTGGCGTCGAGCCTGGAGGGCATCACGCTCGTCCCCGACGTCACCGACGCCGCGGGCAGGCCCGGCATGGCCGTCGGCATGGCCGAGGACGAGACCATGCGCTCCGAGCTGGTCTTCGACAAGGAGACCTACCGCTACCTCGGCATCCGCTACGTCGTCACCAAGGACAGGACAGAGAACCCGGGCGGCCGCGCGTACGTCGTGCCCAGGGGCACCGCCACCGGCACCGCCCTGCTCGGGGTCGAGGCGGCCGACGCGATGCCCGAGCCGTCACCTCAGGCTTCCCGACTCCGGATTCCCTGCTAGGTAAGGAAGAACACGCACCATGTTGTTGATCAACGCCCTGCTGGTGGCGGCCGTCGCCGTCACCCCCTCACCCGAGTACGACACCGCCCACGCCAACGCGGTCAAGCTGGAGCAGGCCCAGCTCTCCTGCATGAAGGCGGCGGGCCTGGAGTACCGGCCCGACGACATCGAGAAGGCCACCAGGAGCGACGCCGACCGCAGGGCTCTCAACGGCGACTACGCCGCCATGCGCGCCAAGCGGGCCAAGGAGGGCTTCGGCGTCTGGTCGTGGCACGTCTACCCCGAGAGCCACGAAGGAAGGGACCACCCGAACAACAAGATCGTCCTGGCGCTGCCAGAGAAGGAGCACAAGGCCTACAGGGCCGCCCAGGACAAGTGCTTCGTCGAGTCGGTCAAGACCGTCCTCGGCAAGGACGTCGACTCGTGGGAGGACTACGCCGCACAGCACGACGCCACCTACGACAAGCTGGCCGACACCGAGCTGAACGGCTCGGCGAACCTGGTCAAGCTGGGCAAGTCCTTCGCCACCTGCCTCAAGGTCACCCCCGCCAAGCCGACGGACCTGGCCGAGCGAGGGCGCAAGGTCTTCCTCGACGAGCGCACGGAGGTCGCTCGTCAGCAGGGCGTGCGCGCGCCGGCCAACGCCAAGATCATGTTCCCGAGCATGACGCCCGCGCAGGCAAGGCCGTACCTGAAGAAGGAGGTCAAGGCCGCGCTCGAAGACCTGGCCTGCGGTAAGGACTTCTACGCCGCCTACGCGCCCCAGGCGTGGAAGCTCCAGCAGAAGGTCTACGCGGAGTACGGCCTGCCCTTCGCCTGGTAGACCCCCGGCACCCTCCGGGAAGCCGAACGCCCCGGCCTGTCACACAGGCCGGGGCGTTTCGGTGTCACGTCAGCCGAACAGCGCGTGCTGGATCTCCTCCAGCTCCCTGTCGTGAGCGGCGTGGGAGCCGGTCGCGGGGGAGCTGTTGGGCGTGCGGGAGACCCTGCGCAGGCGGCGACCGCCGAACAGGTCGGGGTTCTCCGCCAGCTTCAGCGTGAGGTACGGCCACGGCCCCATGTTGACCGGCTCGTCCTGCGCCCAGACCAGCTCCACGGTGGGGCTGTAGCGGGCGAGCTCGGCGTTGAGCTCGTCCTCGGGGAACGGGTAGAGCCGCTCGATGCGGACGATCGCCGTGTTGTCGGCGGCGGGCGACTTCTCGCGGGCCGCGGCGAGGTCGTAGTAGACCTTGCCGGAGCACAGCACGACCTTGGTGACCTTGCCGGGGTCGACCGTGGTGTCGCCGATGACCGGCTGGAAGGTGCCGGAGGTGAACTCGGCGGCGCTCGAGGTCGCCTTCTTGTGCCGCAGCAGCGACTTGGGCGTGAAGACGACCAGCGGCTTGTGCCTGCCCGACTCGACCTGCCAGCGCAGCAGGTGGAAGTAGTTGGCAGGGGTGGTCGGCTGCACGACGGTCATGTTGTCGAGCGCGCAGACCTGCAGGAAGCGCTCGATGCGGGCCGAGGAGTGGTCGGGGCCCTGACCCTCGTAGCCGTGCGGCAGCAGCAGCACGACGCCGGACTTCTGGCCCCACTTCTGCTCACCGGAGGAGATGAACTCGTCGATGATCGTCTGGGCGCCGTTGACGAAGTCGCCGAACTGCGCCTCCCACGCGACGAGCGCGTCCGGCCTGACCACGCTGTAGCCGTACTCGAAGCCCAGCGCCGCGTACTCGCTCAGCAGCGAGTCGTAGACGTAGAACTTCGTCGTGCCCTGGTTGAAGGTCTTGAGCGGCGTGTGGTCCTCGCCGGTGAGCCGGTCGACCAGCACGGCGTGGCGCTGGACGAACGTGCCGCGGCGGGAGTCCTGGCCGACCAGCCGGACGGGGTGACCGTCGATGAGCAGCGAGCCGAAGGCGATGGTCTCGCCCATGGCCCAGTCGATGCTGTCCTGCTCCACCATCTGGCCGCGGCGCTGGATGATCGGCGCCAGACGCGGGTGAGGGGTGAAGCCCTCGGGCAGGTTGAGCTGGGTGTCGACCACGCGCTTCAGCGTCTCGTCGGAGATCGCCGTCGGCGTGTCGGCGTGGGACCACTTGACGACCTCGGTGGCGCGCACCTGGAGCTCGCCGGAGTCGGTCGGGTGCTTGGCCGCCTCGCGGACCTCGGTGAAGGCCTGCTCCAGCTTCGCCTGGTAGTCGCGCAGCGCCGACTCGGCCTCCTCGACCGTGATGTCGCCGCGGCCGATCAGCGCCTCGGTGTAGAGCTTCCTGGTCGAACGCTTGGCGTCGATGATGTCGTACATCAGCGGCTGCGTGTAGGCCGGGTTGTCGCCCTCGTTGTGGCCGCGGCGGCGGTAGCAGACCATGTCGATGACGACGTCCTTGCGGAAGGTCTGGCGGTACTCGTAGGCCAGCCTGCCGACGCGGACGACCGCCTCGGGGTCGTCGCCGTTGACGTGGAAGATCGGCGCCTGGATCATCCGCGCCACGTCCGTCGCGTAGACGCTGCTGCGCGAGGAGGCGGGCGAGGTGGTGAAGCCGACCTGGTTGTTGACCACGATGTGCACGGTTCCGCCGGTGCGGTAGCCGCGCAGCTGCGACAGGTTGAGCGTCTCGGCCACCACGCCCTGGCCCGCGAAGGCGGCGTCGCCGTGGACGAGCACGGGCAGGACCGAGAAGCCCTCCTCGCCGCGCTCCAGCAGGTCCTGCTTGGCGCGCACGACGCCTTCGAGGACCGGGTCGACCGCCTCCAGGTGGGAGGGGTTGGCGACCACGGAGGAGACGATGGTCTTGCCGGTCGGCGCGGTGAAGGTGCCGCTGGCGCCCAGGTGGTACTTCACGTCGCCGGAGCCGTGGGCGGTGCGCGGGTCGATGTTGCCCTCGAACTCGCCGAAGATCTGGCCGTAGGACTTGCCCACGATGTTGGCCAGCACGTTGAGGCGGCCGCGGTGGGCCATGCCGATGACGACCTCGTCGAGGTTCTCGCCCGCGGCCTCGCTGATGACCGAGTCGAGCAGCGGGATGAGGGACTCGGCGCCCTCCAGGGAGAAGCGCTTCTGGCCGACGAACTTCGTCTGCAGGAAGGTCTCGAACGCCTCCGCCGTGTTGAGGCGCGCGAGCACGTGGAGCTGCTCCTCGCGGTCGGGCTTGGCGTGGGGCTTCTCCACCCGAGCCTGGATCCAGGCCCGCTCCTCCGGGTTCTGGATGTGCATGTACTCGATGCCGACGGTGCGGCAGTAGGAGTCACGCAGCACGCCGAGGATCTCGCGCAGCTTCATCAGCGGGCGGCCGCCGAAACCGCCGGTGGCGAACTCGCGCTCCAGGTCCCACAGCGTCAGGCCGTGGGACTGGATGTCGAGGTCGGGGTGCTTGCGCTGCTTGTACTCCAGTGGGTCGGTCTCGGCCATGAGGTGGCCGCGAACCCGGTAGGCGTGGATGAGCTCGATCACGCGGGCGGACTTGGCCACGTCGTCGTCGTGGGAGGCCGAGACGTCCCGCGTCCAGCGGACCGGCTCGTACGGGATCCTGAGCGCCTCGAAGATCTCGTCGTAGAAGCCGTCCTCGCCCAGCAGCAGCCGGTGGATCGTGCGCAGGAAGTCGCCCGACTGGGCGCCCTGGATGATCCGGTGGTCGTAGGTGCTGGTGAGCGTCATCACCTTGGAGACGGCCAGGCGCGAGAGCGTGTCGGGCGAGGCGCCCTGGTACTCGGCCGGGTACTCCATCGCGCCGACGCCGATGATCGTGCCCTGTCCTGGCATCAGGCGCGGCACCGAGTGGACGGTGCCGATCGTGCCGGGGTTGGTCAGCGAGATCGTGGTGCCGGCGAAGTCGTCGACGCCGAGCTTGCCCGAGCGGGCCTTGCGGACGACGTCCTCGTAGGCCATCCAGAACTGGCGGAAGTCCATGTCCTCGGTGGCCTTGATCGACGGCACGAGGAGCTGGCGCTCGCCGTTGCTCTTCTGGACGTCGATCGCCAGGCCGAAGCCGACGTGTTCGGGCTTGACCAGCGTGGGCTTGCCGTCGACCTCGGCGTAGGAGAAGTTCATCTCCGGCATGGTCTTCAGCGCCTTGACGATGGCGTAGCCGATCAGGTGCGTGAAGGAGACCTTGCCGCCGCGACCGCGCGCGAGGTGATTGTTGATCACGATGCGGTTGTCGATGAGCAGCTTGGCGGGAATGGCCCTCACGCTGGTGGCCGTCGGCACGACCAGCGAGGCGTCCATGTTCGCCGCCGTGCGGGCCGCGGCGCCGCGGAGCTTGACCTCTTCGGCGCCGGCGGGCACGGGGGTGGAGACCTTGGGCTTCTCAGTAGCGGTGGTAGTCACGGCGGCCTTAGGAGCAGCGGGGGCGGGCGCGGTCGCTGTGCCGTTCGCCGCCTCCCTGGCCGGGGTTCTGCCCGGTCCATAGTCAGGGTTGTAGTCAGCGAAGAAGTTCCACCAAGCCTTGTCTACAGACTCGGGGTCCTGGAGATACTTCTGGTACAGCTCGTCGACAAGCCATTCGTTCTGCCCAAAGCTTGCCAGCGGGTTTGTCCGCGACGACTCAGACGACACGGCGGAAATCGCCCTCTTCCGCAGATCGGCGTTGATGATAGAGAACCTGTCCAAGGCTACTCGCCTCGACCGGCAGAGTGTGCCCTTGAGGCCACACCACTCCGCCTGATCCTCTCAGGAGAGTCCGAAGTGGTCACGCCTCCCCAGTCATTCCTGGGGGTGCAGCCATTGTTACCATTCGGTATCAACGATCAGGGGGAGTTTTTACCTCCCGCTAACAATGAGCCGGGTTTCGACCCTTATGTCCGGTGTGATGCGAATCAGTAGGTCGGCCAGCTCCTCCCCGGCCTCCTTCAACTCCTCCAGCGAGAGCGGTTCGAGCCCTTCCAGGAGGAAGAGCGCGTCGGTGGTCTCCTCGGTGATCCTGGTGCGCACCACCTGCCGCCAGTTCCAGCGCCTGCAGGTGACGCCGGCGTCGTCGCGCCAGATCACCTCGCCCGCGTCGGGCGTGCCGAGCGCCTCCTCTGAGGGCTCGTCTCCCGCGGCCCGCATCAGGTGCGCCGCGCCCTGGTAGTGGCGCAGGTCCTCGCCGCCGATCGGGAGCACGTGCTTGACGCTGACGGAGTTGTAGGCGTCGACCACGAGGTTGATCTCGGGCAGGGGCAGCCGGCGGGTCAGCGCGTCGACCGAGGGCCTGGTCCGCTGCGGCTTGGCGCCGAAGGCCCGGTAGGCCTCGCGCCATGGGTCGATCTTCTCCTGCCGTACGGCATGCGACGATGCCTCCTCGAGCCACGCGCGCGAGCGGTCGTCCGCGGGACCGTTGCGCAGGCCGTACGCGGTCATGACCAGAACGGCGAAGTCGGGCCTCAGCTCGAAGATCTCAGGATCAACGCGAACGTCTTCAATCATCTCCCCAGCCTAGAAGGACCCTGGTATGAACCATCTCGTCCTCGACCTGAAGTACCACTGGGCCGTCTTCGGTCTCGCCATCTTCAAGCCCGTGGTGACGCTGAACGGCTACCCGGTCCCTGTCGCGTGGGGGCGGAACGTGATCCCCGTGGCGCCCGGCGCCCATCACCTCCACGTGCACATCCCCGGCATCCTGCCGCCCCAGGTCGGCAAGGCCGACCTCCAGGTGTGGGTGGCGCAGGGCCAGTCGCTTCCCGTGGAGTACCGCGCCCCGGTGTGGTCCTTCTCCCCGGGCGCGCTCGGTCGGGCCCCGCAGCCGTGGAACGGCCTGGTCTACCAGTTGATGCTGCTGGGCGCGCTGCTCGTTCCGCTGGCGTTCATCCTCGTCCTGCTCGGCGCGGTGCTGGTATCGATCGCAAATTAGTATTTGCAAAATACTCTTTGCGATTTAGCCTGGGCGGCATGGAAGAGGCGTTCCACATCAGCGATCCGCGCACGCTGAAGGTCGTCGCCCACCCGCTCAGGGTCAGGCTGCTCGGTCTGCTGCGCGCGGAGGGGCCCGCCACGGCCAGCGCGCTGGGGCGGAAGGTGGGAGAGAGCTCAGGCTCGACCAGCTACCACCTGCGCGAGCTGGCCAAGTACGGCTTCATCGAGGAGGACCCCTCGCCCGACGCCAGGGAACGCCGCTGGCGCGCCCGCCACCGCTACACCGAGTGGAACACCGCCGAGCTGTCGGCCACCCCTGAAGGCAGGGAAGCCGTCACGATCATGGCACTGCGCCAGATCGAGGCGATCGTCCGTTCGATGGAGGAGTTCCAGGCGGACGACTGGCCCGCGGAGTGGATCGAGGCGGCAGGCATGGGCGACGCGCTGGTCAGGCTCACTCCGGAGGGGGTGAAGGAGTACTTCGCGCGGGTCGCGGACCTGCAGCGCGAGCTCGAGGCCAGGTGCGGCGACGCCGCCTCCGCCGAGCAGGTCCACCTCGGCACCACGGCCTTTCCCAGGGGGAAGCGATGACTCCCCTGTCCGCGCGCCGCCGGTACATGCTCGTCAGCCTGCTCACCTGGCTGCCGCCCGGCCTGATGATGGCGCCGATGGTGCTGCTCATGACCGAGCGGGGGCTCAGCATCTCCCAGGTCGGTGCGGTCATGGCGGTCTACTCCGCCGTGAGCGTCGCGCTCGAGCTGCCCACGGGCGGGCTGGCCGACGTCGTGGGACGCAGGGTCGTGCTGTCGGCCTCCGCGGCCTTCACGGCAGCGGGGCTGTCGCTGATGGTCGTGGCGGACTCCTTCCTGCTCTTCGCGGTCGGCGCGGTGCTCAAGGGCGCGGCGAGGGCGCTGTCCAGCGGGCCCGCGGAGGCGTGGTACGTCGACACCCTGCACACGCTCGAAGGCCCTGACGCCGACCTCAAGCCGGGGCTGTCCAGGGGGCACGCCATGGAGTCCGTGGCGCTGTGCGGCGGCACGCTCGCCGGTGGCCTCGTGCCGCCGGTCGTGCCGGGAGGGCTGGCCGTACCGCCCGCGATGGGCGCGGGCGCGGCGGTCCTGCTGCTGGTGGTGGCGCTCTTCGCGCTGCCCGAGCCGCCGCACGCGCGGCGCGGGCTCGGCGAGGTCCTGAGGGCCGTGCCCACGACCGTGGTCACGGGGCTGCGCATGGCGCTGCTCGACGTCGTGCTGCGGCGGCTGATGCCGATCGCGGCCGTCTTCGGTGTGGCCCTGGTGGCCGTCGAACTGCTGACCCCGGTACGGCTGGCCGCGCTCACGGGAGAGGCGGAGACCGGCGCGACCGCCTACGCCTTCGTCGCCGCGATCGGCTTCGCCGCCAGCGCCCTCGGCAGCGCGCTGGCCCCGAGGATCGCCGTGCTCCTGGGCGGCTCGGCGGGTGGCTCGGGGTCCGGCACGGTGCGCGGCTCGGCGGGCGGCGCGGTGGCCGGAACGGTGGGCGGCTCGGTGGCCGGAACGGTGCGCGGCTCGGTGTGCGGCGCGGCGGCCGGCATCGTGGTGACGGCGCTGTCGCTGGCCGCGCTCGCCGCCACCGCGGGGCTGACAGGGGCGGCGGGGCTGGTGTCGGCGGGGCTCGCCTACGCGGGCATGTTCACCGGGCTGTCGATCAACGCCCTGCTGCTCTCCGAGCTGACCCACCTGCGCGTCACCGCTGCCGAGCGCGCCACCATGACGTCGGTGTCGTCCATGTCGCTCCAGGCGGGCGCGGGACTGGCCAACCTCGGGCTCGCCTCGCTCGCGCTCGGTCTCGGCACGGCCGGCGCGTGGTGGCCGGCCGCCGCGCTCGTGCTGGCCTCCGCGCTGCTCCTCGTGAGGCTGCCCGCCCTACAGCCATCCGTGCTCGCGAGCCAGCCTGACGGCCTCCGCCCGGTTTGACGTGCCGAGCTTGGTGACCGCCGCCGCCAGGTAGTTGCGGACGGTCCCGTTCGACAGATGCGTACGGCGGGCGATCACCGCCACCGGCGTGTCGAACTCCGCCAGCCGCAGCACCTCCAGCTCGCGCGGCGTGAGCGGGCACTCGGGGGCGGTCAGGGCGTCGGCTGCCAGACCGGGATCCACGTACCGGCCGCCACCGTGGACCCGCCTGATCACCTCGGCCAGCGCGCCGCCGGGCGAGCCCTTGGGCAGGAAGCCCTTCGCGCCCGCGTCGAGTGCCCGCTTGAGCAGCGGCGGCCTGCCGTGCCCTGTGAGGATCACCACCCCGCACGAGGGCAGCGCGGTGGCCAGCTCGGCGCTGACCTCGAGCCCGCCGAGCGCGGGCATCTCCAGGTCGACCACGGCCACGTCGGGGCGGTGCGACAGCGCGAGGTCGACGGCGGATCTGCCGTCCGCGGCCTGGGCGACGACCTCGAGGTCGGGTTCGAGCCCCAGCAGCGCGGCCAGGGCCGTCCTGATCAGCTCCTCGTCGTCGGCGAGCAGCACCTTGATCACAGCGTCACCTCCAGCGTGAACACGTCGCCCTCGGCCCGCGCGCGCAGCGTGCCGCCCGCCTCCGCGAGCCGGTCGCGCAGTCCGCGCAGGCCCGAGCTGTGGCGGTCGGGTGTGGAGGGCCCTGCCCCGTCGTTCGTCGCGCCGTCGTTCGTCACGGTCATGCGCACCCTGCCGGCCTCCCGCGCCATCTCGATCGTGCACCAGGCGGCCTTGCTGTGCCGCAGGACGTTCGTCGACGCCTCGCGCAGCACGACGGCGAGGTGGGCGGCGCTCTCCCGCGGCAGCTCGCCCGCCGTACCGTCGACCGTGCAGCGCACGCCGGAGGAGCGCAGCACCTGGGCGACGGCGGCGAGCTGGGCGGGCAGATCCACCTCGCGGTAGCCGTTGACGGCCGCGCGCAGGTCGGTGAGCGCGGTGGCGGCCAGACGGCGCAGGTCCGCGGCCTCCCGCGCGGCCCGCTCGGGGGAGAGCGTGATCAGCCGCTCGGCCAGCTCGGCCTTGAGCGCGATCACCGACAGGTCGTGACCGAGCAGGTCGTGCACGTCGCGCGCGAACCGCAGCCGCTCCTCCGCGGCGGCGAGCCTGGCCTGGGCGGCCCTGCCCTCGTGCGCTTCGAGCAGCAGGTTCCAGAGCCACACGTGCAGGCCGCTGACCGCGAGCGTGGAAAGGCCGAGCAGGAGCGTGATCACGACGTACAGGCGGACCTGGTCGCCCACCCACAGCGCCACCCCCGCGGAGGTGGCCGTGGCGGCCGCCATGATCGCCAGGGACGCCCATCGCCGGGTCGTCACCAGCGGCGCCGTGGCCAGCACCGCGCCGCCGATCCACGCCCATGTCTCCCACGCCGGCGCGGCCAGGGGGCCGGCCAGGGGGATGGAGGCCACGGTCGCCGCGGCGAAGAGCAGGCGCTGGACGCGCCCGCGCACGGAGGGGGTGATGGCCGCGTAGAAGAGGGCCGCCTGCGCGGCGGTGAACAGCGTGACGCCGAGCCCGCCGAGGGCCGCGCGCAGGGGGTCGGGCTCGCGTAACACGCCGATGCCGGGCATGACGAGGCTCGCCATCACGGTCATGCCCAGTGTCGCCAAGGTCGCGATCCTGGCCCAGCGCAGCACGCGCGCCATTCTAGGCCGCGACTCCAGGCGGGCCGCGCCGCCGCTTCACCCCTGGGCCGCCAAAACCGAACATGGTTCTGGAACAATGGTGAAATGTCGAAGTTTGTGGTGACGGCGGCGAACGAGGCTCAACGGGCCGCCTGGCTGGACGGAACGCTCCCCGCGGTCGAGAGGGTACGGCCCGGCCTGTGGTCGATCCCGGTGCCGATCCCTGTCAATCCGTTGCGCTACGTCCTGGTCTACGCCCTCGAACTGCCGGACGGCGTGGCGATCATCGACGCGGGCTGGAACACCGACGAGGCCTACGACGCGCTGGCCGCGGGCCTCGCCAAGGCCGGCTACGCGATCACCGACGTCAAGGCCGTGCTCGTCACCCACATCCACCCCGACCACTACGGCCTGGCAGGACGCGTCCGCGAGGCGTCGGGCGCGTGGATCGCGCTCCACCCCGCCGACGCGAGCCTGCTGAGCGACCGCTACGACGACGAGTACGTCGAGTCGCTGGTGGAGAGGGAGAAGGCGCTCCTGGTCAGGTCGGGTGTGCCGGCGCAGACGCTGGGCGAGCTGGCGGGGGCGTCCATGATGATCAGACACATGGTCACGATGGCGCGCCCCGACCGGCTGGTCGAGGACGGCGACCGGCTCGACCTGCCCGGCTGGGACCTGCGGGCGGTGTGGACGCCGGGACACTCGCCGGGGCATCTGTGCTTCGTCTCCGACGAGCGCAAGGTGCTGTTCTCCGGCGACCACGTGCTCGCCAGGATCACTCCGATCGTGGCCGTGCACCCGCAGTCGGGGCCGAACCCGCTGGCCGACTATCTCGACGCGCTGCTCGCCGTACGCAAGCTCGATGTGGAGGAGGTGCTGCCCGCGCACGAGTACCGCTTCATGGAGCTGGCCGAGCGGGTGGACTACGTGATCGGGCATCACGAGGAGCGGCTGGCGGAGATCGCGGCCGTGGTGGCCGCTCACGACGGCATCACCTGCTGGGACATCGCGACCAGGCTGACCTGGTCGCGGCCGTGGGAGACGATCCAGCCGTTCATGCGCAGGGCCGCCAACAACGAGACGCTCGCTCACCTGGCCTGGCTGGAGGCCAGGGGGCGTGTTGTATGCGTCCAGGGCGAGCCGGACGTCTGGCATTCCATGTAAATCAAGTAGGAAAAATTGACTTACCCCCTCTGGATGCGTAGCGTCGGTCGCGAAGGCTGAACAGTGGCCAGAGGAGAGCGATGAGCATCGTCACCGTCGTCGGCAACCCGCGAGCGGGATCCAGGACCCATGGCGCCGCGGTGGCGGCCACCGACGCCATCGCCGCCAGACTCGGCCACGAAGGGGAGCGGGACGTGGTCGACCTGTCGGCCCTGGCCACCCACCTCCTCGACCCTGGCGCGCACGCCGGCCTGGAGGTGGCGCTCGACCTGGTGCGGGGCGCGTCGGTGATCGTGGTGGCCAGCCCCACCTACAAGGCCACCTACACGGGGCTGCTCAAGGCCTTCCTCGACCGGCTGCCGCCGAGGGGGCTGGCGGGCAGGACGGCACTGCCGGTGCTGGTCATGGGCGACCCCAGGCACGCCCTCGCCGTCGAGGCCCACTTCCGCCCGCTGCTGGTGGAGCTCGGGGCCGTCGTGCCCACCCCGGGGCTCGCGCTGCTCGAGTCGGACCTGCCGGGCGACGAGGTGCTCGCGGCGTGGGCCGACCTGGTCGCGCCGCAGATCCGGCTGAAGGAGAGCGCTCTGAGCTGACCGCCGGCGACGGCCCTGCGGGCTGGTGAACGGTCCGCTGGGCGGACGCCGATCGACGGCCGGACTGTTCGGCTGAGGGAGGGCACGCTGAGCGGAGGCCGATCGACGGTCAGGCGGTCGGCTGGGGGAGGGTGCTCAGCGGGCCGCCGGTGACGGCCGGTGGCGGGTGACGGTGTGGCGGCCGGTCGGGACCGGCAGGTCGAGCATGGTGCGGATCCCGGGCGGCGCCGCGCACACGGCGGGCACGTTGTTGACGGCCCTGGCCGCGGCCGCGGCGAGCCCGTGGGAGACCTCGTCCACGGTCACCGTCATCTGCGGCACCCCCTCGATGTGGATGGCGAACCCGGGCTCGGGCCAACGGCGCACCTTGGTCGCGTCGGCCTTGTAGACGCATTCGATGGTCATGAAGGGCCGCCCGCGCACCAGCCCGGAGAAGACCCAGCGCGACGCGCACACCGTGCCCTCGCGGACCAGCCCGGCCGCGATCTCGAACTCCTCGGTCGCCAGCTCGAACTCGTCGCTCTCCTCCACCTCGTCGAGCCGCACGTCGAGCGCGTCGGCCACCAGCTGCACGCTCTCCGCGAAGAGCGAGCGCTGGAAGGCCCGGTACGGCCGGACGGCGGCGGTGTAGTCCTTGGCCGAGCGGGTGAATCCGACCAGGTCCACCACGATCTGCCGGGAGGGATGTCCGCGGAAGTCCGAGGACTCGCGCACGTAGATGTGATCGACCCTGCTGGAGAGCCCGGTCAGGGCCAGCGGCAGGAAGTCGCTCATGAAGCCGGGGTTGATCCCGGTGCCGTGGAGCGAGGTGCCGCCCTTCTTGCAGGCCTGCTCGATGCGTTCGACGACGCCGGGGCCGTAGGAGCGCGGGTAGACGAACCCGGTGGTGGTGATCACGTTCTTGCCCGAGGCGAGCAGCGCGCAGATCGTCTCGATGTCCGAGGTGTGGTCGCGGCCGAAGTAGGAGGCGGGCAGCGGCATGTGCAGGACGCAGTCGGCGTCGAGCGCCATGATCCGCTCGACGTCGTCGGTGCACCTGACGCCCGTCTCCGGCATGCGCACCAGCTCGCCCGCGTCCATGCCGACCTTGTCGGGGTCGTAGACGAGAACACCCGCGAGCTCGAACTCCGGTCTGGTGAGCACGCTGCGCAGCGCGCAGCGTCCGACGGCGCCAGTGGCCCATTGGATCACGCGGAGGGGCGGCTGTGCGGGCATGCAAGGCCTCCAGCCCGGATGGTGGGCGGGGCCGTAACAGGGAGGGGTGTCGTCTTTGACCGCCGCCCTAGCGGGGTGAAGAACTCTAGCAGAAATCCGCATGACTGATCACTGTCCGCAACAGCTCCATCGAGATATTGTGCCCTTACTAGAATGTTGTTCTCCTACGGTGGAGGGTTCGCATGCTCCGGTTCGACGGCAAGGTCGCGATCATCACAGGCGCCGGGCACGGTCTCGGTCGCTCGCACGCGCTCCTCCTGGCCGAACGAGGCGCGCGGGTCGTGGTCAACGACCTCGGCGGCGCGCTCGACGGCACCGGCGCCTCGGCGGGCCCGGCGGCGGAAGTCGTGGAGACGATCAGGAAGAACGGCGGAGAGGCCGTCGCCAACACCGACAACGTCGCCACCCCTGAGGGCGCCAAGGCGATCGTCCAGTCCGCCGTCGACGCGTTCGGCCGGGTCGACATCGTCGTCAACAACGCGGGCATCCTGCGCGACAAGTCGTTCGGGAAGATGACGGTCGAGGAGTTCGACGCGGTGCTCGCCGTCCACGTGCGCGGCTCCTACCTGGTCAGCCAGGCCGCCTACCCATACCTCAAGGAGCAGGGTTACGGGCGCATCGTCAACACCTCCTCGCCCGCGGGCCTGTTCGGCAACTTCGGCCAGGCCAACTACTCCACGGCCAAGATGGGCCTGGTCGGGCTGACCAAGACGCTGGCGATCGAGGGCGCGCGCAGCGGCATCAAGGCCAACGCGATCGCGCCCATCGCGTGGACGCGGATGACGGAGGCGCTGCTGCCGGCCGAGTTCGAGGCGAAGTTCACCGCGGAGCGGGTCAGCGCGCTCGTGGCCTTCCTCGCGCACGAGTCGTGCGAGGCGTCGGGCGAGGTGTTCAGCGTCGGCGGAGGGAAGGTGGCACGGGTGTTCGTCGCCGAGGGGCCGGGGTGGAAGACCGACGACCTGTCGCCCGAGGCGATCGCCGACAACTGGGACTCGATCATGGTCGAGCAGCCCTACGTGCTGTCGGCGGCCGACTCGATGAAGGCGATGCTCTAGCGGCACGCGGACACGCAGGGGGCCACCTCGTCGGAGGTGGTCCCTTTTTTGACGACCGGGCCCGGTGCCGCTCGGGGAGATCGGTGACGGAAAGCCGCAGGTTACGCCGATAGAGATCCAACTTTGTTCGATCCTCAGCGGAAGAGGTGCGGATCTCCGTCGAATTACAGGCTCTTGATCCCTTGCTTTCGTCATAAGTGCCCTCTTATCGTCGCGGCATGACGGGTGACGTCCCCGGCACGCCGGGCGATGTTCTGACGCTGATCGGCAGCGGCTCGGCCACCACGCGGTCGGACCTCGCCAGGATCACGGGCCTGGCCAGGTCCACGATCTCCCAGCGGGTCGACGCGCTCATCGAGCGCGGGCTGGTCGAGGAGGCGCACGCGGGCGACTCCACGGGCGGCAGGCCGCCGCGCCAGTTGCGTCTGCACACCGAGGACCACGCTGTCGCCGGCGTCGACCTCGGCGCGACCCACTGCAGGATCGCGTTGATGGACCTCACGGGGCAGGTGATCGCCGAGGCGGAGGATCCCATCCGCATCGCCGAAGGGCCCGTGACCGTGCTCGACCACGTGGACCGCAGGGTCCGCGAGCTCCTCGACCGCGCGGGCCGCCCGTATGCGGCGCTCAGGGCGATGGGGGTCGGCGTGCCTGGCCCGGTCGAGTTCGCGACGGGCAGGCCGAACAATCCACCGATCATGCCGGGCTGGAACGGCTACCCGATCCCCGACCACTTCGCCACCATGAGCCTGGTCGACAACGACGTCAACGTGATGGCGCTGGGGGAGCACCGCAACGCCTTTCCCATGGTCAGGCACCTGCTGTTCGTCAAGGTCGGCACCGGCATCGGGTGCGGCATCGTGGCCGACGGCGGGCTGCACAGGGGCGCGCAGGGCTCGGCGGGGGACATCGGGCACATCAGGGTGAGCGGCCACGACGACGTGACCTGCCACTGCGGCAACAGCGCGTGCCTCGAGGCGGTCGCGGGCGGTCACGCGCTCGCGCGCAGGCTCACCGAGCTCGGCCTCGCCGCCGAGACGGGCTCCGACGTCGTCGCGCTCGTCCAGAAGGGCAGTACCCCGGCCCTCCGCCTGGTCAGGGAGGCGGGCAGGGTCATCGGCGAGGTGCTCGCGGGGCTCGTCAACTTCTTCAACCCCGAGGTCATCGTCATCGGCGGCGTGCTTGCCAGGGTGCACGAGCACCTGATGGCGGGCATCCGCGAGACCGTCTACCAGCGCTCGCTCCCTCTGGCCACCCACGAGCTGGTCATCGTGCCCAGCCGTACGGGAGTCGACGCGGCCGCGCTCGGCGCGGGGACGCTGGCCATCGAGCACTACCTGGCTCCCGACAACATCAACAGGATCGTCACATGTTGATCATGAGAGGCATCGTCAAGCAGTTCCCCGGCGTGCGGGCGCTGGACGGAGTGGACCTCGACGTGCGGGCCGGCGAGGTGCACTGCCTGCTCGGCCAGAACGGTGCGGGCAAGTCCACGCTCATCAAGGTGCTCGCCGGCGTTCACCGGCCCGACGCGGGAACCATCGAACTCAACGGCACGACCATCGCGCCGAGCAACCCCGTCGACGCCATCAGGCTCGGCGTGGCCACCATGTACCAGGAGCTCGACCTCGTCGACGGGCTCAGCGTGGCCGAGAACATCATGCTCGGCCACGAGCCCACCCGCCTCGGATTCACCCGCAGGAAGGCGCTCAGGAGCACCGCCACCGAGATCCTCACCAGGCTCGGCCATGGCGAGATCAGGCCGTCGAAGGAGGTCGGCAGGCTCTCCCCGGCCGCCAAGCAGGTGATCTCGATGGCTCGCGCGCTCTCCCACGACGCCCGCGTGATCGTCATGGACGAGCCGTCGGCCGCCCTCGCCCACGACGAGGTCGCCAACCTGTTCCGCATCATCAGGGAGCTCACCGCGCAGGGCGTCGCCGTCGTCTACATCTCCCACCGCCTGGAGGAGATCAGGGAGATCGGCGACAGGGTCACCGTGCTCAAGGACGGCAGGACGGTCGCGGTGGGCCTGCCCGCTGGCGACACGCCGACCTCCCAGGTCGTCTCGCTCATGACCGGCCGCAACGTGGAGTACGTCTTCCCTCCGCGCTCGGGCGCCGCCCCAGGCGCCGACGTCCTGCGCGTGGAGAACCTCAGCGCTCCGGGCGTCTTCGCCGACGTCTCCTTCTCGGTGCGGGCCGGCGAGATCGTCGGCCTGGCGGGCCTGGTCGGCTCGGGCCGCTCGGAGATCCTCGAGGCCGTGTACGGCGCGCGGCCCGCCACGGGCCGGGTCCTGCTGGACGGCAGGCCCGTGTCCAGGTCCACCGCGCGTGCCGTACGGCAGGGCATGGGCCTGGCCCCTGAGGAACGCAAGGCGCAGGCGCTGCTGCTCGACCAGACGGTGACGGCCAACATCACGCTCGGCAGCCTCGACCGCTACGCCAGGTTCGGCTGGCTGGACAGGGCGCGAGAGGACGCCGAGGCCAGGCGTCTGGTGCAGACGCTCGACATCAGGCCCGCCGACCCGCAGCGGCCGATCAAGACGCTGTCGGGCGGCAACCAGCAGAAGGCGGTGCTGGCCCGCTGGCTGCTCAACGACCGCAAGCTGCTCCTCCTCGACGAGCCGACCCGAGGGGTGGACGTGGGCGCGAGGGCCGAGCTGTACGCGGTGATCAGAAAGCTGGCCGACGACGGCATAGGAGTCCTGCTGGTCTCGAGCGAGGTGCCGGAGGTGCTGGGGCTGGCCGACCGGGTGCTGGTGGTCCGCGAGGGCCGCGTCATCCACTCGGCCTCCGCCCAGGAACTCGACGAGCACACGGTGCTGGACATGATCATGGAAGGTAGTGCGGCGTGAAGACCGATGGTGCTCCCGCGACCGCGGGTGTGGGCGGCGGCGTGTTCGCCAGGTTCGGCGAGGTGCGACATCTCGGGCTGGTGGCGGCGCTGGTGCTGCTGGCCGTCGTGGGCCTGGTGACCGTACCGGACAACTTCGCCACCACCTCCAACCTCGTCAGCATCCTCTCGCTGGCCGCCACCATCGGCGTCATCACCGTCGGCATGACCTTCGTGATCATCGGCGGTGGCATCGACCTGTCCGTTGGCGCGGTCATGGCGCTGGCCTCGGTATGGGCGACCACGCTCGCCACCCAGTCCTACGGCCCGTTCGTCATGGGCCTGTGCGCCGTCCTCGTCGGCACCGGCGCGGGCCTCGTCAACGGCCTGCTCATCGCCTACGGGCGGATGGTGCCGTTCATCGCCACGCTGGCCATGCTCGTGGCCGCCCGCGGCCTGGCCCAGCGGATGTCGGACCGCAAGACGCAGCTCATCCAGCAGGGCAACGAGGCGGTGGTGGCGCTGTCGACCACCAGGGTGCTCGGCGTCCCGCTGCTCGTCTACATCTTCGCGCTGGTGGTCGCGGTCGGCTGGATCGTGCTGAACCGCACGACCTTCGGCCGCCGTACCTACGCCGTCGGCGGCAATCCCGAGGCCGCGCGGCTGGCCGGAATCGACGTGCGGCGGCACACGATGCTGCTGTACGCGCTGTCGGGATTCTGCTGCGGGATCGCCGCCATCCTGATCATGGCGAGGACCACCACGGGCTCCTCCACCCATGGAGACCTCTACGAACTGGACGCGATCGCCGCGGTCATCATCGGCGGCACGCTGCTCACCGGGGGACGGGGCACGATCATCGGCTCCATCCTCGGCCTGCTGATCTTCACGTTGATCACCAACCTGTTCATCCTCAACGGGCTCAACACCAGCGACCAGCTGATCGCCAAGGGCCTGATCATCGTCATCGCCGTCCTTCTCCAGCGGCGAAACCTCAAGGAGAGAGCACCATGACCGAGAAAGTCGCGCGCAGAGGTTTCCTCGTTGGCGGGGCCGTCCTGCTGGCCACCGGATGCACCAGCAACCAGCCCGCGGCCCAGCCGTCCGCCCAGAGCGCCGCACCCGCGCCCGCGCCCGCCGCCGGCGGCAACGACCAGCCGGGCACGAAGGTCGTCATCGGATTCTCCGCGCCCGCCGCCGACCACGGGTGGATCGCCGCCATCGCCAAGAACGCCGAGGCCGCCGCCAAGCAGTACTCCGACGTCGAGTTCAAGGCCGTCGAGCCGACCAACGACATCAACGCGCAGATCTCCGCCGTCGAATCGCTGATCGCGGCCAAGGTGAACGCCCTCGTCATCCTGCCCAACGATGGCCAGCAGCTGAACCAGATCGCGCTCCAGGCCACCGCCGCGGGCATCCCCGTGGTCAACCTCGACCGCGTCTTCCCCGACAAGCTCGCCTACCGCACCTGGATCGGCGGCGACAACTACGGCATGGGCGTCGCCGCGGGCCACTACGTCGGCAAGAAGCTGAAGGACAAGGGCGTGACCAACCCGGTGATCGTCGAGATCCAGGGCATCGCCACGCTCCCGCTGACGCAGGACCGCACCAAGGGCTTCGCCGACGCGCTCAAGACGTACGGCTTCAGCGTCACCGCCAAGCAGGACGCCCAGTTCACGGTCGAGACGGGCAACAAGGTCGCGGCCAACCTGCTCCAGGCGCACAAGAAGATCGACGCGATGTGGAACCACGACGACGACCAGGGCGTGGGCGTCCTCGCGGCGATCAAGGAGGCGGGACGCAACGAGTTCTTCATGGTGGGCGGCGCCGGCTCGGCCAACGCCATGCGGGAGATCCAGTCGGGCGACTCGGTGCTGGAGGCGACCGTCACCTACAGCCCCACCATGGCATCGTCGGCCATCAAGCTCGCGAGGTTGATAGCCCAGGGAAAGGGCATGAGCGACCTCGTGGAGAACCAGGTTCCGCAGTCGATCACGCTCGCTTCGGAGACCATCACGAAGGAGAACGTGCAGAAGTACCTACCTCTGGGGTTTGAATCCTGATGACTCGAACGACCATCGGCGTCGGCATGGTGGGGTACGCGTTCATGGGGCGCGTCCACTCCCAGGCCTGGCGCAACGTGGCGGCCTTCTTCGACCTGCCGGTGACGCCCGTCATGGCGGCCCTGTCCGGCAGGTCGCTCGAAGCCGCCACCGACGCCGCGGCCCGGATGGGCTGGGCCGCGGTCGAGACCGACTGGAGGGAGCTGGTCAACCGCGACGACGTGCAGATCGTCGACATCTGCACGCCCGGCGACTCCCACGCCGAGATCGCCGTGGCGGCGCTCCAGGCCGGCAAGCACGTCATCTGCGAGAAGCCGCTCGCGAACACCGTCGAGGAGGCGCAGGCCATGGTGGCGGCCGCCGCCGCCTCGCCGGGCAGGTCGATGGTCGCCTTCAACTACCGGCGCGTGCCCGCCATCGCGCTGGCGCAGCGGATGGTCGCCGCGGGTGAGCTCGGGCAGATCAGGCACGTCAGGGCGCAGTACCTGCAGGACTGGATCGTCGATCCCGACTTCCCTCTGGTGTGGCGGCTGCAGAAGGACAAGGCGGGGTCGGGGGCGCTCGGCGACATCGGAGCGCACATCATCGACACCGCCCAGTTCGTCACGGGGCAGACGATCGTGGGCGTCTCGGCGCTCACCGAGACCTTCGTCAGGGAACGGCCGCTGGCGTCGGCCTCCTCGGGGCTGGGCGGCAGCGGTACCTCCGAGAAGGGGAGCGTCACCGTCGACGACGCGGCGCTGTTCATCGGGCGGATGTCGGAGGGGGCGCTGGCCTCCTTCGAGGCGACCAGGTTCGCCACGGGGCGCAAGAACGCCCTGCGCCTGGAGGTCAACGGGTCGCTGGGCAGCCTCGCCTTCGACTTCGAGGCCATGAACGAGCTGTGGGTGTCCTCCGGCGACACGGGCTTCAGACGCGTCCTCGTCACCGAGCCCGACCACCCCTACGTGGGCGCGTGGTGGCCGCCGGGACACGGTCTCGGCTACGAGCACACGTTCACGCACGAGATCAAGGACTTCCTCGAGGCGGTCGGCAACGGGACGGACCCATCGCCTTCGTTCGCCGACGGGCTGAGGGTGCAGCGGGTGCTGGCGGCCGTCGAGCAGAGCGCGGCCGAGGGTTGCTACAAGGAGATCGCATGACGAGACCAGTCACGTTGTTCACGGGACAGTGGGCCGACCTGCCGTTCGACGAGGTGTGCAGGCTGGCCGCCGAATGGGGCTTCGACGGCCTGGAGATCGCCTGCTGGGGCGACCACTTCGACGTCAGCCAGGCCGTCGCCGACCCGTCCTACATCGCCGCCAAGCGGGCCCAGCTCGACAAGCACGGTCTCAAGGTGTGGGCGATCTCCAACCATCTGGCGGGGCAGGCGGTCTGCGACCACCCCATCGACGCCCGCCACCAGGCGATCCTGCCCGCGCGCATCTGGGGCTCGGGAGACCCCGAGTCGGTACGGCAGGCCGCGGCCGAGGAGCTCAAGAACACCGCGCGTGCCGCCGCGCTGCTCGGCGTCGACACCGTCGTCGGGTTCACCGGGTCGTCCATCTGGCACACGGTCGCGATGTTCCCGCCGGTCCCGCCGTCGATGATCGAGGCCGGCTACCACGACTTCGCCGACAGGTGGAACCCGATCCTCGACGTGTTCGACGAGGTGGGCGTGCGGTTCGCGCACGAGGTGCACCCGTCGGAGATCGCCTACGACTACGTGACGACCCAGCGGACCCTGGAGGCGATCGGGAACAGGCCCGCCTTCGGCCTCAACTGGGACCCCTCCCACATGGTGTGGCAGGACCTCGACCCCGTCGGCTTCATCCTCGACTTCGCCGACCGGATCTACCACGTCGACTGCAAGGACACCAAGGTGCGCGTCGGCGACGGGCGCAGGGGCCGGCTGTCGTCGCACCTGCCGTGGGCCGACCTGCGGCGCGGCTGGGACTTCGTCTCGACAGGGCGGGGCGACGTGCCGTGGGAGGACTGCTTCAGGGCGCTGAACTCGATCGGGTACGCCGGCCCCATCTCTATCGAGTGGGAGGACGCGGGCATGGACCGGCTGGACGGGGCGCCCGAGGCGCTGGCCTACATCAGGAAGCTGAACGCGATCACTCCGCCGACGGCGGCGTTCGACGCGGCCTTCGCCTCGGAGTAGGCGGGCGGGCGGGTCTCCGCCCCCTCGGCGGCCCGCCCCCTCCCACGTTGACCCCGGCCGCGAGGTCAGGATCGTGCGCGGTGGGCGCCAGGGGTGTGGCCGAAGGCGCGGCGGAAGACGTCGATGAAGGCGCTGCTGGAGGCCCAGCCGCACTGGTGGGCGACGACCGTGACAGGGGTGCCCTCGGCCAGCAGGCGCAGGGCGTGGTGCAGGCGCAGTTGGGTGCGCCACTGCGGGAAGCTCATGCCGAGTTCGGCCTTGCACAGCCGGGTCAGCGTGCGGTCGCTGACGCCCGCCTCGGCGCCGAGCCGCGCCAGGGTCCTGTTGTCGGCCGGGTTGTCACGAAGGATGGCGCACACCGCGACCAGCCGCGGGTCCTTGGCGGCCGGCACGTTGACCGGCGCCTGGGCGGAGTGGCGGAGCTGGTCGAGCAGGACGGCCCGCAGGCGGCGGTGCTCGGCGGTGCGTTCGGCGGGCTGCCTGGTGTAAGTGATGATCAGCTCGCGCAGCAGCGGGCCGACGCCGATGACCGCGGGCTGGTCCAGGCGCAGCGGGTTGTCCTTCACCGGCAGGCCCAGCAGGTAGAGGTCGGTGTCGCCGTAGGCACGATGCTCGTGGACCGTACCGGCCGGAATCCAGATCGCCCGGGTGGCGGGGGCGATCCAACTGCCCGCGTCCGTGGTGACCGACAGCACGCCGCGACCGGCGTAGACGATCTGGTTCTCGTCGTGCCAGTGGGCGTCGACTCCGGTGCCGGCGGGCAGGGGGAGGAGGCCTGTCGTGGCACGCGGAGTATGGCGGATTCCCGACATTGTTTGTGATTCTATCGAAATCAGCGTGATCCCATCGGGCATCCGTCGGCCGCGGGTGGGGGCGAGGGGCCCTCACCCGCGGCCGACGGACGACCTAGTCGAACAGGACGATCTGGCGAAGTGCCTCTCCGTTGCGGAGAGCCGTGACCGCGTCGTTCAGGTCCGTCAGCTTGATCCGGGCGCTGATCATCGAGTCCAGGTCGAGCTGGCCCGACTTGTACAGCTCGGCGAAGTAGGGGAAGTCGTGCCTGACGTCCGCCTCGCCGTACAGGGAGGAGAGCAGGTTCTTGCCTTCGAACAGCAGGCTGAACGCCGAGATCTGCACCATGTCGTCCATGGCGCCCGCCCCGACCACGATGACGTCGCCGCCCTGGCGGGTGAGCTGCCACGCGCTCTGGATGGTGGCGGACTTGCCGACCACCTCGAAGCCGTAGTCGAACCCCTGCCCGCCGGTGAGCTCCTGGAGCGCGCCAGGCAGGTCGTCGGGGGTGACGGCGTGGGTGGCGCCGACCTTCAGCGCGAGTTCGTGCTTCGACGTGAGCGGGTCGACGGCGAGGATGGTCCGCGCGCCCGAGATGCGGGCGCCCTGGATGACGGAGAGGCCGACGCCGCCGCAGCCGATGACGGCGACGGTGGAGCCTGGCCGGACGCGGGCGGTGTTGATGGCCGCGCCGACGCCGGTGGTGATGCCGCAGCCGATGAGCGCGGCGGCCTCCCACGGGACGCCGGGGTCGACCTTGATGGCGCCCTCCCACGGGATGACGATCTCCTCGGCCCACGTGCCGCAGCCCGCCATGCCGTACACCATCGTGTCGCCGAGCCTGAAGGTGCCGGTGCTGAAGGACTCGATGATGTACTTCATGCACAGGTACGGCTGGCCACCCACGCACAGCTCGCAGTTCTGGCAGGACGGGCGCCAGTTGATGATGACGTGGTCGCCCGGCTGGACGGTGGTGACGTGGTCGCCGACCTCCACGACCTCGCCCGCGCCCTCGTGTCCGAGGATCAGTGGCACGGGCTGCGGCACGACGCCGGTCATGGCCGACAGGTCGGAGTGGCAGACACCGGTCGCCTTGATCTTGACGCGGACCTGCGACGGGCCGACGGGGGCCAGGGTGATGTCGTCGCGGATGTCGAGCTTGTCGTCTCCTACGGTGTGGAGCAGCGCTGCGCGCATGGGGGGTTACTCCTCCAGAGAGAGGGCGGCTTTCGGACATGACCGCACCGCGTGGCGGACGCGGTCCAACATCTCCGGCGGCGGCTCAGGCAGCAGGATGTGCAGCTGGTCGTCGTCGTCCACCTCGAAGACCTCGGGCGCGAGTCCCATGCAGACGGCGTTGGCCTCGCAGACCAGGTCATCGACTTTGATCTTCATGACAGCCTCCTGTGGTCCCATGAGACCACTTTGGTCGGCTCCACGACGAAGGCGGTGCGCTTTTTCCCCGTATGTTCGACGTACTCGCGGAGCAGCTCATCGGGTACGCCAGGGGTCATCCGCCTGGCGATCTCCATGCCGATGTCGAGCGTCTTGTCGACCTGCTCGGCCACGCCGTACACCAGGACGCCGCGGAGGTCGGCGTAGTCGTCGCCGGTTTCGATCAGGCAGCTGACCCGCGGGTCGCGTTCCAGGTTCCGTGTCTTCTGCGCCTTGCCGTAGGTCCAGAAGGCGATCCGGCCGGCGTCCATGGCGTAGAACATGGTCACCAGATGCGGCGTGCCGTCCTGGTTGATGGTCGCGAGCTGCAGCTTGCGCGATTCCTGGAGGAAGGCGGCGATGTCGTCGTCGGACATCGCGATGCGGGCGCGCTGGTTCACGTGCCAAGTAGAACAGGTTCCAGAATGTCGTTCAAGAGGAATGTTCGGTTGGGGTCGTGAGTAAGGTGCTCACCATGGAGATGCCGCCCGATCTACTGCTCGCCGCCGAGCGCGCCAAAGGGTTCATGCCCGCCGACGAGGGCATGGCGCTGTTCGAGGCCGCCCTCCGGTACGGCACACGCGGCCCCATCTGCGAGATCGGCACCTACTGCGGCAAGTCGGCCGTCTATCTCGGCGCCGCCGCCCGCCTGACCGGCTCGGTCGTGGTGACGGTCGACCACCACAGGGGTTCGGAGGAGATCCAGCCGGGCTGGGAGCACCACGACCCCACGCTCGTCGACCCGCGCTTCGGCAGGATGGACTCGCTGCCGACCTTCCGCGCGACGATCGCGGAGGCGGGCCTCGAGGACGAGGTGATCGCGATCGTGGGCAGGTCAGAGCAGGTGGCGCGGCTCTGGAACACGCCGCTGGCCATGCTCTTCATCGACGGCGGGCACTCGGAGGAACCGGTGACGCGCGACTACGAGGGCTGGGCGCCGCACGTGATGGTGGGCGGCGCGCTGGTCTTCCACGACATCTATCCCGATCCCGCCGACGGCGGGCAGGCGCCGTACCGGGTCTATCTGCGCGCGCTGGAGAGCGGCGCCTTCAAGGAGACCTCGGTGACGGGCTCGCTCCGGGTCCTCACTCGCCTTCATTAACCTGAAAATCTTCATCATTCTATTGACGTTGAAGACACCTTCATTGGGATGAAGTCATGACGAACGACAGCACCCCCGAGTCCGTCGCGGCGATGCTCGGCGCTGTCGGAACCCGCGTCCGCACCCTGCGCAAGGAGCGAGGCTTCACCCTCGAACGGCTCGCCGAGCTGTCGGGGCTGAGCATGGGGATCATCAGCCAGGTGGAGCGCGGTCTGGCCAACCCCGCGTTCTCCACGCTCGTCCAGCTGGCACACGGGCTCGGCATCCCCGTGGGCCTGCTCTTCCAGGTGCAGGAGGAGCACCGCTCGCCCGTGGTGCGCAAGTCCGAGCGCCGCAGGCTCGGCGGACACGGCGTCGGCGACGACGACAGTGCCGTCTACGAACTCCTCACCCCCGACCTCTCCGGCGCGCTCGAAGTGACCTGGGTCGAGACCCGTCCAGGCCACGACACCAGCGCCACCCCCTTCACCCATCTCGGGGAAGAGGTCGGCATCGTCATCACAGGGCACAAGGATGTGTACCTGGACGGGGTCAGACACGAGCTGGGCCCTGGCGACTCCATCCGCTACCCGTCCACCATCCCTCACTGGTACGCCAACAACGGCGACGAGGTCTGCACCGCCATCTGGGTGATCACACCTCCAACCTGGTGACAAGACCGTCTACCTCGGCTACGAGTGAGCCGCCCTCACCGGTTCCTGTGGGTCCACACCCTGCGGGTGTGGGCCTGCCAGCCGAGCAGGTCCTCGTGCGTGTGCGGGTCGTGGCCGAGCCCGATCAGCGCCCTGTCCGCCCACGAGGCCGCCTCCTCCGGCTCCGCCCCCGCCAGCAGCTGGACGGCCTGAGCCGTACGGTCGGGCACGTGCCCCTCACGGAGCCTGGCGGCCGCCGCGAAGGCCGCGCCCTGCGTCAGATGGGCGCGGAAGCCGTCGGAGGCGGCGTAGGCGGTCAGCCTGCACATCTCGTCCACGTCCGCGCCGCCCACGTACGTGGCGGCGAACGCCACCCCGCTCCACAGGTCGGCCCTGCGCACCGCGGGGAACTCGGTGAGGCGCGCCGAGACGTCCTCGGGCGAGGCGCAGTCGTGGAACCACAGCATGCGCCCGAGCCCCTGGTCGAACAGGGCGCGCTGGCTCCTGGTGAGCAGGTGGGGGACGGCTCGTTCACCCACCATCGTGTCGGCGCGGGTGAGCGAGCGCTGGAAACCGAACCCGTCGACCGCCAGCCAGCGCAGCAGCGGGTGCGTGCTTCCCAGACCCCACAGCGGGCGCACGCGCAGCCCGGCGTAGGCGCGGCCCACGCCCAGATGCGCGGCGTGCTGGTGCCGTACGGCGGGACCGGCCAGGAGCTCCCGCAGGCGACGGCCCCTGGTCATGGTGAGCAGGTCGAGGGTCGCGCACGCCATCGCGGCGCCACCGTAGGCGAAGCCCCGCTGCTCGGGAGGCAGCTCGTCGATCTTGCCAGTCTCGTGGGAGAGGACGGCGTTGTAGCCGAGCACGTGCGAGCGTTCGGCGCGCTCCATGGCGGCGCGGGCGGGTCCAGATCTCAGGCGGAAGCGGCGCCTGCCCAGGTCGGCCTCGTCGGGATCCTTCGCCAGGAGGCGTCGGAGACCCGACGAGGGGGAGACGATCGGATCGGTCCTGACCTGATCCAAGAACGCAAGTGTGCCCGTGTCGCCCACTCTTCCCCCGAAGACGCATCGAACGGCCACTCACGAACCTAGTGAGCGCTTCGCGGCGGCCCTCGGCGGCGCTCCGCCTCTCGCGGCAAAGAAGCGGTAAAACGGCTTGCGGGTCCTAACGATCAGCCGGCGCCGGCGGGCGTGCCGTACGGGCGGTCGGCGCGTCCCGGTGCTCCCCGGTCATGCTCGCTTGTCGTACTGGAAGGGGTGGCTCTGGCCGGAGACGGGGATGTCGCGGAACAGGCCCGCGCCCTGCGTGAACCCGGACAGGGCGTCGGCGGCGAGGATCACGGCGGCGGCGGTGTAGCCGGAGCGCTCGTGCGGGAAGTGCTTGAGGTTGGCGAACTGCCAGCCGGTCCAGTACGAGCCGTCCTCGTGGCGCAGGTGCTGCATGTCGGCGAACAGCCGCTCGGCGCGCTCGCGGTCGCCGACCGCGTCGAGGGCCAGGACGAGCTCGCACGTCTCCGCGCCGGTCACCCACGGCTGGTCGGAGACGCAGCGGATGCCGAGACCCGGGACGACGAAGGTGTCCCACTCCTTGTCGAGCAGATCGAGCGCCAGGTCGCCGCGGACGGCGCCGCCGAGCACCGGGTAGTACCAGTCCATCGAGAAGCGGCTCTTGTCGGCGAACGCCTCGGGGGTGTTCTGCAGGGTGTTGGCCAGGCGGTCGGCGGCCAGCTCCCAGTGCGGCTGCGGGTCGTCCAGGCGGTCGGCGAGCAGGACGCCGCTGCGCAGCCCCTGGTGGATGCTGGAGCAGCCGGTCAGCAGCGCGTAGCCGGAGGGGCGGCCCAGCGCGTCGCGCTCCCACACGACCTCGCCGCGCGGCGTCTGGAGGTCGACGACGTAGTCGAGGGCCTTCTTGACCATGTCCCAGCGCCGCCGGGCGTTGTCCAGATCTCCCGTGACCAGGAGGTCGTGCCAGACACCGACGGCGACGTAGGCGGCGTGGTTGGTCTCACCGCCGCGCTCGACGGCCTCGCCCGCGACCAGCTTCATCGGCCACGAGCCGTCCTCGCGCTGGTGGGCCTCCAGCCAGGCATAGCCGCGCTCGACCTCGTCCTCGAGGCCCGCCACCGACATGGCCATGAGGCACTCGACGTGGTTCCACGCGTCTACATGCCCTTCGGGCCATGGCACGCCGCCGTCGTCCTCCTGGATGGCCGCGATGCTCAGTGCGGTCTGGAGGACGTGCTCCCGCGTGATCACGCAGGCTTCCTGATGTAGAGCACCAGGCTCTTGCCGACGACCTGGTTCAGCACGGCCTCGGCCACCCTGGTCGTCTTCGGGCCCTTCATGATGTCCCAGACCAGGAGCTGGTGGTACGCCTTCACCAGCGGGTGACTGTCGTTGTCGACACCCACCGCGCACTTGATCCACCAGTACGGCGCGTGCAGTCCGTGCGCGAAGTGATGCGGCCCGACCCTGAAGCCCGTCGCCTTGAGCTTGGCCCGCAGCTCCGCCAGCGTGTAGATCCTGATGTGCCCGCCAGGAGCCGTGTGGTAGTCCTCGCTCAGCGCCCAGCAGATCCGCTCGGGCAGGAACGCCGGCACGGTGATCGCGGCCAGCCCTCCAGGCTTGAGCACGCGCAGGATCTCCTGCATCGCGGTCGTGTCCTCGTGGATGTGCTCCAGCACCTCGGCGGCGATCACCCGGTCGAAGCTGTCGTTCTCGAACGGCATGTCGAGCGCGGTGCCCTGCACGGTCTCGCCCGTGCCCTTGGCCTCGCCCGTCTCCTCCATGGCCGCGAACATGGACTTGACGCCGTCGAGCTCGCCCTGGTCCATGTCGAAGGCGACCACGTCCGCGCCCCTGCGCAGCACCTCGAAGGCGTGGCGGCCGGCGCCACAGCCCAGGTCGAGCACGCGATGGCCCGGCCCGACCGGCAGCCGGGCGAAGTCGACGGTCAGCACTTGCCGAACTCCTCAATGGCCTCTCTGTAGGCCTCGACGGTCTTCTTGGCGACGACGTGCCAGGTGTAACGCTCCATCACGCGGTCGTAGCCCGCCTTGCCGACCCGCTCGCGCTCCTCGGGGTCGTCGTGCAGGCGGCGCAGCACCGCGGCGAGCTCCTCCGGGTCGCCGGGCGCGACCTGAACCGCGGCGTCCCCGACCACCTCGGGCAGCGCCCCCGTACGGCTGGCGACCAGCGGGGTGGCGCACGCCATGTGCTCGACGGCGGGCAGCGAGAAGCCCTCGTAGAGGCTCGGGACGACGGAGATCTCGGAGGTGGCGATCAGCTCGCCCAGCTCGTCGTCGGAGATGCCGTGGACGAAGCGGACCCTGTCCTGCAGCGAGAGCTCCTGGACGAGCTGCTCGGTGGGTCCCCCAGGTGTCGGCTTGCTGACGACGGTGAGGTTCACGTCGCGCTCGGTGGCCAGCTTGGCGACCGCCCTGAGCAGCGTCGCGACGCCCTTCATGGGGGAGTCGGCGGAGGCCACGGCGACGATGGAGCCCTTCCTCCTCGGCTTGTCGGGCCGCGGGTGGAAGTAGCGCGTGTCGACGCCGAGCGGGATCAGACGCATGTTGGCCTGCGGGACGTTGAAGTCGCGGTGGATGTCGGCCAGGCTCGACTCGCTCACCGTGAGGATCGGCTTCAGCCTCGGCGCCACCTTGGCCTGCATCTTCACGAAGCCGTACCACCTGCGCATGGTCAGCTTCTTGGCGCCCTTGGCCGCCTCGAGCTCGATGCGCCTGTCCACGCTGATCGGGTGGTGGATGGTGCCCACGACGGGGAACAGCTTCTGGATGCCGAGCAGGCCGTATCCGAGGGTCTGGTTGTCCTGGACGACGTCGAAGTCGCCGAGGCGCTTCTTCAGCTCGCGGTAGGCGCGCAGGGTGAAGGTCAGCGGTTCGGGAAAGCCCGCCGTCCACATCGTCCCGACCTCGAGCCAGTCGATCCAGTCGCGGTACTCGTGCAGCTTCGGCGTGCGGAAGGGGTCCTCGTCGCGGTAGAGGTCCAGGCTCGGAACCTTGTTGAGGATCACGCCCTCGTCCAGCTCCGGGTACGGCTGGCCGGAGAAGACCTCCACGTGGTGCCCCAGTGCGACCAGCTCTCTGCTGAGATGGCGGAGGTAGACGCCTTGGCCGCCGCAGGTGGGCTTACTCCGGTAGGAAAGCAGCGCGATCCGCACGGATACCCCTTTCTCCACCGGTACCGTGAAAGATGACCTTAGTCTGCGCACCTTACCATTGGGTAGGTATGCGGGGTCTCTTGTGGAATTGTTCCTCGCATGGCTTTCACCGGGCTCGAACTGGGAAGTTAGCCTGACCGAACTGCGTTCGGTGGAACGCGTTCTATGAGGCTTGATGCTTCCCCAGGGAACGTCGCTGTACATTCCCGTCCCAACGACTAACGATGGAGGACCCGTTGGCCAGGCGCGCGCTGATCACCGGCATCACCGGGCAGGACGGTTCCTACCTGGCCGAGCATCTGCTCTCCCTGGGCTACGAGGTGTGGGGCCTCGCCCGAGGGCAGGCCAACCCCCGGGTGTCGCGGATGCGCAAACTACTGGCCGACGTCCAGGTCGTCAGAGGCGACCTGCTCGACCAGGGGTCGTTGATCTCCGCGGTGGAGAAGGTGCAGCCCGACGAGGTCTACAACCTCGGGGCCATCTCGTTCGTGCCCATGTCGTGGGAACAGGCCGAGCTGACGGCAGAGGTCACCGGCATGGGCGTGCTGCGCATGCTCGAGGCGATCAGGGTGTGCTCGTCGCGTGGCGCCTCCATCCGGTTCTACCAGGCGTCATCCTCCGAGATGTTCGGGCAGGTCAGCGAGACGCCGCAGAACGAGCGCACGTCCTTCCACCCGCGCTCGCCGTACGGCGTGGCCAAGGCCTATGGGCACTTCCTCACCCAGAACTACCGGGAGTCGTACGGGATGTTCGCGGTGTCGGGCATCCTGTTCAACCACGAGTCGCCACGGCGCGGCGCCGAGTTCGTGACCCGCAAGGTGACGCTGGGCGTGGCGCGGATCAAGCTGGGGCTGGCCTCCGAACTGCGGCTGGGCAACCTGGAGGCGCGGCGCGACTGGGGATTCGCCGGCGACTACGTCAAGGCGATGCACCTCATGCTGCAGGCCGACGCACCCGAGGACTACGTGATCGGGACCGGGCGCACGCAGTCGGTGAGGGAACTGGTCGAGGCGGCGTTCAAGGCGGCCGACCTGGACTGGGAGCAGTACGTGGTGTGCGACCAGGCGCTGCACCGGCCGGCCGAGGTGGACCTGCTGTGCGCCGACCCGAAGAAGGCGCGGACGCAGCTGGGGTGGGAGCCCACGGTGTCGTTCGAAGAGCTGGTGGCGATGATGGTCGAATCGGACGTCCGTCTGCTGTCCAACGGCGGCGACCCCGACCAGGACAGCTCCTGGCCCTGACCACCCCTCCCGCGCTCCCGCGCTCCTGTCACGGCCGGCCGGTTCCCGTGTTCCACGGTTGGCCCGTACCCGCCTCGACGGGCACCTCCGCAGCACGGCGGCCGATCTGCGGGGAGCGCCATCAGAGTGCGCATTCGTGGGAGGGCGCGGCCCTGTGGACAACCGCGCCCCGTCCACAGAAACCCGCTCGGTCGCCCGCCCCTGGCCCCCTCCCCGCCAAGCTGACCCCGTGCAGACCTCCCTCCTCGACCGAGCACGCCTGTTCACCGGCCTCGTCCCCGGCTCCACCGCGTGCCGCCGCACTGCCGCCCACATCTGGGGCCTCAACGCCCTCACCGAGTGTGAGGACGAGTGGCCGGTCGAGCTTGCCATGCCGTACCCGGCCCATGTCCGGGGCTGCACCGTCCACCAGGCCACGCTTCCGCCCGCCGACGTGACCGAGCACAGGTCGGTCCGCGTGACCACCCCCGAACGCACCGCCTACGACTGCGCTCAGCACCTCCCGAGACGCGACGGCGTGGCCATCGTCGACCAGTTCCTGCGCCGAGGCGTCGACCACGACGCGCTGATGCGCCGAGCCACCGGCTTCCGCGGACTGTGGGAGACCCTCGCCATGGCCGACAAGGGCGCCGCCTCACCACGAGAGACCTGGCTGCGCGTCATCCTGGTCGAAGGCGGCCTGCCCAGGCCCACCACGCAGATACGCGTCGACCTGCCCAGTGACAGGCTCGCCTACCTCGACCTCGGCTGGCCCGAGTTCCGCCTCGGCGTCGAGTACGACGGCCACGAACACCACACCTCGCCCGCCGACCGCCATCGCGACGCCACCCGCCGTGCCGCCCTGCGCACCGCGGGGTGGCGCGTCATCCCCGTCAGACGCGACGTCATCCCCGCCCGCTCCGCCGACGTCGTCGAGCAGGTCGCCAACGCCCTCATCGAATGCGGATGGAAACCGGCTCCCACCCAGGTGACCCGCATTCTCGGCCGCCTGCGCGCCGCCCGCCGCCGACGTTGGTGATCACAGATGCAGCGACAACCCCTTCGTCACCTTGTCCACCGCGTTCTTCGGCCCGTAGATCGCCAACCCGACCAACTGCAGATCCTCGGCCTCCACCGCCCGCACCGCGGCCCTGTTGTCGTCGTCGTTGCCCGTCTTGAACAACTCTTCCGTGTAGACAGCCACCCGCAGCCCCCTGGCTATGGCGCGCTCCCGTACCCGAGCGAGCCCTTCCTCGTCGCTGGCGTAGACCAGCACAGGCTGCCTGAACATCGGGAGGTAGACGTTGCCCGAGCCGTCCTCGTACGGCAGCCCGACCGTCTCGGGCTCCCCGCCAGCCACGGCGCTGGAGAGGAAGGCGGTGACGTTCAGCTTCTGCCAGACAGCGAGGTCATCCCGGACCACGATGCCGATCTTCGTATCGAACCGCATGCCCCCAGCCTGCCCGCCCCGCCGAACCCGGTCTTGAACGCTCGTGCGCCCGACAAGACCCATCCCGCACGCCGACCCCCTTCAGAACCCCATCCAGCCCGAAACCCACGTAACCCACCGCGGGCCCCATCTCAACCCACTCCCGCCGCCCACGGACTCCTTCCACCCGTCACCGCATGGACCTTCCGGTCGCCACGGGCCGGTCCGACCCGTAGACGCCGCCATCTTCCGGCCTTCGGCCGCAGGGATTCCGATCAGCGGAGGGCGTCATTCGAGGCACCATCGTGTGCCGGGGGAGTCCCGCCTGCGGGCGGTCTCATCCAAGATCCCTTCCACATCCACCCGGGGGAGACCAGTGCGGCTCACCTGCGGCGAACAGCCATAACGATGTCCCGATCAGCGGGTGGTGCCAGCCCGGGTCTCTCATCGGCCCAGGAGGGACCGGTGCGGCTCACCTGCGGCGAGCAGCCATAACGATGTCCCGATCAGCGGGCGGTACCGGCCCGGGTCTTTTCCGCCTTCGGCCCCGGGAACCGGTGCGGCTCACCGGGGCCCAGCAGCCACAATGGAGGGGTGACGCGTGACTGGTCTTGCTACTGGCGCTCTCCCGACAGGCCGCTGGAGGCGATGCACGCCCACTTCGAGCAGCACGTCTACCACCGCCACAGTCACGACACCTACTCCTTCGGCGTCACCGAGATCGGCGCGCAGGCCTTCACGTGCCGGGGCTCGGCGCACACCAGCGCCACCGGCATGGTCATGGCGTTCAACCCCGACGATCCGCACGATGGTCACGCCGCGGACCAGTTCGGGTTCACCTACCGGATCATCCACATCGGGCCCGAGGTCGTCGCCGACGCCCTGGACACCACGGGCCACCGAACGGGCCTGCCCCTGTTCACCGACCCCGTTCTCGACGATCCCGTCCTCGCTCATTCGCTGCACGCCTTCCACCTCGCCCTCCTCGGCGGCGCCTCAGCCCTGCGCCGCGACGAACTGCTCAGGGCCACGGTCGCCGCGATGGTCCGCCGCGGCAGCACCACCAGCCGAGCATCCGGCGGAACACTCCGGACGGGCGGAGCACCCCGGACGGGCGCCCAACTCATCGCCGAACGCGTCCGCCGCCGCCTCGACGACTCGCCGCTCGACGACCTCACCGCCACCGACCTCGCCGCGGCAGCCGGATGCAGCCGCTTCATGGTCTACAGGGCGTTCCAGGCCGCGTACGGCCTCGCCCCGAGCGACTACCAACGCCAGCTCAGGCTCAGAACCGCCCGCCGCCTCATCGCCCGAGGCCTCCCTCTGGGCGAGGTGGCCGCCCAGTCGGGCTTCGCCGACCAGAGCCACCTGACCCGCTGGTTCACCCGCACCTACGGCGTGACCCCCGGCACCTACCGCAGAGCAGGCCGCCAGCCCACGGGATGATCACGCGCCTCATCCCGCCTGCGAGAAGAGGCCTCCACCTTGTCTTCAACGAGCGGTCCACCCGAGGTCCGCGAGTGGCCCACTTGGGTTCGCCAGCCAGGCAGCTCCGGGCTGGGACCTGGCGTGGCGCAGGGCGATCCGGTCGGGGTCCAGGCCGGGGGATGATCTGGCCAGGGACCGGGGTCGGGCTGATCCGGCCGGCTTCCGGGGGCGATCTGACCGGGGGCCGGGCCCGGGGGCGAATCCGGCCAGGGTTCGGGGGCGATCTGGTCGGGAGCCGGGCTCGGGGGTGATCTGGCCGTGATCTGGGGTCGGGCTGATCCGGCCGGCTTCCGGGGCGATCCGACCGGAGTCCGGGCCCGGGGGCGAATCCGGCCCGGGTTCGGGGGTGATCCGGTCGGGGTCCGGGCCCGAAGGTGATCCAGCCGGGGTTCGGGCTCGGGGGGTGATCCGGCCGGTGTGTGGAGGCGACCCGGCCGTGATCCGGGGCCGGGGATGATCTGGCCGGGGTTCGGGGGCGATCTGGCCGGGGTCCGGGGCAGGGAAGATCCGGCCGGGGTCCTGGGGCGATCCGGCGGGGGTCCGGAGGCGGGTGGACCTGATCCGGACGCGGGGTTGGAGGATCCGGTTGGGAGTCGGGACTGGAAGAGCTGGTTGGGGGGTTGGGTCAGGAGAGGGTGACGGGGAGATCTTTGATGCCGTTGATGAAGTTCGAGCGCAACCGCCGTGCCTCTCCCGTTTGGCGCATGCGGGGGAACCGCCGGGCCAACTGCTCGAACAGCACCCGCAGTTCCAGCTTGGCCAGGTGGTTTCCGAGGCAGAAGTGCGCCCCTCCGCCTCCGAAGCCGATGTGCGGGTTGGGGCTGCGTCCGATGTCGAACGTCTCCGGGTCGGTGAAGACGGAGGCGTCCCTGTTGGCCGAGGAGTAGAAGACGACCACCTTGTCGTCCGCCTTGACCTGCCGGCCGCCGAGTGTGAGGTCGGCGGTGGCCGTCCTGCGGAAGAGGTTCACGGGAGAGACCCATCGGACGATCTCGTCGGCGGCGGTCCTGGCGAGCGTGGGGTCGGCGGCCAGCCGTTCCCACTGGGACGGGTTCTCGAAGAGGGCGAGCATCCCGCCGGACGCGGCGTTGCGGGTGGTCTCGTTGCCCGCGACGACGAGGAGCAGGACGAACAGCTCGAACTCGTTCTCGGTGAGGCTTTCGCCGTTTTCGTCTGGTTGGAGGAGCTTGGTGACGATGTCGTCGCGTGGCTCGGTACGGCGTTGGGCGGCCAGGACGGAGGCGTAGGAGTAGACCTCCGTGGCCGCGGCGCCGCCCTCTTCGGGGGAGGAGGCGTAGTCGGGGTCCTGGGCGCCGATCATGCGGTTCGACCAGGTGAAGAGCTTGTCGCGGTCGGCGACGGGGGCGCCGAGGAGTTCGCAGATCACGTAGAGCGGCAAGGGGGCGGCGATCTCGGTGACGAAGTCGGTCTCTCCCGAGCACTTGTCGAGAAGATCGTCGCAGATGTCGCGGATGTGTTGTTCGAGGGCGCTGATCGTGCGAGGGGTGAAACCGCGGTTGACCAGGGAACGCCGCCGGGTGTGCTCGGGCGGGTCCTGGTTCAGCATCATCATCCGCTGGAGCTCGCGCTGCTCTTCCGGCATCTCGTTGAACAGGGCGAGTCTGCGCGCCGACGAGAACAGGTCCGAGTGGCGGGAGACGTGGGTGACGTCCTCGTGCCGGGTGACGGCCCAGAAGCCCGGCTCGCCGGGATGCCAGTAGACGGGCGCGTTCTCCCGTAGCCAGCGCAGTTGCTCGTGTGGGGGTCCGAAGGCCGCGTAGTGGTCCTGATCGACGAGATCGATGTGCACGAGCCGTCACCTCGACTTGATCAAGCGCTTGGTAGGAGCAGTACTGAAACGTGTTCTATTACAGGCCCGCACGACGGTCAAGGCACGAGAGCCGCCGAGGAGGTCGGTGCGGCCCCACGACCTCGGCGTTCCGAGGGCCCCGTAGCCATGGCGTTCCGAGAGTCGCACGGACGTTCCGGCGGCCTCGCGACCCCAACGTCCGAGATGCTGACCAGGTCCGGCGGCCTCGCGACCTCGGTGTCCGAGATGCTGACCAGGTCCGACGGGCCCCTCGACTCGTGGGCGTCCCTCGACCGGCTGGAGGGTCGCGCAAATGCGGCGTTGCGAGGGGCGCACGACCGTGCCGTTCCGGTGGCCTCGCGACCTCGGTGTTCTAGGTGCTGACCAGGTCCGGCGGGCCTCTCGGCTCGTGGGGTGTCTCTCGACGGGCTGGAGGGTCGCGCCAATGCGGCGTTGCGAGGGGCGCACGACCGCGCCGTTCCGGCAGCTTCGCGACCCGGTGTCCGAAGGCCTCGAGGCCGTGGTGTCTCAGGCATCGGATCTCGGCGTTCTGGCGGCTCGCGATCGCCGTGTCCGGAGGCGTCAGGACTGCCTTTGCGTTCCGACAATCGCACCACTGCGGCATGGGAGGGGCTCGCGACTGCGGTGTTCTGCCGAGCACCCGACTGCGATGGGCCGACGGTCTCACGAGCTCGGCGGTCCGAAGGAGACCCGCATCTCCTTGATGCCGTTGATGAAGTTGGACCGCAGCCGGCGGACCTCTCCTGCCGGAGCGATGTCGGGCAGGCGGCGGGCGATGGTCTCGAACAGGACCCTCAGCTCCATCCTGGCCAGGTGGGCGCCCAGGCAGAAGTGCGGTCCGCCGCCGCCGAAGCCGAGGTGCGGGTTCGGGTCCCGGCCGATGTCGAACACGTCGGGACGCGCGAAGACGGAGGGGTCGCGGTTGGCGGCGCTGTAGTAGACCACGATCTTGTCGCCTCGGCTGACCGGCTGCCCGCCGATGGTCGTGTCGGTCATGGCGGTCCTGCGGAACTGCATGACGGGCGTGGCCCACCTGACGATCTCCTCGACCGCGGTGTCGAGCAGGGAGGGGTTCGCCACCAGCCGCCGCCACTGCTCGGGATGGTCGAAGAACGCCTTCATCCCGAGCGAGGCCGCGTTGCGTGTCGTCTCGTTGCCCGCTACGGCCAGCAGGATCGTGAACATCCCCACGTCGTCGGGCGACAGCACGGCCCCGTCGGCGTCCGGTGTGATCATCCTGGTGATCAGGTCGTCGCGGGGGTCCTCGACGCGGTCGGCCGCCAGCGCGTTGCCGTACGCCATCAGCTCGGTCCCCGCTGCCTGCCCGTCCTCGTACGTGGTCTGGAACTCGGGGTCGTCCCAGCCGATGAGCCGGTTCGACAGGTCGAACAGCAGGTCCCTGTCCTCCACGGGCGCGCCGAGCAGCTCGCAGATCACCTGCAGCGGCAGGGGTGCGGCGACCTGGGTCACGAAGTCGCCCTCGCCCGAGCAGCGATCGATCAGGTCGTCGCAGACCTCCCTGATGTGCTGTTCGAGCTTCCCGATCATGCGAGGGGTGAATCCCTTGTTGACCAGCGAGCGCCGCTTGGAGTGCTCGGGCGGGTCCTGGTTGAGCATCAGCAGCCGCTGCAGCTCCTTGTCGGGCTCCGGGTACTCGCCGCTCATCGCCAGGCCCTCGTAGGAGGAGAACAGCTCCGGGTGCCTGGAGACGTGCACCACGTCGGCGTGCCTGGTCACGGCCCAGAACCCAGGAGTCTGCGGGTCCCTGTGCCAGTGCACGGGGGAGTGCTCCCGCAGCCATGCCAGATCCCGGTACGGCACGCCGCGCTCGTAGACGGACGGGTCGTAGAGCTCGATCATGCGGCCACTCCTGTTTTGATCAAGCGCTTGGTTTTGTAAGTGTTCTATTACGGTCCTGTACGCCCGTCAAGGACTCATGCGCCACTAGCTAGATTGCATTCCTAACTAGCTTGTTCTACCGTCTAAGTCGTACCGGAAACTCCCTGGCTGTCGGAGGCCGCTCCCATGTCCCTCGTCCTGTTCGCTCTCCTGGTGGTTCACCTGGCCGGCGTGAGCCCGCTGCTCGGCCGCCGCAGCTACGCGGCCCTGCGCGAGGACCGGAGGCTGTACACGCGGATGTCCCTCGTCTGGATCGCCGAGCTGTGGGCCCTGGCGCTCGTGGCCCTGGCGATCGTCGGCCTGTCTCCCGACCTGGACATCGCCGGCATCGGCCTGGTGCCGGCCGAGGACCTGTCCACCGTGCTGGGCATGATCGTCGGTGCGACGGTCGTGGCCGTGGCCATCGGTCTGGTGACGCGGTTGAAGAAGATCGCGGTGTCCGGGCAGGCCGCGTTCGAGGCGCTCATTCCCAGAACGGCCGCACAGCGCTGGCTCGCGCTCGCGCTGGCCATCAGCGCCGGCGTCTGTGAGGAGATCGTCTACCGCGGGCTCCTGATCTCGGGCTTCATGTCGATCTTCGACGTCCCCAGACCGGTCGCGGCCGGGCTCGCGCTGGCGATCTTCACCGTCGGGCACCTCTACCAGGGGTGGAAGGGCATGGTGATGGTGACGCTCGCTGGGTTCTCGCTGACGATGCTCTACTTCTCGACCGGCTCGCTGCTCCTGCCGATCGTCCTGCACATCCTGATCGACGTCCGCTCCCTGCTCCTCACGCCCCGGCTCGCGCCCACCTCCGAGCCCGCCGGAACCGTCGAGTCCGCCGGAACCGTCGAGTCCGCCGGAACCGTCGAGTCCATCGGAACGGTCGAGTCCGCCGGAACGGTCGAGTCCTCCGGAACGGTCGAGTCCTCCCAGATCACCGAGCCCTCCCAGATCACCGAGCGCTCCGTGTCCGCCGGGGACGCCAGGATCGCCGGATCCGGCCGGTAGCAGAGCTCGGCGGGAACGCCGAGTGCGCCAAGGCGACCTGGGGCGCCTCGACCGCCGCCAGCCCCTGACACACCTCCCGATCGTGATCCGCACCCCGTGAGACCCGGAATCCCTCCGCCCCGAGCGCGCCAGGCCGAGGTCGACGGTGTGGCTCGAGGCGAGAGGCCAGGCCGGGCGCGTCGCCGACTCGCGGATCGGGGAGACCCGGCGCGTGCAGGAACCGGGCGATCGTGTAGGTGGTGGAGCGGCGTAGGTAGCATCGCTACCGTGGAAGGATGGCCTAATGACCGCTGATCGTCGTGCGAGCTGGCTCAAGGGCGTGCTCGACCTGCTGGTCCTCGCCAGCCTCACCGAAGGCGAGAACTACGGCTACGAGATCGCCAAGAGCCTCGCCGACTCCGGCCTGGGGCAGATCAAGGGCGGCACCCTCTATCCCGTACTCAACCGGCTGGAGGAGGCGGGCCTGGTCGCCGCCGAGTTCAGGGTGACCGAGCGGGGCCCGGGCCGCCGCTACTACCGGCTCACCGAGCAGGGCAGGCAGACGCTCGCCGAGCAGGGAGGCCTGTGGCTCGCGTTCGACCAGTCCGTACGGTCCGTGCTCGAACAGGGAGGCGTCAAGTGACCGGCTACTTCGACGAGCTCGCCGTACGGCTGCGCGAACGCGGGGTCCCCGAGGACACGGTGAGGGCCACGGTCGCCGATCTCACCGCCTACCTGTCCGAGACCGGCGGTGACCCCGAGGAGGAGTTCGGCCCGGCCGCGGAGTTCGCCGAGCAACTGGGAGTGACGCCCGTCGCGGAGCCCGTGGCCGAGGAGGACACCTGGCGCTGGACCGCCGACATCTTCGTCGACGAGCGGCGGCTGAACGAGTTCGGCGACCAGGGCTGGGAGGTCGACAGGGTCGACGCCGTCGGCTGGTTCATCAGCCACCGCGACCTGCGCGAGCCACAGCGGTGGGAGTACCGCAGGGAGGTCGTCACCCGCAAGGGCAGGCAGGCGCTCGTCGAGCGGCTGGCCCCCGACGGCTGGGAACCGTGCGGCACCTGGGTGTTCTACGAGTACTTCAAGCGTCCGAAGGCCGCGAGCCTGGGTCCTGAAGCCGGGATCGACTCTCCGCCGAGCGCTCCGGTGAAGGGCGTCTTCTTCAGCAAGCGGTTCTACCTCCTGATGGTGGTCATGCTGGCGGGGCTGATCTTCGCGCTGGCGCTGCTGCCGTCGGCTTCGGGCGCGGGCGAGGGGTTCGTGGTCGGCCTGCTCATTGGTGCGGCGGGTGGCGCGCTGGCCGGTCTGGGAGCCCTCTGGTTCGCCGCCCGCCGACACAACAGGTCCCGCTGAACCGCCGCCCGAGCCCCCACCCGAAACCCGCATCTCCCTTCGGACTCCGAACGCCCGCCCAGATCCTGGACAGCCACCCAGACCCTGCACACCCGCCCAGACCTTGGACACCCGAGCGGGCCCGCCCTCGATCCGAACCCCGGACACCCGAGCGGCCCCCGGCCCTGTGCCTGGCCCCCGGCCCTGTGCCTGGCCCCTGGACCTGTGCCTGGCCCCTGGACCTGATGCCCGGCCCCCGGACCTGTGCCCAGGTCCTGGACCTGCGCCATCCCGGGAATCCCGGGCTCCGCCCGGCGGCCGGGCTCCGCTGGGAAACGAAGCCGGCGCCCGCGGGGGAGAGAAGCCGGCGCCCGCTGGGGAAAGTAGCCGGCGCTGATCTTGACCAGAGCGGCGAGCCGGTGGCCGACGGCGTCGCGGAGGAGCTCAAGCGGCTGGTCCGCGGCGGCCGCATCGTCGTGCACCGAGGCAGGACCCGCGGCCCCTGGGAAGAGGGGCCGCGGGTCTCGACCGGCTTCAGGCATCAGAACGCGAGCCGCTGCCACTCCCGCGCCTCGGCCGCCGTCAGCGTCCGGGCGAAGATCGCCATCCGGTCGACGGCCCCGCTGAGACGCTGCCCGCCGCCCTGGTCGGCGGCGAAGCGCAACGGCCTGGTGGCGCATCCGGTGATCCCGTCGCCGGGCACCTTGGCCCCGCCCGCTCGTACGCCGTCCACGTAGACGTTGATCGTCCCGTCGCGTCCCATCGTGATGACCAGGTCGACGTACTTGCCGGTGGGCACCGTCGCGTCGGTGGTCACGTTCAGCCCCGCCCCGATGAACCGGACCTTGGCGGCCGGCGTCAGGTCCATCAGCACGCCGTCGGTGCCCGGGTCGCCCGATGGCTGGAAGTCGAACAGCCGGCGATACCCCGACCCGGCCACCTTGACCCTGGCCGCGAAGGACGCCTCGGGCAGGAAGCCCAGCGTGGTCGGCGCGGTCGTCAGGTAGGTGGACCCGTCGAGCACCAGTCCTCCCTCGCCGTCGTAGGCGGCGTTGCCGGTCACGGTGGCGTTCCTGCCGTTGCCAGAGGTGTCGGCGACCGTCGAGCCGGAGGCGGGATCCCACGCCACGAGGGGCTTGTCGGGCGTGGGCACCGCGCAGGGGGCGACGGCGAGCACGGCGCCGCCGGTGCCTGACCATTCGTCGCCCTTGGCGGTCGCGACGACGCGTGCCGTGCGCGAGCCGTCGGCGGGTCCCGAGGTGACGGTGAACGTCACGGTCCTGCTGCCGCCGCCGGGCACGCCCGGCAGTTGGGCGGCCTCCGGGGTGGCGGTCCAGCCGTTCGGCAGCGCCAGCGTGACCTCGCCGGCCGGTACGGCCCGCCCGCCGGTGGCCGACACCGTGACCTCGACGGGGAAGCTCGCGCCGGGCCCGGTCTCGGCGGGCGCCTTCACCGCGACGGCGACCTGCCCGACGAGCGTGTAGGTCTGCCCGGCCTTGGCGGTGAAAGTGATCGTGTCGCCTTCGCGGGTGTGCGCGACGTTCCTACCCGCGGCGTCGACCAGGCGGTACCTGCCGGCGATCACCTTGTTGCGGACCTTCAGCGGCCCTGCGGCTCCGGCCCGCAGGTCGATCCGGGTGGCGGTGCCGTCCTTCCACGCGGCGTCGACGGTCACGCCGCCGCGGGCGCGCAGCCCCTTGACCGACCCTGTGGCCCACGCCGAGGGGAGCGCGGGCAGCACGTCGACCACGCCGGACTGCGACTGGAGCAGCATCTCCGCCATGCCTGAGGTGGCGCCGAAGTTGCCGTCGATCTGGAACGGCGGGTGGGTGTCCCACAGGTTGTCCAGGGTGCTGCCGCGCAACTGCTCGCCGAGCATCTTGAACGCGTGGTCGCCGTCCAGCAGCCGCGCCCAGAAGTTGATCTTCCAGGCTTTCGACCAGCCGGTGCCGCCGTCGCCGCGGGCGGTCAGCGAGACCTTGGCCGCCTCGGCCATCGGGGTGCCGGCGACGAGCTGGCGGCCCGGGTGCAGGGCGAACAGGTGGGAGACGTGCCGGTGGGTGTTCTTCGGGTCGTCCCAGTCGGTCTTCCATTCCTGGAGCTGGCCCCAGCTTCCGACGCGCAGGCCTGGGTCGAGCTTGGCCAGCGCCTGCCGTACCTCGGGCTCGTCCTCGCCGAGGACGGCGGCGGCCTCCAGCACGTTGGTGAACAGGTCGTGGACGATCTGCTGGGACATCGACGCGCCGGCGGAGAAGTCGCCCTGCTCGGGGGAGTAGCTGGGGGAGACGACGAGCTTGCCGTCGCGCGGGTCGGTGTGGAGGTTGTCCACCCAGAACAGCGCGGCCTCCCGCATCGCCGGGTAGACCGAGCGCAGGTACTGGACGTCGCCGCCGAAGCGGTAGTGGTCGAACATCTGCTGCGTGGTCCACGCGGCCGCCTCGGGGAACCAGAAGGCGGTCGCCCAGTCGTGCACGCCGGTGAAGCCGAACGGGTTGGTCTCGTTGTGGACGACCCATCCGCGCGAGCCGAACATCTCCTGTGCGGTCTGCCTGCCTGGGGCGAGCATCGCCTGGATGTAGTCGTCGTAGGGCTTGGTGGTCTCGGCGAGGTTGGTCTGCTCGGCCAGCCAGTAGTTCATCTGCAGGTTGATGTTGACGTGGTAGTCGGCCGACCACGGCGGGCTGGTGGAGTTGTTCCACACGCCCTGCAGGTTCGCCGGCAGGGAGCCCTCCCGCGAGGAGGCGATGAGCAGGTAGCGCCCGTAGGCGAAGAACATCGCCTCCAGGGCCCTGTCGTCGGTGGAGCCGCCGCCGGTGTAGGCCCTGAGAAGCTGGTCGGTGGGGACGCGCGGGGCCTGCTGCCCGAGGTCGAGCTTCACCCTGTCGAACAGGTCCCGGTAGTCGGCCAGGTGCGCGCGCTTCAGCCCGTCGTAGCCGAGCGCCACGGCCTTGTCGACGTCCGCGGTGACCTTGGCGTGCGGGTCGGCGCCCCGGTAGGCGGGGTAGACGCCGGCGTAGTCGGTGCCCGCCGACAGCACGAACACCGCGCTGTCGGCGCCCGTCACGGTGATCCGATCGGTGCCGTCGGTACGGCTGCCGCCGCTGGTGATGACCTGGACCTGCGACTCGAACGCCATGCCGTTGTCGGCCAGGGCGCCGCGGACGGTGAGGCGGCCGTCCTTGACGCTCACGGTCTTGTCGTTGCGTGGGGAGGAGGTGCGCAGCGTGAAGGAGACCTTGCCCGTCTCCGAGGCGCTGAGCCTGCCGACGATCACGTTGCCGGGATGGCTGGCGAAGTACTCGCGGGCGTAGGCGACCCCGCCCGAGGTGTAGCCGACCCTGGCCACGGCCTCGCGCAGACTGAGCTCCCGGCGGTAGCCGGTGGCCGCGGCGTGCCCGGTGTCCAGCCAGAGGTCGCCGAAGGTCTGGTAGGCGCCGAACCCGCTCTTGGGCTGGCCGAGTTTCCTGGCGACCGCGTCGGGCGACATCTTGCCGTCGCGATCGATCTGCGCCTGCACCTCGGCGATCGCGCCGGGTCTCGGGGTCTTCCAGTTGCCGAAGTCGTATCCGCTTCTGGATCCGGGGCCGCCGGTCCACAGCGTCTTCTCGTTGAACTGGAGCTGCTCGGTGGCCACGCCGCCGAACACGGTCGCGCCGAGCGCGCCGTTGCCGATGGGCAGCGACTGCGTCTCCCAGTTCGCGGCCGGCTTGTCGTACCAGAGCGTCAGATCGTCGGGCGGGTCGAGGGCGGCGGCGGCCGCCGCCGGGGAGTGCACGGGTGACGCTCCGATCATGAGGGCGGACAGCAGGACTAACGCAAGCCGTGGGGCCACGGATTCCTCCGGTGACTGGTGGATGTCCGCCATGTTGTTAGCACCTGAAACGTCGGTGCAACAAGAGCTTCGATCCGATGTTTAGTTGGATTTTTCGTTCACATATGCAGATCGAACCCCATCAACCGAGGTCACGGATCGGATGTATCTGTGGTGGAGGGCTTGACAGCGCCACGTGCGCCAACGAGCATCGGTTAGCGAGACATCCGATGTATAGCTGAGGGATGCGGTGTGAAGCTGCTGCGAGTTGGACCGGTCGGCCAGGAGCGGCCCGCGGTGATGGACGCCCGGGGAAACCTGTACGACATCGGGGAGCCCGAGATCGACGGGGCCTTCCTCGCTTCGGGGGGAGTGGCGCGCGTCCGGGCCGCGCTGGAGCGCGGCGACCTGCCGGTGATCGACGCCGAGGGCCTGCGTGTCGGCCCGCCGATCGCCAGGCCCGGCAAGATCGTGTGCATCGGCCTCAACTACAGCGACCACGCGGCCGAGACGGGAGCCACCCCGCCCACCGAGCCCGTCGTGTTCATGAAGGCGCCCAACACCGTGGTCGGCCCCGACGACGAGATCCTGGTGCCGCGCGGCAGCGTGAAGACCGACTGGGAGGTCGAGCTGGCCGTCGTCATCGGCGAGACCTGCCGCTACCTGGAGTCGAGGGAGGAGGCGCTGGCCAGGATCGCCGGTTACGCGATCTCCAACGACGTCTCCGAGCGCGAGTTCCAGCTGGAGCGCGGCGGCCAGTGGGACAAGGGCAAGTCGTGCGAGACGTTCAACCCGCTCGGCCCATGGCTGGTGACCGCCGACGAGGTGGGCGACCCGCAGGACCTCGGCATGCGGCTGTGGGTCAACGGCGAGCGGCGCCAGGACGGCAACAGCAAGAACATGATCTTCGGCGTGGCCGAGGTCGTGCGCTATCTCAGCGGGTTCATGGTGCTGGAGCCCGGCGACGTCATCAACACCGGCACGCCCGCGGGGGTCGCGCTCGGCCTGCCGGGCCAGCCGTACCTCAGGGAAGGCGACGTCGTCGAGCTGGAGATCGACAAGCTCGGACGGCAGCGCCAGACGGTGGGCCAGGCATGAGCGCCTATCGCATCGTGGGCATGGAGACCCACGACATCCGCTTCCCCACCTCGCTGGAGCTGGACGGCTCCGACGCGATGAACCCCGACCCGGACTACTCGGCCGCCTACGTCGTGCTCAAGACCGACGACGGCTTCGAAGGACACGGGTTCGCGTTCACGATCGGGCGCGGCAACGACGTGCAGACCACCGCGATCAAGGCGCTGGAGCCGTACGTGATCGGCAGGGACGCCGAGGACCTCGGCGGGCTGTACAAGGAGATGGTCTGGGACTCCCAGCTGCGCTGGCTCGGCCCCGAGAAGGGCGTCATGCACATGGCGATCTCCGCCGTGGTCAACGCCCTGTGGGACCTCAAGGCCAAGCGCGAGGGCAAGCCGCTCTGGCTGCTGCTGGGCGAGATGACGCCCGAGCAGATCGTGGACCTGGTCGACTTCCGCTACCTGAGCGACGCGATGACCCGCGAGGACGCGCTGCGGATCCTGCGCAAGGGCGCGGAAGGCAAGGCCGAGCGGATCGCGCACCTGAAGGAGCACGGCTACCCGGCCTACACGACCTCGCCGGGCTGGCTCGGCTACGGCGACGACAAGCTTCGCCGCCTGTGCAAGGAGGCGCTCGACGACGGCTTCGAGCAGATCAAGCTGAAGGTCGGCGCCGACCTCGACGACGACATCCGCCGCTTCAAGGTCGCCCGCGAGGTCTGCGGGCCCGACTTCCCCATCGCGATCGACGCCAACCAGCGGTGGGACGTCGGCGCCGCCATCCGCTGGGTCAACGCGCTCGCCGAGTTCGCCCCTCACTGGGTGGAGGAGCCGACCAGCCCCGACGACGTGCTCGGCCACGCCACGATCGCCAGGGCCATCGCCCCGATCAGGGTCGCCACCGGCGAGCACGTCCAGAACCGGATGATCTTCAAGCAGATGCTGCAGGCGGGCTCGCTGTCCTTCCTCCAGCTCGACTCGGCCAGGGTCGGGGGCGTCAACGAGAACATCGCGATCCTGCTGCTGGCCGCCAGGTTCGGCGTGCCCGTCTGCCCCCACGCGGGCGGCGTCGGGCTGTGCGAGCTGGTCCAGCACCTGTCGATGTTCGACTACGTCGCGGTCACGGGCACCATGGAAGGACGGGTCATCGAGTACGTCGACCACCTGCACGAGCACTTCGAGGACCCTGTGGTGATCGAGCACGGTCGCTACACGGCACCGACGCGGCCCGGCTTCAGCTCCGAGATGCGCCGCGAGTCGATCGCCGCCCACTCCTTCCCCGACGGCGAGGTCTGGAGGAATCAGTGACAGACATCAGAGCTCTCGTCACCGGCGGCGGGTCGGGCATCGGCCTCGCCACCGCCGAGGCGTTCGCCGCGCGTGGCTGGCAGGTCGCCTGCCTGGACCTCAACCCGCCGGGCGACCCGTTCATCGCGGTCAAGGCCGATGTCACCGACGACGACCAGGTCCGTGCGGCCGTCGCCGAGGCCGCCGAGCGCATGGGCGGTCTGGACGTCCTGGTGAACAACGCGGGCATCGGCGCGCAGGGCACGATCGAGGACAACCCCGACGCCGAGTGGCAGCGGGTCTTCGACGTCAACGTCCTCGGCATGGTGAGGGTGTCCAGGGCGGCGCTGCCGTACTTGAGGGAGTCGGGCCACGCCTCGATCGTGAACACCTGCTCCATCGCCGCCACGGCGGGACTGCCGAACAGGGCCCTCTACAGCGCGACCAAGGGCGCCGTGCTGTCGCTGACGCTGGCCATGGCGGCTGACCACGTGCGGGAGGGGATCAGGGTCAACTGTGTCAACCCCGGCACCGCCGACACTCCGTGGGTCGGCAGGCTGCTGGACGCCGCCGACGATCCGGAGGCCGAGCGGGCCGCGCTCAACGCCCGCCAGCCGATGGGTCGCATGGTCTCCGCAAGGGAGGTGGCCGCGGCCATCACCTACCTGGCCGGCCCGGAAGCGGGCGCGACCACCGGCACCTCGCTCGCTGTGGACGGCGGCATGCAGGGCCTCCGTCTACGCCCGAGCAACGAAGTACACACCCCCCAAGAAGAGGCGAAATCATGAAGTTCGGCCCCGTGGTCGCGAGCGCGGCCCTATTGGCTCTCATCACCGCGTGCGGCTCCACCGAGAGCGGCACCAGCCCGAGTGCCGCCGCGGGCGGCGGCGCGGGTGAGAAGATCGGCATCGACCACCCGCGGGCCGACTCCGACTTCTGGAACTCCTACATCAAGTACGTCCCGAAGATGGCGGCCGAGCTCAAGGTCGACCTGATGAACCCGACCAACTCGCAGAACGACGTCGCCAAGCTGGTCGCCAACACGCAGGCGCTGGTCAGCCAGGGCGCCAAGGTCATGGTCATGGCGCCGCAGGACACCGGCGCGATCGCCTCCACCCTCCAGCAGCTGGAGAACAAGAAGATCCCGGTCGTGACCGTGGACACCCGTCCCGACAAGGGCAAGGTCTTCATGGTCGTGCGCGCCGACAACCGCGCCTACGGCACCAAGGCCTGCGAGTTCCTCGGCGAGAAGCTGGGCGGCAAGGGCAAGGTCGTCGAGCTGATGGGCGCGCTGTCGTCGGTCAACGGCCGCGACCGCGCCGAGGCGTTCCGCGAATGCATGAAGAGCAAGTTCCCCGGGATCACGGTCTTCGAGGAGCCCACCGAGTGGGACGGCGGCAAGGCGGCCTCGATGCTGCAGACCCGCCTGGAGCAGAACCCCGACGTCAAGGGCATCTACATGCACGCGGGCGGCGTCCACCTGGCCCCGACGCTGCAGGTGCTGAAGGCCAAGGGACTGCTGGTCGCCCCCGAGGACCCCAAGCACGTGTTCGTGGTGTCGAACGACGGCATCCCGCAGGAGTTCGAGGCGATCCGCAAGGGCGAGATCGACGCGACCGTCTCCCAGCCGGCCGACCTGTACGCGAAGTACGCGCTCTTCTACGCCAAGGCCGCGGCGGAGGGCAAGACGTTCAAGGCGGGGCCGACCGACCACGACTCGACCATCATCGAGCTCCCGAACGGGCTCGAGGACCAGCTTCCCGCTCCGCTCGTGACCAAGGAGAACGTCGACGACCCCAACCTCTGGGGTAACCAGGTCAAGTAATGAACAATCACGTTGAAGCCCGGAACATCGTGAAGCGCTTCGGTCCGACCGTCGCGTTGAACGGGGCCGGCATCACCATCAAAGAGGGCGAGACCCACGCCCTTGTCGGCAGGAACGGCGCGGGGAAGTCCACCCTGGTGTCGATCCTGACCGGGCTCCAGCGCCCAGACGAGGGCGAGGTGCTGTTCTCGGGACAGGCCGCGCCCGCCCTCGCCGACAGGGACGCCTGGCGGCGGCGGGTCGCCTGCGTCTACCAGAAGTCGACGATCATCCCGCAGCTGTCGGTCGCGGAGAACCTCTTCCTCAACAGGCAGACGGACGGCGGGATGATCAGGTGGAGGGGCCTGCGCGCCAGGGCCCGCGAGGTGCTGGAGACCTACCAGGTCGACATCGACGCCGATGTGCTCGCCGGAGACCTCGGCGTCGAGCAGCGCCAGCTCGTCGAGATCGCCCGCGCGCTGTCGTTCGGGGCGACGTTCATCATCCTCGACGAGCCGACCGCCCAGCTCGACGGGCCCGCCATCGAGCGGCTCTTCGAGCGCATGCGCTCGCTGCGCGAGCAGGGCGTCACCATGATGTTCATCTCCCATCACCTCGACGAGGTGTACGAGATCTGCCAGAGCGTCTCGGTCTTCCGCGACGCCCGGCACATCATGACCAGCCCGGTCGCCGATCTGCCGCACGACGAGCTGGTCGCGGCCATGACCGGCGAGGCCAGCGCCGCCTACGAGTACCGCTCCCGTACGGCGGGCGACGACGTGGTGATCGCCGCGGAGGGTCTGGCGCTGCGGGGCCGCTACGAGGACGTCGACCTGCGGGTGCGCTCCGGCGAGATCGTCGGGCTCGCGGGCTCGGGCAGCAGCGGCAAGGTCGGGCTGGCCGAGACCCTGGTGGGCCTGCGCAGGGCCGACGCGGGCGTGGTGAGCGTCAACGGCACCCCGATCAGGGACGTGCCGTCGGCGCTCAGGGCGGGGCTCGGGTTCGTGCCCCAGGACCGGCACCACGAAGGCTTCGTCCCGCTGCTGTCGATCGCGGAGAACGTCACCATTCCCATCGCTCACAAGCTCGGGAGGTTCGGCTACGTGTCGCCCGCTGCTCGGCGGGCCCGTGGCGTACAGATGATCGACGAGCTGGACATCAAGACCGAGGGGCCGGACCAGCCGGTCGGCGACCTGTCAGGCGGGAACGCCCAGAAGGTCGTGCTCGCCAGGGCGCTGGCGGACGATCCCCGGGCGGTCGTGGTGATCAACCCGACGGCGGGCGTCGACGTCAAGGCAAAGCAGTCGCTGCTCGGCGCGGTCGAGGACGCCGTCGCGCGAGGCGCGGGCGCCGTCCTGGTCTCCGACGAGCTCGACGACCTGCGCGTCTGCGACAGGGTGCTGGTGATGTTCCACGGCAGAATCGTGAAGGACGTGCCGCGTGGCTGGAGTGACCACGAGCTCGTGGCCGTGATGGAAGGTATCGAACAGTGACGACGATGACCGCACCCGCCCCCCGCCTCAAGATCGCGAGATTCCGCGACCTGACGTTGGTGCCGGTGATCGTGCTCCTGCTGGTCGTGGGCGCGTTCGTGGACCCGGTGTTCCTCAGTCCCGGCAACCTGATCAACGTCCTGCAGCAGCAGTCGGCGCTCGCGCTGGTCGTGCTGGCCGAGGCGCTGATCCTGATCGCGGGCAAGTTCGACCTGTCGCTGGAGTCGACGGTCGGCATGGCGCCGGCGATCACGGTGCTGATGATCCCCGCGGCCTCCGGCGGCATGGGGCTGCTGGCCATCCCGATCTGCCTGCTCATCGGCGCGGCGATCGGCGCGTTCAACGGGTTCCTGATCCTGAAGTTCCAGCTGTCGGCGTTCGTCGTGACGCTGGCCATGCTGATCGTCGTGCACGGCCTGCACCTGGGGCTGACCGGCGGCAAGAGCCTGTTCGAGCTGCCCGACTCGCTGCTGTACCTGGGCAGCGCCACCTGGCTCGGCCTGCCCGCCGCCATCTGGATCGCCGGCGTGCTGTTCGCGATCGGCATCGTCGCGCTCGGCTACTTCCGCCTCGGCCGTGCCCTCTACGCCATCGGCGGCAACGCCGACGCCGCCAGGGCCGCGGGCATCAGGGTCGAGCGGGTGCTGTGGAGCGTGTTCATCATCGGCGGCGCGCTCGCCGCGCTGGCGGGAATCCTGGAGACGGGCCGCCTCGGCGGCATCAGCGCCAACCAGGGCGTCGGCTGGATCTTCATGGTCTTCGCGGCCGCGGTCATCGGCGGCGTCAGCATGGACGGCGGCAAGGGCACGATCTTCGGCGCCCTCACCGGCGTCCTCGTGATCGGCCTGGTGGAGAACATCCTCACGCTCAAGGGCGTGCCGGGCGAGTGGAAGCAGCTCGTCTACGGAGTGATCATCCTGGTGGCTCTGATGATCAGCCGGGTGGCCGGAGGAAAGGCACAGGACTGATGCAGCGACTGGCGCTGAGGGCCAGGCTCAAGGCGGGGTGCGAGGAGCTCTACGACAGGGAGCACGCCACCATTCCCGCCGAGCTCGAAGAGGCCATGAGGGAGCACGGCGTCTACTCGTGGCGGATCTGGCGCGACGGCCTCGACCTGTTCCACTTCGTCGAGGTCGAGGACTACGCCGCGCTCCAGGAGGCGCTGAAGGACAACGCCGCCGACCAGGCATGGCAGGCCAGGATGAACCGCCTGCTCGACGGCGACTTCGACAAAGACTCCTGCGGGCTCAAACTGGTCTGGGAGATGCGATGACGCTCACGCTGCCGGCGTTCGGCTTCGGTGGCGCGCCGATCGGCAACCTCTACGCGGAGGTCACCGACGAGGACGCGCGCGCTGCCGTCGAGGCCGCATGGGACACCGGGACGCGCCTGTTCGACACCGCGCCCCACTACGGCCTCGGCCTGTCGGAGCGCCGTCTCGGCGCGGCGCTGGCCGGGCGCGCGGGCTACGTCCTGTCCACCAAGGTCGGCCGGCTGCTGGTGCCCGCCGAGCCCGCGCCCGACACCGACGGCTTCGCCGTCACCGCCGGTCTGCGCAGGCGGTGGGACTTCTCCGCGTCCGGCGTCCGCAGGTCGATCGAGGAGTCCCTGGTACGGCTCGGCCTGCCCTCGATCGACCTCGCGCTCATCCACGACCCCGACGACCACGCCGAGCAGGCGCTCTCGGAGGCCTACCCCGAGCTGGCCGCCATGCGCGACGAGGGCCTGGTCAAGGCGATCGGCCTCGGGATGAACCAGTGGCGGCTGCCGCTGCGCTTCGTCCAGGAGACCGACATCGACGTGGTCATGCTCGCGGGACGGTACACGCTCCTCGATCAGACGGGCCTGCCGCTGCTGGAGGAGTGCGCGGCGCGCGGCGTGCGGGTGATCGCCGCGGGAGTGTTCAACAGCGGCCTGCTCGCCACCGACGAGCCGGGCGCCACGTTCAACTACACGCCCGCGCCCGCCGAGCTGGTGGAAAGGGCGGCGAAGATCGCCGCGGTCTGCGCGCGGCACGGTGTGACGCTGCCGCAGGCGGCGATCGCGTTCCCGCTGCGGCATCCCGCGGTGGCCTCGATCGTCCTGGGCGCCAGGAACGCGGACGAGGTGCGCAGGAACGCCGCGCTCGCCGAGCGGCCGGTGCCCGAGGAGCTGTGGGAAGAGCTCGGTTAGCGGCCGGGGCGGTGAAGGACCCGGCCGCCGGGTGTTCCGCCACGGAGGATGAGGTGTCGCGCGCCCGGGTCAGCCGGGCGCGCCCTGGCGCATCCCGTTGAGCGCCGTGTCCACGAGGGCGTTCACGTACTCGTGGGTGAGCGGCCCTCCGCGCTGCATCCAGCGGTTGAGCAGCGGCCCCCACAGCAGGTCGATCGCCAGGTCCAGATCGAGGTCGGCGGCGAGCTGTCCCGCCTCCTTGGCCGCCCGCAGCCGTTTCCTCTTGAGCTCCCGCATCGGCAGGTCGAGCCGCTCGGCGTAGGCGGCGGCCAGTTCGGCGTCATGGACGATCTCGGTGTTGAGCGCGCGCATCGGCTCGTCGAAGCGGGGGTCGTTGAGCTCGTCCACCGTGGCGGACAGGACCGTCTTCAGGTCGGCGGCCAGGTCGCCGGTGTCGGGCAGGGCCGCGTCGTCGCCCGGCCCTCCGCCCATGAGCGCGAGGAAGGCGTCGAAGAGCACCGCGCCCTTGGACGGCCACCAGCGGTAGATCGTCTGCTTGCCGACGCCCGCGCGCGCGGCGATGCCCTCGATGCTGAGCTTGGCGTAGCCGACCTCGCCCACGAGGTCGAAGGCGGCGGTGAGGATGGCCTGCCGAGAGGTCTCGCTCCGCCGGGCCGGGTTCGCTGTCACGGGGCACACCCTACATGAGACGAGACGGACCGTCTTGACATCGCGACCGCCGGAGGTCATAGTTGCCCTCACGAAGCGAGACGAACCGTCTCGACTCACATAGCGATCGGAGCCGTACCCATGCGTACCCCGCGAACCGTCAGGACCTGGTTCATCACCGGCGCCAGCCGCGGTCTTGGCCGCGCGTTCGCCGAGGCCGCGCTGGAGCGTGGCGACCAGGTGGTCGCCGTGGCCAGGAACGTCGAGCCGTTGCGCGAGCTCATCGCCGCCTATGAGGACACCCTGCTCGTGATGCCACTCGACGTCACCGACCGCGTCGCGGTGCTCGCCACGGTGTCCGCCGCCCGCGACCACTTCGGCAGGCTCGACATCGTCGTCAACAACGCGGGCACCATGTCCTCCGGCATGATCGAGGAGTTCACCGAAGAGGAGGCCCGCGCCCAGCTGGAGGTCAACTTCTTCGGCGCCCTCTGGGTCAGCCAGGCCGCCATGCCGTACCTGCGCGAGCAGGGCGCGGGGCACATCGTGCAGATCTCCAGCATCGCCGGGCTCGGCGGGTTCCCCACGACCGGGCTGTACAGCGCGAGCAAGTTCGCGCTGGAAGGCATGAGTGAGGCGCTGGCCATGGAGGCCGCGAACTTCGGCGTCAAGCTCACGATCGTGCAGCCAGGCGGCTACTGGACCGACCTCTACACCAGCATGACCGCGACCACGCTGCTGCCGCCCTACGCGCCCCTGCGGGCGGAGCTGGAGAAGCGGTGGGCGGAGGGCTCGATCGACAGCGAGCCTCGCCTGGCCGCCGAGGCGGTGCTGAAGCTCGTCGACAGCGAAGAGCCGCCGCTGCGGCTCCTGCTCGGCAGCATGGTGTACGACCTAGCCTTCGGCATCTCCCAGCAGCGGATGGCCACCTGGGGCGCGTGGGAGCAGGTCAGCCGCGCGGCCGAGCACGCCGTCCAGGCCCCGGGCACGTGAGCGGTCACGCGCCGGTCGGCACGAAGATCCACGCCTTCGACTCGCCGTGCTCGTAGGGCGAGTCGAGGCGCTTGGCCACCACGCCGGGCAGGCCCTGCTCACGAGCGGCCCTCCCGACCGCCTCGGGCGCGCCGGGCCACGCCGGCGCGGTCTGCCATCTGGCCCCCGCGATCTCCAGTGCCTCCAGCGCCACCCTCCGCTTCCTGTACGGCTCGGCGACCAGCGAGCGGCCGTCGTCGTAGAGCAGGTCGTAGGCGATGTACACCTCCTCCTCGCCCGCCAGAGTGACGATCTCGCCGTCGAGCACCGCCGTACGGCTGCCGAACCGCCCGGCCAGCGGTCTGAGCAGCGGCACGCTCGTGCGCCCTCCCTCGATAAGCGCCGGCGTCCTCCGCCCGCCCCACGCGAACTCGAACGCGTACTCCCCGGCGTTCCTCGGCGGCTTGGCGCGTCGCACCGGGAGCATCGGGACGAGTTCGGGCAGCGGATCCCTCAACGGCGGATCCATGCGATGGATCATCCAGTTCTTCCCGCGCGTCTGGAACAGCACGTACCTGCCCTGCGCCCGCTCGCCGCGCAGCACCACCTTGACCTCGCGGTCCGACCACTTCTCCGTCTCGTAGGCGCCCCGGTCCCAGACGGTCATCGTGCCGCCGCCGTACTCGCCGCGCGGGATCTCACCCTCGAACGTCAGGTACTCCATCGGATGGTCCTCGGTGCGGACCGCCAGATGGTTGGTCGCCGGATCCTCCGGCAGGCCTTTCGGTATCGCCCACGAGGCGAGCACGCCGTCGCGCTCCAGCCGCAGGTCCCAGTGCAGCGACCGGGCATGATGCTCCTGGATGACGAACGTGTCGTCGCCCCCCGGCTCGGGCGCCTCGCCGGGCACCGGCTCAGGCGTCTTCGACGGGTCTCTCTTGCCGCGATACTGCTCCAGCTTGTCGGCCACGAGGTGGTACTACCCGTTACGTTCGTACCTGGTGATCCACAGGCCGGGAATCACCTCGACATCCTCGACCCGGGTGAAGCCGAGCCGCTCGTACAGGGTCCGCGCGGGCACGTTGTCGCGGCCGGTGGACACGACGGTCGTCCTCCCACCGGCTCTGCCGAGCAGCTCGCCGACCAGCGCCCGCCCGATGCCCCGCCGATGCGCGCGAGGGTCGACGACGAGGCGGTCGATGTCGACCAGGTCCTCGGTCTCCGTCCACGCCACCGCGCCGACCAGCGTGCCGTCGTCGTCGAACGCGCCCCGCCACGCGAGAGGGGCGGCGAGGAGTTCGTCGAGCGACTCGCGCAGGGGTGGGATGCGGTCGTCGCCGATGAGGGCCGCTTCCACGGCGTAGGCGGCGTGCTGCAGGTCCAGGAGGGTCTTGTCGGGCTTGAGATCATCCATGCGCATCCGCTGAGTATCCCAGCCCGCGCCCTGCTCGGCCGGGTCCGCCCGCGCAGCCCTCGAGGCCCTCCGACCCGAGGGCCGGTCGCGTTCGCGCGGTCGTCCAGGGCGGTCCTCGAAGCCCCTCCGCTCCGAGGACCGCCACGCGTGACCTGCTGTCCGGTTCAGATGGACGCGATCGGCTCCGGGGGCCTGACCGTGCACGTGGGGGCGTCTTCCGCCCGCATCGCCCTGACCTCGGCCATGAACAGCTGGGTCGGCAGCACGTACGGCTCCGCCGCCGCCATGTCCACCTGGTAGCCCATGTCCTCCAGGGCCGCCACCGAGGTCCTGCTGATCGGGTTGCCCAGGTGCGACACCCTGCTGGTCATCAGCTCGACCCCGAACACCGACTCGCGCCAGTGCCCGCCGACGCTGCCGGGACCGCCGACGTTCTCCACCGGCACGGGATGCGCCTCCGCCGCCCCCAGCAGCACGCCGAACTCCCTGCCCGCCGCGGGCCCCACGAAGATCGGGTCGGTTCCGCCGAGCCCCGTCACCAGCCCGAGCGACTCCCAGATCGTGCCGAAGCCCAGCGCGTGGCCCATCTCGTGCACGATCACGTCGTGCAGCAGCCCCGTCTGCTCCATCCGGTCCAGGTCGAAGGTGTCGAACCGCATCACGCCGACCGCGGGGAGCGAACTGCCGTTCCTGATCAGCAGCGGCCCCGCCTGCCCCAGAACGTTGCCCTGCTCGTTCCCAGGACCGTCGATCTTCGCTCCCTCCGCGAGGATCACGAGGTCGTCGATCCGCTCGCCCGCCACGATGCCCTCCGGCAGGCCCTCCAGGTCCGGGATCCGTACGTCGGGGAGGTCGCCCACGATGACCCGCGCCCAGCGATCGGCCGCGGCGGCGAACGCCGCCTTCTGCGTCTCGCTCAGCCCGCCGAGGAAGCGGACCTCGATCGTGTACGGCGACTCGGTGTTCGCCAGCGCCTTTGCTCGCCGCGCGTCGGCACGCGCCAGATGGATGTCCATCTCCCACCATCTCCTCGAGATGTCGTCTGATGGGAGTTTCCGTGACGACATGGGGATCGCGCCTGAGTACGCCCCTACTCATCCCCACGTACACGGGACTCGCACCAGAAGGAAAGGCTCAGGCCCGTCACCAGCGCACGGGACCTTCGTCCGTGCCGCCGCCCTGCAGGCCGTCCTCTCGTCCTCGCGCGGCACGTCGGTCACCTCGACGTGGCCAGACTCCCCCTTCGCCACCGCGAGCGCCCTCGTCCTCACCGGGCTGCCGAGCTTGCTCCAGTTCGTCCTGCCTGACCTGGAACCCAGCCTCATGCGCGATAGTGCCGCCATCGCCGACGGCCAGTGGTGGCGGATGGTGACAGCCCTGGTGGTGCAGGACGGCGGCCTTCTCGGAACGTGTTCAACCTCGCCACGCTGGCCGTGGTCGGCTATGTCGCCGAGCGCGCGCTCGGACCGGCCCGATGGGTCGTTCTGTACGCGGCGGGCGCGGCGGCCGGGGAGGTGACCGGCTACCTGCTCAACGATCCGGGCGCGGGGAACTCCATCGCCGTCTGCGGCCTGGCGGGCGGGGGCGCGCTGGCGTTGTCCGCGCTCGAACGCTCGGTGGGCGCCCGTTACGCGGTCATGGTCGGCTTCTCGGCCTTCGCCGGCTCCACCCTGGGCGCCATCGTCATGGTCGCCGGCTGCGCGGCCGCCGTCCTACTCGTCGTCCACCGTGACCGCGTCCCCGCCTCGGCCCTCGCCGCCGCCCCTCTGGTCGTCGGGCTCGCGCTGGCGGCCGTGCCCGACCTTCACGGACCCGCCCTGCTGGGCGGCCTGATCGCCGGATGGGTCACGAACGGGATGTTCCCTTCGACACCCAGGAGCGCGCCGCTCGCGTGACGAGCGATCCCATCGCGGATCCCTCGTCAGACGAGCGGCGGGTGCCGTTTCGAGCGTCACGCCTCCACGCCTCCACGCCTTGCGTCGCCACCAGGCCAGGGCTCACCTTCGCCTGCCAGGCGGGCTTGACATCATGCTGCCCTGCGGTAATCTCTTCCCTAGAGAAGATAAATATCCAAAGCAGATTCTTCTCCAAAGAAGCTAATTGCCGAAAGGGTAGTGACATGAACCACAACAGCACCATCGAGGCCGACACCGCCGCCGTTCGCGCCCTGCTGGAGCGGACCTGTGAAGCCTGGGGACGCGGCGACGGCGCGGCCTACGGCGAGTCGTTCACCGCCGACGCCACCGACGTGACCTTCGTCGGCACCGTCTACCACGGCGGAGAGGAGATCGGCCGAGCCCACCAGGTCCTGTTCGACAGCTTCCTCAAGGGCACCCGTCTGGCCATGAAGATCGTCGACATCCGCTTCTACGGCCCCGACACCGCCGTCGTCGTCAGCCACGGCGACGTCTACAAGACCAAGCCCAAGAAGCTCGGCAAGGTGCAGACCTACACCGTGGTCCGTCAGCAGGACGGCCAGTGGCGCATCGCCGCCATCCAGAAGACCAAGCGGCAGAACCTCATGGAGGCCATCTCCTTCAGGTTCCAGCCCGCCAGCAGGCCCCGCACCTCCCGCTGAGTCGCACCAGCCGGCACCGAGGAGGACACCTCCATGGCCTCCATCGCCGTCGCGGTACCCACCGGCAGGACGACCCCCGCACCTCTCGAAGGTCTGGCGGCTTCCAGCCTCAGCCCCTCCTGCGAGGGACCTGGCTGCCTCCATCCTCGGTACCTCCTACGAGGTCCTGGCTGCTTCCAACCTCAGCACCTCCCGCGAGGTCCTGGCTGCTTCCAACCTCGGTACCTTCCGCGAGGTCCTGGCTGCCTCCATCCTCAGCACTTCCTGCGAGGTCCTGGCCGCCCCCGCTCCTCGGCGACCTCGCCAGCTACCGCCCAGCGGTGGCCGCCCCTCCCTTGCCCGCCCACGTCTCCTACCGGGCCGCCCACCGTCTCTTCCCGGTCCGCCCGTCTCTTCCCGGGCCGCCGACGGTCGACCAGCCGTGTGCTTCCCCGCCCCGCCCCGATACCTCTGGCGGCGACGGTCTGGCCCGCCGCCTCGGCTGGATACCTCTGGCGGCGACGGTCTGGTCCGCCCTCCCGCGGCACCGGCCGGCTCGCGGTGCGGCGCGCCGACCCGGTCATGACGACGGTGCGCTGGTCGCGGTCATGACGACCGTGCGCTGACTCCGTCACAACGACGATGTGTGGACCCGGTCGTGGTGGCGCGCCGACCCCAGGTGGGGGCGGGCCGTCGTGCCAACCCGGTAGCGTCAACACGGTCGCGATCGGCGAAACCGGCTCGGGCACCATCGCGTGGGTGGTGTGATGGGTGATGCTCCGGGCAGCCGTTCGAGGGCGTGCCCGATGTGAGCCATTGCCGAAAGGAACTGAGGGCGAGACGTGACGTTCGTGAAACGCCTCTACCGGTGGTTCGCCACCATGATCCATGAGCTGACAAAGTTCGGCATCGTCGGCGCTCTCGCCTTCGTGCTGGACACGGGCATGTTCAACCTGCTCAACCTGGTCCTCGGCATGGGCCCGCTGACGTCCAAGGTGCTGACGGCGGCGGTCTCGATCTCCTTCGCCTACGCCGGCAACCGCTTCTGGACCTTCCGCCACCGCGAGCAGAGCGGGCTCGGCCGGGAGTACTTCCTGTTCTTCCTGCTCAACGGCGTCGCCCTGCTGTTCGGCCTCCTGGTGATCGGCTTCACCACGTACACGCTCAAGCTGACCGACCCGCTCAGCGTGAACATCGCCAACATCGTCGGCGTCGGTCTCGGCACGCTGTTCCGGTTCTGGTCCTACAAGCGCTGGGTCTTCCTGGAGGCCACCGAGCCCATCCCCGTCGAGCTGCCCGAGGCCAAGCAGCGCCGGTAGGCCGTGCACGCTCCTTGACCGCGCCACGACCCCCAGCGGCGGGCGGACGCGCGAAGGAGCGACCGCGCCCTAGCCGGTCGTGTAACTCACCAGGAGGTCCGCCACCTGTTTCGGGCGGCTGAGCGCGACACAGTGGCTGCCCGGGATCTCGTCAGGGGTGATGCCGAGGCGTTCGGGGACGATCCTGCGGAAGAGGTCGGCGGGGAAGAAGCGGTCGTCCCTGCACAGCACGAACCTCGTCGGCACATCGGGCCACTTGTCGAGCGGCCACGGCGAACCCATCGGCGTCGCCGACTGGTCGCGCCCCCTGCGCAGCGCCTCCTCGGCCAGCGGCCGGGGGACATCATGGAGAAAGCTGACGAACGGGTCGTCGCTGCCGGTCTTGCCGCCGTCTCGTGCCGCCTGTTCCCGTACGGCGTCGGCGTAGCCGGTGTTGTCCCACCAGTCTCCCGGTGCCTCCCCGGGGGAGGGGACCATCCCGGCCAGCAGTACCAGCACCTCGGTGGGAAGCCGAGCCGCGACGAGCGGCGCGGTGAAACCGCCGAACGACTGGCCCACCACGACCAGGCCCTCCCGGTCGCCGACGGCCTCGACCACGGTGTCCGCGTATTCGGTCAGCCCGGCGGAGTCGTCGTCGCACGGCAGGTCGGGAGCGACCACGTCGTGTCCGCGCGCACGCAGCTCGGCCTCCACCAGGTGCCAGTACCAGCCGACGTCCGCCGCGCCGTGGATCAAAACAAAGGTGGCCATGGCCGCAAGCCCCCGTTCTTGAGGTGACCAGCGTGACGCTACCTCCGGCCACTGACAGTTCCGGGGGTCCCGAGACGCGCGTGAGCCCTTTCCGCCGACGGACGCGACGCCAGGGGCCTCGTGCTCGCGATCGGCCGGAAGACCTGGTTCGCGCACACCCCGGCGTCGCGAACCCTCGGCGTCGTGGACAGGCCGGTGTCGCGAACAACCAGGTGTTGCGAACACCCCGGTATCGAACTCCCCGGTATCGAACTCCCCGGTGTTGCGAACTCCCCGGTGTCCTGGACAGGCCGGTGTCGCGAACCCCCGGTGTCGCGAACCCCCAGTGTCGCGAACACCTCGGTGTCGCGAACATGCCGGTGTCGCGGGGCGCCGGGAGGCAGGGGCCGCTCCGTCCAAGCGGTACCCGCCCCGATAATGGGTCGATGTCCGGATGGGAAGCGGCTGTGCGGCGGATGTACGACGTCTTCGGGCACGTCACCAGACCCGAACGCATGGACGGCTGCCTCCACTGTGTCGAGCCGGGCCCGGAGCGGCCCCTCCTGGCAGGACCGGTCGGATCGATCGAGGCCGCCGCACTGGCTCGCTACGCCGCCAAAGCCCTCAACACCTGGGGCGGTGTCGCCGAGTTCCGCTACTTTCTGCCGCGCCTGCTCGAGTGCGCGGCCGCGGACGCCTTCGTCTACCCCGATCCCGAGATCGTCTTCGGCAAGCTCGCCTCCGCTGAATGGCGGACCTGGCCGGACGAGGAGCGCGACGCCGTCACGGGATTCCTGAGCGAGTGGTGGCACGAGACGCTGCGCCGTCATCCTGTCCACCCCTCGATGGACACGGTGGTGTGCGCCCTGGCAGCCACCGGCATGGACCTCGCGCCCTGTCTGCAGGCCTGGAGCAGGCTCGACACCGACGCCGCCATCAACCATCTGTACGACTTCGTCCAGACCGGCCTGTCGGGTCAACGCCTGACCAACGCCTTCTGGGACCGCCGCAGCGCCGCCTACCGGCAGCTCCTGACCTGGCTCACCGGCGGGCCTGCCGCCGCCGCCGTCGAGGCCGCCTTCGCCGCGGAGACGCGCGAGCCCGTGCTCGAACGGCTCGCCGCCATCCACCCGGCCCTGCTCCCATCCCCATGAGGCCTGGACGAGCAGGTCAGGCGACATCGCCCCTGTGCCGAGGATGAGGCCGACGGGGCGGTGCCCACAGGCGATCAACGGCCGCCGGCGGGTCGGCCTGTCACGCGGCCGCGAGACACGTACGCCGGCGGGTCGGCCTGTCACGCGGCCGCGAGACACGGACACCGGCAACCCCGTGCCGAACCAGACCGAGAGGCACGACGAAGACGAGAGCGTCAGGGCTCAATCTTTGGAAGTCCTCCCGGAGAAGGCAGGCGTTGTCCGGAGGCGCGCCCCGGCTGGGGGCTCAGGGGGGCTCGACCCGCAGGAAGACCTGCCCGAGCCGCGCCCGACCAAGGGGAAGCTCGATGCCGTCAGAGGGCCTTCTTGAGCCAGGATTCCACCCCGGCCACGTGCACGATCGCCCACGAGCGTGCCACCTCGGCCTGCCGTGAGGCGATCGCCTCGTAGATCGCGATGTGCTGTTCCTGCGTCTTCTCCAGCGCCCCCTCCTGCGTCAGTCCGCGCCAGATGCGGGCCCTCGTCGTCGGCCCCGAGAGGCTCTCGATGAACGAGCACAGGACCGCGTTGCCCGACCCCTGGGCGATCCGCTGGTGGAAGGTGAGGTCGTTGGCTACCAGTTCCTCGATCGTCGGCTCGGGGGGCAGCGAATCGAGGACCGCCTTCAGTTCGGCGATGTCGTCGTCGGTCATCGTGACCGCGGCCATCGCGGTGGCGGCGGGTTCGAGGATGCGGCGTACCTCGAAGAACTGGATCACGGTGTCGTCGCGGTGCAGGTCGAGGACGAACGACATCGTGTCGAGCAGGAGCCGTGGTTCGAGGCTGGTGACGTAGGTGCCGTCGCCCTGCCGTACGTCGAGGACGTTGATGAGCGCCAGGGCCCGTACGGCTTCGCGCAGCGAGTTGCGGGACAGGCCGAGGCGTTCGGCCAGGTCGGCCTCCTTGGGCAGCCTGTCGCCCGGGGAGAGCTCGCCCGAGAGGATCATGTGCTTGATCTTGTCGATCGCCGCGTCGGTGACCGCCACGTGTTTCCCCCTAGACATCGGATGTCTAGGAGTGTAAGGCCACGAAGCGGACAGGATCGACCTCTGGGAGCCGCCGGATCAGGCCGCGGGCCTCCAGTGCGCGGAGGTGGGCGGCCGCTTCGCCCGCCGCCATGCCGCGGAGTATGGGGGAGAGGTCCGCCCACGGGCGGTTCCACGTCATGCGGGCGGCGATCTCCCAGATGGTGAGAGGCTCGGTGACCAGGGCGGCCAGCCGTTCGAGCTTGTCCTCGTGGTGGGCGCGGATCTCGGCGGCGCGCGCGGCGGCGTCGGGGAGGGTCCACTCGTGGGCGGGGAGCGCCTCGGTGAGGCCCAGCGCGGCGACCCGGTCCAGCGAGGCTAGAAAGTCCGCCAATGGATCAACATCGTCCCGATCGTAGGGATAAATGCCGATATGGGGGGTGATGTCGGGCAGGATGTGGTCGCCGGTGAACAGCCGGGCGGCGTCCTCCAGATGAAGGCACAGGTGGCCTGGCGTGTGGCCGGGGGTGTGGACGGCGCGCAGGACCCGGCCCGGCACGTCGATCAGGTCGCCGTCGCGCAGCTCCCTGTCGGGCTGGGCGGGCGGGTCCGGCCGTGCGTCCGCGATGGAGGGCAGCTCGTGCGCTCCCGCGCCCGCCCGCCGCAGCATCTCCGACTGGAAGTCGTGGTGCTCGCCCTGGCCGAGGCCGCGCATGAGCTTGACCAGCTGTGCGTCCGCCTCGTGCATCGCGATCCACGCGCCCGACTCCTCGCGCACCCGTCCGGCGAGCCCCGCGTGGTCGGGGTGGAAGTGGGTGACGACCACGCCGCGCACGTCGCGCACGTCGACGCCCACGGCCGCCAGCCCCGTGCGCAGCGCCTGCCACGCGTCATGGTGGTTCCAGCCCGCGTCCACCAGCACGGGGCCGGCGGGGGAGTCGATCGCGTAGACCAGCGTGTAGCCGAGTGGATTGCCGGGGATGGGGACGGGCACGCTGCTCACCCCGCCGCCGAGATCGCGGGGTCGCTGGTCGGCGTACGGCCTGCGGCGCGTTCTGGTCATGCGGCTGGCCCCGTTTCGCTCGGCGTCCCCCGTGCCACCGTACGCGCCAGGGCCGGCGTCACGCGACGCGTTCCAGGATGGTGGCCGTGGACAGCGCGCCGCCCGCGCACATGGTCACCAGCGCCGTCGACAGGTTGGCGCGCTCCAGCTCGTGCAGGGCCGAGGTCACCAGCCTGGCGCCGGTCGCGCCGACAGGGTGCCCGAGCGCGATCGCGCCGCCGTTGACGTTCACCCGGTCCATGTCGGGCTCGTGCACCGAGGCCCATGACAGCACGACCGACGCGAAGGCCTCGTTCACCTCGAACCTGTCGATGTCGCCGATCGTCATGCCCGTCCTGTCCAGCACCGCCGCGGTCGCGTCGACGGGACCGTCCAGGTGGTAGTACGGCTCGGCGCCCACCAGCGTCTGCGCGAGGATGCGGGCTCGGGGTCTCATCCCGTGCCGCCTGGCCGCCGACTCGCTCATGAGCAGCACCGCCGCCGCCCCGTCGGAGATCTGCGAGGAGGTGCCCGCGGTGTGGAACCCGTTCTCGCCGAGCACCGGCTTCAGCGCCGCGAGACTCTCCGCGGTGGTCTCCCTGAGCCCCTGGTCCCTGGAGACCTCGCCCACGGGGGTGATCTCCCTCGCGAACCTTCCGTCCGCCCACGCCTTGGCCGCCAGTTGCTGCGACCTGGCGCCGAACCAGTCGAGCCGCTCCCTGGTCAGCCCTCTCCTGCGCGCGATCCGTTCCGCCGCCGTGAACTGGTCGGGCAGGTCGATCGCCCAGTCGTCGGGCCTGGGCCTGGCGGGCGCCACGTTGCTGCCGAGCGGGGCCCTGCTCATCACCTCGACCCCGCAGGCCACGCCGACCTCGATCACCCCCGCCTGGATCAGCGCGGCCACCAGGTGCACGGCCTGCTGCGACGACCCGCACTGCGCGTCGACGGTGGTGACCCCCGTCTGGTACGGCAGGCCCGCGTACAGCCAGGAGTACCGCCCGACGTGGCCGCCCTGCTCGCCCGCCTGCGTGACGCACCCGGCGAACACCTGCTCGACCAGGCGCGCGTCGAGTCCCGCCCGGTCGAGGAGCCCGTTGAGCGCGGTCGCGAGCACCTGCTGGGGTTTGAGCTCCGACAGCCATCCGTTCCGTTTGCCGATCGGCGTCCTGACGGCCTCGACGATCACCGGTGCGCTCACAGCTGCCTCCAGAATGATGCTCTAGAGGCAGACTGTAACGCGTTCTACTTTTTCGCGGAAGGCCCGATTTCCAGGACGATCTTCCCGGTGGTCCTGCCGGTCTCACCGAGTCTGTGGGCCTCGGCCGCCTCCTCCATGGGCAGCACGGCCGCGATCTCCGCGCGCAGCTTCCCTGCCTCGACCAGCGCCGCGATGGCCTTCATCGCGGCGTGGTCGGGTTCGACGAGCACGTTCACCGCCCGCACACCCAGCTCGTCGGCTCGCGCGGCGAGCTGCTCGTCCAGGCGCGACAGCACGATCGAGACGAGTGTGCCGCCCGGCCTGAGCGTCTCCAGCGAGCGCTGCCCGTAGTCGCCGCCGATCGTGTCGAGGACGATGTCGACGTCCTTCACCGCGGTGGCGAAGTCCACGGTGCGGTAGTCGATCAGCTCGTCGGCGCCCAGCGAGCGGAGGAGGTCGTGCTTGGGCTCGCTGGCCGTACCGATGACATGGGCGCCGCGTGCCTTGGCGATCTGGACGGCCAGGTGGCCGACGCCGCCGGCGGCGGCGTGCACGAGCACCCGGTGGCCGGACCGCAGGCCCGCGGCGTCGACCAGCGCCTGCCAGGCCGTCAGCGCGGCCAGCGGCAGCGCGCCCGCCTGGACGTGGTCGACGTTGGCGGGCTTGCGGGCGAAGGTCCTCGAGGGCGCGGTGACGTACTCGGCGAACGCGCCGTGCGCGAACGGGTAGCGCAGCATGCCGAAGACCTCGTCGCCCGGCTGGTAGAGGGAGGCGCCGATGCCGACCGCCTCGACCACGCCGGAGACGTCCCAGCCGAGCACGAACGGCGGCCGCCCGAGCATGCCGCCCCCCGCCCTGTGCTTCCAGTCGGTCGGGTTGAGCCCCGCCGCGTGCACCCTGACCAGCACCTCGGTCGGCCCCGGCGTCGGCACGGGGACCTCGATCTCCTTGAGGACCTCCGGCCCGCCCAGAACGTCCTGACTGATTGCTCTCATGGGCTCCAGCCTGTCGCGCCCCCGAACAGGGGGCCAAGTGGCCCGATGGCCAAGATATGTAAGGATCGGGCCATGCATCGTGTGGTTGTCCTGGCGCTGGACGGCGTCATCCCCTTCGAGCTCAGCCTCGCCGCGCGGATCTTCGGCGCGGCGGGCGACCGCTACGAGGTCATCACCTGCACGCTGGACGGCGCCCACGTGCGGACGCACGCTGACTACTCCATCGCGGTCGAGCACGGCGCCGGCGTGCTCGCCACCGCCGACACGGTCGTCATCCCCGCCGCCGAATGGTTCGGCGACGTCAGGGAGCCGGCCGACCTGCCTGCCGCGCTGGTCGAGGCCCTGTCCACGGTACGGCCCGGCACCCGCGTCGTCTCGATCTGCCTGGCCGCGTCCGTCCTGGCCGCCCTCGGCCTCCTGGACGGCCGGCCCGCCACCACGCACTGGGCCCACGCCGAGGACTTCAGACGGCGCTTCCCTGCGGTGGCGGTCGCGCCGGAGGTGCTGTTCGTGGACGACGGCGACGTGCTCACCTCGGCCGGCGCGGCGGCCGGGATCGACCTGATCCTCCACCTCATCAGACGCGACCACGGCAGCGAGGTGGCCAATCAGGTGGCGCGGCGCTGCGTGGTGCCGCCGTGGCGCGACGGCGGCCAGGCGCAGTACATCGAGCGTCCCGTCCCCGCGCCGTCGTCCTCGGGCACGGCCGAGGCCAGGCAGTGGGCGCTGGCCAGGCTGCACGAGCCGCTGCAGCTCGACGACCTGGCCGCGCAGGCGCAGATGAGCAGGCGCACCTTCACCAGGCGGTTCAGGGAGGAGGTCGGCATGAGCCCTGGCCAGTGGCTGATCGCGCAGCGGGTGGAGCTGGCGAGGCACCTGCTGGAGTCCAGCGACCTGCCGGTCGACAGGGTGGCCGAGCGTGCGGGCTTCGGCACCGCCGCCTCCCTGCGCCAGCACCTGCACGCGGTGTGCGGCGTCTCGCCGCACACCTACCGCAGGACCTTCTCGGGAGCGGTGGGCGCGGGACGCCCGTGATCGCTTCGGCCGCCGCCGAAGTGACCTGCTCCTACGGTCGACATCATGCACACCACGGACATCGCCGCCGGACATGTGACGATCACGCCGAGCATCCTGTACTTCGGGACGCCGGTCGTGCTGCTGTCGACCGAGAACGAGGACGGCTCGGCCAACCTGGCCCCGATCTCCTCCGCCTGGGCGCTCGGCCAGGTGGTCGTCATGGGCCTCGGGGCCGAGGGCCACACGGGCGGCAACCTGGCGGCCAGGCCCGACCTCGTGATCAACCTGCCGGAGCCGCGACAGTGGGCCGCAGTGGAGCGGCTCGCGCCGCTGACCGGGAGTGACCCTGTGCCCCCGGACAAGCGGGGCGCCTTCCGCCACGAGCCCGACAAGTTCGCGGCCGCGGGACTGCGGCCCGAGCCGTCCGAGCTGGTCCGCCCGCCCAGGGTCGCCGGATGCCCGATCCAGTTGGAGGCCAGGGCCGCGCGGGTCAGGCTCGACGTGTCGGACGACTTCCTCATCGTGGAGGCCCGCGTGCTCAGGGTCCATGCCGATCCGCGCATCGTCGTGCCCGGCACGCAGTACGTCGACCCCGCCCTGTGGAGCCCGCTGATCTACAACTTCCGCCACTACTTCGGGCTCGGCGACGAGCTCGGCCACAGCTTCCGCTCCGAGACCCCGCGCGGCTGAGCGTCCGCCCGGCTCGCGGCGTTCAGAAGTCGGACAGCAGGCGGGTGGCGGCGATCTCGATGCGGCGCTGGATCTGCTCGTGCGTGCGCCGTCCGCGCAGCATCTCCAGCAGTTCCTGCACCCACACGCTGGACAGCAGCCCGGTCAGGACCAGGTCGTCCTCGGAGGTGTGCTCGCCGCCGGCCACCCGCAGCAGCAGCCCCGCCATCCTGTCGCCGAACGGCGTCTCGACCTCGGCCATGATCAGCGACCGGATGAGCGCGTCGGCGAGCTCGGGCTCGCGCATCAGCCCGCGCGTCGCCCTCATGAGCACGTCGACCGCCCGCCCCGGGGCCGTGGTCGCGCTCGGCGGGCGCCGCTCGATGCTGTTCTCCAGCAGGTCGATCTCCTCGCCGACCACCGCGACGACCAGGTCCATCTTGGAGGGGAAGTAGCGATAGAGGGTGCCGAGGGCGACCCCAGCGCGCTCGGCCACCGTGCGCATCTGCATGGCCTCGACGCCGCCGCGCGAGGCGAGGGCGGCCGCGGCCTGGACGATGCGCTTGCGGCGCTGGTGCTGGCTCCTGGTGCGGACGCCGGTGGTGGGCTGGTCCTCCTTGCCGGGAGGTGTGGGGAGAGTCACATGCGGAGGGCGCATGAGAACACGTTATCCGATGTCCATCGCGCCCCGCTTGTTACTCGCGGGTCACAAGGAAGCGCATGTCTCCAGCATCGCGCGAAGATTCCGTCGTTCGCCCCGTGAGCGGGCACTGGACAGGTACTAGAATCTGTTCTAGTTTGCGGAACGGCTGACCGAGCGCTTGCTGGGAGGCGCGATGACCGCGGACACGCTCGCCTGCTTACTCGAACGCAGGGCCGCCGACGACCGTCCCGGCCTGCTGTTCGAGGACGCCACGTGGACGTGGCGCGAGGTCGTCGCGGCCTGTCGCGAGCGGGCGGCGGCGCTGGCGGGGGTCGGGCACGTGGGCGTCCTGTGCGACAACGTCCCCGAGCTGGTCTTCCTCATCGGCGCCGCGGCGCTGGGCGGGCCCGTGGTCGTCGCGCTCAACACCACGAGGTCGAGGGAGGAACTGGCCAGAGACGCCCGCGCCACCGACGTCGACCTCCTCCTCTGGGACCCTCCGTACGGCCCGGCCGCCGCGTCCGTCGGCCTGCCCACCCTGCCGCTCGCCACTCTGCCGCTCGCCACGCCGACGCTCGCCACTCTGCCGAGCGCCGGCCTGCCGCATGCCACGCCGCCGGAGAGCCGCGACGAGCGAGGGCGTGCGAGCGGCGACCGCGCCCCCGGCGAGCTGGTGATGCTGATCTTCACCTCGGGCACCTCGGGCACGCCCAGAGCCGTGCGGATCACGCAGCGGAAGATCGCGATCCCCGGTCTCAGTCTCGGCGCGATGCTCACCCCCGATGACGTCGTCTACTGCTCGATGCCGCTCTTCCACTCCGGCGCGCTCATGGCCGCCCTGGCCCCCGCGGTGGCCTCGGGGGCGGCGCTGGCCGTACGCCGACGGTTCTCCGCCTCGAACCTGCTGCCCGACATCCGCCGCCACGGCTGCACCTACCTGCACTACGTCGGCAAGGCGCTCTCCTACGTCCTCGCCACGCCGCCACGACAGGACGACGCCGACAACCCGCTCCGGATCGCCTTCGGCAACGAGGGCAGCGCGAGCGCCACCCGGCGCTTCGGCGAGCGGTTCGGCTGCCACGTGATCGACGCGTTCGGCTCCACGGAGAGCGCCGTGTCGATCACTCCCGACCCCTCGGGACCGGCCGGCGCGCTCGGCAGGCTCCCCGACGGCATCGAGATCAGGAACCCCGCCACCGGCGAGCGCTGTGTCCCCGCGGTCATGGCGGACGGCAGGCTCGCCAACCCCGACGAGGCGATCGGCGAACTGGTCAACGTGGCGGGCCTCGGCCTGTTCGACGGCTACTACAACGACGAGGCCGCCGACGCCGAGCGGATCAGGCAGGGCGCCTACTGGTCGGGCGACCTGGCCTACGCCGACGCCGCGGGGTACGTGTACTTCGCCGGCAGGGGAACCGACCGGCTGCGCGTGGACGGCGAGAACCTGGCCGTCGCCCCGATCGAGGCGGCCCTGCGCGAGTTCGGCGGCGTGGTGGAGGCCGCGGTGTACCCGGTGCCCGACCCGGCGGCCGGCGACCAGGTGATGGCCGCGCTCGTACTCGACGGGCCGTTCGACCCCGCCGCCTTCGCGGCGTTCACCGCGCGCCTCGGCGCCAAGGCCGTGCCCCGCTACGTCCGCCTCTGCGAGGAACTGCCGCAGACGCCGTCCCACAAGGTCGTCAAGCGGGTCCTGGTGAAGGAGGCCTGGCGCACCGCCGACCCCGTGTGGTGGCGTCCTCCCACGCGGGACGCGACGGGTTTCAGGATCTTGACCGAGGAGGACATCAGCGTGATCGAGGACGAGTTCGCCCGGCACGGCCGCCCGCACCCACTGGAGAGCTGAGTGGATTTCACCCTGGACGAGACCCAACAGGACCTGCGCACCCTCACCGCCGACCTCCTGGCCAAGGATCCCACCTGGCCCGCCATGGAGCAGGCGGGCCTGGCCGCCATCTGCACCCCCGAAGAGGGGCTGGGCGCGGTGGAGATGGCCGTCGTCCTGCGCGAGGTGGGCATGGCGGCGGCCGACGTGCCCGCGCTGCCCGTTCTCGCCGCCACCCTCGCCTTGGCCGCGTACGGCAGGCAGGTCGACGGCCTGCCCACCGTCGCCGTCAAGGGCATGAGCGCTCCCTACGCCCAGCAGGCCACGCACGTCCTCTACACCACCGACGAGGGCCTGTTCCTCACCGACGACTTCACGCTCACCCCGGAGTTCACCGCCACGGGGGAGCCCTCGGGCACGATCACACCCGGCCGCAGCGAGAAGCTCGCCGACCCCGGCCACGGCCTGCGGAAGATCGTCACCGTCGCGGTGGCCGCCCAGGCCGGCGGCGTGCTCGCCGGAGCGCTGAAGCTCACCACCGACTACATCAAGACCCGCAGGCAGTTCGGCCGCCCGCTGGCCGAGTTCCAGGCCGTCACCATGCAGATCGCCGACGTGTACATCGCCTCCCGCGCGCTCGACGTCGCGATGTGGTCGGCCGCGTGGGGCATGGACGGCGACGACGCGGCCATCGCGGGCTTCCACGTCTCCGAGGCGTTCAAGGCGCTGTTCACCTGCCAGCACCTGCACGGCGGCCTCGGCCTCGACGTCACCTACCCCCTGCACCGCTACTTCGGGCACGCCAAGCACCTCTCCCACCTGCTCGGCGGCGCCGACGCCCAGCTCGACCTGATCGGAGCGCACCTCTGATGCTGATCGACCTGACCCCTGAGCAGCGCAGGCTCCGCGACGAGCTGCGCGAGTACTTCCACGCCTGCCTCAGCGCCGAGGACCGCAAGAAGATCGCGGAGGATCCCTTCGGCCACGCGTACATGGACCACTGCCGCAGGCTCGGCAGGGACGGCAAGCTGGGGCTCGGCTGGCCCAAGGAGTACGGCGGAGCCGGATACGGTCCTCTGGAGCAGCAGATCTTCGCCAACGAGATCGCCAGGGCGGGCGTGCCGTACCCGATCATCACGCTGCAGACCGTCGGCCCGACCCTCATGCAGTACGGCACGCCCAAGCAGAAGGACTTCTTCCTCCCGCGCATCCTGGCGGGCGAGTGCCACTTCGCCATCGGTTACAGCGAGCCCGAGGCGGGCACCGACCTGGCCTCGCTGCGCACGACCGCGGTGAAGGACGGCGACCACTACGTCGTCAACGGCCAGAAGGTCTTCACCAGCGGCGCGCACTACGCCCAGTACATCTGGATGGCCGCGCGCACCAACCCCGACGCCAAGAAGCACAAGGGCATCACGATGATGATCGTGGACTGCGCCGACCCCGGCTTCTCCTGGACGCCGATCGTCACCATGGACGGCCGCCACCACACCAACGCCACCTACTACCAGGACGTGAAGGTCTCCGAGGACATGGTCGTCGGCGAGGTGGACAAGGGCTGGGACCTGATCGTCAACCAGCTCAACCACGAGCGCGTCACGCTCGGGCCCGCCGGCAACCTGGCGCAGACCTACGACCGCTTCGTGGCCTGGGCCCGTGCCAACGACCTGCTCGGCGTCCAGGACGTGCGGCGTGCGGTCGCCAGGATCTACGCCTACTACCGCACGAACGAGCTGCTCAACTGGCAGGTCGCGGCCAACATGGACCTCGGCTGGCTGGGCGCGCCCGACGCCTCCGCCACCAAGATCTACGGCTCGGAGCGGATGCAGGAGATCGGCAGGATCGTCTGCGATGTCCTGGCCAGGTACGGCGACCCCGCCGACCCCGAGACCGCGCAGCTCATGGAGCGCGTGGACCACGGCGTGAAGGGCGCGGTCGTGCTCACCTTCGGCGGCGGCGTCAACGAGGTGCAGCGCGAGCTGATCGCCATGCTGGGCCTGTCGCTGCCGAGGCCGCCGCGATGAGCGCGCACGAGGAGCTCATGGAACTCGCGGGCAAGCAGATCGCGCTCGGCGAGGTGGACGGCGCGCCGGCGCCCGACCCGGTCAACGAGCCGATGATCAGGCACTGGCTGGACGCCATGGGCGACGCCAACCCCGTCTATCTGGCCGACGGGGTGGCGCCGCCCGCGATGGCGCAGGTGTGGACGATGCAGGGGCTCGGCCCCCGGCAGCCGAGCCCGGTCGACGAGATCATGGTGGCGCTCAACGACGCCGGGTACACCGGTGTCGTCGCCACCAACTGCGAGCACACCTACCACCGCTACCTACGCGTGGGCGAGCGCGTCACGGCCACGACCCGCTTCGCCGAGCTGAAGGGCCCCAAGACCACGGCGCTCGGCGAGGGCTACTTCGCGACGTGGAACGTGACCTGGTACTCGGGTGGCGAGGCGGTCGCCGAGATGCTCTTCAGGGTCCTGAAATTCCGCCCCAAGCCCAAGAAGAAGCCCTATCCGCTGAAACCGGCCATCAACCAGGACACCGCCTTCTTCTGGGAGGGCGTGAAGCAGGGCGAGCTGCGCATCCAGCGTTGCGGCGACTGCGGCGAGCTCAGGCACCCGCCGGGGCCGCTGTGCCCGTCGTGCCGGTCTGCCAACCGCGATCACGTGGTGGTGAGCGGAGAGGGCACCGTCTACAGCTTCGTCGTCCACCACCACCCTCCCGTCCCGGGAAGGGAGACGCCCTTTGTGGTTGCTGTGGTGGAGCTGCAGGAAGGGGTGAGGATTGTGGGCAACATCGTGGACTGTCCGGTTGAAGACGTGGGTATCGGTATGGAGTTGCGTGTGACCTACGTCTCTATAGACGATGAACTGACCCTTCCTCTGTGGGCACCGCGGGAGCCGTGATGCGTACGCTGACCGAAGGACAGGCCGAGCTCGGTGCGGTCCTCCCCGAGCTGTCGATCGACCTCACTCCCACGATGATCGTCTCCACGGCGCTGGCGACGATGGACTTCACCCCCGTCCACCACGACGTCGAGGGGGCCCGCGCGCAGGGCTCCAAGGACATCTTCCTCAACATCCTCACCACGATGGGGCTGGTCGAGCGGTACGTCACCGACTGGATCGGGCCCGAAGCCGTGATCAAGCGCATCAACGTCAAGCTCGGCGTTCCCGCCTACGCGGGCGACAGGCTGTCGTTCACCGGCACGGTCGTCGACGTCGAGGACGGCGAGTACACGGTCGAGGTGCGCGGCAAGGTGAGCCTCGGCGACCACGCCACCGCCACCGTCGCCTTCCGGCTGCCCGACTCGGGTACGGCGCGGCCGCGGGAGGGCGTGTGAGGTCCCACGCGGCGATCGCGGGCATCGGTGCCACGGAGTTCAGCAAGGAGTCGGGACGTTCGGAGTTACGGCTGGCGGCCGAGGCGGTGCTCGCCGCGCTCGACGACGCCGGGCTGACACCGTCCGACGTCGACGGCATGGTCACCTACACCCAGGACACCAACCAGGAGATCGCCGTCGCCCGCGAGGTCGGCGTCGGCGATCTCACCTATTTCTCCCGCGTCCACTACGGCGGCGGAGCCGCGTGCGGCACCGTCATGCACGCGGCGATGGCGGTCGCGACGGGCGCGGCGCGGACCGTGGTCTGCTACCGCGCCTTCAACGAGCGCTCCGGGCGCAGGTTCGGCCAGCCCGACGCCCGGGTGGGCGGGGAGCCGTCCTCCCAGGGGCTCGAGATGAGCTGGCACGTGCCGTACGGGCTGATGACCCCCGCGGCGTGGGTCGCGATGTTCGCGCGCAGGTACATGCACGTCTCCGGGGCCACCTCCGAGGACTTCGGCAGGGTGGCGGTGGCGATGCGCAGGCACGCGGCCACCAACCCCGCGGCGTGGTTCCACGGCAGGCCGATCACGCTGGAGGAGCACCAGGCGTCGCGGTGGATCGTGGAGCCGCTGCACCTGCTCGACTGCTGCCAGGAGAGCGACGGCGCGGTGGCGATCGTCGTCACCTCGGCCGAGCGGGCGCGTGACCTGCGGCGCTCGCCTGCCGTGATCGCCGCGGCGGCGCAGGGCTCCGGAGCGGGCCAGATGATGATGACCAGCTACTACCGCGACGACATGACCGGGCTTCCCGAGATGTCAGTCGTCGGCACGAAATTGTGGGATATGTCGGGCCTAACGCCCGCCGATATCCAGACCGCGATCCTCTACGACCACTTCACGCCCTTCGTCCTCAACCAGCTGGAGGAGCTCGGCTTCTGCGGCAGGGGAGAGGCCAAGGAGTACGTCAAGGACGGCGGCATCGAGATCGACGGGCGCCTGCCGGTCAACCCGCACGGCGGTCAGCTCGGCGAGGCCTACATCCACGGGATGAACGGCATCGCCGAGGCCGTCCGCCAGATCAGAGGCACCTCCGTGAACCAGGTGCCGGGCGCGACGAACGTGCTGGTGACCGCGGGCACGGGCGTGCCGACCAGCGGGCTGATCCTCACCGGCGAGACCTGAGCCCTGCGGCGGCGGCCCCTCCGGGCCGCCGCCACGGACCTACATCGGGATCCAGAAGAACACCAGCATCGCGATCGCCAAGCACACCACGAAGCCGATCAGCTCGAAGGCCCAGTCGTGGTGCCGGGTGCGCCGCCTGCCCTTCTTCTTGCTCGCGGCCTTCTTCGCAGCCGCCTTCTTCGGGGCGGCCTTCGTGCTCGCGGGCTTCTTGCTCGCGGGCTTCTTGGCCTCGGGCTTGCCGTTCGCGGGCTTCTTGCTCGTGGGCCTGCCGCTCGCGGGTTTCGTGCTCGCGGGCTTCTTGGCCGCGGGCTTGTCCGGGGCCTGCGGTACGGCGGGCCGTACCGGCTCGGCGGCCGCGGTCGACGCCTCCTCCTCCACAGGGAGGGGAGCGATCTCCTCCGGCGCGGGAGGCAGGACGTAGACGGGCTCCTTCGCCGGCTTGCGCGGCACGAACAGGTCCGCGGGCTCCTTCGGCTCCGCCTGGTGCACGAGCAGGTCCGCGGGCTTCTTCTCCGTCTCGCTCCTGGGCGCGAGCCGGTCGGTGGCGTCCTTGCGTGGTTCGCCCTTGTGTACGAGCAGGTCGGCGAGGGCCGACCGGTCGCGGGCGCGCATCGGCACGTCCGTAGGGTCGTCGGCCACCTCCACGAGGGGCGGCGCCGCGGTCCACGTGTCGTCCAGGATGTCGCCGCCCGCCAGGGCCCTGGGCGCCGCGGCGGGTGAGGGGTCCGGTGCCGGGGTTGGCTTGCTGAAGGCGTCCCACGTCGGCGGCGCCTCGAGCACGTCGGCCGGAGTGGGGGCCGACAGCAGGGGCGGGCGTGCGGTGAGCGTGTCGCGCAGCTTCGGCATCGGCGCCGTCGCCGCCTCGTGGGGCGGGACGCGCGACGAGTCCGGCGGCGTGAGCAGCTCGGTCGGGAACAGCCCCGTGCTGGTCGCGGGATCGGTGTCGCCGAGCGGGACGGGCCAGACGGGGGTCGTCGGCCACATCGGCTTGACGAACAGCGAACCGGTCCTGGGCACGGGAACCGTGCTCGCCGGGGCAGGGCGCGGGCCGAGCAGTCGCTCCCTGACGGCGGCGGGCGGCGGGCGCCACGGAAGGCGGCCGAGCACGTCGCGCAGCGGCGCCACGCCCAGCGCGCCGTACACCTCGGCCACCTGCTGAGCCGGTCGAGGGCCGGCGGCGGCCAGCGCGGACAGCAGCGACTGGCGGAAGCGGAGCGCGGCGTTCTGGATCAGCTCGACGGCGGTGTCCTTGGCCACGTCGAGCACCCAGGCCAGCTCGGCGTCGGTCAACCCGATGACGATGGACAGGACGAGTACTTCGCGCTGGTGCGGGCGAAGATCGCGCAGGACGCGCTCGACCAGTGCGGTGGCCGGGTCGATGAGGGGATCGATGACAGGCGGCGCGTAGACGATGTCGCGGCGGAAGATCTCCCGCCGCGCGAGCGCGTACAGCGCGGCACGCGGCGGCTCCACGGAAGGCACGCTGGAAAGGACGGCATCCAGCGCGTCGGAGGCGGAGCCCGGGTCGCCGAGCTGGTCCGCGCAGTAAGCGAACAGCCCGGCGGCGTGACGGTCGTAGAGCTCGGCGATCAGATCCTCGCGAGATCGCTGATCGGTGAGCGGGTGGGTCACGGGGCCGAATTCCTCTGAAAGAAAAGTGGACGCTGGGGATGAGGGGGCGGCGTCGGAGTGTTGCAGGCAATCATGCCGGTTGCCGAGGCGGAATGCACCCTTGGATGCCCATTTGATAGCCCAGTGAAGCGTTTCAGCTTGGGGGCAACGGGACACAAGAGGATCGCTCGCCGTAGTCTGTCGACCAGAGATCATGGGGCGGGCCGCGGCCCCGCCGGTCGAGCGAGAGGTCGCGCATGATCACATTTGACTCCGTCACCAAGCGATACCCCGATGGCTTCGTGGCCGTCGACGATCTGTCCATCGAAGCGGAGACAGGGCGGATCACCGTCCTGGTCGGCCCCTCCGGATGCGGCAAGACGACGACGCTACGGATGATCAATCGGATGATCGACGCCACCGAGGGGCAGATCCTGCTCGACGGCGCCGATGTCAAGAAGATCGATCCCCCGACGTTGCGGCGCGGCATCGGCTACGTCATCCAGCAGGCGGGCCTGTTCCCGCATCGCAAGATCGTCGACAACGTGGCGACCGTGCCTTACCTGCTGGGCTGGGACAAGAAGAAGGCCCGTGACCGGGCCATGGAGCTGCTGGAACGGGTCGGGCTCGATCCCAAGATGGCCCAGCGCTACCCCTTCCAGCTCTCCGGCGGCCAGCAGCAGCGTGTCGGCGTCGCCCGAGCGCTGGCGGCCGACCCTCCCGTGCTGCTGATGGACGAGCCGTTCAGCGCGGTGGACCCCATCGTCCGCACCTCGCTGCAGGAGGAACTGCTCAGGCTGCAGTCGGAGCTGAACAAGACCATCGTCTTCGTCACCCACGACATCGACGAGGCGATCAAGCTCGGCGACAAGGTGGCCGTGCTGCGCGTCGGCGGCAAGCTCGCGCAGTTCGCCGCGCCCAAGACGCTGCTGTCGGAGCCCGCCGACGACTTCGTGCGGGAGTTCCTCGGCAGGGACCGCGGCATCAGGCGGCTGTCGTTCATCTCCACCGAGCACCTGCGGCTGCGCACGGACCTGGTCGTCTCCTCCTCCGCCGCGTCCGGGTCGGCCGCCGCGTCCGACGGCCTGCTGATGGTCGTCTCCGAGGACGGCAGGCCGGTCGGCTGGCAGGGAAGCGACGAGCCGTTCGGCACCTACGTCCACGGCAAGGACTCCCTGCGCGCGGCGCTCGACGCCGCCCTGCTCTCGCCGTCGGGGCAGGCGGTGGCCATCGATCCCGAGGGCAAGGTCGTGGGCATCGCGACGAGGGAGGCGCTCGACGCGGCGCTGGCGGAGGCCGCCGATGGATGACGACGGCCAGCCGCTGTTCAGGTGGAGCTGGGTCGAGAGCAACTGGAACTCGGACTCGCCGAACAGCATCGTCAACCTCCTCCAGGCGCACGTCGTGATGTCCCTGGTGCCCGTTCTGCTCGGGCTGCTCGTCGCGGTACCGCTCGGGCTCGCGTGCGTGCGCTGGCGCTTCCTCTACCAGCCCACCGCGGGCGTCATGAACGTGATCTACGCGCTGCCCTCGCTACCGCTGTTCATGCTGCTGATCCCCGAGACGGGGCTCACCCAGCTGACCGTGATCATCCCGCTGACCTTCTACGCGCTCGCCGTCCTGGTCCCCGCCGTCGTCGACGGCATGGGATCGGTGCCCGACCACGTCAGGCAGTCGGCGGTGGCCATGGGATTCACGCCGCTCCGCCGCCTGGTGCAGGTCGAGCTGCCGATCGCGGTGCCGGTCGTGCTCGCAGGCCTGCGCGTGGTCACCGTCTCCAGCATCAGCCTGGTCAGCGTCGGCGCGCTCATCGGGCAGGGCGGGCTGGGCAACCTGTTCACCGACGCCTTCCAGCGTGACTTCTACACTCCCGCCATCGCCGGCATCGTGCTCATCGTGCTGCTCGCCCTGGTCGGCGACGGGATCGTGCTGACCGCGCAACGCCTGCTCACGCCATGGGTGCGGGCCAGGAGGGCGTCGTGAACTGGATCATCGACTTCTTCACCGACCCGGCCAACTGGTCGGGGTCCGGCGCGATCCCCGTGCGGCTGCTGGAGCACCTGGGCTTCTCCGTCGCCGCCCTCGTCCTCGCCGCCCTCATCGGGATCCCGCTCGGCCTGCTGGTCGGGCACACGGGACGCGGCTCGCTGATCGTGGTCGTCAGCGCGAACCTGGCCAGGGCGCTGCCCACACTCGGCCTGCTCGTGCTGATCGTCCTGCTGCTCGGCACCGCCTCCATCTGGCCGGTGCTGATCCCGCTGGTGGCGCTGGCCGTACCGCCGATCCTGGTCAACACCTTCGAGGGCATCAGGGGCGTCGACCCCGAGTTGCGCGACGCCGCCTACGGGATGGGGCTGCGCGGCCCGCAGGTGCTGTTCAAGGTGCTCGTGCCGGTCGCGCTGCCGCTCGTCATGCTCGGCCTCCGGTTGGCGGCGGTCCAGGTCGTGGCGACGGCCGCGGTGGCCGCTTACGTCGGTCTCGGCGGGCTCGGACGTTACATCATCGACGGATTGGCGACACAGGACTACGAGAGCGTGGTCGGCGGTTCGGTACTGATCGTCGCCTTCGCCCTGGCAGTGCAGGGGCTGTTCACCCTCGCGCAGAGGGTGACGGTGTCCCCGGGGGTGAGCCAGCGACTGCGGGTTCGATAATCTCTCCAATACCCCCCGTTTAGAAGGGAATTAAGCATGAGGCGCATATTCGGCACCGCGGCGGTGCTGCTCTCGGCGATGCTCACCCTGTCCGCCTGTGGTGGCGGCGGCAGCGGCGGAAACCCGCTGGACACCACCTCCGCCAGCGCGGCCCCGTCGGGGTCCGCGCCCGCGGCGGGCGGGGGCACGGCGGTCGTGGGCTCGTTCAACTTCCCCGAGAGCGTCCTGCTGGGCTCCATCTACGCCCAGGCGCTCAAGGCCAAGGGCGTGAACGTCACGGAGAAGCCGAACATCGGCAGCCGCGAGGTCATCTACAGCCAGGTCCAGAGCGGCGGGCTGACGGTCCTGCCCGAGTACAACGGCGCGCTGCTGTTCTTCGTCGACCCCAAGTCGACCGCGGCGTCGACGGAGCAGGTCAACGGCGAGCTCAAGAGCAAGCTGCCCGCCGAGCTCGAGATCCTCGACTCCTCTCCGGCGCAGGACAACGACTCGCTGACGGTCACCAAGGCGACGGCCGACCAGTACAAGCTGACCACCATCGAGGACCTCGCCAAGGTGTCCAAGGACATGGCCGTCGGCGGTCCCCCGGAGTTCAAGAAGCGTCGTGAGCAGCAGTTCAAGGACGTCTACGGCCTGGAGTTCAAGGAGTGGAAGCCGACCGGCGACACCACGGCCGACGCGATCAAGGACGGGACCGTGCAGGCGGGCAACGTCTTCACGACCGACCCGAAGATCATCATCAACAGCATGGTGTCGCTGCAGGACCCCAAGAACGTCTTCAGCGCCCAGAACGTGACGCCGCTGGTGAACAAGGCGGCGGCGAACGACACGATCAAGACCACGCTGAACGCGGTGTCGGCCAAGCTGACCACGGAGAACCTGACGCAGATGATGCAGAAGATCTCGGTGGACAAGGACGACCCCGCGACGGTCGCGAAGGACTGGCTGACGACCAACGGCCTCCTGTAACCCTCGTGAGCCCTGGTGAAGGCACGGTCCTTCACCGAGGGCGCGCGGCGGAGGCGCCGGCCGGTCGTTGGAGGCTGGCGGGACACCGGGAGACGGACGCCGATGGACGCCTCCGGCCGATCTGGCCGGAGGCGTCCGGGTTCGTGATCGATGTGTGCGAAGGTGGTCCGGTGGGCGAGTTCACCGAGGCGATGGCGCAGCTCGCGGCGGGGGTCGCCGTGATAACCGTACGGGATGGCAGGGACGACGTCGGTGTCACCGTGTCAGCTCTGATGTCCGTCTCCGTCGACCCGCCGCTCGTGCTCGCCAGCCTGGGCAGCCGCGGCTACCTCACCGAGGTGCTCCTCAGGCAGGACCGCTGGGCCGCCGCGCTGCTGTCGGCGGACCAGGCGGCCATCGCCAGCAGGTTCGCCACGTCGGGCCGTCCGAGCGCCCGCCATCTGGTCGCCGGGACTCCGCATCACCGCGGCCCCCACAGCGAGGCGCTCATCGTCGACGGCGGGGTGGCCGCGCTGGAGGTGGAGACGTCGCAGGTGGTGCCCGCAGGTGATCACACGCTGTTCGTGGCCAGGGTGCTCGCCGTCGACTACGTCGACTCCACCCCGCTTCCTCTCGTACGGCTCCGCGGGCGATACCGCCCGGTGTAGATGCCTATGTCCCGAGAAAAGTGGACGTGTAATATGCACGTGCATAGATTTCGGAATGGAGGCGCGGATGACCGAGCGTAGATTCCTCTTCGTGATGGGCAGTGCGCGGCCGGGTGGCAACACCGAGACCCTGGCCAGGGCGGCGGCCGAACATCTCCCTGAGGGAGCCGAGCAGCGCTGGCTGCACCTGGACGACCTGCCGCTGACGCCGTTCCACGACATCAGGCACGCGGGGGAGGGCGTGTACCCCGTTCCCGAGGGGAACGAGCGGGTGCTGCTCGATGCCACGCTCGACGCCACGGACCTGGTGATCGCCTCGCCGCTCTACTGGTACACCGTTTCGGCGACCACCAAGCTCTACCTCGACTACTGGTCGGGGTGGCTGCGCGTGCCCGGGGTCGACTTCAGGCGCCGCATGGCCGACAAGACGACGTGGGCGATCAGCGCCGTCAGCGATGACGACATGGTGGTGGCCGACCCGATGGTGGGGACGCTGCGGTTGTGCGCCGAGTACTTCGGGGGGCGCTGGGGCGGCGCCCTGCTGGGATTCGCGAACCGTCCCGGCGAGATCGCGGCCGACCATGACGCGCTGACCAGGGCCAAGTCCTTCTTCCTCACCCCGCGGGCCACCGCCTGACCGCCTTCCCGCGGTCAGTGGTCTCCGGGCGCCCGGAGCCGACGACCACGACCGGCGGGACTCCGGCTCGACCGGCCGGGGCCGCCGGGCTCAGGGCAGCGAGGCGGGCAGCCCGAAGGCCGCGAAGTGGTCGAGCCCGATGAACGAGGTGATCTCGCGGATCCGCCTGCCGCGTAGGCCGAACACGTTGATCGACCAGCCGAGGTGCGCGCCGGCGTCGTCGTTCCACCGGTAGCAGGCCACCGCGGCCTGGCCGTTCGCGGCGGTCGGAAGGTGCCGCCAGGAGCCGCACGTGGTCAGCGGGACCCGTACGGCGAAGTCGGTGACCGCCTCGAGGCCGCGGTACCAGTGCGGCAGTGGCGGCATCGACCAGGTGACGTCCTCGGTGAGCAGCGCGACCAGCGCGTCGGCGTCGCCGCGCTCCAGCGCGGTGGAGTACTCGGCGACGATCTCCCGCAGGCGCGCGTCGCCGATCTCCCGCAACGTCCGCTGCTGCGTGGGGGAGGGGATCTTCTCGGCCACGATCGAGCGGGCACGCTGCAGGGCGCTGTTCACCGACGCGGTCGAGGTCTCCATCATGGTGGCGATCTCGGCGGCGGCGAAGCCCAGCACCTCGAAGAGCAGCAGCGCCGCCCGCTGGTTGCCCGGCAGGTGCTGAAGGGCGGCGACGAAGGCGAGCTCGACGGCCTCGCGCTGCTCGTAGCGCGCGTCAGGGCCGGCGGGGCCGTCGGCGATCCCGGCGTCGGGATAGGGGCCGAGCCAGGCGACGTCGGTGAGCGGGACGTCCCCGACCACGACCCGGTCGCTGGACGGGCCGAGATCCATGGGCAGGGCCCGCCTGCCCCGGGCTTCGATGACGTCCAGGCAGGTACGGGTGGCCACGGTGTAGAGCCACGAGCGCAACGAGCTGCGGCCCTCGAACCGCGCCAGCCCCCTCCACGCCCTCAGCAGGGCGTCCTGCAGGGCGTCGTCGGCGTCGTGGGTGGAGCCGAGCATGCGGTAGCAGTGGGCGTGCAGCTCCCGGCGCAACGGCTCGACGAGGCGGGTGAAGGCGATGTCGTCCCCGTCCCGCGCCCGGGCCAGGTCGCCGTCCACGGCACCCCCCGCTGCCGTCTCCGCGGTCCGCGAAGGAATGTCGCTCACGCCCTCGATTCTGCCCTACGGCGCAAGCGCCCCCTTCGACCGAGCGCCGCCACCCCTGGCGCGGAGCAGCCGGCGTGCCGTGGACGCCCGCTGAGGAAGGAAGCCGGCGTGCCGAGGACGCCCGCTGCGGGCCACTCTGCTGCGCCACCCTGCTGTGTACTGCCGTTGCTGCAGGCCCGTCCGGCGGTGACTCCTGCCACGCTCGCGGCGGTGGAGCGCGGGCTGGCCGCCCTGGTCTCGGCGGGGTTCCCGCTCGGGCGGGCGGTGGACGCGGTCAACGCCCTGACGGTGTTCGTTCTCGGGCACACCGCGGCCGAGGCAGGGATGAAGGCAGGGGAGCGGGAGGCAGGGTCGGCGGCCTGGCTGGCGGAGCTGGACGAGCAGGAGTATCCGCTGCTGGTCCGCGCGGCCCGTACCGGCGAAGGCGCCGACGACGAGAAGCGGTTCGCCTTCGCCGTGGAGGCCCTGCTGACCGGATTCGCGGTCAGTTCGGGCGACTGAACCGGCCGGCGGGCCGGGGTGCACCAGAATGTCCGCATGACTGACCCGAGAATCGATCCCCCCGCGGCCGGTGACGAGCGTGAGCTGCTGACCACCTTCCTCGACTGGCAGCGGGAGACCCTGGCCGTCAAGTGCGCAGGACTGACTCAGGAACAGCTGCGCGAGCGATCGGTCTCCCCGTCGACGATGTCGCTGCTCGGCCTGGTCCGCCACATGACGGACGTCGAACGCTACTGGTTCCGCCGCGTCCTGGAGGGCGCCGACCTGCCCGCCGTCTACTGGAGCGACGTCGACGACGTGGAGTTCGACGTGGCCGGCGCCTCCGCGGACGAGGCGTTGGCCGTGTGGCGGGCGGAGGTGGAGGAGTGCCGCAAGGTCTCGGCCGGCACCCCGATCGAGGCCCTCGCCAAGCGCGACCGCCGAGGCGACCACCACTCGCACCGCTACATCCTCATCCACATGATCGAGGAGTACGCCCGCCACAACGGCCACGCCGACCTCCTGCGCGAGCGCATCGACGGCGCCACGGGGGAGTAGACCGGACGCGCCGCTAACGGATGACGAACTCCCCCGGCAGCAGCAGCGGGCCGTACGCGGGAAGCCCCAGCTCGCCCGCGAGCCGGGCGAACGGACCCCACGCCTCCAGCCGCACCCTGGCCAGCGCCGCCGCCTTGTCCTCGCTGGACTCGGGACCGCGCAGCCGCTCCAGCGGGTGCAGGCGGGGGTAGGTTCGCACCGGCGCGTCCGACGCCAGGCCCGCGCGCTTGCGCGCCATCCCCAGCGCGTCCTCGAGCCCGCCGAGCTCGTCCACGAGGCCGTGCTCGCGCGCGTCGGCACCCGTCCACACCCGTCCGCGGGCCAGCTCGTGGGCCCGCTCCCTGGTCAGGTGGCGGCCCTCGGCCACCTTGCCCACGAAGTCGTCGTAGATGCGGTCGAGCCAGGCGTTGACCCTGTCCCACTCCTCTGGCGAGAACGGCCGGACGGTGGAGAACATCGCCGCCTTGGCGCCCTCCTGGATCAGGTCGGTGGTCACGCCGACCTTCTGCAGGAGCCCGTTGAGGACCGCCTTGCCGCCGAACACGCCGATGGACCCGGTCAGCGTGCCGGGCTGGGCGACGATGACGTCGGCCGCCATCGAGACGAAGTAGCCGCCCGACGCCGCCACGTCCCCCATCGACACGATCACCGGTTTGACCTTGCGCGTGAGCACGATCTCCCGCCACACCGCGTCGGAGGCCACGTAGGAGCCGCCGGGGCTGTCGACCCTGAACACCACGGCCTTGACGTGGTCGTCCCTGCGCGCCGACCTGATCGCCGCGCTGACGGTGTCGGAGCCCATGGCGCCGCCACCGCCGAGCGGGCTGCGCCCGCTGCGGCCGAGCTTGATCATGCCGTGGCCGTGGACGAGCGCGACACTGTCGGCGGTCGGGTGCGGCAGCTTGCGCATGGCGAGCGCGCGGGCGTACTTGGCGACGTACTGCAGGTGTGCGTCGGCTCCCGCGGCCTGCTTGACCTCCTCGTACACCTCGTCGCGGTAGGCGAGCCTGTCCACGAGCCCCGCCTCGACCGCCTCGTTCCCGATGAACGGGCCCCTGTCGATCAGCTCCCGCACCTTGTCGGGGTCGAGCCTGCGCCCTTCGGCCACACCCGCGACGACCTGCTCGATGATCGACTCGGCGAGCCTGCCGTACGACTCCTTGTGGGCGTCGGTCATGTGGTCTTCGGTGAAGGTGTTGGCCGCGGTCTTGTACTCGTGCCGCTTGCCGACCTCGTAGCCGATGCCGAGCTTGTCCAGCGTGCCCTTGAGGAAGCGCTGCTCGAGCGCGATGCCGGTCAGCCCGACATCGCCGCTCGGCTGGAGGTAGACGCGTTCGAAGCCGCTGGCCAGGTAGTAGGGGATCGTGCCCTGTCCGAACTCGCCGAACGTCTCGCCGAAGGCGACGGTCAGCTTGCCCGACGAGCGGAAGTGGACGACGGCCTGGCGCAGTTCCTGAACCATCGCGAGGCCGAGCGGAGCACCGCCGATCTTGACGATGAGCGCCTTGACGCGGGAGTCGTCCCTGGCGCGCTTGAGGCCGGACAGCACGTCGGCCAGGCGCGGCTTGCGCATGGTGAGGATCGCGGCGAGCGGGTCCGTGGGTGGGCCCTCGTTCAGCCCCTCGGTGAGGTCCAGTTCGAGAACGAGCGGCGCGGTGCGCCGCTGCCTGAACCGGTCAACGCTGTCAACGATCACCTTGGTCGCGTCCATAAATGTCACACTAAGCGACGACCCTCCACCCGCGAGCGCCCCCATCCCACCCATCTCGGACAGCCGCCGCTCCCGCGGTCCGGCGGTCAGGGTTCTGCGGGACTGGAGTGCGGCAGCTCGCGGTCCCGGACACCCGCTCCGCACCCACGGTGGCGCATGACCCGGCCTGCCGTACGGACACCGGCGTACGGGCGCGCCGCTGCCTGCCGTACGGACGCCGGCGCACGGGCGACGAACGACGACAGAACGGCCACGCCCGCGGGTGCGGGCGTGGCCGGGGTCGGGTGCGCTGGGTCAGGCAGCGGTGCAGGTCAGCGTGGCGGGCGGGTTGTTGGCCCCGCCGCGCGGCAGCTTCCCGTTGAACCCGAACCGGGTGGTCGCGTTCACGGCGAGATTGCCGTTCCACCGCGTGTTGGTGACGGTGACGTCGGCCCCGCTCTGGGTGTACTTGCCCTCCCAGAGGGTCTGCACCTTCTGGCCGTCGGGGAAGGTCCAGCTCACCTTCCAGCTCTTGGCGGGCAGGCTGCCGGTGTTCTTGACGGTGACGTTCGCCTGGAACCCGCCGGGCCAGGTGGCGCGGTTGGCGTAGGTGGCGGTGCACTCGACGTGCGGCAGGGCCTTCCAGACGTCCAGGCGCGGAGTGGTGACCTGCTTGCCCGCGCTGGTGTAGGTGATGGGCTTGCCCGCCGCCCTGAGCTTGGCGACGATCTCGTCGACCGAAGCGGTGGGCAGCTTCTCCCTCATCAGGGCGAAGGCGCCGGCGACGTGCGGGGCGGCCATCGAGGTACCGCCGAAGCCCGCGTACTTGTTGTCGGGCACGGAGGAGAAGATCGGCCAGCCGGGCGCGAAGAGGTCGAGCATCTCGCCGCGGTTGCTGAAGGAGGAGATGTCGTCGGTGTGGGTGCCGACCTGCGGGTACTCGACGTCGGTGGAGCCGACGGTCACGACGTTGGAGACGCAGGCGGGCCAGGAGACCGAGGCCTCGTGCCCCTCGTTGCCCGCCGCGACGACGGTGGCGACGCCCTGGGCGAGCAGCTCGTCGGCGCGGGCCTTGAAGTCGGCGCCGTCACCGGTGTCGCAGGCGGTGTCGTACTTGCCGCCGCCGAGGCTGAGGTTCACCGAGACGATGTTGTACTGCTTGGCGATCGTGTTGACGTAGGCCATCCCGGTGAGGATGGAGGAGTCGTAGGCCAGCACGCACGGGGTGTTCTCGGCGCCGCCGCAGTACTCGGTGTTGGCGAACCTGCTGAACACCTGCACGGGCACGATGGTGGCGCCCGGGGCGACGCCGTCGGAGGGCTCCCGCTGCGTGGGGTGCGACTTGCCCGCGACGATGCCGGCGACGTGGGAGCCGTGCGCGCAGATCCCGAAGGCCGCGTCGGCGGGCGGGACGTCCTTCATGCACGCGTCGGTGGTGGCGTTGGCGGCGCCCGCTCCGATCTGGAAGGGGGCGCCGCTCGGGCACAGGGAGGTGGCGGTGTCGGCGGCGTTCTCGGCGGAGAAGCACGCCTCGGCGGTGATGCGGCCGCCGAAGAACGGATGGTCGCCGTCGATGCCGGTGTCGAGGACGGCGACCGCCTTGCCCGCGCCGGTCACGCCGCCGGCGTGGGCCTTGTCGGCGCCGATGATGGCGGTGCTCCTGACCAGGTTCGGCGAGTTGAGGTGGTCCTCGCGGATGGCGACCACGTCCGCCTGGCCGGCGATCTTCTTGAACTCGTCGACGGTGCCTTCGTAGACGAAGAAGTCGAGCCGGCCGGCGAGCGCGTCGGGGGTCGGGGCGACGTTGTCGACGCGGGGAGTGACCGCCTCGGCGGTGGCGGCGAGCGACTTGGCCTGCGCGGGGCTCTGCACCTGGACGATCGCGCGGTGCGTCCCACTGATCCGGACCGCAGGGTCGATCTTCTTGATGGGGTCGTCCGCGGCGGCGTGCGCGGGGGCTTGGATGAGCCCGGCAGAAACGGCGGCGAGGGTGGCCGCAGCAGCCAGGAGAGACCGCAGTCTCACTGTGCCTCCGAGGGGGTGATCCAATTTGTGAGGCCTGAGTGTACAGATGTGACATTTGTTGTCAGAAGAGAGTAGATATGTCGTTTGAGTAACGTGGCAAGGCCGGCCCGCCGTACGGGACCGGCCTTGACGAATGACGTGCCGTTACTTGCCCAGGGAGGCGGCGGCCTTCTTCAGCGCGGCGCTCGACGTGGAGCCGAGCCTGACCTTCTCCGCCGCGTTGACCTTCTCCAGCGTCGAGGTGGCGCCGTGCGCCCAGTTGAGCCAAGCCGTCAGCAGCGCTCGGTCGAGAGCGGCACGGGCGCCCTTGGCCGGCTTCAGCACCCTGTAGGCCTTGCCGAGCGACGAGGCCTTGGTCAGCTCGGGGAAGACCTTGCTCGTCTTGTGGGCCAGCTTCAGGTAGCAGGTCAGGGTCTCGTCGGAGAGCTGCCCCGTCCCCCGGTAGAGCTCCACCGCCCACTGCTTGGCGGTCATCGCGGTGCCTGCCGTGCCACGGGTGCACACGGCGGCCGGCGCGGCCGAAGGCGTCACGGTGACGGTCACCGTGACCGTGATGGTCGGCAGCGGGATGGGCGTCGGATCGGGCGTGTCGGCGGGATCGTCGGAGTCGCCGGCCTGCGGGTCCTCGTCCGAGGGCGCGGGCGTGGGGCCGCTCGCCGAGGGAGCGGGAGCGGGAGCGGGAGCGGGGGCGCTCTGGCTGGCGGTGGGCTGCGGCGCGGCACCCGTCATGGCGGCGGCGAGATCCAGGCGCGGGGTGATCACCTCGGCGCCGTCGACCCGGTAGGAGAACGGCCTGCCGGTCGCCTTCAGCTTGTCGACCAGCGCGCCGATCGCCTGGTCGGGGAAGGCCGCCTTCAGCACGGCCAGCGCCCCCGCCACGTGCGGGGCGGCCATCGAGGTGCCGCTGTGGGTCGCCATGACGTCGTCGGGCACCGACGACTCGATGTCCACGCCCGGCGCGAACAGGTCGAGCAGCGGCCCGGTGTTGGAGAAGTCGGCGATCTCGTCGTTGTTGTTGCTCGCCCCCACGGCGACGGCGGAGGAGACGCACGCGGGGAACGACGTCCCCGTGAAGTACTCGTTGCCGGCGGCGACGACGGTCGCGACACCCTTGGACAGCAGGTCGTCGATCTTCGGCTTGAAGACCTGGCCCTCCTCGCTGCTGTCGCACGCGGTGTCGGACAGCTGCCCGCCGAGGCTGAGGTTCAGCGCCGCGACGGGCGTGGCGGGGGCGAGCGAGGCGACATGGTCCATGGCCAGGCGCAGCGACGACTCGAAGGCCATCAGGCAGGCCGCCGCGCCGCACACGTCCTCGTCGTTGACCCTGCTGAACACCTGGATCGCGACGATGCCGGCCCCGGGGGCGACGCCGCCGCCACCCGCCGCGATGCCCGCGACATGGGTGCCGTGCTCGCAGAGGTTCTCGCTCCCCAGCAGGCACTTGGCGTATTCGGCGTCGGCGGCGCCCGTGCCGATCATCTGGCTCTGGCCGTTGGGGCACAGCGACTCGACGCCGTCGTACTCGGTGGAGGAGAAGCACGCCTCGGCCACGATCCGGCCGCCGAAGAAGGGGTGGTCGCGGTCGATACCGGTGTCGAGGATCGCGACGGCCTGTCCCGCGCCCGTCGCGCCGGTGGCGTGGACCTTGTCCGCGCCGATCACGGGGAGGCTGGAGATGGCGGCCGGCGGGTAGGCACGGTCGCGGTGGATGGAGGCGACGCGCGGGTCCTCGGCCAGCGCGGCCAGTTCCTGCGCGGTGCCCTCGACGACGATGAACGGCTGGGTGGACGGCTGGAGCACCACCTGGGCGTCCTCGGCCGCGGCCTGCGCGGCGACGGGCGCGGTCTGCGCGGCGTCGGTGAGCTCGACGATGACCCTGGCCGTGCCCTCGGTGACGGCTAAGCCCTCTTCGAGCTTCTCCTCGGCGACCGTGGGGGACGGCGACGGCGCAGGGGTGGCGGGCGGTTCACCGGCGACGGCGGGTGCGGCGGGAAGTAAGGCCAGCAGGACCGAGCACACGATCAGGCGTCGAAATCGCACACGTCCTCCGAGGGGTGGTGATCTCGGAGTGTAGAGAGCTTTGTCCGCTTAGCCCAGAGGGTGCAGGGGTTTCTCAGAAAACGTTCATCGTCACGCGAGCTCCGAGCGGTCGGACGGCGTGTACTTCAGCCAGATCGCGCCCAGTGGCGGCACGCGCAGCGTCGTCGAGTACGGCTGGCCGTGGTGCGACTCCTCGAACGCCTCCACCGAACCGAGGTTGCCCACCCCGCTGCCCCAGTAGTCGAACGCGTCGGTGTTGACCAGCTCCTCCCACTGCCCGCCGTACGGCAGGCCGAGCCTGAACTCCTCGTGCGGACTGCCGCTGAAGTTGACCACGCAGGCCACCGCGGACCCGTCCCTCCCCAGCCGGAGGAAGGAGAAGACGTTGCCGGGCGCGTCGTCGGCGTCGATCCACCGGAAACCGTCGGGCGTGGTGTCCTGCTCCCAGAGGGCAGGGGTGTCCCTGTAGATCGTGTTGAGGTCACGGACCAGCTTCTGCACCCCGCGATGCCCGTCGAAGTCGAGGACCCACCAGTCGAGCCCGCGCTCCTCCGACCATTCCGAGCCCTGGCCGAACTCGCCGCCCATGAACAGCAGCTGCTTGCCCGGATGCGCCCACATGAACGCGAACAGCGCCCGCAGCTGCGCGAACCGCTGCCACTCGTCGCCCGGCATCTTGCCCAGCAGCGAGCCCTTCCCGTGGACGACCTCGTCGTGGGAGAGCGGGAGGACGAAGTTCTCGCTGTAGGCGTACATCAGCGAGAACGTCATCTGATGGTGGTGGTACTGCCGGAAGATCGGCTCGTGGCGCAGGTAGGCGAGGGTGTCGTGCATCCAGCCCATGTTCCACTTGAAGCCGAATCCGAGCCCGCCGAGGTGCACGGGGCGCGAGACGCCGGGCCACGCGGTCGACTCCTCGGCGATCGTCGTGATGCCGGGCGCCTCCCTGTAGCAGACGGTGTTCATCTCCTTCAGGAACTCCACGGCGTCGAGGTTCTCGCGCCCGCCGTAGATGTTGGGCGTCCACTCGCCGTCGCGCCTGGAGTAGTCGAGGTAGAGCATCGAGGCGACCGCGTCCACCCGCAGCCCGTCGATGTGGAACTCCTTCAGCCAGTAGAGCGCGTTGGCCACGAGGAAGTTGCGCACCTCGTTGCGGCCGAAGTCGAAGACGTAGGTGCCCCAGTCGGGGTGCTCGCCGCGAGCGGGGTCGGCGTGCTCGTAGAGCGGGGTGCCGTCGAAGCGGGCCAGCGCCCAGTCGTCCATCGGGAAGTGCGCGGGCACCCAGTCGAGCAGGACGCCGATGCCGCGCTGGTGCAGCGTGTCGACCAGGTGGCGGAACTCGTCAGGGGTGCCGAAGCGGGCGGTCGGCGCGTAGTAGGAGGTCACCTGGTAGCCCCACGAGCCGCCGAACGGGTGCTCGGCCACCGGCAGGAACTCCACGTGCGTGAAACCCATGTCCTGCACGTAGTCGGCCAGCTGCGTCGCCAGCTCGGTGTAGCCGAGTCCCGGCCGCCACGAGCCGAGGTGGACCTCGTAGGTGCTCATCGGCTGCTTCTGGGCGGCCTTGGTCTCGCGCTCGGTCATCCAGTCGGAGTCGCCCCACACGTAGTCGGACTGGTCGACGACCGACGCGGTCTGCGGCGGCACCTCGGTCCTGCGCGCCATCGGGTCGGCCTTGTCGCGCCAGAGCCCGTCGGCGCCGAGGATCTGGAACTTGTAGCGCTCGCCGGCGGCCACGCCTGGCACGAACAGCTCCCATACGCCGGATCTGCCGAGCGAGCGCATCGGGTGGGCCACGCCGTCCCAGTGGTTGAAGTCGCCGACGACCCTGATGCCGCGCGCGTTGGGCGCCCAGACGGCGAACGCGGTGCCGTCGACGTCCTCGTGGCGCATCGGCCGCGCGCCGAGCGCCTCCCACAGCCGCTCGTGCCTGCCCTCGCCGACCAGGTGCAGGTCGACCTCGCCCAGGGTGGGCCAGTGCCGGTAGGGGTCGCGCATCTCGTACGGCTCGCCGCCGCTGTAGCGCACTCGCAGCCGGTAGTCGGGGATCTTGTCCAGCCCGGTCACCGTCGTCTCGAACACGCCGTGAGCGACATGCTTCATGGGCCGTGCCTCGTCGTCGAAGACCACCTCGACCTGTTCGGCCAGCGGACGCAGCGTCCTGAACGTGACCCCGTCCTGGCCCAGGTGCGCTCCGAGAATCGAATGCGGGTCGTGGTGCGCCCCGCCCGCGAGACGGTCGAGCTCTGTCCTCATCGGCATGCCCCTTACCCTGCCCTACAGCGACCTTCCAACCCATGCCCTTGCCCGCCATCACCATGCGAAATCTGGAGTCGGGCATTTCAGAAAAATCGGATTAACCGCGGTGATCATCGCTTGAAACGTGCGCGGCTCGACGGGCGCCGCGCGCCGCACCTCCGTGCGGACGTCAATGATCGCCGTCGTGGCCATGCTAACCACCGCTTCCCCGATCGGACCGCCGCCACACCCATGACCCCTCAGAAGTTCCGAACTCCCGCGGCGACCCGGAGGACATCATGCCGACGCCCGCGCACCGGCTGGGCTCCGGGTACGCGGGCGTGTCGTACGGGCAGTGTCAGTAGGGGTTGGCGGCGGTGACGTCGCGCGGGGTGATGCGGAAGCCCTGCCAGTGGATGGGCATCGGGTCCGCGTCCTCGTCCCTGGCGACGTGGTGGAAGCCCACGTTCACCCACAGCACCGGATCGGTCACCCGCTCCCCGTTGGCGTACCGGTCGACCGACTTGCCGCACCGCGGCGACACGTTCTCGGTCGCCAGCCGCTCGCAGGCGCGGTACTGCGTGACGTACAGGTCCGCGTGCGTGAACGCCTCGTCGCCGGGCCCGCGATACTCCGCGCTGTCGGAGTTGTTGATCTCCCAGGACACCGGATGCCTGTCGGCGTTGCGCACCCGCGGATCCACCACCCGCCACCAGCGCGCCCTCCTGTTGAGCGCCTTGGTCTCGCGGCCGAGCACGGTGCGCACCATCGACCGCTTGCCGGTGCGTTCGCCCGCGAAGTCGTACTGCTCGACGACGTCGCGCGCCTTGCCCTCGATGTCGAAGTCCATCCGCCAGAAGACGTTGTGGCTGTGGGACTCCTCGAAGTGCTTACGCCCCACCCCGAGCGGCCAGCCGTGCTTCGGCGCGGTCGTCGTGCCCGCCAGCGAACCCGTCGCGCCCACGCGCGGCGTGATCGAGCCGTCGTCGCCGAAGACCCACTCGGAGACGTAGGTGTACCAGCCGACCTGGTAGGCGGCCAGCACCACCAGCTCCTGGCCCTGCGCCGACTCGCGCTGCGTCTCGTCGCCCCAGCCGTCCTTGAGGTAGGCGTGGCCGCGCGGGCGGGTCGTCACGCACACCTTGCTCTTGACGAGCTGGCCGCCGGGGCAGTCGGCCGCCGTGAGCGTCATCGCGGCCGAGCCGAGCGAGCCGATGTCGTGGTAGCGCGGCTCCCCGCTGTCGTACGGCACGTGGATCTGGGCCAGCGCTCCGCTGCGCAGCACGCTGATGGACCTGTTGCCCTTGGGCGTGTAGACGACCTTGGTGACGGTCAGGCCCTCGATCGTGCGCATCTCCCAGCACAGCCGCCAGCGCGCGCCGTTCGGCAGCGTCTTGTCGACCAGGTACGGCGAGCCGCACGGCTGGGCGGCGGGGTCCGCGAGGGAGGCGGGCCCGAGGGCCGCGAGCGGCGCGACGAGCAGGCCGGCGAGCATGAGACGGAGGATCAACTCACCACTCCAGGGTGTGGACCTTCTTGGCGGACAGATCGATGACGATGCGGCTGGTGTCCAGGAACGTGCCGTTGGGCAGCCGCACGAACAGCCGCAGGCACCGGTGCGTCGCGCACGCCCCCCGCTCGGGCGAGTAGATCAGCCCCCGCAGCGCCAGGTCGGAGGGCGAGGCGAGCTCCCTGCCCGCCGCCTTCCTGAACGACTGGCGCACCCCACTGCCCAGCCTCGGGTGGGCGAGGAGCAGCTCGGCGGCGCGCAGTTCCTCCCGTTTGGACGGCGGGGGCTGCACCCCCTTGCCCTTGGTCTCCTCGACCACCTTGCTCGCGCCGAGGTCGACGGTCCTGACGATCACGGTGTCGTCGGCGTAGTCGTAGAGGTAGGCCTCCGCCCGCCGCGCCTGCTCGGCGTCCTTGTCATCGTCGCGCTCGACGTAGAGCAGCTCGGTCTGCCCCGCCTTCTGGTGCGTGGTCGCCGTGGCGATCTCCCCTGCGCGGGCGATCTCCTCAGGCGTGAGCGGGTCCCCCGGCGCGGGGGACTCCTGGACGGCCTGCGCCGCCTCCGGCCCCTTCCCCCCCGTGGCCAGCAGGAGCGATCCGCTCAGGAGGGCCGTGCCGAGCCCCGCGGCCGCGAACACAAGACCTCGCCGCATGCCGCCCCCTTACTCTTCGCTTATGTATGCATGCGAAGAGTAGTGCGCTCGATGCGCTCCGGAGGGGAAAACGCCTGAGTTGCCTCAGCGGAAGGCGGCGAGCGGGATCGGCAGCCAGGAAGGGCGGTTGCGGGCCTCGTAGACGACCTCGTAGACCGCCTTGTCGTACTCCAGGGCCCGCAGCAGCGCCGCGTCCCCGTCGTCGACGTCGGCGTACCCCTCCAGGAACGCCGACCTGTTGCGGGCGGCCCACTCGCCGGCCTTGGCGCGCAGCGCTGCGGCGTCGGGATGGTCGGCGAGCAGGTGCCCGGCGGCGTAGTCGAACGAGCGGAGCATCCCGGCCACGTCACGCAGCGGGGAGGCCAGCGCCCTGCGCTCGTCGAGGGGCTGGCCCGGCTCGCCCTCGAAGTCGAGGATGAACCACCCGGCGGGCGTGCGCATGACCTGGCCCAGGTGGTAGTCGCCGTGGACGCGCTGCACGCGCACCTCGGCCGTCAGTTCCTCCACCTCGTGGAAGGCCCGCTCGACGATCTCGGCGTGCTCGGCCAGCTCGGGCACTTCGGCGATCGCCCACGCCAGGCGGCGGCGGAAGCCCTCGACCATCCGCTTGACGTCGTGCGGTTCGACGACGTCGGTGGGGAAGGCGGCGGCAAGCTGCCGGTGGATCTCGGCGGTCGCGGCGCCGAGGCGGAAGGACTCGGCGGCGAAGTCCCCGCCCGCGTCGGCCGCGCAGATGTCGTCGAGCTGCCCGTAGAAGTCGCGGACGCTGGCCAGCGCAAGGTCCCAGCCGTCGTTGCTGGTGGACAGGTACTCCTGGGTGAAGGCCAGCGTGGTCGGATTGCCGTCGAGGTCGGTCTCGATCCACCCGTACGGCCTGGCGATGTGCGGCGCGCCGCGCTCGGCCAGCGCGGTGACCACCTCGAGCTCGGGGTTGATCCCTGGGATGAGGCGGCGGAAGAGCTTGCAGATGTAGGCGTCGCCGTACACGAGCGAGGTGTTGGACTGCTCGGCGCCGAGGACCAGGCTGCGCTGCGTGGTGTCGATCTCGACCCCGCGCACGTGGCGGAACCTGACGGGCCCGTGGTCCTGTCCCTGGGCCATGCCTTCGAGCAGCAGGCAGGTCAGCGAGGAGTCGTGCGCGGCGTCGTAGACGTGGACGCCGTCGTGCGTGATGCCGATCAGGACGTGCTTGAGGCGGTCGGGCAACTCGGCGCGCAGGCCGAGCAGGAGCTGGTAGCGGTCCAGCGCGTCGGCCTGCCGTACTGACAGGACCAGGTGCCACAGCTCCGCCTCCTGGAGGGCGCCGAGGCTGGTCCGCGAGTCGATGCGGAGGTCGTCCAGAGGGCGCCCCTTGCCCGCGAACCAGCGTTGATGGGTGATCCAGCGGGCAAGGAGGTCCTCAAGCACGACTTACTCCTCCTGGGGTACGGCGGGCGGAAGGGTGAACCAGTAGAACCCATGCCCAGGGAGCGTCAAAAGATACGGAAGTTCGCCAATCGGTGGAAAAGGAACTCCGCCCATCGTCTCTACGGGCGAGACGCCGACGAACCTACGCAGGTCCAGCTCTACGGGCTGCGGGAACCGCGAGAGATTGTTCACGCACAGAATGCGATCATCGCCCAGCTCGCGCACGAATGCCAGCACGCTGGGGTTGGATGAGTTGAGTTCGATGAATTCGCCCAGGCCGAAGACCGGGTGCCGCTTTCGGATGTCGATCATCCGTTTGGTCCAGTGGAGCAGCGAGCCGGCGTTCTTCTGCTGCGCCTCGACGTTGATCGCCTGGTAGCCGTAGATCGGGTCCATGATGACCGGCAGGTAGAGCCGGCCGGGGTCGCAGTCGGAGAAGCCCGCGTTGCGGTCGGGGGTCCACTGCATGGGGGTGCGGACGCCGTCGCGGTCGCCGAGCCAGATGTTGTCGCCCATGCCGATCTCGTCGCCGTAGTAGAGCACGGGCGAGCCGGGCAGCGACAGCAGCAGCGCGGTGAACAGCTCGATCTGGTTGCGGTCGTTCTCCAGCAGCGGGGCCAGGCGGCGGCGGATGCCGACGTTGGCCCGCATGCGCGGGTCCTTGGCGTACTCGGAGTACATGTAGTCGCGCTCTTCGTCGGTGACCATCTCAAGCGTCAGCTCGTCGTGGTTGCGCAGGAAGATGCCCCACTGGCAGTTCTCGGGGATCTTGGGCGTCTGGGCCATGATCTCGGAGATCGGGTAGCGGGACTCCCTGCGCACGGCCATGAAGATGCGCGGCATGAGCGGGAAGTGGAAGGCCATGTGGCACTCGTCGCCGCCGTTGACCGGGTCGCCGAAGTACTCGACCACGTCGGACGGCCACTGGTTGGCCTCGGCGAGCAGCACGCGGTCGGGGTAGAGCCTGTCGACCTCCGCCCTGACCCGCTTGAGGTAGGCGTGCGTCCTGGGCAGGTTCTCGCAGTTGGTGCTGTCATCCTCGAACAGGTAGGGGATGGCGTCCATGCGGAACCCGTCGATGCCCAGGTCGAGCCAGAACCTCAGCACCTCCAGCATGGCCTCCTGAACCGCGGGGTTCTCGTAGTTGAGGTCGGGCTGGTGGTGGAAGAAGCGGTGCCAGTAGTACTGCCCGCGGACCGGGTCGTAGGTCCAGTTGGAGGTCTCGGTGTCGATGAAGATGATCCGGGCGTCCCTGTACTTCTCGTCGCTGTCGGACCAGACGTAGAAGTCGCCGAACGGGCCCTCGGGATCGTGCCGTGACGCCTGGAACCAGGGGTGAGCGTCGCTGGTGTGGTTCATCACCAGGTCCGCGATCACCCGCATGCCGCGCTTGTGCGCCTCGTCGACCAGCTTGACGAAGTCGCCGAGATCGCCGAAGTCCGGCAGGATCTTCATGAAGTCGGCGATGTCGTAGCCGCCGTCACGCAGCGGTGACTCGTACAGCGGCAGCAGCCAGAGACAGTCGACGCCCAGCCACTGCAGGTAGTCGAGCCTGCTGGTGAGCCCCTTGATGTCGCCTGTGCCGTCGCCGTTGGAGTCGGCGAAGCCCCTGATGAGCACCTCGTAGAAGACGGCCCGCTTGTACCACTGGGGATCGCGGGGCTTGTCCTCGTCGAAGGTGTTCGGGATGGCAGCGGAGTTCACGGTGTCGGACAAAGTTGGACTCCCCGATCGCTGATTACCGATGAGCCGCTCGCACGGTGAAGACGTGCGCCGGATTGATGTGAGGGTCGAGGCGTACGTAGTTGTTCTGCCGCCACCGGTACGACTCGCCTGACATCTCGTCGTCCACGACGAACTCGGCGTTCCAGTCGAGACCGAGGGCCGGCAGGTCGAGATCGACTGTCGCCTCATGAGTATTGTGCGGGTCCAGGTTCACGACCGCCAGGACCACGTCGCCGAGTCCGTGCCGTCGTGTGGCCGTGTCGTAGGCGCCGGGAAGCCGCTTGGAGAAGCAGACCAGGTCTGGGTGGTCGACCCTGTGGAACGTCAGATTACGCAATTCCTGAAGTGCCGGGTGCGCTCTTCGGAACAAATTCAGATGCGTGATGAACGGGGCAAGTGTACGGCCCTCACGCTCCGCATCCGCCCAATCGCGCGGTCTGTACTGATATTTCTCGCTGTCGAGATATTCCTCGCTACCCGGACGTACTGGGAGGTTCTCGGAGAGTTCATACCCAGAGTAGACGCCCCACGTGGGGGACACGAGCGCGGCCAGCACAGCCCGGATCTTGAAAGCGGGCACGCCGCCGTGCTGCAGGTACTCGTGCAGGATGTCGGGCGTGTTGACGAAGAGGTTCGGCCTCAGGAAGTGCGACGTTTCATGCGACAGTTCCGAAAAATACGTCTCCACGTCATATTTTGAGTTCTTCCAAGTGAAGTACGTGTATGACTGGTGGAATCCGATTTTGGCGAGCGTCTGCAGCATCGCCGGACGCGTGAACGCCTCCGCCAGGAAGATCACATCGGGATCGGTCGTCCTGATGTCGGCCAGGAGCCGCTCCCAGAAGCCCACGGGCTTGGTGTGCGGGTTGTCGACCCTGAAGATCCGCACCCCGTGGTCCATCCAGTGCCTGACCACCCGCTTGACCTCGGCGTAGATCCCCTCGGGGTCCTTGTCGAAGTTGAGCGGGTAGATGTCCTGGTACTTCTTGGGCGGGTTCTCCGCGTAGGCGATCGTCCCGTCCGCGCGGATCGTGAACCACTCGGGATGCTCCTTGACCCACGGGTGATCGGGCGAGCACTGCAGCGCGAAGTCGAGCGCCACCTCCATGCCCAGCTCGCGGGTCCTGCCGACGAAGTCGTCGAAGTCGTCGATCGTGCCCAGGTCGGGATGGACGGCGTCGTGCCCGCCGTCCTCCGACCCGATCGCCCACGGTGAGCCGGGGTCGTCGGGGCTCGGGGTGAGCGTGTTGTTGCGCCCCTTGCGGAACGTCGTGCCGATCGGATGGATCGGCGGCAGGTAGACCACGTCGAAGCCCATGCGGGCGATGGCGGGCAGCCTCTTGGCGGCGGTCTGGAAGTTCCCCGACTTGGAGACGCCGCCCTCCTGGAGGATCGCCCCCTCCGACCTGGGGAAGAACTCGTACCACGAGCCGAACAGCGCCCTGCGCCGCTCCACCCTGACCTTGTGCTGCTTGCTCCTGGTCAGCAGGTCGCGCAGCGGATGGGCCTCCAGCAGCGCGGCGGTCTCGGGCAGCTGGGCGATCGACAGGCGCGCCCTCGGGTCGAGCGCCTCGTCACGCAGCGTCGCCGCCACGGAAAGCAGCGCCGCCCTGTGCCCGCAGACCTCGGCGGGCTTCAGCTCCGCGCCCTCCTTGAGCGCGGCGGCCTTCACCGTGCCCGTCTTCAGCGCGGTGGTCCTGACGGCGCCCGTCTTGAGCGTGCCGTTGCCGTTGCGCGCGGTCCCGTTGCCCGCGTGCGGGGCGGGGCAGTCCGACGGCCGTACGGCACGAGCGGCGCGCTCGAACAGCCGCGCCCCCTCCTCGCACATGAGGTCGACGTCCATGCCGCGGGGAATCTTGATCTCCGCGTCGTGCAGCCACGTGCCGATCGGGTCGCTCCACGCCTCGACCCTGAAAAGCCAGTCGCCCTCGTCGGGCAGCGACACGCGCACGCTCCACCTGTCGGTGCCCTTGGCGATCTCTCGCATATGTTTCAGGTGGCCACGCTTCCCTTCGGGAGACGTGATCACCACCCCCGCGCCCACCGCGTCGTGTCCTTCGCGGAACACGGTCGCGGCGATGTCAAAGGTCTCGCCAGCGACCGCCTTAGCGGGCCACTGCCCGCAGTCGACAACTGGGAAGATGTCCGTGATGGGAATTCGACCGATCATCGCGTCCTGTTCTCATGGTCGAGTGGCCGACTGTCGCTGTGACGATCCTCGCATCTTCACGCGTGAAGCCGAGGACGCCATCCCGGGACGGTGCTTCGGGCTCAAAGTGGGGAGTGCCCCAATAGTCCCCATTAATGCCTCTTCATGGAAGGGTTGTGAGAGGGAAGTGATCGATCTACGTGACTACGCCTTGTCCACCACCGCTCACCACCTAGGGTCGGAATCGTGAGAGCTATCCGCAGGTTCACCGTCCGCACCGTTCTCCCTACGGAGTTGGCCGCCCTCGGCGAGCTCGTGCACAACCTCAGATGGTCGTGGCATCCAGAGACCACGGACCTGTTCTCCGAGGTCGATCCGGCCGTCTGGGAACGTGTTGGGCACGACCCCGTCGCGCTGCTCGGCGCCGTCGACCCCGCCAGGTTGCGCCAGCTTGCCGGCGACCGCCGTTTCCTTCGCCGCCTCGCCGACGCCGCCGACGACCTGCGCGAGTACATGACCGCGCCGCGCTGGTACCAGACGCTGAACGAGGCCGCCGACGCGATCGCCTACTTCTCGCCGGAGTACGGCATCGCCGCGGCCCTCCCGCAGTACTCGGGCGGCCTCGGCATCCTGGCGGGAGACCATCTGAAGGCGGCCAGCGACCTGGGCGTGCCGATCCTGGCGGTGGGGCTGCTCTACCGCCACGGCTACTTCACCCAGTCGCTGTCGCCCGAAGGCTGGCAGCTGGAGCACTATCCCAGCCTCGACCCCGGCGGCCTGCCCCTCAGTCTGCTGAAGGACGAGGAGGGCACCGCCGTCCACATCAGGATCGGCCTGCCGGACCACCGGGCCCTGCACGCGCAGGTGTGGGTGGCGCAGGTCGGCAGGGTGCCGCTGCTGCTGCTCGACTCCGACGTGGCCGACAACGACGCCGCCGCACGCGACGTCACCGACCGCCTGTACGGCGGCGGCACCGACCACAGGCTCATGCAGGAGCTGCTGCTCGGCGTGGGCGGCGTCAGGGCGATCCGCGCCTACTGCCAGATCACCGGACACCCCGAGCCCGAGGTCTTCCACACCAACGAGGGCCACGCGGGCTTCCTCGGACTGGAGCGCATCCGCGAGCTGACCGAGTCCCGCCTGACCTTCGACGAGGCGCTGGAAGCCGTCCGCGCCGGCACGGTCTTCACCACCCACACTCCCGTCCCCGCCGGCATCGACCGCTTCCCCTCCGACATGATCGAGAGGCAGTTCGGCGGCGACAACGCATGGCCGACCGTGCCCGTCGAGCGCATCCTCGCGCTGGGCGCCGAGCAGGAGCCCGGCCGCTTCAACATGGCGATCATGGGTATGCGCCTGGCCCAGCGCGTCAACGGCGTCTCCGAGCTGCACGGCGAGGTCAGCCGGGAGATGTTCAAGGAACTCTGGCCGGGATTCGACCTGCACGAGGTGCCGATCGGGTCGATCACCAACGGCGTCCACGCGCCGACGTGGGTCGGCCGCGAGATCATGGAGCTGGCCGGCCGGGAGCTGCCGTCCCTGATCGACAAGGCGCAGGGCTGGGAGGGCGTCCAGAAGATCTCCGACTCCGACATCTGGTCGATCCGCGGGCACCTGCGCGAGCGGCTGGTCGAGGCGGCGAGGGTGCGGCTGCGCCGTTCGTGGCGCGATCGCGGCGCCTCGGACGCCGAGCTGACCTGGGTCGACGACGCACTCGACCCCGACGTGCTGACCATCGGGTTCGCCCGCCGCGTGCCCTCCTACAAGCGGCTCACGCTCATGCTGCGTGACCCGGTCCGGCTGCGCGAGCTCCTGCTCGACCCCGACAAGCCCGTGCAGATCCTCATCGCGGGCAAGGCCCACCCGGCCGACGAAGGCGGCAAGAAGCTCATCCAGCAGATCGTCAGGTTCGCCGACGAGGAGGACGTGCGGCACCGCATCGTCTTCCTGCCCGACTACGACATGGCCCTCGGCCAGCTGCTCGTCCAGGGCTGCGACGTCTGGCTGAACAACCCGCTGCGTCCGCTGGAGGCCTCGGGCACCTCGGGCATGAAGTCGGCGCTGAACGGCGGGCTCAACCTGTCGATCCGCGACGGCTGGTGGGACGAGTGGTACGACGGCACCAACGGCTGGGCCATCCCCACCGCCGACGGCGTCGCCGACCCCGACAGGCGCGACGAGCTCGAGGCGGCCGCGCTCTACGACCTCATCGAGCACGAGGTCTCCGACCGCTTCTACGACAGGGCGCCCGACGGCCTGCCCCGCAGGTGGCTGGAGATGGTGCGCCACACGCTCACCTCGCTCGGGCCCAAGGTGCTGGCGGGGCGGATGCTGCGTGACTACGTCGTCGACCTCTACACGCCGGCCGCCGCCTCCGCCCGCGCGCTGTCGGGCGACTCCTTCGCGCCCGCCAAGGCGTTCGCGGCCTGGCGGCTGCGCGTCGCCAAGGCGTGGCCGGGGGTCAGGGTGGAGCACGTGGAGTCCTCGGGCGTCGGCGACACACCCGAGGTCGGCGCGGCCCTCGACCTGCGGGCGACGATCGCGCTCGGCGAGCTCGAGCCGTCCGACCTGCTGGTCCAGGCGGCGTACGGCAAGGTGGGGCCGCACGACGAGCTGCTGAACCCGAGCTACCTCACCATGACGCTGGAGGGGGCGAACGACGACGGCAAGGCCCACTACGCGGGGAAGGTGCCGCTCGACAGCACGGGAGCGTTCGGGTACACGGTCAGGGCCGTCCCCTGCCAGCCGCTGATGGCCGCGCCTGCGGAGCTGGGCCTCATCGCCCTGCCCGAGGAGCCGGTCGGCATGACCAACGGCACGCTCCGCTGACGACCGCGGGGCCCGGGGACGAGCCCGGGCCCCGCGATGGGGCCGCCGACGGCCTTCCGGAACACGTCGCAGGTAAGTCCTGGTTTGACGGTTTGTGGGAAGGGCGCCCGACAGCGATCGTTGCATCCCTCCAGGCCCCATAATCGGTATGTGGAAGACACCCGGAACGGTCTCAGGGCCGACACACTCGTGGCCACCGTCCGCGGCGTCCTTCCGTCGCTGACCCCGGCCGCCCAGACCGTGGCCAGGCTGATCCTCGAGGATCCCGCCACCGTCGCGCGCAGCACCATCACCGAGCTCTCGGCCGCCTCGGGCACCAGCGAGGCGACGATCGTCCGCACCGCGCGGCTGCTGGGGTTCGCCGGATATCCGCAGCTCAGGCTCGCCCTCGCGGCCGCCGCCGCGCAGCCGGACCGCCTGGTCCCCGGCGACCTCGCCCCCGACGACCCGCTGTCGGAGGTCATCCTCAAGGTGTCCCGCGCGGAGTCCGAGGCGATCAACGACACCGTCGCCCAGCTCACCTCCGAACGGCTCGGCCTGGTCGTCGAGGCCATCGCGGGCGCCCGCAGGATCGACTCGTACGGCGTGGGCGCGTCCGGCCTGGTCGCCCAGGACATGGCGCAGAAGCTCATGCGCATCGGCCTGTCCAGCCACGCCTTCCAGGACGCCCACCTCGCCCTGACCAGCGCGGTCCTGCTCAAGCGCGGCGACGTCGCGATCGGGATCAGCACCTCGGGGGAGACGCCCGACGTGCTGGAGCCGCTGCGGACGGCGGGTGAGGCGGGGGCCACGACCGTCGCCATCACCAACAACCCGCGCTCGACGCTGGCCGGGCTGGCCGAGCACGTGCTGATCTCGGCGGGACGGGAGACGGAGTTCCGCCCTGGCGCGCTGGCCAGCAGGATCAGCCAGCTGCTCGTCGTGGACTGCGTGTTCGTGGGGGTGGCGCAGCGCACGTTCGACACCTCCCAGGAGGCGTTGCAGAGCACCAGGCGCGCGGTCTCGGGCTTCACCCGCAAGCGCTGACGCTCCGGGAAGGCGCGCGGGAAGCTCAGGAAAGGCGCGCGGGAAGACGAACGGGACCCCGCCCGAGCGGGCGAGGTCCCGAACGACCGCCGGATTACTGGAACGAGATCTGGACGTCGTCGGCCTTGACGAACATCACCCGGTGTCCGAACTGGATCTCCAGGTACCGCGTCGTGCCCTTCACCACCGTGTGCGGGGCCGGGTCGTAGGTGACCGCCCGGTAGTACTCGGTGGCCGCCGGACCGCCCAGCGTGTACTTCTGTCCCGCCGAGAACGTGTACTGCAGCGGCGTCACCGCCTGGTACGGGATGCCCGCGGGGTAGGCCTCCCGCTCCGGGTAGGCCCTGCCGTACACGGGGATGGTCGCCAGCCCCGGGCGGGGTGTCACGACGAGGCCCATGGACGGCACCGCGGTCGGGTGGTCGGCGGGGTTGTGGAACCACGCCTTCTGCCCGAGGTACCAGATCGCGGTCCAGTCGCCCTGCCGGTCGGCCACGGCGTACCGCTGGCCGGTGGTGGCGCGGGCGCTGTGGTCGTAGACGCTGTAGAGCGAGTCACCCGTGGGGTGCTTGCCGATGTCCTTGACCAGCGGCGCGTCGGCGCGAGGCTCGGTGCGCAGCCACACCGTGGAGGCGGGCAGCGGCGGGCACGCCGCCTCGGGCTTCTTGCGGTCGCAGCCGTAGAAGTACGGCTTGTTGGTGGCGAAGTCCGGCTTGATCATGACGGAGCCGGACCTGGGACCGCCGAACTGGTGCAGCGGGGCGCCCATCAGCTCGAAGTAGTGCGCCCAGTCCCAGAACGGTCCCGGGTCCTCGTGCATGCCCCTGACCGTGGTCGGCAGCGTGCCGGGCACATTGTCGTGGCCGAGGATGTGCGCGCGGTCGAGCGGCACGCCGTGGCGCATGGCCAGGTAGCGCACGAGCTTGGCGGACGTGCGGTACATCGCCTCGGTGTACCAGGTGCTGCCCTCGGCGAGGAAGCCCTCGTGTTCGATGCCGATGGACTTGGCGTTGATGTACCAGTTGCCCGCCTGCCAGCCGACGTCCTTGGTCTTGATCTGCTGCGCGATGTGACCGTCGCTCGACCTGACCGAGTAGTGCCAGCTGCCGGGCCACGTCGGGTCCTGGTTCAGCTTGACGGACGGAGCCCAGTAGCCCTCCATGTCGTGGATGATGATGTAGTCGACCTTCTGGCTCTGCGGCCGGTCGGCCAGGTCGTAGTGACCGTAGTCGTCGTCCGGCAGCTCGGCGTACCCCGCGGGGATCCATTCGCAGGAGATCGAGCGCGGGCACTCCACGCCGTCACGGCGGGGGAGCGAGAGACCGAGCTTCTCCAGCCACTCCACGATCTTGCCGACCCCCTGGACCGGCTTGAGCGTGACCTGCTGTCCGTCGTCCGTCGTGCGCGTCGCCCCCTCGGCGATGACCGAGTAGACCTCGTCGGCGAAGAACTGGGCGGCCTCCTTCTCGGTGGCGCCCGAGTAGCGGGCCACCGCGCCGTACCACTGCGCGGGGTCGGCGCTGAGCGGCGCCCCGAGCTGCTTCTGGTAGTCGGCCAGCAGCGCCGCGCCGCCGCGGATGTTGGCCGCGGGGTCGCTCCTGAGCGTCTCGTGCGACTCTCCGGTGAGCGCCGCCGCCTTCTCCATGGTCCTGAGCGAGGCGGGCACGTCCAGCGGGACGGCCGGCGCGTCGGTGGGCAGGGCCAGCGGGCGGGTGTCGTCGCCGCGCGGGTCCTCCTCGCCCTCACCGTGGTGGTTGGCCCCGGTGAAGGCCGCCGCGTCCGTCAGGTGCATCGGGCCGAACCCCGCGTCGTTGCTGGGCTGTCCCGCGTGGGCGTCCCACCGCGACTGCAGGTAGGACACGCCGAGCAGCACGCTCTCCGGCACCTGGTAGGTCTCGGCGGCGGTCGCGAACGCCTTCTGCCGGTCCTCCGGCGCCTCGGCCTGCGCGACCCCTGCGGGGATCAGTAGCGGTAAAAAGCACGCGACCGCCAACGCTTTGCGCATCGAAGACTCCTTGACTGGGGGGTCGTACGGGAGTCAGCGTCTCAACATTTTCCTTCCTCTAGAAGAGGATTGAGAAGATATTTTTCAGGACTTCACTCGATAGGGTGACGGCGCCATGGAACTCGTGATTCTCGGAGCGGGCCCTTCGGGCCTGGCCGCCGCGTGGCGCGCCGCCCTGCGGGGCATGCGCGTCACCGTGCTGGAACGCTCCGACCACGTCGGCGGGCTGTCGGCCGGTTTCGAGGTCGCAGGGATCAGAGTGGACCACGGCAGCCACCGACTGCACCCCGCCACGCCGTCACACCTCCTCGCCGACCTGCGCGAACTGCTCGGCGACGATCTCCAGGTACGGCCCCGCAACGGCAGGCTCCGCGTCGGCGACCGCTTCGTCGGGTTCCCGCTACGGCCCGGCGAGCTGGCGCGGCGCCTGCCGCTGCGGATGCTGGCGGGGATCGCGCGTGACACGGTCGTTCCGCGCAGAGGGGATGATTCGTTCGCCGGACTGTTGCGCAGCGGCCTGGGACCGACGCTTTACCGCGCCCTGTACGAGCCTTACGCGGTCAAGCTCTGGGGATTGCCCGGCGAGGAGATCGACGGCGACCAGGCGCGCAAGCGGGTCACCGCCGACAGCCCATGGAAGATCGCCCGCAGGGTGCTGCGCGGGTCGCCGAACGGGCAGGGAAAGATCTTTTACTATCCGCGCAGGGGATTCGGCCAGATCGTCGAGGCCATGGCCGACGCCGCGGTGGCCGCCGGAGCCGACATCCGGCTGGGCACGGCCTGCGAGTCGCTCGTGCCGGGGCCCTCAGGGGTGGCCGTGCGCACCGCCGAGGGACGACTCGACGCCGGCCACGTCTTCTCCACGATCCCGATGCCCGCGCTGGCCGGGCTGGTGACTCCGGGTCCCGCCGCCGAGGTGGTGCGGGCCGCACGCAGGCTCGAGTTCAGGGCGATGGTTCTGGTCTACGCCGTGCACGAGGGCGGGCGGTGGTCACCGTACGACGCCCACTACCTGCCGGGGCCGGAGACGCCCGTCACCCGGATCTCCGAGCCCGCCAACTACCGGGTCAGTGCCGCGGACCCGGCCGGCCGCACGGTGCTGTGCTTCGAGATCCCCTGCCAGGTGGGCGACCCCGTCTGGACCGCGAGCTCCTACGAGGACCTGGTCACCGACTGCCTGTCGGCGGCAGGGCTGCCGCCGCTGCGGCTCGCGGCCGTGGAGGTCAGGCGGCTGCCGCACGTCTACCCCGTCTACCGGACCGGCTACGCCGGCCAGCTCGCCGGGCTCGACGCGTGGGCAGGACAGGTGCCGCGCGTCACCACGTTCGGCAGGCTCGGCCTGTTCGCCCACGACAACACCCACCACGCGATGGCCATGGCCTACGACGCGGTCGACGCGCTGACCGAGCGGGGCTGGGACGCGGCCGCCTGGACGGCGGCCCGCGCCCGCTTCGCCGCGCACGTGGTGGAGGACTGAGCGGTGGACGGCGGGGCCGTCAGCCGTTGGCGGCGTCCTCGAGCGCCTTCACGTCGATCTTCGACATCTTGAGCATCGCCTGCATGGCGCGCTCCGCCCTGGCGGGGTCGGGGTCGCTGAGCAGCCTGGGGAGGGCCTTGGGGATGATCTGCCACGAGAGGCCGTACTTGTCCTTGAGCCAGCCGCACGAACCGTCCTCGCCGCCGTCGGCGGTGAGCTTCGCCCACAGCTCGTCGACCTCCTCCTGCGACTCGCAGTCGACGTAGAGGGAGATCGCCTCGGTGAACCTGAAGTTCGGGCCGCCGTTGAGCGCGATGAAGCGCTGACCTTCGAGCTCGAAGGTCACGATCATCGGCGTGACCTCGAGGATCCTGGAGTCGCCGAAGATGGAGACGTAGTGGTTGGCCGCCTCCTCCGCCTGGTTGTCGAACCAGAGGTAGGTGGTGATCTTCTGCATGGTGTGCTCCTCTCTCTTGCCGTTATATTCGCAATCCGGGAAGCGCCCGCTGTAGTGCCACGTTCACCGGTTCCGTGTGAAGGATTCACACGGAACCGCGGGATCCCCACGCGCGTGCCGATCAGGCGACCGGACAGTAGTATCCGAACATGCGTACGAACCGCAAGGTCCGGTGAGGTCGGGAACCCCAACTCTCGGGAGTGAGAAAGCCGCATGATCAGGGTCTTGATCGCCGAGGACGTGCGCATCCTGCGCGAGACGCTGGCCGCCGTGCTCGAGCTGGAGGACGACCTGACCGTCGTGGCTGCCGTGGAGCGGGGCGACCTGATCCTGCCCGCCGCGCGGGAGTCCGCGGCCGACGTGGCCGTGCTCGACATCGAGTTGCCCGAGCTCGACGGCCTGAGCGCGGCCGCCCTGCTGCGCGACGAGATGCCGGGCTGCCGCACGGTGGTGCTCACGGGGTTCGCCAGGCCCGGCTACCTGCGCCGCGCCATGGCCTCGGGAGTCAGCGGGTTCCTGCTCAAGCACTCGCCGCCGGGCGAGCTCATCGAGGCCATCAGGAAGGTGGTGGGGGGCGAGCAGGTGGTGGACCCCCAGCTCGCCGTCGCCGCCCTGCGCAAGGCGGACAACCCGCTGGCCGTCCGCGAGGTCGACGTGCTGCGGCTGGCCGCGACCGGCGCGGAGGCCGACGAGATCGCGGTACGGCTCTCGCTCAGCAGGGGTACGGTCCGCAACTACCTGTCGTCAGCGGTCATGAAGCTGAACGCCAGGAACAGGGTCGACGCGATCCGCATCGCCGCCGACGAGGGCTGGCTGTAGGGGGACCTCCGCCACCAGCTCGAACGAGTCAGGCCCCCGTCCGGTGCGCAGCCGGCCGTCCAGCGCGGCCAGCCGCTGGGTGAGGTTGCCGACCCCGGAACCGGGTTCGTGGCCGGGCGCGGTGGCCGCCACGCCGTCGTTCGTCAGGCGCAGCCGTACCTGCCGGTCGTCGACGGTGATCTCCAGCGTGCAGTGCAGGGCCGCGCTGTGCCTGATCACGTTGGTGACGCCCTCCCTCAGCACGGTCGCCAGCGCCGCGTCCACGTCCCGGGGCAGCGGCACGGGCGAGACCGACCAGCTCACCTCGACATCGGCGGCCTCCAGCACCGCCCTCGCCGAGGCGGCCTCCTCCGCCAGCGAGATCTCGGTGCGTCCCTCGGCCACGGAGCCGAGGTCCGCGAGCACCTGGCGGGCCGCGTCCAGCCCGTCGGACAGCTGCCGTTGCGCGGCGACGGGGTCCCGGTCCAGGAGCCGGAAGGCCAGCTCGGCCTTGAGCACCACCACCGACAGGCCGTATCCGAGCAGGTCGTGCAGGTCCCTGGCGAACCGCAGCCGCTCGCGCGCCACCTCGACCCTGGCCAGCTCGGCCCGAGCCTCGCGCAGCCCGGCCGTCAGCCTGGCCATCCGCCAGAGCGCGTAGACGATGATCGCCCGCTCGGTCAGGTAGACGATGCCGTAGGCGACGTCGAGGGCGTTGTCGGCCAGGCCGGAGAGCATCAGGTGGAAGAAGGTGTCGCCCGCGAACACCGCGGCGGCCCCGATCCATCTGGCGCGGCCGCGCAGCAGCACCACGACGGCGCCGGGCAGGAGCGTCGCGACGTACCAGAGCTTGAAGCCGAGCACCAGCGACGGGGCGTACGTGAGCGCCACCAGGGCGGCCAGCGTCCAGAGCCGGTGCCGCCCGTCCGACAGGCACGCCAGGAGGTACAGCGCGACGAAGCAGACCAGCGCCACGACGAACACCGCGAGCTGGAGACCCGACGGCCGGATCTGCAGGAGGTGGCGAACCTCGTGCGGAACGATCATGAGCAGCACGGTGGCGACCACGAGGACCGTCACGACCCTGGTGGTCAGGTCGCCCGCCAGGGCCCTGGCGGGCGTGCTCTCGCGGTGGGCGTGGGAGACCGATCGGACCTCGGTGAGCGCCGTGCGCGCGGTCGTCAGGCTGGTCTCCAGCTCGTCGCGGGTCAGGTCGGGCCGCCGCAGGGCTCCGACCAGCCTCTCCAGGCCGCCGCCGACGCGCGCGTTGAGCTCCTCGGCGAAGGTCAGCCGCTCGCGGGCCACCACGGCCGCGGCCAGCCCCGCCTGCGTGCTGCGCAGGTCGACGATCAGGTCGTAGAGGCGGACCACCCCGTACAGCGCCACGCCGACGAAGGCCGCCTGGCCGACGACGAGGTAGAGCACCTCGCTCAGGGTGGACCGCACGGTCTGCGCCGAGAGGAACTGGGCGACCAGCACCAGCGAGAACGCCGTCCATCGCGCCCACGGCCGCCTGACCAGCAGCAGGACGGCCGCCGCGAGGAAACCCGTGTTGCCGTACCAGGTGTTCGCGAACCACACCAGGCCCGCCGCGGTCAGCACCGCCTGGACGGCCAGCGTCCACGGCCACCAGCGCGGCCTGCGACCGTCGGTCCGCCTCACACAGTTGCGCAGGTGCAGCGCCAGCAGCACGGCCAGCAGCGCGAACGCCACCGCCTTCCGCGCGGGAGGGTCGGGGGAGTAGATGATGCCGATGACCCCGCCGAACGAGAAGCCCGCGCTGACCACCACGGCGACGAACTGGGCCAGCCGTAACATCGCGCCTCCACTGTCACGTGTTGAGCTCACGATGCACCGCGGGGATGACCTTGCGAAGGTATTTCCCGAGTTTGACGAACGATTCCCCGCTTTGTCGGAACGCGTATCGGATGGGCACCTCGCGGTAGACGAAGCCCTTGGCGAGCAGGTCGAGCGTGAGGACCTGCGCGTAGTTGTAGTCGTGGATCACTTCGGCGCTCTCGAGGGCGGCGAGGGAGAAGGCCCGGTAGCCGCTCTGGCCGTCGGTGAGGTCGCGCCGCCTGGTCAGCCGCCGCATCCACACGGTCAGCAGCCTGTTGCCGAACCTGCGGTGCGGCAGCATCCGCTCGATCGTGCCCGCGAAGCGGGAGCCGACCACGTAGTCGGCCTCGCCGTTGAGGATCGGGGCCGCCAGCGACTCGAGGTCCTCGGGGAAGTACTCCAGGTCGGCGTCCAGGTAGACGGCGGCGGCCGGTTCGAGCCGCGCCGCCTCGGCGAGGCCGCGCCGTACGGCCGCGCCCAGGCCCAGGTTGCGCGGCTGCGGCAGGACGCGGGCGCCGGCCTCCTTCGCGCGTGCCGCGGAGGCGTCCGTGGAGCCGTCGTCGATCACGAGGGTGACGATCCTTCTGCCGGCTACCCGTGTGGGGAGCCGCCTGACCACCTCGCCGATCGTGGCCTCCTCGTTGAAGACGGGGATGAAGGCGACCACGGGCGCGCTCTCGGGCACGGCCCGCGGGGCCGGGCGCGGCGGCAGGTGCCGGGGGAGGCGCAGCCGGCCGAAGTGGCCGGGGGCGGGCGCCATCAGAGCGACGCCGCCCACGGCAAGGGAGTAGGCGGTCTTCACGGCGTGGGTGAGCAGCGCGACCGCGAACGCGGTCCCCCCGGGCACGCCCAGCGCGACCATGGCGGCGGTGGCCGCGGCCTCGTAGGAGCCGAACCCGCCGGGCGTGATGGCCACGGTCTGGGCGGCGATCGTCACGGCGGTGACGGCGGCCGCGTCCGCTGCGGTCAGGTCCGCCCCGGCCAGCCTGGCGACCTCGTACACGATGGCGGCCTCCAGCACCCACGCGAGGGCCGCGCATCCGAACACCGCCAGGGCACGCAGCCACGGGCGGCCCCGTCCGCCGCGAGAGTCTCTCTGCGACGGCCCAGGTGGGGCCGCGGATCCCTGTGGGCTTCCCCTGTGCCGGGCCGTGATCACGAAACCGGCGACGGCCGCCGAGGCGAGGACCGCCGCCACGGGCCACACCCACCATCCCGCCAGCGACGACACGAGGGCGGGCGCGGCGGCCAGGGCGAGCAGGACCACGGCCAGCAGGTCGGCCGAGCGCGCCCCGACCGCCGAGGCGATCACCTTGGCGGGGGCCAGCCCGGTCCTGCGCAGCACGGACGTCACACGCAGTGCCTCGCCCAGGCGGAACGGCAGCACATGGTTGCCGAGCAGCGACACGTGGATCGCCGCCCACGAGTGCCAGAACGGCAGCCCACGCAGCACCCGGGTCCACGCCCACGAGCGCAGCGCGAACGCCGCGCCGTACAGGAGGATCGCGAAGGACAAGCCGAGGGGGTCGGCCAGCAGTGCGCGCGCGGCCGCGGCGAGCGAAGGGCCGGAGACCACGCCCGCGAGGTACCAGACGGACACGCCGAGCACGACGACGCCGACAGCGCGACGCAGTGCCTTGAACATGACGTGCCTCACGAAGTCCTTGGAGGTCAGGCCGAGTGAGGTTAGGCTACCTTTACCCTCCTATCAGCGACGAGAGGCGGGTCGCAGGTGACGGTGGTCGTGACCGGTTCCGCCGGATTCATCGGAAAGGCGCTGACCGGAACACTGCTCGCGGCGGGACGGAAGGTGATCGGGATCGACAGGGTCCCGCAGCCGCCCCGCCCGGGGCTGACCGTGCTGACGGCCGACCTCCTCGACGACGACGAGCTGGTCCGCGCCGCGCTGGAGGACGCCGACGCCGTCTACCACCTCGCCGGATGCCCTGGCGTACGCGACCACAGCCCCGGCATCGCCTGGCTCCGCCACCGCGACAACGTGCTCGCGGGCGCCAGGGTGCTGGCCGCCGTGCCACGCCGGGTGCCCGTGGTCGTCACCTCCTCCAGCTCCGTCTACGGCGGAGCGCGCCACGGGCGGCCCAGCGCCGAGACCGATCGGCTGCGGCCGCTCGGCGGCTACGCGCGCAGCAAGGCCAGGCTCGAAGCGCTCTGCGCGGGACGGCCGGCCACGGTCGTCAGGCCGTTCACGGTCGCGGGAGAGGGGCAGCGGGCCGACATGGCGCTGGCCGTCTGGCTAAAGGCCGCGCTGGCCGGACGGCCGCTACGGGTGCTCGGGTCGCTGGAGCGCACCCGCGACATCACCGACGTACGACAGGCGGCCCAGGCCCTCGTGGACCTGACGGGAGTGCCGGGCGTGGTCAACCTCGGCACGGGCCGGAGTCACTCGCTGCGCTCCATGGCGGCGGCCGTCGCCTCGGTGACGGGCGCGGACGTCGGCTTCGCCGTCGAGGCGGCGTCCGGTGTGGAGCCAGGCGACTCGCTCGCCGACACGTGGCGGCTGCGGTCGCTCATCGGCTGGGCGCCCGAGACGGACCTGCTGGACGTGGTCAGGCGGCAGCACGCGGCGGCGAGCCTGCTGGCGGGGGCGGCATGACGCGGTCCGAGACACCCGCCGAGGCCTCTCGCCAGGCCGCGGCCCCCGACGCCCGTGCGGCCGGTTCCCCTGCGGGGCGGAAGCTGGGCCGGGCGATGGCGGGGGTGGCTGTCCTCGCGACCGTGGCGGCCCTGCTCGGGATCGGGGTGCGGGCGAGCTTCGGCGCGCACGTCGCGGTGGACGAGCCGCAGTACCTGCTCACCGCCCTGTCGATGTACGAGGACTTCGACCTCGACATCACCGACGAGCTGGCCGAGCGCAGGTGGGCGCCGTGGGGTGGTGAGGGGCTGCCTGTGCAGACCGAGGTGCTCGACGACGGCACGCAGATCAGCCCGCACGACCCGCTCCTTCCGCTGCTGCTGGCCGTGCCGATGGGGCTCGGCGGATGGGTGGCGGCGAAGGTGACGCTCGCGCTGATGGCGGGGGCGCTGGCGGCGCTCACGCTGTGGACGGCGGTGCGCAGGTTCGGCGTGCCGTACCGGACGGCGACGCCAGGGGTGGCGGTGGCCTGCGCGAGCGCGCCCTTCGCGGTGTACGGCCAGCAGGTCTACCCCGAACTGCCTGCCGCCCTCGCGACGGTCGCCGCCGTCGCCCTCCTCACCGCCTGGCCCGCCCGCCCCCTCTCACGGTCCGCGGCGGACCCTGGTCCGCTCGCCGCGCGGCCCGCGGGCACGCCGGGGTTGTGGACGTTCGGCCTGGTCGTCACCGCCCTCCCGTGGCTGTCGGTGAAGTACGCCCCTGTGGCCGCGGTCATCGCCCTCCTCGGCCTCTGGCGCAGCAGGTCCACCGCCCTGCTCGCCGGGTTCGTCGCGATGGGCGTCGCCTACCTGGCCGTCCACCGCCTGGTCTGGGGCGGCTGGACCGTCTACGCCAGCGGCGACCACTTCCAGCAGTCGGGCGAGTTCGGCGTGATGGGCTTCGACCCCGACTACGCGGGCCGCGCCTTCCGCCTGCTCGGCCTGCTCGTCGACAGGGGCTACGGCCTGGTCGCGTGGCAGCCCGCATGGCTGCTTCTGCTGCCCGCCGCCGCCTTCGCGCTCCGCAGGCCGAGGCAGCCCGTGCTGCTGCTGCCCCTGGCCGCCGCCTGGCTGACGGCGACGTTCGTCGCGCTGACCATGCACGGGTTCTGGTGGCCGGGCAGGCAGCTCGTCGTCGCGCTCCCGCCGGCCGTGATCCTCGTCCTCGTGTACCTGGCCCGCGCGCCCAGGACTGTGAAGGCCCTGGCGGGACTGCTCGGCGCCGCGGGCCTGGTCACCTACGGCCGGCTGGTCGCCGACGGGTTCGCGGGGCGGATCACCTGGACCTCCGGGTTCGAGGACGTCGGCTCCCCGATCCACCAGGTCCTCCGCCTGGCGCTGCCGGACTACCGGCAGGGCTGGGCGCTCTTCTGGCCGTACCACGTGGCGTGGCTCGCCCTCGCCGCCGTTCTTGTGCTCACGGTAAGGAAGTCCCATGTCGCTCCGTAGCCTGGTCGCCGCCTTCCTCGTACCCATGGCGCTGCTCACCGCCTGCGGCGGCGGGGCCACGGGCCAGAGTTTCGACGACGACGCCCTGGTCGTCTACTCGGGACGCAACCAGAACCTCGTGGGCCCGCTGCTGGAGAAGCTGAAGACGGCCACGGGCCTCGACGTCCAGGTGCGCTACGGCGACAGCGCCGAGCTGGCCGCCCAGATCATGGAGGAGGGCGACCGCACCAGGGCCGACCTGTTCTTCTCCCAGGACGCGGGGGCGCTCGGCGCGCTGTCCAAGCACGGCATGCTTCGCCCGCTCCCGCAGGACCTGCTCGGCAAGGTCGACGCGAGGTTCCGTGCGGCGGACGGCACGTGGGTGGGCGTCTCAGGGCGCTCCAGGGTGATCGTGTACGACCCGCGGACGGTGTCCGCGCCGCCCAAGAGCGTGTTCGAGCTGACCGACCCCAAGTGGAAGGGGAAGATCGGCTGGGCGCCCACGAACGCCTCCTTCCAGGCGTTCGTCACCGCGATGCGACTGCTCGACGGCGAGGACAAGGCCAGGCGGTGGCTGGAGGCGATGAAGGCCAACGGCACCCAGAGCTACCCGAACAACGTCGAGATCCTCAACGCGGTCGACGCGGGCACGCTGCGGCTCGGCCTCATCAACCACTACTACTGGTACGAGAAGGTGGCCGAACGCGGCCAGAACGGCGTGCCGTCCCGCCTGGCCTACCTGCCGGGCGGCGACCCCGGCGCGCTGGTCAACGTGGCGGGCGTGGGCGTGCTGAAGAAGGCCCAGCACGCCGACGCCGCTCTCAAGGCCGCGACCTACCTGCTCGGCACCGACGCCCAGCAGTACTTCGCCACCACGACCAAGGAGTACCCGCTGATCGCGGGCGTGGCGCCCGAGCGCGGGCTGCCCAAGCTCGACACGCTCAACGGGCCCAAGATCGACCTGGGCAGGCTCGACTCGCTGGAGCAGACGCTCAAGCTGCTCCAGGACGTGGGCCTGGTCTAGATGGCCCGCCACATCCCTCCGGCCCTGCTGGCGCCCGCGGCCGTCACCGCGGGGCTCTCCCTCGCACCCGTGGCGTACCTGCTCGTGCGGGCCGTGGAGGGCGGGCTGCCGGCCTTCGCCGCCGTCCTTCTCCGCTCACGTACGGCGGAGCTGGCCGTGCGCAGCATCGGCCTGGCCGCGGTCGTCACGGCGCTGTGCGTGGTGGTGGGGCTGTCGCTGGCCTGGCTCGTCGTGCGGACCGACCTGCCGGGGCGCAGGGTCTTCGGGGTGCTCGCGGCGTTGCCGCTGGCGGTGCCGTCGTACGTGGCGGCGTACACCTGGATCGCCTTCTACCCCGAAATCTCGGGATTCTGGGGGTCGGTGTTGGTGCTCACGCTCTGCTGCTACCCCTACGTCTACCTTCCCGCCACGGCCACGCTGAGCAGGATGGACCCGGCGATGGAGGAGGTGGCGCTCTCTCTCGGAAGGGGCCGCGCGCCCGTCGTGGTGCGCCAGCTGCGCCCCGCCGCGGCGGCGGGCGGGCTGCTCGTGGCCATGTACGTGCTCTCCGAGTTCGGCGCCGTCTCGATCATGCGCTTCGACGTCTTCACCACGCAGATCTACACCGCCTACCGCGCCTCCTTCGACCGGACGCCCGCCGCCGTGCTCGGCCTGCTGCTCGTACTGATCACGCTGCTGATCGTGCTGGGGGAGGCGCGCTCGCGAGGCAAGGCGGCCTACGCGCTGCAAGGCGCCCCTGCCAGACGGCGAACGGTCGTGCGCCTGAATCCCGCGGCCAAGGCCGCATCCACCGGATGGGCGGTGGCGGTGGCCGCGCTCGCCGTCGGGTTCCCGCTGGCCAGCATCGGCTACTGGCTGGTGGACGGCTCGTCGCGTGGTCTCGACCCCGCCGTCCTCGGCGCGTCCGTGGCCGCCACGCTCGGCGTCTCGGCGGCCGGGGCACTGCTGACGGGGGCGCTGGCCGTCCCTGTCGGCATCATCGCCGCCAGGCACCGTTCGTGGGCCGCCAGATTCGTCGAGCAGTCGTCCTACGTGGGACACGCGCTACCCGGCATCGTGATCGCGCTGTCGCTGGTCTTCTTCGCCGTCCGCTACGCCTACCCGCTCTACCAGCAGTGGCCGCTGCTGGTGCTGGCGTACGCGGTGCTGTTCATGCCCGCTGCCGTCGGCGCGGTACGAGCCTCCGTCGTGCAGTCGCCGCCCGTCCTCGAGGAGGTCGCGCGCTCGCTCGGACGAGGCCCGCTCGGCGCGGTCAGGTCCGTCACGCTGCCGCTGGCGCTGCCGGGCGTGGCGGCGGGCACGGCACTGGTCTTCCTGACGGCCATGAAGGAACTGCCCGCCACGCTCCTGCTGCGGCCCACCGGCGTGGACACGCTCGCCACCCAGCTGTGGACGCAGACCGGCTCGGGCTCGTACGGCGCCGCTGCCCCCTACGCCGCCCTGCTCATGCTGCTGGCCGCGGTGCCTGGATTCCTGCTCGGGAGGCGTGAGATATGAGCGGGCTGACCGTTTCAGAGGTGGTGAAGGCGTTCGACGGCGTTCGGGTGCTTCGCGGCGCCTCACTGTCGGTGCGGGAAGGCAGTTTCGCCGCGGTCCTCGGGCCATCGGGGTGCGGGAAGACGACGCTGCTGCGGATCATCGCGGGTTTCGAGCGCGCCGACGCGGGGTCGGTGTCGCTCGGCGAGCGGGAGGTCACCTCGCTCCCGCCGGAGAAACGGCGGGTCGGCATCGTGCCGCAGGAGGCGGCGCTGTTCCCGCACCTGTCCGTCGCGCGCAACGTCGGATTCGGGCTTCCCCGTGGGGCGCCGCGGGCGGAGACGTCGTCGCGGGTGGAGGAGTGCCTGGAACTGGTGGGGCTGTCGGGGTACGGCTCGCGCATGCCGTACGAGCTGAGCGGCGGACAGCAGCAGCGCGTCGCCCTCGCCCGAGCGCTGGCGCCGCGCCCCGGAGTGGTCCTGCTCGACGAGCCCTTCAACGCGCTGGACAGGTCGTTGCGCGGCGTGGTGCGCGACGAGGTGAGGTCGGCGGTGAAGCGGGCGGGCGCGACCGTCGTCCTGGTCACGCACGACCAGGAGGAGGCGCTGTCGATGGCCGACGTGGTCGCGGTCATGCGGGACGGCGTGATCGTGCAGTCGGACACGCCCGCCGAGGTGTACGCGTCCCCTGTCGACCTCGGCGTGGCCACGTTCGTGGGGGAGGCGGTCGTGCTGGACGCGGTGTCGTCCGGCGGGGTGGCCTCCTGCGTGCTGGGGCGGCTACGGCAGCGGTCGAACGGCGTCGCGGGGACCGGCTTCGTCGCCCTCCGGCCCGAACAGGTCACGCTGACGGCTCCCGCCGTATCGGCCGAGGCCGGCGTTGCGCGCCCGGCCTCCCGTGCCTCCAGGAACGGCGCCGACCTGCTCGACCCCGCCGGTTCTCCCCCTGAAGCCGGAGAGGACCACGATCACGGGCCCTCCGGTCCCGCGTCGCACACCGGAGAGGACCACGATCACGGGCCCTCCGGGTCGTCAGCGGAAGGCGGCCTCGCAGGGAACGGACACGGCCGACCTGCAGGCTCGTCCCACGGCGGCGGTGTGAAGGACGCGGGCGGCGGGGACGGCGAGGGCCTCGGCACCGGGGCGGCGGCGCCGAGGGGGCGGGTGGCGCGGGTGGAGTTCTTCGGGCACGACGCCGCCGTCACCGTCACCATGGACGACGGCGTCGTGATCCGCGCCAGGACCAAGGGAGCCGCCCCCCATCAGGTGGGCGACATGGTCGAGATCGGCGTGGACGGCCCCGTGCTCTTCTTCCCCGCCGCCGGATAAGGTCGCCCCATGGGTGAGTTTGTACGCGTCGAGGTGTCCGGCCAGATCGCCACGATCAGGCTCGATCGTCCGAAGATGAACGCCCTCAACGGGCAGGTCCAGCGCGAGATCGCCGAGTGCGCCCGCGCCGTGGACGCCGACCAGGACGTCCAGGCGGTGGTCCTGTACGGCGGGGAGCGGGTATTCGCCGCCGGCGCCGACATCAAGGAAATGGCCGACATGTCCTACGCGGACATGGCAGCCCACTCGAAGATCCTCCAGGACTGCTTCACCGCGGTCACCCGCATCGGCAAGCCGGTCATCGCCGCGATCACCGGCTACGCGCTGGGCGGCGGCTGCGAGCTCGCCCTGTGCGCCGACTTCCGCGTGGCGGGTGAGGGCGCCAAGCTCGGCCAGCCCGAGATCCAGCTGGGCATCATCCCCGGCGCGGGCGGCACCCAGCGCCTTCCCCGCCTGATCGGCCCCGCCCGCGCGAAGGACCTCATCTTCAGCGGACGTCATGTGACGGCCGCCGAGGCGCTGTCCATCGGCCTGGTCGACAAGGTCGTCCCCGACGTCGAGGTGTACGACGCGGCGCTGGCGTGGGCGGCCACGTTCGTCGGCGGCCCCACCGTCGCCCTGCGCGCCGCCAAGCAGGCCGTGGACCAAGGCCTGGAGGTCGACCTGGACACGGGGCTCGAGGTGGAGCGGCTGCAGTTCTCCGGCCTGTTCGCCACGGAGGACGCGAAGATCGGCATGCGGGCCTTCACCGAGAAGTCCAAGCCCAAGTTCACCGGCCGCTGACCCCGGGGCGCCGCATCGGCCTCGCCGGTGCGGCGCCTCGTGTTCCCCTCATGCGCCGGTGCGGCGCCTGGTGTTCCCCTCATGCCCCGCCCTGGGATGCCGCCCGCCCGGGCGATGCCGCCCTCGTCCGTGGGCCGAGGACGGCCGGCCTCGGATCGGGGCCGCGTGGGCCGGGATGGTCGGATGGGGGTCGTGTGGCCCTGGGATGGTCGGTCCTGGGATGGGGATGGTCGGCCCTGGGATCGGCCCTGGGATGGTCGGCCCAGGGATATCGGTCCGGGGATGCCGGTCCGGGGTGGTGCCGGGTCGGGGTGGTGCCGGGTCGGGGTGGCGTCGGGTCGGGGTGGCGTCGGGTCGGGATCGCGGTGGTGTCAGGGAAGGTCCTGGTCCGACGATCATGGGCCCGCCGGCTCGTGCGCCGGCCCGAAGCCGGGGCGAGCGAAGGTGTGTGACCGGCCCAGGATGATGATGGTTTGCCGCTATCGTGACGTTTCATGATGCGCGTCCTGGTCCCGGCGCGGCTGAGGAAGGCCGTGCGCTCATGGTTCGACTCCCGCTACATCTCGGTCGCCGACCACCGGCAGGACATCAAGGACGCGCTGTGGGAGGTCCAGACGCTCCGCCGTGAGGTGACCACTCTCCAGGCGGAGGTGCAGCGGCTGAGGACGACTCCCAGGCCGTCCGAGGCCCGCGCCGAGCACCGGCCTGACCCGAAGGCGGAGGAGGCGCACCGGCTGGCGTTCGAGACCGCCCAGGCGCTCGACAAGGTGCTCCAGAACGAGGTGCTCGTCTGGCAGGCCATCGACGAGCTCAGGGAGCACTCGTGCGCGTGAGGTGGAACGGCGGCGAGCTGACCTTCAGGCTCGACCCCGAGGACGAGATCACCGGCAGGGCCGCCGACGGCCATCCGGTGAAGCTGGCCACCGGTTCGTGCGAGATCAGGGGCGTGCCCGGCGACGCGCACGACGATCTGTGGGCGGTGGCCGCCTGGACGATCGTGGCGCCGTGGACGCGCAGGCGGATCACGTTCGACCGGCCGGTCTCGCCGGAGCTGGCGCGGGTGCTGCACGACGGGTGGGGTGTCGAGGCGGGGCCCGTCGGCGGGACGCCGCGGATGGCGGGCGGGACGCTGGCCCTCTCCTACAGCGGCGGCGCCGACTCCGTGGCCGCGGCGACGATCTTCCCCGAAGCGCCGTTCGTGCACTTCAGGCGGGTCTCGCACCCGCGGGTTCCGAACCGGTGGCCGCACTACAGGTCGGACGTGCTGGCCAAGCTCGCCGTACAGACCGGGCGTGAGGTGACCACGGTCGACTCGGACCTCGAGTTCACGCTGGCCGAGCCGCGGCCCGGCTATCCCGAGCACCACGCGGTCGCGGCGGGCGCCCTGCTGCTCGCCGACCGGATGGACCTGGGCGGGCTCGCGTTCGGCTACGAGCTGGGCTCGCGCTGGCTGGGCGGCGACCGCTACCTGCTGCGCTACACCCCGGACAACCTCATGTGGGCGCCGCACGGGGCGTGGGGGCGGCTGTTCGCGGCGGTGGGCGTGCACATCGTGCTGCCCGTGGGTGGTGTGAGCGAGGCGGTTACGATGCGGATCGCGCTGGAGTCGCCGCTGAAGGCGCAGGTCAGGTGGTGCCTCCGGGGTACCGGTGGACCGTGCCGCACCTGCGGGAAGTGCCTGTACAAGGAGCTCATCCAGGCCGCGGTCGAGCGCCGGCCGATGGACACCCCGATCACCGCCGCCCGTCCCGTGGCGCGCAAGTGGCAGGAGCCGCCCCCGTACGGCGGGCAGGAGATGATCGAGTACGGCTGCGCGCGGATCCCGGGTATCGAGAAGACGCCTTTCGCGAAGGCGGCCGAGTACCTACGGGCGACGGAGGAGTCGACGGCGTGGCTGGACCACTGCTACCGGCCGGCGATCGAGGAGATCCCCCCGGCGTGGCGGGGACAGGTGACGGAGTTCATGGCGGCGCGCGTGGGGTTCATGGACGAGGCGCAGGCGCGGCGGGTGGAGACGTGGGGCGCGTGACGCCCGGTGGACGATGGCCGGAGCTCCCCTGGGTCGGGCTGTGAGCGAGCCGGCACCTCCCGGGGTCGGGCATCCGCGAACCGGAACTTCCCTGGACCGAACTGTGAGCGAGAGGAGGCGGTGAGGTGAAGGTCTACCTGTCGGTCGACATGGAGGGCGTGACCGGGCTGACCGACCCGGAGGAGATGCACGCGGGCAAGCGCGGTTACGAGCGCGGCTGCGAGCTCATGACCGCCGACGCGAACGCCGCCATCGAGGGCGCGTTCGACGCGGGCGCGACCAGCGTGCTGGTCAACGACGCCCACGGCTCGACCAAGAACCTGCGGATCGATCTGCTCGACCCGCGCGCCACCCTCATCCGCGGCCCCGGCAAGTCGCAGCGCATGGCCCAGGGGCTCGACTCCTCGTTCGACGCGGCGATGTTCGTCGGCTACCACGCCCGCGCGGGCGTGCAGCACGGCGTGCTCAACCACACCTGGATGGGCAAGGAGATCCAGAACGTCTTCCTCAACGGCGAGCCGTGTGGCGAGACCAGGCTGGTGGCGGCCTGCGCGGGCTTCCACGGCGTGCCCGTCGCGCTCGTCACGGGCGACGAGGCGGTCGGCGAGGAGGCCAGGGAGCTGCTCGGCGACGTCGAGACGGTCGCGGTGAAGAAGGGGATCGACAAGTTCTCGGCCGAACTGCTGCCGCCGAGCGTGGCCCAGTCGCGGATCCGTGAGAGCGCCGCTCGGGCGGTCGACAGGTTGACCGACTTCACGCCCTATGCGGCGGGCAGGCCGTACACGCTGGGTGTGGAGTGGAACTCCACGGCGATCGCGGCGGCCTGCGGACTGATCCCGGGGGTGAAGCAGGCGGGCTCGCGGGAGATCGAGTTCGTGACGGACGACTTCACCGAGATCATGGCGCTGATGGGCCTGTTCGCGACGATCGGCGGGCAGGTGGCCTGCGGCAGCGGCCCGTATGGCTGATCGGGCCACGCTCACCAGGCGGGGCCTGCTGGTCGGGATCGGCGCGGCGGGCGGCGCCGGCGCGATGTACGCGGCGATGGGCGCGCTCGGGCTGGCGCCCGCTGAGCAGGACAAGGCGTTCACCCCGCCCAGGCCGGGGGATTTCACGCTCAAGGGCAGGGGCGCCGCCTCCGTGGTCGTCCTGGGCGCGGGTGTGGCCGGGTTGACGGCCGCCTACGAGCTGGGCAAGGCGGGCTACGACTGCACCGTCCTGGAGGCGAGCGGCAGGACCGGAGGGCGCAACCTCACGCTGCGCGGCGGCGACCGCCTCACCGAGCTGAACGGCCCTGCCCAGGACGTCCGCTTCGGCGACGGCGTCTACTTCAACGCGGGGCCCGGCAGGATCGCGCCCTGGATGGTGACGATGGACTACTGCCGCGAGCTCGGCATCCCCATCGAGACCTTCGTCAACACCAACGCCGCCGCCTACGTCCACACGAACGGGCGCACGGTCCGGAACAAGACCGCGCGTGCCGACATGTACGGATACATCGCGGAGCTGCTGGCCAAGGCCACCCATCAGGGCTCGCTCGACCGCAGGCTCACCAAGGACGACAGGGAGCGGCTGCTGGAGTTCCTGCGCAGGTTCGGCGACCTGGGACCCAGGCTGGCCTACGAGGGGTCGGAGCGGCGCGGTTTCACCACCTACCCGGGGATGGGCGGGGGGACGGAGATCGCCGGGCCCGCCGGCCTGCACGACGTCCTCGCGGCGGGGGTGGGCCGGGCGATCACCAACGACTTCGGCTACGACCAGGCGACCCCCATGTTCCAGCCGGTGGGCGGCATGGACGCGATCGTCGCCAGGCTGACGGAGGCGGTCGGCCGCGACCGCATCAGAACGGGCGCCAGGGTCACCTCGATCACCGACCTGGAGCACGGCGTCACGGTCGCGTGGGAGGGCGGCGAGCTGACCGCCGATTTCTGCGTGGCCACGCTCCCGCCGCACGTGTTGGCGAAGATTTCACATAATTTCGGGCAAAAGGTAACTACTGCCCTCAAGACCCCCGTTCCGGTCGCCGCCGGCAAGATCGGCCTGGAGTACGGCAGGCGCTGGTGGGAGCTCGAGGACCGCATCTACGGAGGCGTCACCGAGACCGATCTCGACATCACGCACATCTGGTACCCCTCCTACGACTACCACGCCCAGCGCGGCCTCCTGGTCGGCTACTACAACTCCGACGAGGCCGCCCAGTTGTACGGCGCGCTGACCCCCGAGGACCGCAGACACAGGGCGCTCACCCAGGGCAAGAAGATCCACGGCGAGAAGTACCGGTCGGAGCTGCTGTCGAGCGTCTCCATCGCGTGGGAGCGCCAGCCCCACCTTCAGGGGGGATGGGTTCGCTGGCCGTCCTTTGATTCGTCCTTCACTCTCCTGCAACGTCCGTCGGGAAGGGTGTACTTCGCGGGTGACTGGCTCACTCACCTGGTGGCCTGGCAGGCGGGCGCCATGGAGTCGGCCAGGAGCGCCGTGACCCAGCTCCACCAGCGAGCCGCCAGGTCCGCGTGAGGCGTAGGGTCCTGGTCATGACACTGATCTGGGTCCCCGCGCTCGACCGTCCCGACCTGCTGGCCGAACCGGTGGCGCTCGCAGTACGTCAGATGGAGGAGGAGGTGCGCGTGGCCGAGATCGACCCTGACCTGGCCGACACGGCGGCCTTCTGCGACGAGTACGGGGTGGCGATGGACGCGTCGGCCAACTGCGTGGTGGTGGCCGCCAAGCGCGGCGGCGAGGTGCGCTACGCCGCCTGCATGGTGCTGGCCACGACCAGGGCCGATGTCAACGGCGTGGTGAGAAAGCGCCTCGACGCGCGCAAGACAAGCTTCGCCCCCATGGACGATGCGGTTTCGCTGACCGGGATGGAGTATGGAGGTATCACGCCGCTCGGCCTGCCCGATGACTGGCCGATCCTGGTCGACAGCAGGGTCGCCGCGCATCCCAGCGTGATCGTCGGCAGTGGGGTGAGGCGATCGAAACTGGCCCTGTCAGGGGCCGTACTGGCCGGGTTGAAGACCGCGGAGGTCCTGGACCTGGCGAATTGAGACCAACGCGATACCGATGATTGGGAAACCCATGGGGGCATTTCAGACGTTACACATGCGTGGGAATGTGACCTTGAGGTTCATCTCTGGGGCGGGGTTTGAGCCGGTATGGTGCTTCATGCCATGAACGATGACCGACTAGGCCCTTACCGGCTGCTCAGGCGGCTAGGTGAAGGCGGAATGGGCGTTGTCCACCTCGCTGTCGACCCGCAGGGGCGACAGGTGGCGGTCAAGGTCCTGCGCGCGGAGGTCGCCGGCGACGATGTCGCCAGGCGGCGGCTCTCGCGCGAGGTCGACACGATGCGGCGCGTGCGCAGCAAGTACATCGCCGAGGTCCTCGACGCCGACGTGACGGGACACCGGCCCTACATCGTGACCCGCTACGTCCCTGGACGTGCCCTCGACGAGATCGTGAAGCACGACGGGCCGCTGGAGCTGCCCGCGCTGGCCAGGGTCGCCCACGGCGTGGCGTCCGCTCTGGCGGCCGTCCACTCCGTCGGCGTGATCCACCGCGACCTCAAGCCCGGCAACGTGCTGCTCCTGGACGGCGACCCCGTCCTGATCGACTTCGGCATCGCCCAGGCGGTGGACGCGACGAGGCTCACGCAGACCGGCATGTTCATCGGCACTCCCGGCTACCTCGCGCCCGAGATCATCGAGGGCCACGAGGCGGGCCCCGAGGTCGACATCCACGCGTGGGCAGGCACGCTGCTGTTCGCCGCGACCGGCCAGCCGCCCTTCGGCAAGGGCACGCTGGAGATGATCTTCTACAACATCACGGCGGGCAAGGCCGAGGTGTCGGCGGCGCCGCGCGAGCTGCAGCCGCTGCTCAAGGCCGCCTTCCAGCGCAACCCCTCCAAGCGGCCCAAGGCCGCGGACCTGGCCGAGCAGACCGCGAGGCTGGCGCCCAGTCCGGCCAAGGTGCCCGACGAGATCTCCACGGTGCCGCGCCCCGACCGGCAGAGCGCGCGTCCTGCCACCGACCCCGCCGACATGCCCACCCCCGCGATCCCGCCCGCGCGCCCGCCGCTCGGGTCGCCGTCCTCCTCCAGGTCGTACGGCACGCCCGCCCCCGGCAGCCAGGAGTACGTCTCGCTGCTGGGCGACCAGAGCCCCCCGCCGACCGGCAACCAGAGCGCGACGGGCGGACAGAGCCAGGCAGGCGGTCAGGGCGGACCAGGGGTCCTGGGCGGACCAGGCGGCCAGAGCGGCCCCAGCGCTCAGAGCGGGCCAGGCGGCCAGAGCGGGTCAGGCGGCCAGGGCCCTGCGGGCACCCAGGGCCGGCAGGGCGAGCACGCGACCACCGGCGGCGACCCGTGGCCCACGCGGCGGGTGAGCCCCGAAGAGCTGCGCCAGATGCGCGAAGAGGCCTCCGCCCAGCCGTGGGACGTGCCGACCCGCGCGGCCAACGACCCGCCCGCCGGCCGTCCGTGGCCGGCGGCGGGACCGGCCAACCACCAAGCCCCGCCCGCCCAGGGCACAGGGCAGCCCTCAGGCGGCTACCAGCAGGGGCCTGGCTCGTTCCCGCCCGCCGCAGGCGGCCAGGCGGGCGCGCAGGGCGGGCGCTCCGGCTACCAGGGCGTCCCGCAGCAGGCTTCGCCGTATCCGCACAGGGACGGCGACATCCCCACGCGCAGGGTCCGTCCCGACGCGCCCGAGTTCCCCTCGCCCTACGGGCAGCAGCCGTACCAGGCGGTGCCCCAGCAGAGCCATCAGCAGGGTCTCCAACAGGGTCATCAGCAGGTGCCCCAGCAGGGCCACCAGGCCCCGCACGACCCCGAGACGTGGCGCGAGCCGCGCATCCCAGGAGCGCGTCCCGGCCTGGCGTTGCAGCGCTCCAAGGCGTACGGCGTCGCGGGCGCCATGCTGCTCATCATCATGATCGTGGTGGCCGTCCTCGCCCCCCTGGTGGTGAGCGCGGTGGCGATCCCCGTCGCCGTGCTGCTGCGCGCCGCCGACCTGGCGCAGCCCCAGCTGAACGCCAGGCGTCCGACCGGCGCCGCGGCGGCCGACGTGCTGAGGGTGTTCGCCCAGCCCGCCGCGCTGCTGAAGTCGATCGGCATCACGGTCGCGCTCGTGCCGTACGCGCTGATCCTGGGACTGCCGGTGACGCTGCTGCTCACCGTGCTGACCTCGATGCCGCTGAGCAACGCGCTGGCCTGGGGCGGAGCGATCGCGCTATGGACGGTGTGCGCCGGTCCCGGTGTCGAAGCCCCAGGACGGCAGATGCGGAGGACGCTCGCGTCCCTGGTTCCGTCGCGTACCGTGGCCATGGGGGTCGCGGGCGTGCTCGCGGTCGGAGCCGCGCTCTCACTGGTCCTGGCGTACGGCACGGTGCCCGACACGGGCAGACGGTCCGTATGGACACCGGTCGACGTGAGCTCGATCACGGACCAGCTCCAGGGCCTCAGGGGGAAGGCGGACCAAGGAGGGGGATGAGTAGATGAGCACCGGCAACACCCAGGCACCCGAGCGTCTCGGACCCTACCGGCTCGTCAGGAAGATCGGCGAGGGGGGCATGGGAGTTGTCCACCTCGGGATCGACGAGGAGGGGCGTGAGGTCGCCATCAAGGTGCTGCACCCCCATGTGGCCGCCGATCTCAAGGCGCGTGACAGGCTGACGCGCGAGGTCGAGACCATGCGCAGGGTGCGCAGCAGGCACGTGGCGGAGGTGCTCGACGCCGAGCTGGTCGGGGGCCAGCCGTACGTCGTGACCAGGTTCGCGCCCGGGCGCACGCTCGAGGAGACGGTGCTCACCGACGGGCCGCTGCCCGCCCAGGAGCTCATCAGGCTGGCGCAGGGGCTGTGCGCGGCGCTCGTGTCCATCCACGCGGCCGACGTCATCCACCGTGACTTCAAGCCGTCCAACGTCATGCTGGTCGACGGCGAGCCTCTGGTCATCGACTTCGGCATCGCGCACCTGGTCAACGCGACCAGGCTCACGCAGACCGGCATGTTCGTCGGCACGCCGGGCTACCTCGCGCCCGAGATCATCCGTGACTCGGAGATCACCCAGGCGGCCGACGTGCACGCGCTGGCCTCGACGGTGTTCTTCGCGGCCGTGGGCGCGCCGCCCTTCGGCACCGGCACGTTCGAGGTCATCTGCTTCAACATCATGGAAGGCAGGGCGCAGCTCGACAAGGCGCCAGGTTGGTTGCGCGGCTGGCTCGGCAGGGCGCTGTCGGTCGACCCGCAGTCGCGGCCGAGCGCGCAGGAACTGCTGCGGATGGCGCGGCAGCTCGACCCGTCGGTGACGGCCTTCAACGAGACGCCGCCCAGCGGCACGCGCGTGCTGGAGCAGCCGGGCCAGACCAAGACGTTCGGGCGTGACGACAGCTACTCCGACCTGCTCCCGCCCGTGGAGTACGCCAAACCGCCCAGGCCCGAGCCCAAGCCCCGCAAGGAGCCGAAGCCGAGGCAGCGCGAGGAGCCCAAGCCACCGCCGTACGTGCCCGCGAACGTGCCGCAGTACCGGCCGCCGGCGCCCTATCCCGACCAGCGGGTGGCGGGCTTCGCCCCGCCGCCGCCGCAGCAGCAGGCCGCGGTCAGGCCGTACACGCCACCGCCCGCGCCCGCGTCCCAGCGGCCCTACGCGCCGCCTCCGGCCGAACGGCCGAGGTACCGCGTCGGGCACCCGCTCATCGCGGGACTGCTGCTGGCCCTGCTGGTCGCGCTCGCGGTCATGATGCCGGTGATGGCGGCGGCCGCGGCCGTGGTGATCGCGCTGGTGCTGCGCGTGGGCGAGTACCTGTTCGGGGATCTCGTCGCGCGCCGCCAGCTGCGTGGCAGCAGCGCGGCCGATCCCGCGCTGATCCTGCTCGGGACGCCATGGGCGCTGATCAAGGCGTCGCTGGTGTCGCTGGTGCAGGTGCCGCTGTCGATCCTGTGGGGCGTGTGCGTGTGGGGCGTGCTGCACTACGGCCTGAAGGTCCAGAGCGACCAGGCCGTGGCCTACGCCGCCGGCGCCTTCGCGGCCGGCCTGTTCGTGCTGCCGGGCGGTGGAGCGCCGCGCAAGGCGGTCACCCGCACGCTGACCAGCGTGATCCGCAGTCCGGGAGCGGGCCTGGTCGTGGCGCTCGTCGTCGGTACGGCGGCGCTGCTCGCGGTGATGTTCGCGATGGGCCAGGAACCGACGTGGCACCCGTGGGAGCAGCCCTCGGATGTGGTGAGGGAGCTGACCCGCAGCGCGAGGGACAGCGTGACCGGCCTCATCACGGGGCTCATCGACTCGCTCATGACCAGCCTCGGGCTCGGCTTCCTGTCACCCTGGTCATAACGTGGTCTCCCGCCTCAGGGCGGGGCACTATGGAGTCATGAGCGAGCCGGACGGTGAGCACGTTGGCCCCTACCGACTGCTGTCCACGCTGGGCTCCGGAGGGTTCGGCGAGGTGCACCTCGCGCTCGACCCCGAGGGGCGCACGGTCGCGGTCAAGCTCCTGCACCCTCACGTCGCGGCTGACGCCCAGGCGCTGACCAGGCTCGAGCGCGAGGTCGAGACCATGCGCCTGGTCGAGGGGCCGTACGTGGCCGAGGTGCTCGACGCATCCCTCGCGGGCGACAGGCCGTATCTCGTGACGCGGTACGTCCAGGGGCGCCCGCTCAGCGTCGTCCCCGTGCCCGTGGCCGATCTGCGGCGGCTGGCGAGGGGGCTGGCGCAGGCGCTGCTGGCCATGCACGAGGCGGGCGTGGTCCACCGGGACCTCAAACCGGCCAACGTGATGATGGCCGACGGCGATCCCGTCGTGATCGACTTCGGCATCGCCTCCGCGCTCGACTCGCTGTCGGTCACCGCCTCGGGCGCGGTGATCGGCACGCCGGGCTACCTCGCGCCCGAGGTGCTGGAGGGGCACGAGGCCGGAGCGCCCGCCGACGTGTTCTCCTTCGCCGCGACGCTGGCCTACGCGGCCACGGGGCGCCAGCCGTACGGGACGGGGCCGCTGTCGGCCGTCGCCTATCGGGTGGTCCATCACGAGGCGGACCTGGAGGGGGTGCCCGCGTGGCTGGAGCCGCTGCTGGGCGACTGCCTGCTGCAGGATCCCGAGGCACGGCCGACGGCCGCGCAGATCTGCGCCGTGCTGGCCGCGGACGCCCCCGCCCGCGGCCGTCACGGCGTCACAGGCGCGGGTACGGCGCGCCGTCGTTCCGCGCTGGGCCAGGACCAGGAAGCGGCGCTGCTCGAGGCGTCGAGCGGTCGCGGCGCCGGCAGAGGCGGGTTCTTCTGGGTGGGCAGGCGGTCCGGCACGGGTCCCGCCCATCCGGGCGAGCCGGACGTGCACGGCCTGTCGACGCGCGAGTGGCGGCCGGGCAGGGACGGGCACGTCAGGACGGTCGAGGAGTCCAGGGCCCTGCACAGGGAGAAGGTCCGCAGGCGGTGGGTGATCGGCTCGGGGGTGTTCGCCGCGCTGCTCGCGGCGGCCGCGCGGACCCCGCTGCCCGAGGTCTCCCTGTTCCTGCTGGCCTCCTACGCATTGGTCGTGGTCGCCGACGCGGCGGTGGCGCTGCTCTCGCGCGGTCTGTTCAAGGTCCGCCGCATGGTGACGGACCTCACGTCCGTGGCGGGGGTGGCGGTGCTGTGGCTGGCGCTGAGTGCTCTGTTCAGCCCTTTCACGCTGGCGCTCTTCGCCGGAACCGCGCTGGTCGTGGGTGTGGTCTTCCTGCTGAACGCCTGATAGGGATTTTCGATCGGGGGCATCGCGAGCCTCTGGAACAAAGTTCGGTATGGTGGGACGAGCTGCGGGTTTGCGTCAAAGCTACTCATGGGTAACATGACGACCCGAGGGGCCGTGCAGCTGGCGCCCCGGGCAGTCTGGCAGTCTGGACAGCACTCATCCGAGCATGCGATCACGGGAGGTCGGCCACCGGCCATGAACATCGTCGTCTGCGTGAAGCAGGTCCCCGACACGGCGACCGAGCGCAAGCTCCGGTCCGATGACAAGACGCTCGACCGCGACGCCGTCGACGGCGTCGTCAACGAGCTTGACGAGTACGCGGTCGAGGAGGCACTGAAGCTCAAGGAGGCCCACGGCGGCGAGGTGACCGTCCTCACCATGGGCCCGGGCAAGGCCACCGAGACCATCCGCAAGGCCCTGGCGATGGGCGCGGACAAGGCGGTCCACCTCAGCGACGACGCCCTGCACGGCTCGGACGCCCTCTCGACCTCCTACGCGATGGCGCAGACGCTGAAGAAGATCGGGTTCGACCTGGTCATCCTCGGCTCGGAGTCGACCGACGCGCGCACCGGCGTGCTGGCCGCCATGCTGGCCGAGCGCCTCGGCGCGGCCCAGCTCACGCTGGCCAACAAGGTGGACGTCGAGGGCTCCTCCATCTCCATCCAGCGACTGACCGACTACGGCTACGACAAGGTCGAGGCGACGCTGCCGGCCGTCGTCTCCGTGGTCGAGAAGATCAACGAGCCGCGCTACCCGTCCTTCAAGGGCATCATGGCGGCCAAGAAGAAGCCGGTCGAGACCCTCTCCGTGGCCGACGCCTCCATCGACGCCGCTCAGGTCGGCCTCGGCGCGGCCTGGTCCGAGGTCGTCGACTTCGCCGCCGCTCCTCCGCGCGCGGCGGGCACGATCGTCAAGGACGAGGGCGACGGTGGCGCGAAGGCCGCCGACTTCCTCGCGTCCAAGAAGTTCATCTGAGAACGGGGGTTTTGCTGATATGTCGGAGATTCTCGTTCTCGTCGAGCAGGTCGACGGTGAGGTCAAGAAGGTCACGCTCGAGCTGCTGACCCTGGCCCGCTCGCTCGGCACCCCCTCGGCCGTCTGGGCAGGCCCGGGCTTCACGGCCGACGCCAAGGCCAGGCTCGCCGAGTACGGCGCGGAGAAGGTCTACGTCGCGGGCTCCGCCGACGTGGTCGACTACGTCGTCGCGCCGAAGGCCGAGCTGCTCGCCCAGCTCGTCGGCAGCGCCGCCCCGTCCGCCGTCCTCGTCGCCGCCACGGCCGAGGGCAAGGAGGTGGCCGGCCGCCTGGCCGTCAAGACCGACTCGGGTGTCATCACCGACGCGGTCGGCGTGGGCGACGGCCTCGTCGCCGACCAGTCCATCTTCGGTGGCGGCGTCAACGTCCACTCCCGCGTCACCAAGGGCACCCCGATCATCGCGGTCCGCCCCAACTCCACCGCCCCCTCTCCCGCCCCCGCGGCGGGCGCGGAGGAGGAGGTGTCCGTCGCCCTCTCCGACGCCGCCAAGGCCTCGAAGATCGTCGACAGGGTCAAGCAGGAGAAGGGCGCCCGCCCCGAGCTCACCGAGGCGGCCATCGTCGTCTCCGGTGGCCGCGGCGTCGGCTCGGCGGAGAACTTCTCGGTCATCGAGAACCTCGCCGACGTGCTCGGCGCGGCCGTCGGCGCCTCCCGCGCCGCCACGGACGCGGGCTGGTACCCGCACCAGTTCCAGGTCGGCCAGACGGGCAAGACCGTGTCGCCGCAGCTGTACATCGCCGCCGGCATCTCGGGCGCGATCCAGCACAGGGCCGGCATGCAGACCGCGAAGACCATCATCGCGATCAACAAGGACCCCGAGGCGCCGATCTTCGAACTGGCCGACTTCGGTGTCGTGGGCGACCTGCACCAGGTCGTCCCGCAGCTCGCGGACGAGGTCAGCAAGCGCAAGTAGAACCAGGCAGGCGGAAGGCGGCGGCTCCTGTCGGGGCCGCCGCCTTCCTGCCGTTCTAGCCCGCCAGGGCGGCTCTGATGCGGTCCGCCAGCACGCGGGCCTGCTCGACGTCCCACGGGATGATGCCGTTCTCGCTCATCAGCGCGTAGAACTGCTGCTCGTGGTACGGCGTGCCGGGCGGGAGCGGTGCCACGTGCCAGTGCAGGTGCGCGTTGCCCTGCTGGCTGCCCAAGGTGAGCAGGTAGGTCCGCTCCGACGGCACGGCCGCCTCGACGGCGAGGGCGACCTTGCGGACCACCGCCATCAGCGCCGTGTAGGCGTCCTCGTCGAGGTCCCGCACGGCGTGCTCGACATGGGCCTTGGGCGAGACGAGCGTGTAGCCGGGGACGGTGGGATACCTCGCCAGGAAGGCCAGATGCCCTTCGTCCTCGTACAGGATCTCCTCCAGGTCGTGCGCGGGATCCCTGGCGACGATCGCGCAGATGAAGCAGGGGCCGTTTCTCGTTCGTTCGACGTAGGCGTCCAGGTCCATGCGTTCAGAACGGATCATGGACCGATTCTTCCGCCTCTTCACCCGGGGGCGCCTGCCGTACGGTTCGGCGGGCGCCCGGCGGGTGAGGGTCAGGCGGCGAGCTCGGCGGGCTCGCGGCGCTCGACGGGGGCGATCGTGATGATCTCGGGCTCCGCGCGCGGCAGTAGCCGCGCGGCCAGCGCGATGAGCACGCCGAGGGCGACCGCGATGCCCAATGCCGTCCTCAGCGACGTGAGGTCGCTGAGGAAGCCGATCACCACGGGGCCGAGCAGCAGGCCCGCGTACCCCATCGCACCCGCCTGGGCGATGGCGGGGCCGGGGTTGTCGGTGGAGGTGCCGGCCAGCGAGAGCGTCATCGGCGAGATCGTCGCCACACCGAGACCCACGAAGAACATCGCGAGGACGGCGATCAGCGGCGTCGCGGCCGTGAGCACGATCGTGAACGTCGCGGCCGTGGCCAGACCCGAGACGGTCATGATGCCCCGGACGCCGAAGCGCGAGCGCAGCCTGTCGCCGCCGATCCTGGCGATCAGCATGCCGACCTCGAAGATCGGGTAGCCGAGCGCCGCGACCGCCTCGGTCGCGCCCAGCTCGTCCCGCATGAACAGGCCGTTCCAGTCGGCGACCGTGCCCTCGACCATGAACGCGAAGAACATGATCGCGCCCAGCAGGTAGACGATCGGCGGCATCCGCCTGCGCGTCCTGGTGACGGTCACGGCCACCGGGGTCTCGGGCAGGTAGGTCCGGCCGATGATCATGATCAGGGGGAGCGAGACGAGAGCGACGAGCGCGAGGTTGCCGGTGAAGGACAGGCCGAAGGCGATCGCCAGGCTGCCGACGCCGCCCGCGGTGATCGCGCCGACGCACCATCCGGCGTGCATGCCGTTCATCAGCGGCCTGCCGTAGGCCTGCTCGACCGTGGAACCCTGGGCGTTCATCGCGATGTCGACCGTGCCGAACGCCATACCGAACACCGCGACCGCCACCAGCAGCGACGGCAGGTTGGGCGCGCAGGCGACGCCGAGCAGCGACAGCGCCGTCGCGGGGCCGCCGACCCGTAGCACCGTCCTGCTGCCCGCGCGGCTCATGACGCCGCGCATCGCCTGCATGGTGACCAGCGCGCCCAGGCCCCACACGAGGAGGACCACGCCGATCGTCGCCTCGGACAGTCCGAGCTTGTCGGTCAGCGCGGGGATGCGCACGGTCATCGTGCCCACCATCAAGCCAGCAAGGACAAAAGTGAGGATCGACCCATAACGGGCAGTCCTCAGGTCGCGGGTCATCGTCAACACCTCTCGGGATCGTTCAATGACGCCCCTGCGGAAAGCGCGCAGGGGCGTGGTCGTGTTCGGTGATTTGGGGGAGGGGAGGGGGGAGTGGCGCGGTGGAAGGCGCGCTACAGCAGGGCGAGGAGGCGGGCCTCGAGGGCCTGGAGGTCGCTCTCGGTGTTGAGGTCGGGGTCGTGGCTCGCCACGTCCCACAGGCCCTCACACGCCAGCCGTACGATCTGGGAAGCCACGGGGTCGGGCTCGTCTGCCAGCCCCTCGCGGTGCCACCTGGCCATCGCGTCGCGCAGCGGCGCGAGCAGGAACAGGTTGCCCGAGGCGCCCGTCACGACCGCCCATCGTCGCAGCCGGCCCGAGCGGACGGCTGTCAGCGTGGCGCCCATGTACCGTTTGGTGTAGGTGTCGCCCTGCTGTGCCGCCATCAGGTCGTCGAACTCCGCGATGAGCCGCTCGACCATGCCCTTGATCAGGGCTTCCTTGCTGTTGAAGTGGTAGAGAAGGCCACCCTTGCTCACGCCGGCCCTGTCGGCTACGGCGGCGAGGGTGAGCGCGGCGGAGCCCTGGTCGCAGAGGAGGTCCTCTGCCGCATCCAGCAACTCGTCACGCTTCATGCCTCTACTATACCGTCCGGACGGTACAGTAGCAAACGAGATACTCTGATCGGGTGAGTCCGGCCTACCTCGATCACGCGGCGACCACTCCGATGCTTCCCGAGGCCATCGAAGCGATGACCCGGCAGCTCGGCCGCGTGGGAAACGCTTCGTCGCTCCACGCTGCGGGACGGCAGGTCCGGCGGGTGGTCGAAGAGTCCCGAGAGACGATCGCCGACGCCCTCGGCGCGCGCCCCAGTGAAGTCGTCTTCACCTCCGGCGGCACCGAAGCGGACAACCTCGCCATCAAGGGCCTCTACTGGGCGCGCGAGCCGCGCAGGCGCATCCTCGTCAGCTCGGTCGAGCACCACGCCTCACTCGACCCCGCCGCGTGGCTCGCCGACCGGCAGGGAGCCAAGGTCGACCTGCTCGAGGTCGACGCCGATGGCAGGGTCCACCCCGACACGCTGCGCGCCGCCGTCGAACGCGACCCGTCGGACGTCGCCCTGGTCAGCGTCATGTGGGCCAACAACGAGGTCGGCACCGTCCAGCCGATCCCCGTGCTGTCCGCGATCGCGCGCGAGCACGGCATCCCCTTCCACACCGACGCCGTCCAGGCCGTCGGCATGCTGCCCGTCTCCTTCGCCAACTCCGGCGCCGAGGCGCTCACCCTCACAGGACACAAGGTGGGCGGCCCCATGGGCGTCGGCGCGCTGCTCCTGGCGCGCGGCATCACGCCCGTCTCCGTCCTCCACGGCGGCGGACAGGAACGCGACGTCCGCTCCGGCACCCTCGACGCCCCCGCCATCGCCGGCCTGGCCGCAGCCGTCTCCGCGGCGGTGAAGAGCCAGGAGGACCAGGCGCGCCGCCTCACCGCCCTGCGCGACGACCTCATCCAGCGGGTACGGCAGGCCGTGCCCGACGTCATCCTCAACGGCGATCCCGTCGACCGGCTCCCGGGAAACGCGCACTTCTCCTTCCCCGGATGCGAAGGCGACGCGCTGCTGATGCTGCTCGACGCCAAGGGCGTGGAGTGCTCGACGGGGTCGGCGTGCTCGGCAGGGGTGGCTCAGCCGTCCCACGTCCTGCTGGCGATGGGCGCGGACGTCGCGGCCGCCCGCGGCTCCCTCAGGTTCACTCTCGGACACACCTCGACCCAGCAGGACGTCGACCGGCTGATCGAGGTGCTCCCCGCTGCGGTCGAGCGCGCGCGCCGCGCGGGCCTCAGCTGATCGCACGGGCCTCGCGGGCGGACGTGGGAGCGCCGGTCAGGCCACGCCGTTGTGGGCGGTGAGATGCTCGCGCATGCGGATACGGCTCAGCCACGTGTCGAGCGCCCACGCGCCGGGCCCCATGACCGCGATCAGCAGGAACGACCACGAGTAGACGGCGGCCAGCTCGCCCTCGTTCTGCAGCGGCCACAGGGCCTTCGGCTGGTGGACGAGGAAGTAGGCGTACGCCATCTCGCCCGAGCAGATCAGCGCCGCGATGCGCGTGAACAGCCCGAGAAGGACCAGGCCGCCTCCGACGACCTCGATGACGCCCGCGTACCACTGCGGCCAGACGCCGACGGGAACCGCCTCGCCGCCGAGGGCGCCGAACAGCTTGGCCGCGCCGTGGCAGGCGAACATCAACCCGATGACGATGCGAAATATAGACAGGACATACGGTCTGACCGTATCCAGAACGTTCATGATGACTCTCCTCTTCTGGAGTGCTCTGCCCGCTCGGCGAGGCATGCTGGGCCGTCCGGAAGAGATTTGGGCGGTATTTGACTGATGCGCAAAGGCGCCGGCGAGTCAGGCCGTTGAGGGAGGCGTGACGCGCCCCCTTGCGCGGGTACGGCTCAGCCACGTGTCGAGCGCCCACGCTCCGGGACCCATCACCGCGATCATCAGGAAGGCCCAGGAGTAGGCGGCGGCCAGCTCGCCCTCGTTCTGCAGCGGCCACAGGGCCTTCGGCTGGTGGACGGTGAAGTACGCGAAGGCCATCTCGCCCGAGCAGATCAGCGCCGCGACGCGCGTGAAGAAGCCGATGATGACCAGGAAGCCGCCGACGAGCTCGATGATGCCCGCATACCAGCCAGGCCACTCGCCGGGGCGGACCGCGTCGACGCCGAGGACGCCGAAGAGCTTGGCCGCGCCGTCGGAGGCGAACAGCAGCCCCAGCACGATGCGGTACAGGGACAGGACGTACGGTTTGGCCGACTCGACGAATTTCATAGCCGCCCTCCTCTCCTGCTGAGCTCTGCCCACCAGATGAGGCGCCTCAGGTGGTGCCAAGGAGATTTGGGATGGATTTAACTGATCCGCCACGTTTGGCGCTGGTTGACACCGATGATCTCCGGGGTGAAGGTTGCGGCACGCGCGTCTCCAGGGGCAGGTGGACCGTTGATCATGATGCGAACATCCCGATGGATCATGTCGGTGCTTCTCCTGCTGGGCCCGCTAGCCGTTCCTGCTCGCGCGTCGGCGGCGCCGCCGATCTCCTGGCGGCCCTGCCCGGCGGGCCAGGCGGAGAAGGCGGACTCGGCGGACTTGGCTGACCCGGTGGTCGAGTGTGGGTCGGTGCGCGTGCCGATGGACTGGGATCACCCCGGCGGCGCCATGATCGAGATCGCGGTGGCCAGGCGGAAGGCGACGGACCCGTCCCGCCGCATCGGCTCGCTGGTGTTCAACCTCGGGGGCCCGGGCATCGCGGGCGTGGAGGCGACCGTCGACGCCGCCGACGTGTTCTCGGCGGAGCTGCTGGAGCGGTTCGATCTCATCGGTTTCGACCCCCGGGGCGTCCCCGGCAGCCCGCCGGTGCTCTGCCCGGCGATCCCCAATCAGCCAGACAATCCGGCCACCGCCGAGGAATACCGCCAGATGCTGGCCAGGCTCAACACCTACGACAAGGCGTGCCGCCGGCTGTCAGGGCCGATCTTCGACCACGCCGACACCATGAGCGTGGCCCGTGACGTCGAGGCCATCCGTGCCGCCCTCGGGGAGCGGACGATCTCCCTCTACATGCTGTCGTACGGCACGCTGCTCGGCCAGCTGTACGCCGAGCTCTTCCCCCGCCGGCTGCGTGCGCTGGTGCTGGAGGGGAACCTGGATCACAGCCTCCGCCGGCCGCAGGACTTCCTGACGACCAGGGTCCGCACGTCGGAACGGGCGTTCCACCTATTCGCGGAGTGGTGCGGTGAGCCGTCGTCCGGCTGCGCCCTCAGCGGGCAGGACGTGGTGAAGGTGTTCGACGAGTTGAGGGCGAGGGCCGAGCGCGGGGAGCTTCGCGATCCGGACTTCCCGGACTTCGTGCTGACGCCGGAGTGGCTGGCGGGCAGAGCCGAGTTCGGCATGGCGGACCAGTCACTGTGGCCCGGATTGGGCGACTACCTGGCGGTCCTGAAAGGTCAGGCCGCACCACGCGCCACCCGGGAAGGGGAGCCGCCCCGGACCAACCAGGACCCGTACAGCGCGATCTTCTGCGCGGACTTCCGCTGGCCGATCCGCGACTTCCGCGAGCTGGTACGGCTCCGCGACGCCGTACGGCACGCGGCCCCGCATCTGCGATGGACCTTCACCGGCTGGAGAGACGTCGTGGGTTGCCAAGGACGTGACATCACCACCCGCTACCCGCAGCGGCCCTACCGGTTCAGGGACGGCACGCCGCCGGCCCTGCTGGTGAACAGCCGCCACGACGTCGCCACTCCGCACGAGTTCGCGGTGACGGTGTCGCGGCGGATGCCGGGCAGCGTGCTGCTCACCTATGAGGGCGTCGGCCACCGGACCTATGACTTCAGCCCCTGCACCCGTGCCGCGATCGACGGCTACCTCCTGACCCTGGCACTGCCCCGGCCCGGTGCGACCTGCCCAGGGGTGCCGGTGACAGGCCGGGCCGATCGTCGGACGACGTCGTCGCCTGGGGCGATGATCCGCCGTCAGGTCTGGCACCCCGCGCGGATGCCGGGTACCGACGCGATGCGACCACGCGGCGCGGGAGCCGAGGACGTGGATGCTCGCTGAGGACTTCGGGTACCGGGTGCTGCCGGGCGCGGCGATCGACACGCCCGGCGTGGACGAGGTCTTGCGGGGCCGGGAGAGGGGCCTGCGCGTGGGCCTCGTCGTGCTCGCCGTCGAAGCCCTGGCGCTGGCGCTCGTGGCTGTGAGGGAAGGCCCTGGGTCGGCGGCGGCCGTCGCCCTCGCCGTGGTCCTTCTGGTGACCGCCGGCCCTGTCCTGCTGTGGCGCAGGGCGCGGCGGAAGGAGAGAGCGATCATGACCACGTACGGCTGGCAGGTGTGGCCCTGTGCCGTCGAGGTCGTCCGCGTGGTCGCCGCCGAAGGACGGCGTGAGCGGGGGCGGCGATGGGCACACCAGAGCCGGGTGGTGCTGCTGCGACCGGACGGGCAGGCCCAGTGCTCGTTCCCGCCTCCCGATGAGGGCGCGCGTCCGGGGGAGGGCGGGCGTCCTGATGAGGGCGCGGGGGCGGGGCAGGAGGTCTGGTTCGCGGGCGACACCCGGTTCGGCGGGATGCTGGCCGCTCCTGGAGGGCTTCCCTTCCGCTACGTCACGCGGACCAGGCCAGGGCGGGCCAAGGCAAGCCCTGAGGAGGACCGGGCCGCGGCGACCACCGGGTTGATGCCCCGCTCCTGGCGTCCCGGCGGCCTCACGTAGCGAGGGACTTCCTGAGCGAGCGCAGGCACAGCCCCAGCGACTCGTGCTTGGACGCGCCGGAGTCGCGGATGTGCTGCCACGCGGTGTAGAGCACGGACCACACGAGCTGCTGCACCCAGTCCGCGGGCAGCTCGGCGTCGATGACGCCCTCGGCGTGCCCGCGCTCGATCAGTTCGAGCAGCGCCCGGTCCGAAGGAGTCTCGACCTCCCACTTCTCGCCCGCCATCAGGTGCGGTTCGGCGAAGACGAGCATGAGCCCGTCGCCGAGCTCGAAGTACTGCTGGCACAGCCGGTCGAGCGCCTGGAGCGCGGGGCCCTCGCCCGGCCGGGCCCGCTCGGTGGCCACCGCGATCTTCTCCAGGAGGTCGTCGCCGATGGCGGTGATCAGGTCGGACCGCTCGGGGAAGTAACGGTGGATCGTGGTGCGGCCCACTCCGGCCGCCGCGGCGACGTCGCTCAGCGACGCGCCGGGGTTCTTCGACAGCGTGGCGACCGCGGCGTCGAGGATCGCGCGCCTGGTCCGTGCGCGCATCCCTGTCTCAACAGTCGTCATGTGTTCCACATTAGCTCACCGTGCACCACTGTGGAACGAGCTTGACCGTTATGGAACAGCTGTGTTCCACTGGAGAGCATGAGTGTTCCCAAGTTCCCGCGACTCCGCGTTCTGTGGTCGTTCGCCAGGCCACACAAGGGCAGGCTGGCGATCGGGCTGCTGCTCGCGCTGGTCGGCTCGGGGCTGAGCCTGGCGACGCCCATGGTGACCAAGTGGGTGCTCGACTCGCTCGGCGCCTCCGCCTCGCTCGACGGCCCAGTCGCGGCACTGCTGGTGCTGCTGCTGATCGGGGCGGCCATCTGGTCGTGCCAGTGGATCCTGCTGGGCGCGCTCGGCGAGCGCGTCGTGCTGGACGCCCGCGAGGCGATGGTCCGCAGGCTCTTCAGGGCGAAGGTGTCCGAGGTGACCAGGCGCCCGACGGGCGAGTTCGTCACCAGGGTCACCTCCGACACCGTGCTGCTGCGCGAGGCCGCGTCCTCCAGCGTGATCGGGCTGATCAACGGCGTGATCATGCTCATCGGCACGCTTGTCCTGATGGGCGTGCTCGACCTCGTGCTGCTCGGCACCACGGTCGCCGCGGTGCTGGTGGTCGGCGTGCTGTTCGCCGTCCTCATGCCGGCCATCGCCAAGGCGCAGGAGCAGGCGCAGGAACACGTGGGCAGGCTCGGCGGCGTCCTGGAAAGCGCCCTGCGCGCGATCAGGACGATCAAGGTGAGCAGGGCGGAGGACCGCCAGGCCGACCGCATCATCGCCGACGCGCGCGCGTCCACCCGCCACAGCGTCCTCGCGGTGCGCAGGGAGGCCATCGCCTGGACCCTCGCGTGGGCGGGCATCCAGCTCGCGATCATCCTCATCCTCGGCATCGGCGCATGGCGGGTCGGGGCCGGCCTGCTGGAGGTGTCCAGCCTGATCGCGTTCCTGCTGTACGCGTTCGCGCTGATGGAGCCGGTCACCGAGCTGAGCCAGAACATCACCGCGCTCCAGTCGGGGATCGCCGCCGCCGAGCGCATCAGGGCGGTCGACGACCTCGAGCTGGAGAGCGACGTGCCGGTGACGCGGCAGGAGGGGGCCGCCGCGTCCGGCGGCCCGATCCTGGAGCTGCGCCAGGTCTCGGCCGCTTACGGGCCCGACGCCGAACCGGCCGTGCGCGGCGTCGACCTGGTGATCCCGCGCAGGGGCCACACGGCGATCGTCGGGCCGTCGGGCGCGGGCAAGACCACGCTGTTCTCGCTGCTGCTGCGCTTCCTCGAGCCGCAGCGGGGAGAGATCCTGCTGGACGGCGTGCCGTACACCGGGCTGACGCACGAGCAGGTGCGGGAACGGCTCGCCTACGTCGAGCAGGACACGCCGATCGTGCCGGGCACGATCCGCGACAACCTGTTCTTCTCCCACCCCGACGCCACGGAGGAGGAGTTGCGGCGGGTCCTCTCCGAGGTACGGCTGGCCGACATGGTGGACAGGCTCGGCGACGGGCTCGACACGGCGCTGTCCTCCACCTCGGTGTCGGGCGGCCAGCGGCAGCGGATCGCGCTGGCGAGGGCGCTGCTGCGCACCCCTGACGTGCTGCTCCTCGACGAGGCGACAGCCCAGCTCGACGGGCTGACCGAGGCGGCGGTCCAGGAGTGCATCAGGTCACGCGCGAAGGCCGGCGCGGTGGTCACGGTGGCCCACCGGCTCTCGACGGTGATCGACGCGGACCTGATCGTGGTGATGGAGGACGGCCGCGTACGCGCCCAGGGCACCCACGAGGAGCTCCTGGAGTCCGACGAGCTGTACCGGCGGCTCGTCGAGGCGCTGCGCATCGCCTCGCAAGGAGTGCCTGCCGCAGTGGCGTGACCTGCACGGGTGAAGAGAGCGAGAACCCGATCGCGGACTTCGGCGAACAAAGGGAGATCGTTTCCTTCACCCGTGAGGCAGGTCATGACATTAGGAAAGTCGCTCATCGCCGCGCTCCTGGCCGGGGCGGTCGGCATGACGCCCGCCCAGGAGCCGTCGCCCCCGACCGCGCAGGCACAGGCCGGCACGGCCAAGGCGAGCGGGGTCACCCTGATCACCGGCGACCGCGTCGTGGTCACCGGCCGCGGCCACCGTGTCGAGCCGGGACCCGGCAGGCGGGTGCGCTTCGCGAGCCAGGTGCGCGGAGGGCACCTGTACGTGATCCCGTCCGACGCCCATGCGCTGGTCGCCCAGGGGGTGCTGGACCGGCGGCTGTTCGACGTCACCCAGCTGCTGGCCTGGGGATACGGCGACGCCGACACCCCCGACATCCCCGTGATCTCGCAGGCGGCGGACGGCCAGGCTCTGGCCCCTCAGGGCGCACGACAGACCCGCCGGCTGTCCAGCCTCGGGATGAGCGCGTCGAGCGTGCCCAAGGCCGGCGCAGGGCAGGCGTGGAAGGACCTGACCGGCGGCGGGGCCCGCGCCCTGGCGGCGGGCACCACCAAGCTGTGGCTGGACGGCCGACGGTCCTACTCCCTGGACCAGAGCGTCAAGCAGATCGGCGCCCCCCAGGCGTGGCAGCAGGGCATGACCGGCAAGGACGTCACGGTCGCCGTGCTCGACTCCGGCTACGACCCCGACCATCCCGACCTGAAGGACGCGGTGGTCCAGGCGCGCAACTTCAGCACCGACCCCGACGTCCGCGACACTCTCGGCCACGGCACCCACGTCGCCTCGATCGTCGCGGGCAGGGGCGAGAAGTACCGCGGGGTGGCGCCGGAGGCGAAGCTGGCCGTCGGCAAGGTGGGCAACGCCTCGGGCCCGACAGACTCCGCCATCCTGGCGGGCATGGAATGGGCGGCGGTCGAGGTCAAGGCCAAGGTCGTCAACATGAGCTTCGGCGACGTGGACAGCCTGGAGCTCGACCCGCTGGAACAGGCGGTCAACACGCTGTCGGAGCGGACCGGCACCCTGTTCGTCGCCGCGGCGGGAAACGGCGGCCCCAACGGCAAGGTCGGCAGCCCCGGTAGCGCCGAGGCCGCGCTGACCGTGGGGGCGGTCGACAAGCAGGACCGGTTGGCCGACTTCTCCAGCGTGGGGCCGCGGACGAGCGACCACGCGATCAAGCCGGACGTCACCGCGCCGGGCGTGGGCATCGTGGCCGCCGCGGCCTCCGGCACGGCCGACGGCCCCTACGTGGCCTACAGCGGCACCTCGATGGCCTCGCCGCACGTCGCGGGAGCGGCCGCGATCCTGGCCCAGCGGCACCCCGAGTGGACGGGGGCGCAGCTGAAGGCCGCGCTCATCGGCAGCGCCAAGCCGTCGAACGATGCCACGCTCTACCAGCAGGGCGCCGGGCTGGTCGACCTGGTGCGCGCGCTCAAGCAGCAGGTCGTGGCCACGCCGGGCAACGTGTGGGCCGCCTTCCCGTGGAACGGCACGGGCGAGCGGGTGACGACCAGGACGATCACCTACGCCAACACCGGTGACACCCCGGTCGGCCTCGACCTCGCCGTCGACGGCGAGGTGCTGAAGCTGTCCGCCGACCGGGTCGAGGTGCCCGCGAAGGGCGAGGCCTCGGTCACCCTCACCATCGACGCGGGCGGCAAGGCGCCAGGCGACTACCCCGGGACGGTCACCGCCCGGTCGGGTGAGACCGTGATCCGCACGCTGGCCGGCGCCTACGTCGAGCCGGAGTCCTACGACGTCACCATCACGGCGACCGGCAGACAGGGGCAGCCGGTCGACCCCAGGGCCAGTACGGTCTACGACCCGACGAGCGGGACCATCCACGAGCCGGCCTTCCGGAACGGCGTCGCCAAGATCAGGCTGCCCGAGGGTGACTGGAACCTCCACACCGAGATCACCGAGAAGATCGACGGGAAGTGGGTGGACACGATCGCCGTCAAGCCGCTGAAGGTCGACGGCGGTGACCGGCAACTGGCGGTGGACGCTCGCGAGGGCAAGCCGGCCAAGGTCACACTCGACGACCCGACCGCCCAGCCTCAGCGCAGTTTCAGCTACGGCCTCGCCCATGGCAAGTGGAACTCCTGGGTGCTGGCGGGCGGCGACGTCAACAGCGAGTTCTTCGTCGTTCCCGTCCGTCTGCCAGGGCTGACCTACCATCTGGGGACCCTGTGGCTCAGCAAGGACGCCTCTCCCAGCCCGTACGTCTACGACCTGGTCCACCACCACACCGACGGCATCCCCGAGGATCCCACCTACAACGCCAGGCAGCAGGACCTGGCGAAGGTCATCTCGACCTACAAGGCGTCAGGAGTGGCGGCCACGGGCATGCCGCTCGCCGGATTCCGCGCCATCGACATGCCGGGCATGAACCTGGGGTGGCTGGTCGGTGAGATCAGCCTGCCCGGCACGCTCACCCAGTACCGGACTCCGGGGCTGACCTACGATAGCGGGCTCGAGGTCGGCACGTCCGTCCTCATGGACGGCGGCAAGGTCATGAAGCGCGGTCAGACCAGCGAGGTGTGGAACACCGCGGTCACCGGCCCTTCGTTCCTGCTGCCGGGCGGCAGCCGTACCGGGGACAGGCTCACGTTCTCCGCCGTCGGGTCGTTCGCCGACGGGGGCGCGGGGAGATCGGGCTCGGACAGCGCCGCCACCGGCACCGCCGCCCTCACCAGGGACGGGCGGGTGGTGGCCAAGGCCGACCTCGCGAACTGCGGGATCTACGAGCCGAAGGCGTGTGAGCTTCGCGCCGACCTCCCCGCCGAGTCCGCCGCCTACACGCTGACCGCGTCCATGCGCAGGCAGGTGCCCTACTCGGCGCTCTCCACGGGAGTGGAGTCCGTCTGGACGTTCACGTCCTCGAACACCGCCGAGGAGCGACCGCTCCCGCTGATGGCGATGCGTTACGCGCCCGCAGGGCTCGACGACTCCAACCGCGCCAAGCCGGGCTCGCTGACGCCGCTGCCGATGTGGACCGAGCGGAACCCGGGATCCGCGAAGGCGGAGGTGAAGTCGGTCCGGCTGGAGATGTCCTCCGACGACGGCACGACCTGGCGCCGGATCCCGGTCGTCCGCACCGGCCAGGGGTGGACCGCCGTGGTTCCGAACCCGCGCACGCCGGGATTCGTCTCACTCCGCGCGGTGGTGACCGACGCCGCGGGCGCCGGTCTGACCCAGACGATCACCCGGGCGTACGCCGTGGGCTGATCCCCAGCCTCTGGTACGGCTGAGCGCGCAGCCGTACCAGAGCACCGCGGTTCCCGCTCGGGCGCGCCCAGAGCACCGCGGTTCCCGCGCGGGCGCCCGTGGCCCGCTAGGAGAGGAAGGGGGCGACGGAGGTCCAGCCGGGGTCGGTGACCACGTCGACGAGCGGCTGGCCCTCCTCCCAGCTCACGATCAGCTCCTTGGCGTGGATGGCGGCCTCGCCGGTCGGGTCGGCGTAGACGTGGATCATCCTGGCGCCCTCCGCGCTCAGGTGCGCCGCCAGCACCCCGTCGGCGTGCAGCCTGCTGAGCCTGGCGGCCAGCCGCTCCTCGAACTCCCGCAGCGACGCGAGCGACTCGCCCACCGGCAGGCCGTTCTCGTCGGCGCGCGCGTAGGGGAGCGTGATCTGGATGTGCTGGTCGTAGAGCGGGTAGTCGACGGGCCGCAGCGGATAGCGGGCCGTGGCGACGAGCGGCGCGCCGCCGGCGGTCTGTCCTTCGAGCAGCGCCCACTGCTCCTCGGCGAACTCGGAGGCCAGGTCGGCGATCACCGCGGGCAGGTGCACCGCCTCGACGGAGTCGATCGGCTGGAACGTCGCGGCGGTGATCTCGCCGACCCATCTGGCCACGTCGTCCTCGCCGAGCAGCCAGTCGAGGGCCAGCAGCGTGGCCTCCATGCGGGTCTCCTCGTCCAGCATGACGAAGACGGGGTGGAAGGCCGCGATGTCCATGCGCGGGTTCCCTCTCGGGACGCGCAGGCCGAGCAGCAGCTTGTCGAGCGCGAACTCGTAGCCGCCGACGTCGAGCGTCAGCTCCATCGCCTCGGGGTTGGCCTGGCGCGAAGGGTGGTACTCCCACAGCGCGTCGCTCTCCGGCGCGCCCTTCACCCACCTGTGAGCCAGCGAGCGCAGCTCCGGGTCGCCCGCGGACGTCACCACCAGCGCCTGCTGGGCCTGCCTGCCCGGGGCGACCTCCCAGACCAGGCCGGGATGGATCGCGGTGACGGCGGGCGCGATCAGCTCTGACAGCCGCTCCGCCTCACCCGCCTCGACCAGCGCGTCGATCTGGGGCCTGGTCTGCTGCCACCACTCCCAGAACTCCGCCAGCCCGTCGCCGGTCGCGCCGGCCTCTTCTTCGTCGTCCTTGCGCCCGAACAGTCGCATAACCCAGCATTCTCGCACCCCACAGGCGCGCATCTCCCCGATCCCGTCCGGTACGGCGAGCCGGTCCCGCGCCTCCACGCTCGACCGGCGCCACCGCCGAAGGGCCGCCCGCGGGGTCGGGAAGCCACCGGCGGACGGTAGTCTCGAAACGTCATGGGACTGCGTGTGCTTGCCGCCATGTCGGGCGGCGTCGATTCCGCCGTGGCCGCCGCTCGGATCGCCGAGGCCGGTCACGATGTCACCGGTGTGCATCTGGCGCTCTCGGCCAATCCGCAATCCCACCGCACGGGCGCCAGGGGTTGCTGCACGGTCGAGGACTCCAGGGACGCCCGCCGCGCCGCCGACGTGATCGGCATCCCGTTCTACATCTGGGACATGGCCGAGCGCTTCCAGCGCGACGTGGTCGAGGACTTCGTGGCCGAGTACGCCGCGGGCCGTACCCCGAACCCGTGCCTGCGCTGCAACGAGAAGATCAAGTTCGAGGCGGTGCTCGACAGGGCGCTGGCGCTGGGCTTCGACGCGGTGGCGACCGGCCACCACGCCAAGCTCGAGGACGGCGTGCTGTCCAGGAGCGTCGACCAGGGCAAGGACCAGTCCTACGTGCTCGGCGTGCTCACCAGGGAGCAGCTCAAGCACGCGATCTTCCCTCTGGGCCACTCCACCAAGGCCGAGGTGCGCGTGGAGGCGGCCAGGCGTGGCCTGACCGTCGCCGACAAGCCCGACAGCCACGACATCTGCTTCATCGCCGACGGCGACACGCGCGGCTTCCTCGCCAAGCGGCTCGGCCAGGAGCCGGGCAGCATCGTCGACCAGGAGGGGGCGGTCGTCGGCTCACACGAGGGCGCCTACGCGTTCACGGTCGGCCAGCGCAAGGGCCTCCACATCGACCGTCCCACCGCCGACGGCAGGCCGCGCTACGTGCTGTCGATCGAGCCGGTGTCCAACACGGTGACCGTCGGGCCGAGGGAGGCGCTGCAGGTCTCCGAGATCGTCTGCACCAGGCCGGTGTGGAACGGGCCCGACCGCTTCGACGACCTGTCGGTGCAGCTGCGGGCGCACGGCGAGGTGTACGGCTGCCACTTCGAGGAGCGGGACGGCCAGGTCGTCATCAGCCTCGACAGGCCCGCGACCGGGGTGGCGGCGGGGCAGGCGGCCGTGCTCTACTCGGGCGACACGGTCATCGGCTCCGCCACCATCTCCACCGCCTCCTGACGAACCGGCGGGGCTCGGGCGGTCCCGCCGAGGTCAGCGGGTCAGGACAGCGTCACGGAGTCACCGACCGCCAGGCGGCGGATGTCCGCCCCCTGCTTGTCGGCCTCCATCTTCAGCCAGTTGTCCACCAGTCCCAGCCCGGCCTCGCTGTACAGGGCGTCGTGGGTCGAGTACGCCCGGGCGGGCTTCACCGTGCGCAGGTACTCGATGACCTCCGACAGCTTCAACCACGGCGCCCCCGTGGGCACGAGCAGCGTCCCGACCTCAGCCGGCGGCACCGTGAACGCGTCGCCCGGGTAGAACAGCTCCTCGTCCACCAGGAACCCGACGTTGTCCACGATCGGCACGTCGGGGTGGTTGGCCGCGTGCCACTCGCCGAACACCTTCACCGAGAACCCCGCGTCCTCGAACGCGTCGCCGTGCCGTACGGTCTGGACGCGCAGCCCCTCGGCCGCGCCCGACGCGACCCCCTCACACGTCCACACCGTGACCTCGGGCGACAGGGTGAGCAGCTTGTCCCGGTCGGCATGGTCGAAGTGGTTGTGGGTGATCAGCACGGCGTCGGCCCCGTCGAGGGCGGCGGCATCGCTGAACGTGCCGGGGTCGATGACGAGGACCTTGCCGTCCTTCTCGATCCTGACGCACGCGTGACCGTATTTGGTGAGCTTCATCCTCCCCACGATAGGTCAGGGCTCCTGTCCCGTGACGGCGGGACATCCCGCGCCTAGGATCACGCCAGGGCCACGGCGTGCCTGGTGCGGCTGCTGCGCACCGGCGACGAGCTGCGCGTGGTCGTCTCCGACGACGGGATCGGACTGCCGGCGTCCCCGCCCGCGGGCGTCGGGCTGACCTCGATGAGGGAACGCGCGGCCGAGACGGGCGGTGCCTGTACGGCAGGCAGACGGGAGGGCGGCGGTACGGAGGTGACGGCCCGGCTGCCGCTCTAGGCTGGGCCCATGTCTTTTGGCGCAAGCGGTATCGGATCGCACCCCGGTGAGGACCATCTCGAGGCCCTCAGGACGGTGTTCGGGGAGCTGCCCGGCCTGCCGTACCTGCCCGAACTGCCGGGAAGGGGCGTCGGCGCCGACATGGTCGGCCGCACGGCCTCGCTGCTCGTCGACCTGCCGGTGGAGGTCCAGCCCTCGGGCTGGCGGCTCGCCTCCCGCCCGGGCCGCGACCACCGCAGGGCCGTCGACCACCTGGCACGCGACCTCGACGGGCTCGAGGAGGTCGCGGAGGGCTACGCGGGCCCGCTGAAGCTGCAGGTGTGCGGGCCGTGGACGCTCGCCGCGGCGATCGAGCTGCGCCACGGCGACAAGATGCTGTCCGACCCCGGCGCCGTCAGGGACCTCACGGACTCGCTGGCGCAGGGGGTGGCCGACCACGTCGCGAGCGTGCGCAGGCGGGTGCCCGGCGTCACCGAGATCGTCCTGCAGCTCGACGAGCCGGGACTGCCGGGGGTGCTGGCGGGCACCGTCCCGACGGCCTCGGGGTTCGGGCGGCTGGCCGCGGTGGAGGACTGGCGGGTGGAGCAGTCGCTGCGGCTGTTCCCTGGGGCGGTCGTGCACTGCTGCGCGCCGAGGGTGCCGATCGCGCTGCTGCGCAGGGCGGGCGTGCGGGCCGTCTCGCTGGACGCGTCGCTGCTGTCCCGGCGCGACGAGGACCCGATCGGCGAGGCCGTGGAGGCGGGCGTCGACTTCTTCCTCGGCGTGGTGCCTGGCGTCGACACCAGGCTGCCCGACCTCAAGGTGATCGCCAAGCCCGCCGTGGAGCTGTGGGAGCGGCTCGGCTTCGCCGCCGAGGAGCTCCAGAACAGGGTGGTCCTCACACCCGCCTGCGGCCTGGCGGGGGCGTCACCGGCGTACGCCCGCCTGGCCTTGTCGAAGTTGAGAGAGACGGCAAGAGCCCTGCAAGCGGGGTGAGCTATCCATGAGGGCATGATGCTCCCCGCCATCGCGCTGGTCGCCGTGCTCGCCGCGCCCCCACAGGTGTGGCACTGGGGTCCCGTCTCCGCCACGAACGCGGCGGGCAGGGCCCATGGCCTGGTCACCCTCGACGGGTCCGTCTTCACCGTCTCGGGCAGGCTCACCGACACGGGCAAGGGCTGCTCGTGGCTCGCGTTCAGGTGGACGACCGACGTCGGCGCGCACAGGTCCAAGACCATCAAGAACTGCTCGAACAGGGCGTTGAAGTTCGCCTTCAAGCCGGGGACGATGCTCTCGATGGAGGGCAGGGTCTGCCGCGGGACCTCCACCAAGCCCACCGGCAGGTGCTCCGGCTGGGACGGGGTGTGGGCGCAGGGGGGCTGACGCGTGACGGCCGGTGACTTCGAGGGCGCGAGCGCGCTGCTCCTGGGCACCGGCACGCACGCCCCCGGGTCGGACCTGCCCGATCTGCCCGCGGTGGCGCGCACGCTCGACGACCTGCGCGAGGCGCTCCTGACGAGGTGCGGGCTCGCCTCGGCGCGGGTCGTCCTCGATCCCGCCTCGCCGCGCGAGATGGGCGACGCGATCGCCTCCGCCGCGTCCGCCGAAGGGCCGCTGATCGTCTACTACGCCGGGCACGGCCTGGTCAGCAGGCGTGGCGCGCTCCACCTGGCGGCGGCGGAGACCGTCTCGCGCCCCCTCGGCCTCGAGCACACGGCGCTGCCGTACGACCTGTTACGCCGCTACCTGCTCGACAACGTGGAGGGGCCGCTCGTCGTCGTCCTCGACTGCTGCTTCTCCGGGCGGGCCATCGACGGCATGTCGGACCCGTGGGACGTGGCGGAGATCTCCGGCGCCTACGTGCTGACCTCGGCGGGACGCAGCGAGCCCTCCTTCGCCCCCGAGGGGATGCGCCACACCGCCTTCAGCGGCGCGCTGCTGCGGCTGCTGTCCGCGCCACCGCCCGTGCTGACCCTCGCCGGCCTGCACCGCCACCTCAGCAGGGACCTCCCCGCCGCGGGCTTTCCCAGGCCGCGCGTCCGCACCACGGGGAGAGCCGGCGAACTGGTGCTGCTCCGCGCACCCTCGGCCGGGCACCCTCCGGTACGGCAGGCGCCCGCGGCGTCCTTCGACGGCTCGCCCTACAAGGGGCTGGAGGCGTTCGGGACGGCGGACGCGGCGCTGTTCTTCGGCAGGGAACGCCTGGTGGAGACGCTGGTCAGGCGGCTGGACGACCCGGAGCCGCTGATCGTCACAGGGGCGTCGGGCTCGGGGAAGTCCTCGCTGTTGAGGGCGGGGCTCGTGCCCGCGCTGAAGCAGCGCGCGGCGGGCACCTCGATAGCGGTGATCACGCCGTCGGAGCCCGTTCCCCCGGACGTGGACGTGCTGGTGGTGGACCAGTTCGAGGAGGCGTTCATCGCGGGGACCCTCCCCGGGTTCACGGGGCGGGTCGTGCTGGGCGTGCGCGCCGACTTCCTCGGCAGGTGCGCCGCCGTACCCGAGCTGAGGGCCGGTCTGGAGCGCGGGCCCGTCGTCGTGGGTCCGATGAGCGCCGACGAGCTCCGCGCGGCCGTCGAGCGGCCCGCGCTGGCTGCCGGGCTCACCCTCGAACCCGGCCTGGTCGAGCTGCTGCTGCGCGACCTCGGCACGGAGCCGGGACGGCTCCCGCTGCTGTCCCACGCCCTGCTGGTCACCTGGCAGCGGCGGCGCGGCGGCACGCTGACGGTGGCCGGCTACCAGGCCGCAGGCGGCATCGGCGGCGCGCTGGCCGCCACGGCGGACGACGTCCTCGCCTCGCTGCCCTCACCGGAGGCGGCCCGTGCGGTCTTCCTGCGCCTGGTCCACGTGGGCGAGGGCACCGACGACACCCGGCGGCGGGCGGACCTGGACCGGCTGCTGGCCGAGGTGCCCGACGCGCTGGCGGCCTGCGAAGTGATCGACGCCTTCGCCGCCGACACCGCCAGGCTCATCACCATCGACGGCGTCGCCGTCGCCATCACGCACGAGGCGCTCCTGACGGCCTGGCCCGCGCTGCGCGGCTGGCTCGACTCCGACAGGACCGGCCTGCTCGTCGAGCAGCGCGTGCTGGAGTCCGCGGCGGCATGGGCCGGCGACGACGCTGGCCTGTACCGGGGGGCCAGGCTGTCGCTCGCCCGCGAGTGGGCCGAGGGCAGGCCGGTGGGCCCGGCCGCCCGCGCCTTCCTCGACGCCTCGCTCGCCTTGGAGGAGCGCGAGATCCTCGCCGCCCGCCGCCGCGCCAGGCGCAGGGTGCTGCTGTCGGCCGTGCTGGGCGTCCTGCTGGTCCTGTCGGTGGCCGCCGGCGGCATCGCCCTCCACCTGTACGGCAGCGCCGAAGCCGCGCGCAGGAGCGCGACCGCCCGCGCCCTCGTCCTGCAGGCCAACGCCCAGATCCAGGCCGATCCGCCGGCCGCGCTCCGCCTGGCCCTCGCCGCGCTCGCCGTCGAGCCTGGCGAGCGCCACGAGGCCGCGCTGGTCGGCCTGCTCGCCGGCACCTCCTACGGGGCCAGGCTGAAGGGCGCGGACCAGGACCTGCTGGGCCTCGCCTACAGCCCTGCGGGCCGGACGGTGGCGACCGTGGGCCTGGAGGGGACGGCCGAGGTGTGGGACACCTCCCGGCCTCACGCCCCCGTACGCCTCGCGGCGCTGCGCGGCCACGCCGGCAACGTGCGAGCGGCGGCGTTCAGCCCCGACGGCCGCACGCTGGTCACCGGCGGGGACGACGGCATCGTGATCGTCTGGCGGGTGTCCGACTGGGCGCGGACGGACACGCTCGAACCGGGCCACGGGAGGGTCTACGCGCTGGCGTTCAGCCCGGACGGCGGGCGGCTCGCGCTGGGCGCGGCCGAGGGCGCGCTCGTGTGGCCGGTCGGCGGTGACCGGGCGGAGGCCGTCCTGGAGACGAGAAAGGATGACCCCGTCAGGTCCGTGGCCTTCACGAGGGACGGCAGGCGCGTCGTCACCTCCACCAGGTTCACCGACTGCACGCTGTGGACGCCCGCCGACGGGAGCGCCGTGCGCTTCTCGTCCCCGGCGCCCGTCGAAGGGGAACAGGCGCAGGTCACCTGGGCGATCGCGGTCAGCCCCGACGGCAGGTCGATCGCCACGAGCGGGCAGCGCTCGCGCGCCTACCTGTGGAACATCGAGGGGGCCAGGCCGAGGCTGGTGGCCGATCTGGCGGGACACGCCTCCGCGGTGAACGCCGTGGCCTTCAACGGCGACGGCAGGCTCCTGGCCACGGCGGGCGGTGACGGGCGCACGATCGTCTGGGAGGTGAGCGAGGGCGCGCCGGTCCAACGGGCCGTGGTCGGCGGGCGCACCGGCGGGATCACGGCCGCGGCCTTCGACCCCGTCACCTCCGACCTGGTGACCACCGACAGCGACGGCATGACGGTCCTGTGGGAGACCGCCAGGTTGCGGCCGCCCGCCGTACTGGCGCGGCTGCCGCAGCCGGACGTCGGGCGAGGGGCGCTCGCCGGCGACGGCGGACGGCTGGTGACGGTGACGGCCGAGCACGCGGTCACGCTGTGGGAGCTGGGCTCCGGCCTCACGAGAGCCGCGGCCCTCGCCGAGGACGCGGGAGAGGTGTCGGCGCTGGCCGTGGACGGCACCGCCGTGCTGGTCGGCAGGGAGGACGGCAGCGCCGTCATGTGGAAGGCCGGCGCCACCCCGCCGGACACCCCGCCGGCCGGTCGGCCGGTTACCCGGCCGCCCGGGGCCAGGGTCACGGCGGCCGCGACCACGGGCGGCATGGCCATGGTCGGCGCGGAGGACGGCAGCGCGACGCTGTGGCCCGGCCCGACCTCCGATCCCGTACCGCTGCCGCGGGGCGCGGGCCCTGCCGGCTCGGTGGACGCCGTCGCGCTCAGCGGGGACGGGCGGCTGGCCGCCACCGGCGACGCCCATGGCCTGGTCAGGCTGTGGACACTCGAGGAGCCTGGAAGGCCGGTGCTCGCGGGGTCGTTCGCCGCCGACCCCTCCGGGATCGTCTCGGCCGCCCTGTCATCCGACGGGCGCAGGCTGCTCATCGGTGGCAGCGCGAAGCTCGCCACGCTGTGGGACGTCTCCGATCCCGTGCGGCCCGTCCGTCTGGCCGGCCTGGCCAACGACGGCGCCGTGGTCTCGTCCGTCGGCTTCGCCCTCGGCTCGGCCGTGGCGTACACGGGTGCGGGCGGCGGGCCCGTCAGCCTGTGGCGCCTGGAGTCGTCCGGCCAGGCGCGCAGGTACGCCACGCTGCCGGCGGCCGACGCGGTCACGCTGAGCGCCGACGGCAGGCGGATGTTCGCCGTCGGCGCCGAGACAGGAGCCGTCGTGTGGGACCTCGCGTCCTACGCCGCCGTGCTGCGCGACCCCGTGGCGGCCGCGTGCGGGATCGCGCACGGCGGTTTCGACGAAGGGGAGTGGACGCGCCTGACCGGCGGGCTTCCCTACCAACGATCGTGTCCTTAGGAGATGACCATGAGAAAGCCACTCTTAGCCACCGCTCTGCTGACCGGCCTCGTCCTCACGGCCGCCCCTGCCCACGCCTCCTCGGTCACCACGGTCCACGGGCCGTCGGGCAACTGGGCCAGCGTCAACGCCTCGATCGGCGCGGGCAGGCTGACCGTCAGGCTGCCCCAGGTCAGCGACGCCCACGACGAGAAGTGCACGTGGGTGATCCTGCTGGTCCGCCTCCAGGAGGACTCGGCCAGGCGGGTCGTCACCCGGTGGCAGGCAGCCACCAACCGCAACTGCTCGAACAGGACCAGGGCGCTGCCCACCTTCACCAGGAACGGCGTCGAGCGCGCGTGGGCGCAGCTGTGTGTGAGGCCGGCGACCTCGCCGCCCGCCGGGGCGTGCTCCACCTCGTGGACCCGGCTGATCTGAGTGATGAACGGCATGGCCGGGCGGGAGCCAACTGTCGGTGCTCCGAGATAGCGTTCTCTCAGGTTTGACGGAGGGAGTGTGCCGATGAGCGCCGAGGTCGAGGGCGTGCCCGTGGACGCGCTGAAGCGCCACGCCGAGCTGAGCGAGCTGGTCGAGGAGGCGCGCTGGCGCTATTACGTCCTCGACCAGCCCACGGTGAGCGACGCGGAGTTCGACGCGTGGTTCAACGAGCTCCTCGCGCTCGAGCAGGCGCACCCCACGCTCCAGACGCCTGACTCGCCGACGCAGAAGGTCGGCGCGCCCGTCTCCGGCGACTTCGCCAAGGTGCAGCACCTGCAGAAGATGGAGAGCCTCGACAACGCCTTCAACGACGCCGACATCGCGGCCTGGCAGGTCAGGGCGGAGCGGCTGGCCGAGGGCGACCCCGGGCCCTACCTGTGCGAGCTGAAGATCGACGGGCTGGCGATCGCGCTCGTCTACAGGGACGGCAAGCTGGAACGCGGCGCCACCAGAGGCGACGGGCGCACGGGTGACGACGTGACGGCCAACGTCCGCACGATCAAGGGCATCCCCCACAGGCTCGAAGGCGACGACCTCCCCTCGCTGGTCGAGGTGCGGGGCGAGGTCTACATCCCGGTCGAGGAGTTCAAGAAGCTCAACGAGCAACTGGTCGAGCAGGCCAAGCCGCCGTTCGCCAACCCGCGCAACGCCGCGGCGGGCACCCTGCGGCAGAAGGACCCCCGCATCACCGCGCAGCGGCCGCTGCGGATGCTCGTCCACGGCGTGGGCGTCTGGGAGGGCGCGGCCGAGGCGCAGGCCCAGTCGCAGGTCTACGACCGGTTGCGCGAGTTCGGCCTGCCGGTGAGCGATCTCTACCGGGTGGTGCCCGACGTGACGGGCATCAACGACTTCATCGAGCACTACCGCGAGCACCGCCACGACCCCGCCTACGAGATCGACGGCGTGGTGGTGAAGGTCGACAAGATCAGGACACAGCGGGAGCTCGGCTCCACGTCGCGGGCGCCGCGCTGGGCGATCGCCTACAAGTACCCGCCGGAGGAGGTCAACACCAAGCTCCGCGACATCGAGGTGGGTGTGGGGCGCACGGGTCGTGTCACGCCGTACGCGGTGATGGAGCCCGTGGTCGTGGCCGGGTCCACGGTCGAGCGGGCCACCCTCCACAACGCCGCGATCGTGGTCAAGAAGGGCGTGCTCATCGGCGACACGGTCGTGCTGCGCAAGGCGGGCGACGTCATCCCCGAGATCGTCGGGCCTGTGACGCCGCTGCGCGACGGCTCCGAGCGGGCGTTCGTCATGCCGACCCACTGCCCCGAGTGCGGCACCGAGCTGGCTTACGAGAAGGAGGGCGACGCCGACCTGCGCTGCCCCAACGCCCGCTCCTGCCCCGCGCAGATCCGCGAGCGTCTCTACTTCGCGGCAGGGCGGTACGCGCTCGACATCGATGGTCTCGGCTACGTCGCCGCCACCGCGCTCAGCCAGCCCGTCCCCGAGCAGGAACCGGTGCTGCGCACCGAGGCCGACCTGTTCGACCTCACGCTGGAGCAGCTCATCCCTGTCAGGTCCGTGGTGCGCGACCAGGAGACGGGGCTGCCCAAGATCGACCCGAAGACCGGCGAGCCCAAGGTCGTCTCGTTCTTCTCCAACGTCAACGGTGAGGCCAGCCAGAACGCGCTGAAGCTCATCGACGAGCTGGAGAGGGCCAAGCAGGTGCCGCTGTGGCGGGTGCTGGTCGCGCTGTCGATCCGCCACATCGGGCCGCCCACCGCCCGCAAGCTCGCTGAGGCGATGCGCTCCATCGACGCGATCATGAACGCCTCGGAGGAGGAGCTGGCCGCGGTCGAGGACATCGGCCCCCGCGTGGCCGCCACCATCCGCGAGTGGTTCGAGGTCGACTGGCACCGCGAGATCGTCGAGCGGTGGAAGGCGGCGGGCGTCCGCATGGAGGACGAGCCGGCTCCTGAGAAGGGCCCGCAGATCCTCGAAGGCCTCACCTTCGTGGTCACCGGCACCCTCGAGGGCTTCACCCGCGATTCCGCCGCCGAGGCCATCACCAGCAGGGGCGGCAAGGTGTCCGGATCGGTGTCGAAGAAGACCGCCTTCGTGGTGGTGGGGGAGAACGCCGGGTCGAAGTATGACAAGGCGGTCAGCCTCGGGGTGCCCATCCTCGACGAGGCCGGTTTCCGCGTCCTGCTGGAGCAGGGTGCCGAAGCCGCTGCGGAGGCGGCGGTGAAACCGGAAGAATAGCCCTCTCCACCGGAAAGGGGGCACATATGTCGGATCTCGGCGGTGAGCGGCTCGCGGAGCTGCGCCGGACCTTCGACGCGATCGATGCCAGCGGCGACGGTTTCATCAGCCAGGCGGAGTTCCTTCGCCACTTCCCCGGCCTGCCCGGCGAGGCGCTCGCCTCGCTGGAGCAGAACGCCGACGCGGACGGCGACGGCAGCATCTCCTTCGAGGAGTTCGTCCGGCTCATGGGGTGAGCCGCGGCGGGTGGGGATGGGGCGGCTGTGAGGGCGGCCGCCCCTTGATGTCAAGGGGGCGTCCCAGGGGATGGGGCGGTGGTGACCAGGGGGCACCTCTGTCGTACAAAAACGGAAATAAGGCGCTACTTGCTCCTAAATATGGGCAATTGGCGTGACGGAACGTAGGCGGGTGGTTTCGGGAAGTGGGGTGGAGGTCGTACCCTCCCATAGTGACCTCTTGGGGGTTCTGTTACCGATGACCGACCCAAATGACACGCGCGACACGGGACCACGCGTAGGAAGCCCGCTGTGGGCCTTCCTTGCCGGCGTCTCCGTGATCGGCTTCACCGCCCTGCTCGTGGCCGAGCTGCGGCTCGACCCTGCCGACCTGGTCCAGCTGGCGAGGACGCCGCTGTTCTGGGTCCTGGCCGTGCTGGTGGTGCTGGGCGAGCTGCGCCCCGTGATGGTGTCCTCGGCGACCGCCGTGGGCGGCACCTACCCGGCGACCATGTTCACCTTCGCCGTGTTACTGCACTTCGGACTGCCGGTGGCCGTGCTCATGCAGGTGGTCGGCATCACGGTCAACGGGATCGTCACCCGTAAGGCCTGGCACAGGGTGATGTTCAACATCGCCCAGGCGACGCTGGCGTTCACCGCGGGCGCCGTGGTGCTGGGGATGTTCGGGATCGTGCCGAGCCCCTCGGCCCCCTGGGTGCCCGTCGGCTTCGCGCTGGTCCCGATCGCGCTGTCAGGGGTCGCCTACTTCACCGCGCGTGCGCTGCTCGTGTGCGGGGCGGTCGCGCTGCACGAGCGCCGCTCGCTCAGCAGGGTCCTGCGCGCGACGGTCGGCCCCCAGGCGCTGGTCTACACCGGGCTGCTCGGGCTCGCACCGCTGGTCGTCGTCGTCATGCAGGACTCGCCGGGGCTGGTGCCGCTGTTCGTGGCGCCGCTGGCGGCCGTCTACTTCACCGCCACCCTGTCCATGCGCCGCGACCACCAGGCCATGCACGACGAGCTGACCGGGCTGCCGAACCGCAAGATGCTGATCGTCTCGACGGAGGAGGCGCTCGCCGAGTGCCGCCAGGACGAGCGGGTGGGCCTGTTCCTGATCGACCTCGACAGGTTCAAGGAAGTCAACGACACCATGGGACACCCGGTCGGCGACCGGCTCCTCCAGATGGTGGCCCACCGGCTGACCCATTCCGTACGGCCCGGCGACGTCGTCGCGCGCCTCGGTGGCGACGAGTTCGCGGTGCTGCTGCCGTCCATAAGGGACACCCACGCGGCCAGGGAGGTCGCCGCCAGGCTCAGGGCCGCGCTGACCGAGCCCGTGCGCCTGGAGGGCATGACGTTCGACATGGACGGCTCGGTCGGCATCGCCCTCTTCCCCGACCACGCGCCTGACTTCGAGCTGCTGCTGCAGCGGGCCGACGTGGCGATGTACCTGGCCAAGGAGGGCCGCACAGGCGTCGAGCTCTACCAGCCCGACAAGGACCGCAACTCGCCCGAACGTCTCGGTCTGCTCGGCGACCTGCGCCGCGCGGTCGACAACCGGGAGCTGCGCCTGCACTACCAGCCCAAGGTCGACCTGACCACGGGCGAGGTGCGCGGCATGGAGGCGCTGCTGCGCTGGCGGCACCCCGTACGAGGGCCGATCTCGCCGGCCGACTTCATCCCGCTGGCCGAGCAGTCCTACCTGATGCGGCAGATCACCGAATACGTCATCGACGCGGTCATGGAGCAGGCGGCCCGGTGGTGGCACACCGGGCTGCATGTCCAGATCTCGGTGAACGTCTCCGCCCGCGACCTGCTCGACTCCGCGCTGCCCGACCAGCTGGAGGCGGGGCTGTCCCGCTTCAGGCTGCCGCCGGAGGCCATTCAGCTCGAGGTCACCGAGCGGATCCTGATGGGCGATCAGGCCTACACCCACGAGACGATCAAGGCGCTGGCGGCGCTCGGGGTTCCGCTGGCCCTGGACGACTTCGGCACCGGCTACTCGTCGCTGATCAGGCTGCAGCGGCTGGCCGCGTCCGAGGTGAAGATCGACGCGTCGTTCGTGCAGCGGCTCGCGTGCTCGGAGGACGACGAGCGGATCGTCCGCTCGATCGTGGACCTGGTGCGGTCGCTGGGGCTGCGGTCGGTGGCCGAAGGGGTGGAGTCGGACGACATCGCGCTCCGGCTGGCCGACATGGGATGCGACATGGGCCAGGGCTGGCTGTTCGGCCGTGCCATGGCGCCGGCCGACGCGACGGTGTGGCTGAGGGAACGGGTCGGGGTCCGGGAGATCGACTACGTGGAGATCACCCAAACCGTCTGACCCGCGCCCGCCACTGGGGCGGCTCTCCCGCATCCCACGGTGAGGGCCGCCACCCTCGGACCCGCCGTCCCGACTCACCGTCGCCCTCGATGGCGCGCACCACCTTCGTGCGATCCCGCCACCCGGGACCCGTACACCACCTTCGTGCGATCGTCACCCCGGGACGCGTGCTCCACCTTCGTGCGATCCCGCCACCCCAGGAACGTGCTCCACCTGCGTGTCACTTGCCCCGGCGGTTGGCACCCCCACGGGTCACCGCCCATCTCGGGTGGTCGTCGGCGTCCTCGGGTCGCCGCCACCCGGGGGTGTGCGCCACCGCCGGTCGACACGGCGCTCAGGTCGACACGGCGCTCAGGTCGACACGGCGCTCGGGTTGACGCGGCGCGTGGGTCGGCGCGGCGCTCGGGTCGACGTGGTCCTCGGGGGTCCAGGAGGTGCTCGGCTTCGCCGCCGTGGCCGGGTCTCATCGTTCCGGTCGAGGGCCCGGGGTGCACCCCAGAACGGATGGTGGCCGTCTCGCGGCCGGCGTCCGCCGCAGGGTGTCGAGGGCGGCGGCAGGGGAGAAACGCACGGTGATCGTGTTACGGGCGTGATAATGGGTCGGCCACCCTGCGTCAAGAGCCCTAGGATGACACTGTCCAAACTCCATCCACGAAACGGGTTCAACGACTCATGTCCGCCATAACCCGCGACGAGGTCGCGCACCTGGCCCGGTTGTCCCGGCTGGCGATCTCCGACGACGAGCTCGACCACTACGCCACCCAGCTCGATGACATCATCGCCGCGGTCGCGAAGGTGGCCGAGGTCGCCGCTGAAGACGTCCCGCCTTCGTCGCACGCGCTCCCGCTGACCAATGTCTTCCGTGCCGACGAGGTGCGACCGTCCCTCACTCCCGAGCAGGCGCTTTCGGGTGCTCCGGCCGTCGAGGACGACCGCTTCCGGGTTCCGCGCATTCTCGGGGAGGAAGCATGAGTCTGATCCACAAGTCCGCCGCCGAGCTGGGCGCGCTGATCGCCACGGGCGAGGCCAGCGCCGTCGAGGTCGCCGAGGCGCACCTCGACCGCATCGAGCAGGTCGAGCCGAAGGTCCAGGCCTTCCTCCACGTCGACCGCGAGGTCACGCTGGAGCAGGCCCGTACGGTCGACGCCAGGCTGGCGGCAGGGGAGAAGCTCGGCCCGCTCGCCGGCGTGCCGATCGCGCACAAGGACATCTTCACCACCAAGGACATGCCGACCACGGCCGCCTCCAAGATCCTCGAGGGGTGGCGCCCGCCGTACGACGCGACCGTGACCGCGCGGCTGCGCCAGGCGGGCCTGGTCATCCTCGGCAAGACCAACCTCGACGAGTTCGCGATGGGCTCCTCCACCGAGAACTCCGCCTACCACGTCACCCGCAACCCCTGGGACCTCTCCAAGATCCCCGGTGGTTCGTCGGGCGGGTCGAGCGCGGCCGTGTCCGCCTACGAGGCGCCGCTGTCCACCGGCACCGACACCGGCGGCTCGATCAGGCAGCCCGCCGCCGTCACCGGCATCGTCGGCATGAAGCCGACATACGGCGGTTCGTCCCGTTACGGCCTGATCGCCTTCGCCAGCTCCCTCGACACGCCCGGGCCCTTCGCCCGTAACGTCATGGACGCGGCGCTGCTCCACGCGGCCTTCTCCGGCCACGACCCGATGGACTCCACCTCCATCGACGCGGCCGTGCCCGACGTCGTGGAGGCGGCCAGGAACGCCGACATCGCGGGGATGCGCATCGGCATCGTGAAGGAGTTCGGCGGCGAGGGCTACCAGCAGGGCGTGCTCAACCGCTTCCACGACGCCGTCGAGCTGCTGGAGTCGCTGGGCGCGAAGGTCGTCGAGGTCTCCTGCCCGTCGTTCACGACGGCGCTGCCGGCCTACTACCTCATCGCCCCCTCGGAGTGCTCGTCCAACCTCGCCCGCTTCGACGCCATGCGGTACGGCCTGCGCGTCGGCGACGACGGCACCCGCAGCGCCGAGGAGGTCATGGCGCTGACCAGGGCCGCGGGCTTCGGCCCCGAGGTCAAGCGGCGCATCATGCTCGGCACCTACGCGCTGTCGAGCGGCTACTACGACGCCTACTACGGCCAGGCGCAGAAGGTCCGCACGCTCATCGCGCGCGACTTCGAGGCCGCCTTCCACCAGGTCGACGTGCTGATCTCGCCGACCACGCCGACGACGGCGTTCCCGATCGGCGAGCGCGCCGACGACCCGATGGCGATGTATCTCGCCGACCTGTGCACGATCCCGTCGAACCTGGCGGGCAACGCGGCCATGTCGGTGCCGGTCGGCCTCGCCGACGAGGACAACCTGCCGGTCGGCCTGCAGATCATGGCCCCGGTGCTGGGCGACGACCGCTGCTACAGGGTCGGCGCCGCGGTCGAGAAGGCCCTGGAGAGCCGCTGGGGCGGCCCGCTGCTGAAGGAGGCTCCCGCGCTGTGAGCGTCATGGCATACGACGAGGCCATCGACCGGTTCGAGCCGGTCCTCGGCCTGGAGACCCACGTTGAGCTGGGCACCGTCTCGAAGATGTTCTGCGGCTGCCCGACCACCTTCGGCGCTCCGCCCAACACCCACACCTGCCCGACCTGCCTCGCGCTGCCCGGGTCGCTTCCCGTGGCCAACGTCGAGGCGATCGAGTCGACGATCAGGATCGGCCTGGCGCTGAACTGCTCCATCGCCGAGTGGTGCCGCTTCGCCCGGAAGAACTACTTCTATCCGGACATGCCGAAGAACTACCAGATCTCGCAGTACGACGAGCCGCTCTGCTTCGACGGCTACCTCGACGTCGAGGTCGAGGGCAAGGTCGTGCGCATCGAGATCGAGCGGGTCCACCTGGAGGAGGACACCGGCAAGTCCACCCATGTGGGCGGCGCGACCGGCCGCATCCACGGCGCCGACTACTCCATCGTCGACTACAACCGCGCGGGCATCCCGCTGGTGGAGATCGTCACCAAGCCGATCCCCGGCACGGACAAGCTCGCACCCGAGGTGGCCCGCGCGTACGGCGTCGAGCTGCGGGAGCTCATGCGCTCACTGGGCGTCTCCGACGTGCGCATGGAGGAGGGCTCCATGCGGTTCGACGTCAACGTCTCGCTCATGCCGCGCGGTTCCTCCGAGTGGGGCACCCGTACGGAGACCAAGAACGTCAACTCGCTGCGCAGCGTCGAGCGGTCGGTCCGCGGGGAGATCCAGCGGCAGGCGGCGATCCTCGCCGAGGGCGGCAGGATCACCCAGGAGACCCGCCACTTCCACGAGGACACCGGCACGACCACGTCCGGCAGGTCCAAGGAGGAGGCGCAGGACTACCGCTACTTCCCCGAGCCCGACCTGGTGCCGATCGCCCCCGACCCCGCCTGGGTGTCCAAGCTCAAGGCCGAGCTGCCCGAGCTGCCGTCGGTGCGCCGCAAGCGCCTGCAGGCCGAGTGGGGGGTGACCGACCACGACATGGAGTCGATGCACAACGCCGACGCCATCGAGATCGTGGAGGCCACGATCGCCGCGGGCGCACCCGCGGCCGACGCCCGCAAGTGGTGGATGGGCGAGCTGGCCCGCAGGGCGAACGAGGCCGGTACGTCGCTGGCCGAGCTGCCCATCACCCCGGCGCAGGTCGCCAGGGTGACCGAACTGGTCGCCTCGGGCGCGCTGAACGACAAGCTGGCCCGTGAGGCGTTCGACGGCGTCCTCTCAGGCGAGGGCGGCCCCGACGAGGTCGTCGCGGCGCGCGGCCTGCAGATCGCCGACGAGGGCGAGCTGGCGTCGATCATCGACGGTGTCCTCGCCGGCAACGCCGACGCGGTCGAGAAGGTCCGCTCCGGCAAGATCGCGGCGGTGGGCGCGCTGGTCGGCGGTGTCATGAAGGCCAGCCGCGGCAAGGCCGACGCGGCCCGGGCCCGCGAGCTGATCCTGGAGAAGCTCGGCGTCTCCGAGTAGACGATCCCGCTGTTCGAACCGGACGGCCCCGGCGCGGAACCTCGCGCCGGGGCCGTCCCGTAGCCTAGGGCGATGTACGGAGAGGGCCTAGGACCAGCGCACGATGTGCGCGCGGGGGTGCGTCCGTAGCGTCGGCGTCATGACGCACAAATCACTGACAGCCGGTCTGGTGGCGTTGGTCTCGCTGGTGGCCTTCGAGTACATCGCGGTGGCGATCGCCATGCCCGTCGTGGCTCGCGAGCTCGGCGGCCTCCACTTGTACGGCTTGGCGTTCAGCGGCGCGATGGCCGCCGCGGTGGTCGGTACGGTCCTCGGCGGCCGATGGGCCGACCTGAAGGGCCCGGTCGCGCCCCTGTGGACGGGAGTGGCCGGGTTCATCGGCGGCCTGCTGCTGGCGGGGCTGGCCTCCAGCATGGAGATGCTGATCGCCGGCAGGCTCGTGCAGGGCTTCGGCGGCGCGCTGGTCAGCGTCGCCCTCTACGTGGTGGTGGCCAGGGTCTATCCGGAGGAACTGCACCCGAAGATCTTCTCGTTGTTCGCCACGGCGTGGGTCGTGCCCTCGATGGTCGGTCCCGCGATCGTCGGGCTGGTGGTCGACTCGCTGGGCTGGCGATGGGTGTTCCTGTCCGTCCCCGTGCTGACCGTCATCGGTGCGCTGATCCTGGTGCGCGGCCTGTCGGGGCAGCCGGTCACGGGTGGGCAGGCCGAGCCCGCTCCCGGTCTAGGCAGGAAGGTCGCGTGGGCGGCGCTGACGGCCGTGGGCGCGGGCCTCATGCAGTACGGCAGCGACGGCAGGCTCCCGCTGCTCGTCGTGGGTCTCGTGGTGCTGCTGGTGGCGCTGCCGAAGCTGCTGCCCGCGGGGACGCTGCGCGCGGCCAGGGGGCTGCCCGCCGTCGTGGCCCTGCGCGGTCTTTCCGCGGGCGCGTTCTTCGCCGCCGAGGTGATCGTCCCGCTCATGCTGATCAGCGAGCGCGGCATGTCGCCGCTGATGGCAGGGTTCGCCCTCACCGGTGGCGCGCTGACCTGGTCGTTCGCCTCCTGGCTGCAGGGACGTGAGGTGTTCGGCAGGACGGCGAACCTGGTCGGCGGCACCGCCGCGCTCGCGCTCGGCATCCTCGCCATGGGCGTGGTCACCTTCGAGGCCGTGCCCGTCGCGTTCGCCTACCCGGCGTGGATCATCACGGGGTTCGGGATGGGCCTGATCTATCCGACGCTGTCGGTGCTGACGCTGGAGCTGTCGAAGCCGGGCGAGCAGGGCGTCAACAGCTCGGCACTCCAGGTCGGCGAGTCGGTGTTCTCCGTGGTGTCGGTGGCGGTGACCAGCGCGCTGTTCGCCGCGGCGGGCCAGGGGTACTGGGCGGTCTACGCTGCCACGCTCGTCATGGCGCTGGTGGGCCTCTGGGTCGCGCCCCGCTTCCAGCCGCTCTCGCCGGGTTCCAAGGCTCCGGCGCTCGCACGTCTGTCATGATGTGCGCCACGTGCGGGGAACGGTCACCGTTCCCCGCTTTGCGGCGTCATGACCAGGCCGCCGATCATGTGAGCGCCCAGGGGGAGCGGGCCCGCTGAAAGACGACCGTGAAAGTGAATCCGTCGATCGGGTGATACCTGTCGACAGCTTCGCCCACGGAAGGCCACCCATGACCGCAGCCGCGGTGCGCGACCCTGATCTCGCCGAACCCGAGGGGTTCAGCGAGATCTTCGACGCCTACTTCGGGGAGATCCACAGGTACGTCGCCCAGCGGCTCGGCCCCGACGACGCCGAGGACGTGGTCGCCGAGACCTTCCTCACCGCCTTCCGCAAACGCGACCGCTACGACCCCGGCAGGGCGAGCGTCCGGTCCTGGCTGTACGGCATCGCCACCAACCTGGTCGGCAAGCACAGGCGCACGGAGATCAGGGCGTTGCGCGCGATGGAACGCGTGTCCCCCGACCGCGACGTGCCCGGCCTCGCCGACGTCGTGGCGGTGCGGGTCAGCGCGCAGAGTCTCGGACCCAGCCTGGCCGGCGCGATCGCCCGGCTCGGCAAGGGCGACCGCGACGTCCTGCTGCTCGTCGCGCTCGCCGGACTGTCTCACGAGGAGATCGCCACCGCGCTCGGCATCCCGTACGGCACGGTCGGCTCCCGGTTGAACCGCGCGAGGAAGAAGCTCCGCAAGGCCCTTGGCGGCACCAACCCGATGGAGGGCGACCGTGGATGACCTGCGGAAGATCCGGGAGCTCTATGGCGAGCCCGAGGAGGGCCCCGGCGTCAGGAACAGGGTCAGGGCCAGGATCGAGGCCGGCGGCGGCAGGCGGCGGCCGCGCTGGACGCCCATGCTGGCGAGCCTCGCGGTCGCGGCCGTCGCCGCGGTGGCCTTCGCCGTGCCCAGGCTGATGACCGCCCACCCGGCCGAGGACAAGGTGAGCGTCCTGCGCGCGGCGGCAGGCGTGGCGGAGGTCCTCCCGCCGACGAAGGGGGCCTACTGGCACGTCAAGCGCCTGATCAACGACTCCGAGGTCAGGGAGCTGTGGGTGGCGAGGGACGGGCGCGCGTGGACGACGACGCGCAGCGGCACGACCACCGTCAGCGCCCCCACCAAGGAGCCCTTCACGATGGACGGGCACCCCATGACGATCGCCGAGATCGAGGCTCTCCCCGGCGACCCCGTCGCGCTGCGCGCCCACGTGAACGGCATCCTTCGCGACGTGCCCGAGCGGGAGCGCGGAGGCGTGGTCGCCGACGCGCTCAGCGGCCTGCTGTGGAGCAAGCCCGCCCCGCCTGACGTGCGGGCCGCCGCCTACCGGGCGCTGGCCGAGCTGCCCGACGTGCGCTACCTGGGCAGGTCGACCTTCGCCTACGACGTGCGCGGCGTGAAGCGCGAGCTGGTCATCGACCCGCGCGACAGCCAGGTGGTCAAGGCCATCACGGGCGTCGCGACAGAGATCGTGCTCGAAGCGGAATGGACTGACGAGAAGCAGTGAAGCGTCCGATCGTCTTGGTGCTGCTCACGCTGCTCACGGCCGCCTGCCTGGTCAGGCCGGGTGACCCGAGCCTGGCCGACGCCAGGGGCAGGCCGATGTGCGACAGGAGCCAGTTCGCCGCCGCCGACGTCATGAAGGGCCCGATCTCGTTCGTCGGTCTCCCGGCCGTGGAACTCGGCACCGACCTCGACTGGCGGATGGATCCGTACCGCAACCGCTCGTGGGCCCTCAACCTGCATTCGCTGCGCTGGATCGGCCGCCTCGTCGTCGCCTACGAGAGCAAGGGCGACGCCGCGCCCCTGCGGCGGGCCGAGCGCACGGCCCACGACTGGGTGAAGGACAACCCACGCGGCGGCGCGGACGTCAGCGCGTGGGCGTGGGCCGAGCACGCCGTCGCGTTGCGCGCGCCCGCGCTGGTCTGCCTGAGCACCTACGTGAAGGCCGACTGGCTGTCCGACTCGCTCGTCGAGCACGCCGAGGTCCTGGCCGACGCCGCGCTGTACAAGGGCGGCCACAACCACGGCCTCGACCAGGACATCGCGCTGCTGGGCATCGGCTGCAGGCTCGGCGTCCCCGAGTGGCGCGACCTGGCCCTGCGCAGGATGACCGAGTCGGCCGAGCGCGCCATCGACGGGCAGGGAACGCTCCAAGAGCAGGCTCCTCGCTACGGCGTCTACGTCCACCAGCGCCTCGGCGTCGCCTTCAACAGCATCAGGGAGTGCGGCGTCGGCGTGCCGTCCGCGCTGGCCGCCAGGCGAGCGGCCCTGGAGTCCTACGTCGCGCACGCCATCCAGCCAGACGGCAGGCTCACCGCCATCGGGGACGGCCCCGCCGACATGCGGCCCACCGGCTTCCGGCGCCCGGGTGACACCGTCGGCGTCTTCGACGGCGGCTACGTCTTCGGCAGGACCGGCTGGTCGCGCGACTCGGCGTTCTACTCGATCAGGTTCGGCCCTCCGCGCCGCTACCACGGTCACGAGGACCACATGAGCGTCACCTACCAGGCCGAGGGACACGACGTCCTGGTCGAGGCGGGCTTCCACTCCTACGAGAAGGGCGACTACCCGAGATGGACCGTCACCCCCGAGGCCCACAACGTGCCCGTGGTCGAGGGCAGGCCGTTCCGCCCGGGTACGGCGACGCGCCTGGTGGGTTCGTCCATCACCCGTACCAGGCAGAGCTTCGAGTTCACCGACGACGCGTACGGCGTGAGCCGTACCAGGAAGGTATTGGTCAACCACGGGCGCGACGTGCTCGCGGTCCTGGACGAGGTGCCCGAAGGGAACACGCTGCGCAACCTGTGGCACCTCGCTCCGGGCCGCAGGCCGACGCTGGTGCAGCTGGAGATGCCCGCGTGCGAGGAGGTCGGCGGACAGCGGGAGGGCAAGGGCGAGATCTCGCCGGGCTACCTCAAGCGCGTTCCCTCGGTCACGATCACCTCGCCCGCTGCCCGGTCGCTGCTGACCGTCGCCGTTCCGGGCAGGGCACGGGTGACGTGCGACGGCACGACCGTGACCGTGCGCACGGAGGAGGGCCCCGTCACCTTTCCCGCGGCCCTGACCGCCTCCCAGCAGCGCAGCGGCGCGCGAACCGGCCGTCCATGACGAGGCGGACGAGGCCGGACGCGCATGACGTGACGGAGGCAGGCCGGGCGCCCATGACATGACGGGGGCCCCGCCGGGTGGACGGGCCGGCGGGGCCTCGACGCTCATGTCCCAAGAACCACCTGGGTGATGCCCAGGAAGCCCGCGGCTCACTCCATCTGAGACCCAGGTGTGATGACCGCGCCGGGATGGCGCCGCGCCCACAGCCGCCTGAACAGGGGCGTCAGGAGGGCCAGCGCGGCCAGACCCAGCAGGACGGCCGCGATCGGGCTTCTGACCAGCGCGGTCACGTCGCCCGCGCTGATGGCCAGCGCCCTGCGCAGCTGCTTCTCCGCCATCGGACCGAGGATCATGCCGATCACCGCGGGGGCGACCGGCAGCCCGAAGCGGCGCATGGCGTAGCCGAGAAGGCCGAGCACGAACAGCACCACGAGGTCGACGGCCGACGAGTTCAGCGCGTAGACGCCCAGGGCCGCGAACAGCACGATGCCCGAGTAGAGGTAGGGGCGCGGGATGCGCAGCACGCGGGCCCACAGGGGGGCCAGCGGCAGGTTCAGCACCAGCAGCATCGCGTTGCCGATGAACAGCGAGGCGATCATGCCCCACACCAGGGCCGGGTTGTGGTCGAACAGTTGCGGGCCAGGCTGCAGGCCGTACTGCTGGAAGGCGGCCAGCAGGATCGCCGCCGTCGCCGACGTGGGCAGGCCGAGCGTGAGCAGCGGGACGAGCGTGCCCGCCGCCGAGGCGTTGTTGGCCGCCTCGGGTCCTGCGACGCCCTCGATCGCGCCCTTGCCGTACTCCTCCTTGGCCACGCCGCGGGCCAGCTTCTTCTCCGCGGCGTAGGACAGGAACGTCGGGATCTCCGCGCCGCCGCCCGGCAGCGCGCCGAACGGGAAGCCGAGCGCGGTGCCGCGCAGCCACGGCTTCCAGGAGCGGCCCCAGTCCGAGCGGCCCATCCACGCGCGGCCCACGGGAACCACCTCGGGGCTGGCGTGCCGCAGCCTGGAGGCGACGTACAGCGCCTCGCCCAGCGCGAACAGGCCGACGGCGACGATCACCACGTCGATGCCGTCGAGCAACTGCGGGATGCCGAGGGTGAGGCGGGCCTGCCCAGTCTGCTCGTCGATGCCGACCAGTCCGATGACCAGCCCGAGACCGAGCGAGGCCAGGCCGCGCACCATCGAGCGCGACAGCACCGAGGAGACCGCGGTGAAGGCCAGCACGGCGAGGGCGAAGTAGTCCTCGGGGCCGAAGGAGATCGCGAAGTCGACCACCGCGGGAGCGGCGACGACGAGCAGGGCCGTGGCGATCGTGCCCGCCACGAACGAGCCGATGGCGGCAGTGGCCAGCGCCTGCGCGGCCCTGCCCCGCCTGGCCATCTTGTTGCCCTCCAGCGCGGTGATCATGGAGGACGACTCGCCTGGCGTGTTGAGCAGGATGGACGTGGTGGACCCGCCGTACATGCCGCCGTAGTAGATGCCGGCGAACATGATGAACGCGCTGGCCGGGGGCACGGTGAAGGTGATCGGCAGCAGGAGCGCGACCGTCATGGCGGGGCCGATGCCGGGCAGGACACCGACGAGCGTGCCGAGGGTGACGCCGACGAGCGCGTACAGCAGGTTGACCGGGGTGAGGGCGGTGGCGAAGCCCTCCAGGAGAAGCTGGAGCGAATCCACTCACATCACCCCCTGGAGCAGGCCGTCAGGGAGGGTGACGCCCAGGCCCCTGACGAAGGCCAGATAGGAGACGACGCCGAGGACGACGGCGATGATCGCGGTCTTGACCTTGCTCTCGGCACCCAGGGCGACGGAGAGGCCGAAGAACAGCAGCGAAGCGGAGATGACCCAGCCGAGGGTGGTGAGGACGGCGGTGAAGGCCAGGAAGATGCCGCTGACCAGTCCGACGCTCTTCCAGTCGGCGGGGGCGTCGGCGTCGATGTCCTCGCTCTCCTCGGGATCGCCCCGGCCGCCGCGCAGGACGTCGAGGGTGTAGAAGGCGCCGATGACGATCAGGGCGCCGCCGACGAGGATGGGGAAGAACCTGGGGCCCAGACCGAGGGCGGAGCTGGCGGCGGTGACATCGAGGGTGCCGACGATGACGAACACGCCGAGGACGAGGACGACGAGGGACAACCCCATCTCCGGGCGCCACCATCCGTGCCTCTTGCCGTGGTCCTCTCCCCGGTCACCGGCTGGGGGCGGCCCGGCAGAGGCGCCGCCGCCGGCGGGCGGGGGGCTCGGGACCCCGGTACGGCCTGCCGTACCGGGATCCGGGTGCGCGGGGACGGCGCCACGGGGGGTGGCGCCGTCCTGCTCGTGCGGGGAGGACATCAGGAGACGAGCCCCATCTCGGCGATGACGGCCTTGACGCGGGTCTGCTCGGCGTTCAGGTAGTCGGCGAACTGCTGCCCGGTCTGGAAGGCGTCGATCCAGCCGTTCTTGGCCACCGCGTCCTTCCACGCCTGCGAGTCGTGCATCTTGGTCACCAGGTCGGTGAGCGCCTTCTTGTCGGCGTCGCTCAGTCCCGCGGGCGCGACGAACCCTCGCCAGTTGGCCAGCTCGACGTCGAGGCCGCCCTCCTTCAGCGTGGGCGCGTCGACGGAGTCGATGCGGCTGGGCGCGGAGACGGCCAGCGCGCGCAGCTTGCCGGACTTCACGTGCTCGGCGAACTCGCCGACGCCGGACACACCGATCGTGACCTTGCCGCCGAGCAGCGCGTTGAGCGCCTCGCCGCCGCCCGAGTGGGCGATGTAGTTGACCTGCTTGGGGTCGACTCCGCCCGCCTTGGCCATCAGGCCCGCCAGGATGTGGTCGGTGCCGCCCGCCGAGCCGCCCGCGACGGACACCTTCGCGGGGTCGGCCTTCCACGCGGCCACCAGGTCGGCCAGCGTCTTCAGCGGCGAGTCAGCGGGCACGACGACGATCTCGTACTCCTCGGTCAGCTTGGCGATCGGCGTGGTCTCGGCCAGCGTGACCTTGGACTTGTTCTGCTCGATCGCGCCGACCATGACCAGGCCCATGGTCATGAGCAGGTTGCCGTCGCCCTTCTCGCCCGCGAGCTGGGCCAGGCCGATCGTGCCTCCCGCGCCGGGCACGTTGAAGACCTCGGTCTTGCGCTGGGGGTCGACGGACTTGATCGCCTGCTCGGCCGTACGGGAGGTCTGGTCCCAGCCGCCGCCGACGGCGGCGGGCGCCATGATGCGCAGTGTGCCGGTGCCGCCGCCCCCGCCCTGCTGGCCGCAGCCGGTGAGGGCCGCGACGGAGAGGGCGGCGATGGTGGCGAGTATGCGGAGTCGCATGATCACTCCAAAACGGGGGGTGTCACAATCTCGAATACTGGATGGTGAAACGGACATCCCCTCTCGTCGACCCTTTACGCGGTTGCCGTCGTAAAGGTCATATTGGTCGCGACCCGTGCGTGACCTGCTGGTGCTTCCATGGCCCTGTGAGACTCGGCACGCAACTCTTCGTGCTGCAGATGGTGATCGTCGTGCTCGCCGTCAGCGGCACGGCTGTCGTATGGGCTCAGCACACCCGGCGGCAGCTCGACTCGCAGTACCAGCAGCGGGCGCTGGCGATCGCCGAAGCGGTGGCGGGGATGCCGCAGGTGCGCGAGGCCTTCGCCGCGCAGGATCCCTCCACGCTCCTGCAGCCGATCGCGGCCGGCGTCCAGCTGGAGACCGGCGCCGACTACGTCGTGATCGCCAATAGGGAGCAGAGACGCTACGCCCACCCGAACACCGCGCTCATCGGCAAGCGGCTGTCCACGGACGGCTCGACCGTCCTGAAGACGGGCGAGAAGTGGGTCGGCGTGGAGACGGGGACGATCGGCACCACGGTGCGCGGCAAGGCCCCGATCTTCGACGAGTACGGCACGATCATCGGGCTCGCCTCGGTCGGGGTGCTCGTGGAGAAGGTGGACGCGCAGGTCGCCTCGGTGCTGGCGCCGCTGCTGTGGACGGGGCTCGCCGTCCTGGTGGCGGGCTCGGCACTGGCGGCGCTCATCGCCCGCAGGGTCCGCAGGCAGATCTTCGGCCTCGAACCCGCCGAGATCGCCAAGCTCCTGGAGCAGCGCGAGGGTGTGCTGCACGGGGTGAAGGAAGGCGTGCTCGCGCTCGACATGAAGGGCAGGGTGACGCTGGTCAACGACGCCGCCCGCGAGCTGCTCGGCGAGGTGGGCGGCGACCTCACCGACATGCCGGTCTCCGAGCGCATGCGCGACGTGCTCGGTGGCGCGGACCCGGGCGAGGACAAGATCGTGCTGCACGGCGAGCGGGTGCTGGTCCTCAACCGCACTCCCGTGTCCGTGCGCGGCCAGCAGCGCGGCTGGGTGATCACCCTGCGCGACAGGACCGAGCTCGTACGGCTGGCCCAGGAGCTCGACTCGGCCAGCTCCACGACGGAGGCGCTGCGGGCCCAGGCCCACGAGTTCGCCAACCGCATGCACACCGTCGTGGGCCTGCTGGAGCTGGGCGAGCACGACGCGGCGATCAGCTTCATCACCAGGACCACGCGCAGTACCTACGCGACGGGCATCCGCGAGCGCGTCGCCGACCCCACGCTGGCCGCGCTGCTGCTGGCCAAGTCGGCGGAGGCGGCCGAACGCGGCGCCACGCTCGTGCTGGCCGACGACACCCGCGTGCCGAAGGGCGCGATCGACGATCCTCAGGACGCCGTGCTCGTCGTCGGCAACCTGGTGGCCAACGCGCTCGACGCGCTCGACGGCGCGCCGGGGACGATCGAGGTCGCCGTCGTGGCCACGGGGGAGGGGCTACGGGTGCGGGTCGGCGACTCGGGCCCCGGCATCACCCCTGACCTGGTGGAAGAGGTCTTCAGGGAAGGGTTCACGACCAAGGCGGCGCACTCCGGCCCCCGCGGGCTCGGCCTCGCACTGACGCGGCAGGCGTGCATGCGCAGGGGTGGCTGGGTGCGCGTCCACAACTCGGGAGGCGCCGTGTTCACGGCGTTGCTGCCATGACCGTGAGGGTGCTCGTCGTCGACGACGACTTCATGGTGGCCCGCATCCACAGCGGTTACGTGGCGAAGCTGCAGGGCTTCGAGGTCGTCGGCACCGCCCACACCGGTGCCGCGGCGCTGGACGCGGTGGCCGAGCATCATCCCGACCTGGTTCTGCTGGACATCTACCTGCCCGACATGTCTGGTCTGGAAGTGCTGAACAGGCTGCGTGGCGTCGACGTTCTCATGATCAGCGCGGCCCGCGACCTGCCGACGGTCAGAGCGGCGATGCGCGGCGGCGCGGTCAGCTATCTGATCAAGCCCTTCACCTCGGCCGCGCTGGCCGAGCGGCTCTCCAGCTACGCCGACACACGCAAGCAGCTCACCTCCATCGGCCCCGAGGTCAGGCAGGACGACATCGACCGTCTGTTCGGCGTCACGAGGGCGCCCCTGCCCAAGGGCCTGTCCTCGGCGACCTGTGCACTCGTCGCCGACGCGCTGCGCGAGGCCGGGGGCGATCTTTCGGCCAGCGAGGCCGCCACGCTGACCGGGTTGTCGCGGGTCAGCGCGCGCCGCTACCTGGAATACCTTTGCGCGGCGGGCAAGGCGGAGCTGCGCCCCAGGTACGGCACGACAGGCCGCCCGGAGCATCGCTACCGCTGGATGTCCTGATTCAAGGTACATATCGCATCACCTGTGCCTTAGTGTTTCCTGAGGAAAGGCAGCGGATTGGGAGGAGCTTGAGGCGTGGCGAACGCCCGACCGATGGACCCACCGACCGACCCGTTCGCCTCGGTGCCCACCCCCAAACCGGGGAAAGGCAGGAAGCCGCGCGTCGGTGGGCTGCCTCCCGGCGTCTCGCCCGACATCTACGGCCCCACAGGCCGGCAGGACCAACGGCCCGTCGGGCCCACCGCCCTGCCTCCCGTCGCCCCGCCGCCGCAGCCGTGGCCGATGGCCGAGGGCCAGCAGGACTACGAGCCCGCGCCTCCGCCGCCGCCCGTGTTCGGCCTGCAGGAACGCCGCTCCTTCGCCGAGCCCCCGCCGCCGCCCGCTCCGCCCAGGCGCGGACGCCTGCTGCCCGCGATCGCCGTCGTGATCGCGGTGCTGCTCGTCCTGGCGTACGTGGTGCCTGCGGTGATCATGTCGGACTCGGTGCTGCCCGGCACCAGGGTGGACGGCGTCGACATCGGCGGGTTGACCGTGACCGAGGCCGCCGACAGGCTCCGTGACGAGCTGGCGCCGAAGATCGAGCGGCCCCTCCAGGTCGAGGTGAACGGCCGCAAGGAGACCGTCGAGTCCGACGAGGCAGGCGTCGAGCTCAACGTCGTCGGCACGATCGAGCAGGCGCCGAGCGGCTTCCCCAGCCCCATCGAGGTGTGGCGGGCGCTGACCGGCACCACGACGATCGAGCCGAAGGTCACCATCGAGTCCGCCCAGCTCGCCAGGACGGTCGAAGGGCTGGCCGCGAAATACGACCAGAAGGCGCGCGAGGGCAGGGTCGCCTTCAAGGGACTCCAACCCGTCACCGTCGCCCCGCGCGAGGGGCGCGTCCTGGACCAGGCGGCCGCGGCCAAGCTGATCAGTGAGGCCTTCCTCGGCTCGCACGGGACCGTGACCCTGCCCGTCAAGATCGACGAGCCCACGACCAAGCCCGCCGCGGTCAAGGCCGCCGCCGCCACCGCGACCAGCGCGCTGTCCGGGCCGATCACCCTGACCAGGGACGGCAAGCAGGCGCAGATCCCCGTCGCCGCCATCGCCGCCAACCTCACCTTCGTCTCCGACGGCGAAGGCGGGCTCGAACCCCGCTTCGACGCGCGTCAGGCGATCGCCGGGATCGAGGGTCAGCTGATCGACGCCGCCCAGGCGCCACGCGATGCCACCTACGACGTCGTCGACGGCAGGCTCAAGCTCGTCTCCGCGCGCAAGGGCAAGGGCGTCGACGACAAGAAACTGGCCGTCGACGTGGCCGAGGCGCTCAAGACGGGCGGCAGCCGTACCATCCCGGTGGATCTGGCGGTCGTCGCGCCACGCATGACCGACAGCGAACTGCGCGGGATGGGCATCAAGGAGAAGGTCGGCTCCTTCGCCACCCAGCACCCCTGCTGCGCGGCGCGCGTGACCAACATCCAGCTGATGGCCAGGACCCTCGACGGCTACATCGTCAAGCCGGGGGAGACGTTCTCCATCAACGGCATCGTCGGCGAGCGGACCACGGCCAAGGGCTACGTGCCCGCGGGACAGATCGTCGCGGGCAAGATGGAGGACGGCGTCGGCGGCGGCGTCTCACAGTTCGCCACCACGATGTACAACGCGGCCTACTTCGGCGGGTTCGAGGACGTCGAGCACATGGCGCACATGTACTGGATCTCCAGGTACCCGCCAGGGCGGGAGGCGACGGTCTTCTGGCCGACCGTGGACCTGAAGTGGAAGAACGACTCCCCGTACGGCGTGCTGGTGAAGACCTCCTACACGGGCACCTCGATCACGGTCACGCTCTGGAGCACCAAGCGGTACGACAAGGTCGAGTCGGTCACCTCGCCGAAGCGGAACCACGTCGCCTTCACGCGGAAGGAGGACGACAGCCCCGGCTGCAAGCCGCAGGAGGCGCACGACGGGTTCACGATCGACGTGACGCGAGTGATCACCAAGGACGGGGTCGAGGTCAAGCGGGAGAGGAAGACCACCACCTACCGCATGGGCCCACAGGTCACCTGCGTGAAGCCGCCGACCGACGACCTGGAGTAGCGGCCGGGGCCGTGCTCACCTGCGGCCTCAGCTCAGCGGCACCGACAGGATCCTGTCGTCGCCGTCGCGGGGGTCGCCCCTGCCGTCGTGATTGCTCGTGCCCACCCACAGGCTGCCGTCGGGCGCCGCGGTGACGGCCCGCAGCCTGCCGTACGTGCCGTCGAAGCGGGCCACGGGCTTGCCGGCCGAGCCGTCCGCGCCCAGCGGCACCTGCCACAGCCGCCTGCCCTGCAGCGCGCCGACCCACAGCGAGCCCTTCGCGTAGGCCATGCCCGAAGGGGAGGCCTCCGAGGTGCTCCAGGTGACGATCGGATCGATGAAGTCGGGGTCGGAGCCGACGCCCTCCACCTCGGGCCAGCCGTAGTTGCCGCCCGGCTTGATCAGGTTGACCTCGTCGTAGGAACTGGAGCCGAACTCCGAGGCGTACAGCCGCCCTGCCGGGTCCCACGCCAGGCCCTGCACGTTGCGGTGCCCGTAGCTGTAGACCAGGGTGCCGAACGGGTTGCCCGGTGCAGGCGTGCCGTCCACGGTCATCCGCAGGATCTTGCCGCCGAGCGAGTCGCGGTCCTGGGCCAGCGGCCTGTCGCCGGTCTCGCCCGTGGTCGCGTACAGGAAGCCGTCGGGTCCGAACGCGAGCCGTCCTCCGTCGTGGATGCCGCCCTTCGGGATGCCCTTCACGATCACCTTGGCGTCCGAGAGCCGGTCATCGGCGAGGCGGTAGCGGACGACCCTGTTGTCCGCCGCCGCGGTGTAGTACAGGAAGACCTGCTCGCCCTTCACCGCCACGCCCATGAGCCCGCCCTCCCCGTCGGGCTCGGCCCCCGCGATCCTGCCCAGCGAGGTGACCAGGCCCGTGGACGTCACGCGCAGCAGCCTGGCGCGGTCCCGCTCGGTGACCAGCGCGTCGCCGCCGTCCAGGAACGCGATCGACCACGGCACCCGCAGCCCCTCCGCGACCGTCCTGGGCTCGCCGGGCGTCGCCGACGGCTTCGCCGTACCGGCCGGGCGCACACCGCTCCCGACCTCCGCCGGCGCCGCGGCGCACCCCGCGGCCAGTGTCGCGGCGATCATGATCGTAAAGATGGACCTCATGTGCCCCATACTCGCCTCTTCCCCATAAAGTTCCGCGTATGAAGATCTGGGTGCCGTCCGAGGCCGCCGCTGAAGTGCTCGCCGACCTGCCCGATGTGGAGTGCGTCGTCTTCGACGGCCGCGGCCCGGCCCCCAAGGGGGCCGAGGAGGCCGAGGTGTGGATCCCGCCGCTGATCCCCGTGCAGGACACGCCCGAACTCATGGCGCGGATGAAAAGGCTGCGGCTGGTGCAGACCGTGACGGCGGGCGTGGAGCCCTACCGGCCGCACCTGCCCCAAGGGGTCACGCTGTGCAACGCGCGCGGCGTGCACGACGCGGGCACCGCCGAGTGGGCGGTCGGCGCGATGATCGCGGTGCTGAGGGACTTCCCCGCCTTCGTGGACGCGCAGCGCAGGGGCGAGTGGGCCTACCACTACACCGACGTGCTGGCCGACGCCCGTGTGCTGATCGTCGGGTACGGATCCATCGGCGCGGCGCTCGAACGCAGGCTCGACGGGTTCGAGGTCGAGGTGGTGAGGGTGGCCAGGACGGCCCGCGAGGGCGTCCACCCCATGGAGGAACTGGACACGCTCCTTCCCGACGCCGACGTCGTGGTGCTGCTCGTGCCCGCGACCGCCCACACGGCCGGCATGGTCGACGCCGGCTTCCTCGCGCGCATGAAGGACGGGGCGCTGCTCGTCAACGCCGCAAGAGGCGCGGTGGTCGACACCGACGCCCTGGTCGCCGAGCTCGTCTCCGGGCGGCTGCGGGCCGCCCTCGACGTCACCGACCCCGAGCCGCTGCCCGGCGGGCACCCGCTCTGGAACGCGCCAGGGGTGTTCATCACACCGCACGTGGCGGGCAGCACGCCCGCCTCGACACGCCGCGTGCTGCGCCTGATCCGCTCCCAGCTGCTGCGATACCTCGCGGGCGAGCCGCTGAAGAACGTCATCACCGAGTCGTACTGACGGTGTCGTACTGACAAAGGGATTCCCGAACGTGTCTGCCCCGTGACCTTCGGTGCGTACGGTGGGCGACATCGACGATTCCACGACAGCTATCCATGACCCGTTGTCAAGGCGATCTTCGGAGCAAAGTGGTCCTCATGGTTATCAGATCGGTGACGACTCCCCGGTTGTCGTCCCCCGCGCACCCGGAAGAGCACACACTGGCGATGTGCGACTGCCGAACTCCGGCAGTCACGTGAGCTGACTTGACACGGGATGGGCAACGACATTGATCCGCTGGCGTGATCCACGGGCGCCGCTCGCCGGCGCGGCCGCGACGGGTGTGGTGGGGTTGGCCGCCGCCCTTCTCGCGGGCGCACCGGCCCTGGCGACCGCCGCGGTCGCCGGAGGGCTGGCCGCGCTGCTGGCGGCCGTCTCGCTGCTGGTCGCCTCCGTGCGGATGGCGCCCCAGCACCGGCCCGCCGCGCGCTGGCTCGGCTCGGCCTCGGTGGTCTGGCTCTTCGGTGTGGCGCTGCGCCCCGTCGCGGCGGGCTCCATCCTGGCGGTCAACTTCTCCGACCTGCTCGTCCTCGTCGCCACCGTGCTGTTCGCCGGGGGGTGCGTGCTGGCCGCGGGACGGCCCATGCACGCCCGTGTCGTGCTGAGACAGGTGACCGACGCCTATCTGTGCGCGGCCGCCCTCTTCCTGATCAGCTGGGTGATCGCGCTCAAGCCGCTCTACGTCGAGGTGGGCGTCTCCTCGACGTTCATGATCACGCTGTTGCCCGCGCTGGTCAGCCTGCTGGTGACCTGCGCCGTGGGGCCCGTGGTCGTCACCGCGCGGTCGCCGCTGTGGCCGCTCGGCCTCGCGGGCCTGGCCGTCCTCGCCACCGCGACGATCGGCGAGCTCTCCGGCGCGGTCGCCAGGCTCGGCGGTGTCGACCCGCCCAGGTGGAGCCTCCTGCTCGCGCCAGTCGCCTTCCTGCTGCTGGCGGCACTGCCCTGGAGCGGCAGGTCGTCGAGGATCATCGACGCGGGCGGCGAGGAGTCGAAGGCGCCCACCGGCCAGGTCGCCGCCACCCTGATCGCGGCCGTGCCGCTGTGCCTGGTCGTGATCGCCGCCGGCGCGATGCTGCTCAACCTGAAAGGCCCGCCCGTCACGGGCGTCGCCCTGGTCGCCGCCTCCGTGGTGGTGATCCTCGTCGTCCGCGTGTTCGTGCTGATCACCACCACCGCCCGCATGCGCCACCTGGTCGCGCTCGGCGACCGCCAGCTGCGCGAGCTGGCCGAGAGCACCGGCGACGTGGTCCTGCTGTGCGACTACGAAGGCGTCGTCCGCGAGATGGGCGCGGGCGTCGAGGTGACCTACGGCTACCGCCCCGAGGACCTGGTCGGCGGGTCGATCTTCGACTACATCCACCCCGAGGACGTGCCGGGCATCCAGCTGGCGCTGCGCCAGATGGGCCTGGACGAGGACCCGGTGGCGCCCGGCGCCTGCCTGATCGCCTGCAGGGTGCGGGCGGCCGACGGCACGTGGCGGCCCACCGAGTCCGTGGCCACCCGCCACGTGCACGGCGAGGAACTGCTGCTGGTCACCACCCGCGACGTGAGCGACGAGGAGGCGCTGCGCAACCAGGTCGCCCACCTGACCTTCCACGACGGCGTCACGGGCCTGCCCAACCGCTCCTACTTCGAGGAGCGCACGCGGGAGGTCCTGGAGGGCAGACAGGCGGGGCGCACCGCGGTGATCTTCCTCGACCTCGACGGGTTCACCTCGGTCAACGACTCGGTGGGCCACGCCAGCGGCGACTACCTCCTCGGGCAGGCCGCGCGTCGCCTTCGCGGCGCCGTACGGCCCGACGACACCCTGGCGCGCTGGGGCGGCGACGAGTTCGCCGTGCTGGTGGAGACGGGCCCCGAGGCCGCGCAGGTCGCGGTCGACGTGGCCGAGCGGCTCGTCAGGGCGGTCTCGCAGGACCCGTTCAGGGTGGCCGACCGCGACGTCGCGCTGACCGCGAGCGTGGGCGTGGCCTTCGCCGAGGACGGCGTGCCCGCGGGCGACCTGATCCGCAACGCCGACGTGGCGATGGCACGAGCCAAGGAGCTCGGCGGGCGTAGGGTCGAGGTGTTCGCCGCGCACATGCACGCCGATGTGGTGCGCAGGCTCGAGCTGGCCGCCGACCTGCACCGGGCGCTGGTGGAGGAGCAGTTCGCGATCGAGTACCAGCCGGTCGTCGACCTTGCCACCTCGCGGGTGACCGCGGTCGAGGCGCTGGTGCGGTGGTGGCGGGGGTCGGTGTTCGTGCCGCCTGAGCAGTTCCTCGGCCCTGCCGAGGACACCGGGCTCATCGTGCCGCTGAGCGAGTGGATCCTGCGCGAGGCCTGCCGCGAGGTGGCCGCGTGGCGGGCGTCGTCGTGGGACATCGGGCTGTCGCTCAACCTGTCGGCCAGGCAGATCACGGCGCCGCGCTTCGTCGAGACCATCTCCGAGGCGCTGCAGGAGAGCGGCCTGCCCGCCTCCGCGCTCACCCTCGAGGTGATCGAGGAGATGCTGGTCGAGGACGCCGAGGAGACGATCAGCAGGTTGTCGGAGCTGCGCGCCCTCGGCGTGCGGCTGGCCATCGACGACTTCGGCACCGGCTACGCCTCGCTCGCGTTCCTGCGCCAGCTGCCCGTCGACATGATCAAGATCGACCCCTCGTTCGTCTCGGGTCTCGGCCGTGACGAGACGCTGACGCTGCTCACCCGCACGATCGTCAGGCTCGGCCACGACCTCGGGCTGATCGTCGTGGCCGAGGGCATCGAGCGGCCCGAGCAGCTGGAACTGTTGAGGGAGATGGGCTGCACCCGCGGTCAGGGCTACCTCGTGGCCAGGCCCATGGCGGCGCGCGGCGTCGACTCGCTCATGCGCACCAACCTCACCAGTCTCGGATCGTGAGACTCGTGTTCCACCAAATTGACACAGCCGCCCTAGGAGCGGCTATGGTGTGTCTCATGCTTCGCAGTGAGATTCTCGTAGTACTTCGCCGGCGCGCAGGCCGTTAGCGAAGCACTTCGACCTGCGCGCCGCCCCAGCCCCGCACCTCCGTGCGGGCGGGGCATTTTTTATGTCCTCAGTGCTCAACGCCACGCAAGGAACGAGCGATGACCGAACGGATGACAGGTGCACAAGCCCTCGTGAGGGCGCTGGAGCACGTTGGAGTCGACACCGTGTTCGGGATCCCTGGCGGCGCGATTCTCCCCGCCTACGATCCTCTCTACGACTCGACCAAGGTCCGTCACGTGCTTGTAAGGCACGAGCAGGGCGCCGGCCACGCGGCCGAGGGCTACGCCCAGGCCACGGGCAAGGTCGGGGTGTGCATGGCGACCAGCGGTCCCGGCGCCACGAACCTGGTGACGCCCATCGCCGACGCCTACATGGACTCGGTGCCCATGGTGGCCATCACCGGCCAGGTGGCCAGCAGCATGATCGGCACGGACGCCTTCCAGGAGGCGGACATCTCCGGCATCACCATGCCGATCACCAAGCACAGCTTCCTGGTCACCGACGCGGCCGACATCCCGCGCACGATCATGGAAGCGTTCCACATCGCCTCCACGGGCCGCCCTGGCCCCGTCCTCGTCGACATCGCCAAGGACGCGTTGCAGGCCGACACGACCTTCGTCTGGCCGCCCGTCATGCAGCTGCCCGGCTACCGGCCGGTCACCAGGCCGCACTCCAAGCAGATCCGCGAGGCGGCCAAGCTCATCGCCGAGTCCAAGCGGCCCGTCCTCTACGTCGGCGGCGGCGTCCACAAGGCGCGCGCGTCGGCCGAGCTGCTGCGCCTGGCCGAGCTGACCGGCATTCCCGTCGTCACCACGCTGATGGCGCGCGGCACCTTCCCCGACAGCCACCCGCAGCACATGGGCATGCCCGGCATGCACGGCAGCGTCTCGGCGGTCGGCGCGCTCCAGCAGTCCGACCTGATCATCGGCTTGGGCGTGCGGTTCGACGACCGCGTCACGGGACAGCTGTCCACCTTCGCGCCCCACGCCAAGGTCGTCCACGCCGACATCGACCCCGCGGAGATCTCCAAGAACCGCCACGCGGACGTGCCGATCGTCGGCGACTGCCGCGAGGTCATCACCGAGATGATCGGCGCCGTCGAGGCCGAGGGACGCAAGGGCGACTACACCGAGTGGTGGAAGACGCTCAACGGCTACAAGGAGACCTACCCGCTCGGCTACGAGGAGTTCGCCGACGGCTCGCTGGCTCCGCAGTACGTCATGGAGCGGCTGAGCGCGATCTCGGGCCCGGAGACCTACTTCGTCGCCGGCGTCGGACAGCACCAGATGTGGGCCGCGCAGTTCATCGACTACGAGAACCCGGGCAGGTTCATCAACTCGGGCGGCCTCGGCACGATGGGCTTCGCCGTCCCCGCCGCGATGGGCGCCAAGATGGGCAGGCCTGGCGCGACCGTGTGGGCGATCGACGGCGACGGCTGCTTCCAGATGACCAACCAGGAGCTGGCGACCTGCGCGATCGAGGGCGTGCCCGTCAAGATCGCGATCATCAACAACGGTAACCTCGGCATGGTCAGGCAGTGGCAGACGCTGTTCTACGACCAGCGCTACTCCAACACCGACCTGCAGGCGAAACTCCGGATCCCCGACTTCGTCAAGCTGGCCGAGGCCTATGGTTGTGTGGGCCTGCGTTGCGAGCGACCCGAAGACGTCGACTCCGTCATCAAGGAGGCCATGGAGATCAACGACCGCCCTGTGGTCGTCGACTTCGTGGTCCACCAGGACGCCATGGTGTGGCCGATGGTCGCCGCCGGCACGAGCAACGACGACATCAAGATCGCGCGGGACATGGCGCCGACGTGGGAGAGCGAAGATGAGTAGGCACACTCTGTCCGTGCTCGTGGAGAACAAGCCGGGCGTCCTGGCCCGCGTGTCCTCCCTGTTCAGCAGGCGCGGCTTCAACATCGACTCGCTGGCGGTCGGGCCGACCGAGCACTCCGACATCTCGCGCATGACGATCGTGGTCAGCGTCGAGGAGCTCCCGCTGGAGCAGGTCACCAAGCAGCTCAACAAGCTCGTGAACATCCTCAAGATCGTCGAGCTCGACAGCTCCCAGTCGGTGCAGCGCGAGCTCATGCTGATCAAGGTGAAGGCGGACGCCGAGACCAGGTCGCACGTCCTCGAACTGGTCCAGCTGTTCAGGGCCCGCTGCGTCGACGTCGCGTCCGACGCGGTGACCATCGAGGTCACCGGCACCCCGGACAAGCTCGAGGCCTTCATCAAGGTGCTGGAGCCGTTCGGCATCAAGGAACTTGTCCAGTCGGGCATGGTGGCCATCGGCCGCGGCGCCCGTTCCATCACCGACCGGTCCCTCAGGGCACTGGACCGTACCGCCTGAAAGGTATATGCACGTGACCGAGATCTTCTATGACGACCAGGCCGACCTGTCGATCATCCAGGGGCGGGTCGTGGCCGTCATCGGATACGGCAGCCAGGGCCACGCCCACGCCCTCTCCCTGCGTGACTCCGGTGTGGACGTCCGCGTGGGCCTGCCCGAGACCTCCAAGAGCAGGGACCTGGCCGCGGCCGAGGGCCTGCGCGTGGTCACCCCCGCCGAGGCGGCCGCCGAGGCCGACCTCATCATGATCCTCGCGCCCGACCACCTTCAGCGCGGCATCTACGAGAACGACATCAAGCCGAACCTGCAGGAGGGCGACGCGCTCTTCTTCGGCCACGGCCTCAACATCCGCTACGGCCTCATCGAGGCGCCCGAGGGCGTCGACGTCGCCATGGTCGCCCCCAAGGGCCCCGGCCACCTCGTCCGCCGCCAGTACCAGGCGGGACGCGGCGTGCCGTGCCTCGTCGCGGTCGAGAAGGACGCCTCCGGCAAGGCCTTCGACCTGGCCCTGTCCTACGCCAAGGGCATCGGCGGCACCCGCGCGGGCGCCCTCAAGACGACCTTCACCGAGGAGACCGAGACCGACCTGTTCGGCGAGCAGGCCGTCCTCTGCGGTGGCGTGTCCGAGCTGATCAAGGCGGGCTTCGAGACGCTGATCGAGGCCGGGTACCAGCCCGAGGTCGCCTACTTCGAGTGCCTCCACGAGATGAAGCTGATCGTGGACCTCATGTACGAGGGCGGCATCTCCAAGATGTACTGGTCGGTGTCCGACACCGCCGAGTACGGCGGCTACACGCGCGGCCCGCGCGTGGTCACCGAGGAGACCAAGAAGGAGATGAAGCGCATCCTGGCCGAGGTTCAGGACGGCACCTTCGCGCGCCAGCTGGTCGAGGAGTTCGAGGGCGGGCAGAAGGAGTTCACGCGCTACCGCGAGGAGCTGGCCGAGCACCCGATCGAGAAGACCGGCGCCAAGCTGCGGCCGATGATGAGCTGGCTCAAGGCCGAGGGCTGATCCGCGTCCGGGCGTCCCTTCTCGGGGCGCCCGGCCACCGGCGCGTGGCGCCGACCAGGTGCGGCCCACTGCCCGGTCATCGGTAGGCGGCGCCGGCGAGGTGCGGCTCACTGTCCGGTCATCGGTGGGAGGCGCCGACCAGGTCCGCGCCGCTCTCCCTTCTTTCGTCTTGACGGCAAGCCGGCTCCGGCGCCTCCGCGGTCACCGGCGGGCCTCCGTCCAGGGGACGCTCCTCGGGAGCGTGTGGCCGCTCGCCGTCACGGACCGCGGCGCCCGTCTCCACCAGTCGCCAGATCAGCACCGAGGCCCCCAGCGCCGCCACCACCAGCACCGCGAGTCCCGCCCTGGCCGCGTCCGTCCAGCCGGCGGCGTCGAGCCCGCCGAAGAACACCGCGCCGACCACGGTGACGCCGAGGACGCCGCCCACCTCCTGCACGGTTCCCAGCACGCCGGCCGCCGCGCCCGCGTGCGCCTGCCGTACCGAGGACAGGGTCATCGACAGCAGCGGTGACATCACCAGGCCCATCCCTGCCCCGGCCGTGAAGAGCCCGGGGAGCAGCGCGGCCGGCGGTCCGCCGGCCGCCTGGAAGTTCCACAGCAGCCCCGCGGTGAGTGCGAGGGCGCCCGCCACGGGAAGCCTTCGGCCCGTCCGGGAGCCGGTGCCGCGCCTGGTGACGAGCGAGGCGGCGAAGAATCCGGCGTTGACCGCCGTGAACACCGCGCCCGAGGCCACCGGGGCCAGCCCTCTGCCGTCCTGAAGGTAGAGGGCCAGCAGGAACGACAGGCCCGACGAGGTCCCGAACAGGAGCGCCACGGCGGCCAGCCCCAGCACGAACCCGCGGTTCCTGAACACGCCCAGATCGAGCAGGGGATCGTCGAGGCGCCTCTGCCTGGCGACGAACGCGGCCATCAGGGGGAGCGCGGCGGCCAGGCAGGCCCATGACCAGGCGGGCCATCCGGCTTCCCTGCCGTGCGCGAGCGGGAAGACGACAGCCACCAGGCCTGTGGCGATCATGGCCGCGCCCACCAGGTCGAGCCTGCGGCGAACCGGCTCGCGGGCCGCGCGCGCCGGGCATCCCGAGAGGTCGGCGAGCCTCCCGGCCGCCTTGGGGCCTGCTTCGTGCGGTGCGCGGGGTCGCGTGCCGGCGCTTTCGAGGGCAGGGCTGCCCGGGCCGGCGAGAGGGCCGGGGAGGAGGCGGTGGGCGCAGGCGAGGGCGAGGACGCCGATCGGGACGTTGATCAGGAAGCACGTGCGCCACCCCAGCCCTGCCAGGTCCGTCGCGACCAGCGTGCCGCCGATGACCTGACCGCCGACGCCCGCGAGGCCGACGGCCGTGCCGTACCAGCCGAAGGCCTTCGCCCCGTCGGCGCCCTGGTAGAGCGCCCTCATCAGCGTCAGCACCTGCGGTGCCATCAGGGCCGCCGCGCAGCCCTGCAGGATCCGCGCCGACACCAGGAACGCCGGGCCCTGCGCCGCCCCGCACGCGGCCGAGGCCAGCGTGAACAGGGCGAGGCCCGTGAGGAAGACCCGGCGCGCGCCGTGGATGTCGCCGAGCCGTCCCGCGATGATCACACCGGCCGCGTAGGCCAGGCCGTAGCCCGCGATCACCAGCTGGGTCGCTGACTCGCCCGCGCCGAGGTCGGCGCGGATGGCGGGCAGCGCGACGTTGGCGATGAAGAAGTCGAGCGTGGTGACGAACGCGGCGACGAGCAGGATGGGCAGCGCCCTCCAACGGCTGCTGGTCATGTCAGGCCATGACCTGGCCGAGGCCGCCGTCGGCGTGCAGGACGGTGCCGGTGGTGAAGGTGGCGTCGAAGGCGAGATACATCACGGCCGCCGCGATCTCCTCGGGCGAGGCGTGCCTGCTCATCGGCGTGAGGTCCTCGCCGAGCCGCTGGTTGGCCGCCTTCTCCTCCTCGGTCATCGTCGCGAAGCCCATGCTGGGGGTCTGGGTGAAGCCGGGACTGATGACGTTCACGCGGATGCCGCGCGGGAGGAACTCGGCGGCGAACGACTTGGCGAACCCTCTGACGGCGGTCACCGTCCCGGTGGCGACGCTGGTGTCCGCGTAGCCGAGGCCGTCGAGGACCGCGGTGGTGAACACGAACGAGCCGCCCTTGCTCACCAGGGGCAGCAGGCGCTGCGTGGTGAAGAACGCGCCCTTGGTCTTGATCGCGAACATCTTGTCGTAGGCGGCCTCGGTGACCCCCTCGATGGGGCCCGTCTCGGCGTATCCGACGTTGACGAAGACGAAGTCGACCCGGCCGAGCGTGCTCTCGACGTAGCGGCCGAGGGCCTCGATGTCGGCCATGCTGCCGGCGTCCGAGCGCAGGACGTGCGCCCTGCCGGAGGCGAGCTCGCTCCTCGCGGCCTCGACGTTCTTCTCGTTGTTGCCGGTGAGCACCACCTCGGCGCCTTCGGCCAGGAGCGCCTTCACCACGGCGAGGCCGATGCCGTGGGTGCCGCCGGTGACCACTGCTCGCTTGCTGGGATTCATGGAGATGAGCCTGGAGAGGGGCAGTTATGAGTGGCTTATGGCGATCCCGTAGCCGTTCCGAAATCGTCGGTGGCCTTTGTTAGCTTGAGCGACATGCGATTCGGGGTGCTCGGCCCGCTGGCGGTCTGGTCGACGGAGGGGCGTGCGCTGCGCATACCCGAGGCGAAGGTCCGCGCGCTGCTGGCAGACCTGCTCGCGCACGCCGGGCGGCCGGTCTCCGCCGACCGCCTGATCGAGGACCTGTGGGGGGACAGCCCGCCGGGCAAGCCGGCGGCGGCGCTGCGGGTCAAGGTGTCCCAGCTGCGCAGGGTGCTGGAGGAGGCGGAGCAGGACGGCAGGCAGCGGCTTGCCTTCGCCCCCGCCGGCTACGCGCTGCGGGTGGAGCCGGGTGCGCTCGACGCCGACCGGTTCGAGACGCTCGCCGAGCGGGCCCACGCCAGCGACGACCCGGCCACCAAGGTGGCGCTGCTGGCCGACGCGCTGGCGTTGTGGCGGGGCGAGCCGTTCGCCGACGTCGCGGACGAGGCGTTCGTCGGGCCGGCACGGGCCCGCCTGGCCGAGCGGCGCCTGGTGGCGATCGAGGAGCAGGCCGAGGCGAGGCTCGCGCTCGGCGAACACGCCCTGCTCGCTGCCGAGCTCGCCGACCTGGTGGGCGAGCATCCGCTCCGCGAGCGGCTGCGGGCCGTCCACCTGCGCGCCCTCTACCGCGCGGGCAGGCAGAGCGAGGCGCTCGACAGCTATGCCCGCCTGCGCGCCCTGCTGGCCGAGGAGCTCGGCCTCGATCCGGGGCCCGAACTGGTGGCGCTCCACCAGGCGATCCTGGAACAGGATCCCGCGCTCGACGCCGCGCCCACCACGCGCACCAACCTGCCCGTGCCCATGACCGGCCTGATCGGCAGGGAGAGCGCGACGGCCGAGGTGCGTTCGCTGGTCGAAGCCCACAGGCTCGTCACGCTGACCGGCCCAGGAGGGGTCGGCAAGACCCGGCTCGCGCTGGAGGTGGCGGCGCGGCTCGAAGGAGCGCATCCCGACGGGGTCTGGCTGGTCGAGCTGGGCGCTCGGCCCGCCACCGTCGGCGTCGTCGACGCGATCGCCGCGGTGATGGGCGTCCGCGACGACAGGGCCGCGGGCAAGCGTGGCGCCGACGCGACCGAGCGGCTCGTCGACGTACTGCGCGCCAAGCGCGCCCTGCTCGTGCTCGACAACTGCGAGCACGTCGTCGACCAGGTCGCCGCCGTGGCCGAGACGTTGCTGAGGTCGGCGCCCTCGCTTCGGATCCTGGCCACCAGCCAGGAGGCGCTGGCCATCGACGGCGAGCGGCTGTGGGCCGTGCGGCCACTCGACCTGCCCTCGGGCACGGGCGACCCGGCCGCCTCCAGCGCCGTGCGACTGTTCGCGGCGCGGGCGGCCGCGGCCGCGCCGGGGTTCGCCCTCGACGAGCACAACGCGGAGGCGGTCGCGGCCGTCTGCCGCCGCCTCGACGGGCTGCCGCTCGCGCTGGAGCTCGCCGCCTCGCGCATGAGGGTGCTCAGCCCCGCCCAGCTCGCCGAGCGGCTCGACGACAGGTTCCGCCTGCTCGGGGCGGGCAGGCGCGACGCGCCCGCCAGGCAGCAGACGCTGCGCGCGATGATCGACTGGAGCTGGGAGCTGCTCACCGGGGCCGAGCGGGTCGTACTGCGCCGCCTGGCCGTCCACGCCGACGGCTGCACGCTTGAGGCGGCCGAGGCGGTGTGCTCGGGAGAGGGTGTGCGCCCCGCCGACGTGCTCGACCTGCTGGCCAGGCTCGTCGACCGCTCGTTGGTCGTCACCGTGTCAGGAGCGCAGGGAATCCGCTACCGCCTGCTGGAGTCGGTGGCCGCCTACTGCCTGGAGCGGATGGAGGAGGAGCGGGAGCTCGACTGTGTACGGCGTCGCCACGCCCGCCATTACCTCGCTCTCGCGGAGGGGAGCGAGCGGCGGGCGGAGGGGCAGGCGCGCCGGCTGGCGACACTCGACACCGAGAGCGCCAACCTCCGCACCGCGCTCGAGACCGCGGCGGAGCAGGGCTCGGCGGAGACCGCGCTGCGCCTGGCCAACGCGATGGCCAGGTACTTCCTGCTGCGCTGCCGCTTCGACGAGGGCCGCAGGGCGCTGGCTCTGGCGCTGTCCGTCAGAGACGAGCCGCAGCCGGCTCACGGTGTCACGACCGGCGGTGTGCCGATCGGTGGTGTCTCGGCCGGTGGTGTGTCGACCGGTGGTGTTTCGGCCGGAGGTGTCTCGGCCGGTGGTGTTTCGGCCGGAGGTGTCTCGGCCGGTGGTGTGCCGATCGGGGGTGGGGCGATCCACGGTGGGCCGGGCGGGGGCGGGCCGGATGACGGCGGGTGGGCCGTTGACGGGCCGGTTTCGGGTGGGGCGGTTTCCAGTGGGGCGGGTCATGGCGGGACGATTCGTGGCTCGTCGGATCGGGGCGTTCTGAGCGAGGGGCACGCGGCGCTCAGGGCGCAGGCCGAGATCTGGGAGATGGGGCTGACGATGCGGCTGGGCATCGCCGTCGACGTCGGGCAGCGGGCCGAGTCCGCGCTCGCCGTACTCGAAGCGGCCGGAGACGCCGAGGCCCTGGCGAGGGCACAGTGGTTCCTCGGGTTCACCACCTGGGGCCATGGCGACCTGGCCTGCAGCGAGAAGCTGGTCGGCAGGTCGCTGGAGACGTTCGAGACACTAGACGACCGGTGGGGCACGGCGGCCGCGCTGGCCGCCCGTGCGGTCCACGGCATGATCAGGGGCGATTTCGCCGCCGCCGAGCGGGACGGCAAGCGGAGCGCGGCACTGTTCGAGGAGCTCGACGACCACTGGGGCGTCCTGCAGGCGGTCGAGCCGCTGGCGATGCTCGCGGAGATCGGTGGCGACTACGACGGGGCGGCGGCGCTCCACTCCCAGGGTCTGGCGATGGCCGAGGAGCTGGAGTTGTGGTTCGAGGTGTCCAGGAGCATGTCGGGGCTTGGCCGTATCGCGTTGTTGAAGGGCGACTACGCCAGGGCCGACGACCTGCACGAGCGGGCAAGGCGGCTGGCGGCGACGCACGCGCACCCGTACGCCCAGCAGTTCGCCGAGGTCGGTCTCGCGCTGAGCGCCAGGCGGCAGGGCAGGCTCGACGCGGCGGAGAAGCACCTGCGCACCTGGCTCGACTGGATCACGAAGGTGGAGGGCGAGTCGGGGGCCGCCCTGCTGCTGGCCGAACTGGGGTTCATCGCCGAGCTGCGAGGTGATGCCGAGCTGGCCATGTCCCTCCACCGCGAGGGCCACGCCCACGCCGGCGCCACCTCCGACCCTCGGGCGATCGCGCTGGCGCTGGAGGGGATGGCGGGGGCGGCGTCGCTGGCGGGCGACCATCGGCAAGCGGCCAGGCTGCTCGGGTCGGCCGCGGCGGCGAGAGAATCGGTGGGCAGGCCGCTGCCCGCGGCCGAGCGGGGCGACGTCGAGCGGATCACGGCCCGGTGCGTCGAGGCGCTCGACGAGGAGAACTTCCTGGCCGAATTCAGGACAGGCGCCCGGGAACCGGCCGCCGTGTGAGGCCACGCCCGCACGTCTGGGGGGCTGGCTGACCGGGGCAGGCGTCGCGTCCCCGCACTCCCAAGTCGTCGGATCCTCGGAACTCGAGGGTTGTCGGAAGCCGGTGGTCCTCGGGATCCGGGTCGTGGGTCTTCGGGCTCCCGGGTTTCCGGCTCTCGGAGCCCCCGGGGTTGTTGGGCGTCGGTGGTTTCGGAATCCGGGCCCGTAGGTCCTCGGGCTCCCGGGTTGTTAGGGGTTGGTGGTCCTCGGCACCCGGGGGCGGTGGGTCCTCGCACTCCCGGGTTTGCGGCTCTCGGAACCTGGGTCGGTGTTTCCCAGGTCCCCCTGGTCTCGGTCCCTGGCGTGCGGTGTGCGGGAAAAGGCGCGGGCCCGCCTGCGGCTCCCTCGTGCGGAGGGGGAGGCGCGGCGGGCCCGCTGGCGTCGGGTGGGGCGGTGGGTTGACCCGACGCGGGGGAGTGGCGTCAGTGGCGGGCGAAGACCTGGGTCCAGTGCGGGCCCTTCGAGTCGTGGCCGACGCCGATGTGGGTGTAGTTGCAGTTCATGATGTTCGCGCGGTGCCCAGGGCTGTTCATCCAGCCCCGAACCACGTCGGCGGCGGTGCGCTGGCCCTTGGCGATGTTCTCGCCCCAAGCGGTGACGGGCGAGAAGCCCGACGCCTTGATGCGGTCGCCGGGGTTGCGACCGTCGGGGGAAGTGTGGTCGAAGTAGCCCTTGGCTGCCATGTCCGCCGAGTGGCCCTCGGCCGCGGCATGCAGCTTCGGGTCGTGGGTGAGCGGCTTGCAGCCGCCGGAGGCGCGCTCCGCGTTGGTCAGCTTGACGACCTCGTCCTCGACGGTGGAGCCGCCACCGGTGGGCGTGCTCGTCGGGGTCGGGGTCGGCGTCGCCGTGGTGGTGGGGGTCGCCGTGGGGGAGGTGGTCGGCGTGGGCGTGGGCGTGGGGACGCTGTCGCAGGACAGCACGGCCACGCCGGAGCGACGCGCGTTGCCCCGGTAGTCGGTCGCGGTCACATAGAGGCGGCGGGGCACGTCACTGCAGCGGACACCGGCCACGACCCGGCCGTTGGTGACGAGCTGCGAACCGCTCTTGAGCAGCCGGTCGGGCCCCGGCCGCACCTCGACGATGCGGACGCGCAGCCGCGCCTGGTCGTCGCAGCCCGTCCGGGCGGCGCCGCCCCTGACGACGCCGTTGGTGTCGAGGTATGGCTTGGCCGCGACAACGCGGCAGGAGTTCGGCTGGGTCTCCGCATGTGCGGCGGTGACCGGAGTGCTCAATGCCGCCAGACTTCCGAGGCAGGCGAGTGCCTGGAGCTGTCTGCGCACGTTGTCCTCCGTTGGGGGTTAGACACTGGGTCGAAGAGGCATTCTGGTGTGCACAGAACCCAAATGTCACGAAAAAACCACGAAAATCTGGGGCTCCATGTGTCCCTTTCGTAACAAAGATCTCTCCAGTCGCGCGTGAACCATGTGCCCTACCTGCGCGTCTAAGGCTCTTCGATCTCTGTTCCATCCGACGCACCCCGACTCCATCCCGTTCCACCGTCGGCAGTGGTTCTTGAGCGGGTATCGTGCGGAGGACTCCCGGACCTCGGCAGGCCGCGAGCGCTTGGACGGTTCCACAAGTCGCTGCAGGTCAGACGTTCTCCGGTAGGCTCTTCACCGGTTCGCTCAGGTCGCGTTCCCCTGGAACGTTCTCCACCGGCGACGGCGACCCACACGATCCTCAGGCCGTCCTCCGTCGGTTCGACCGCGCCCCGCCCCGTCCTTCGGCGGCGTCCATCGGCTCGTGCCGGGCCCCGCCTCGTCCTTCGGCGGCGTCCGTCGGTTCGGCCGCGCCCCGCCCCGTCCGGCGGCGTCCATCGGCTCGTGCCGGGCCCCTCCAGGCGCCTCCGTCGGCTCGCACGCTCCCCGCCGCTGTCCTTCGGGGTTTCCATCGCTTCGTGTCTGCCGGGTGTCGCTCGGCTGGCATGCTCTGCACAGCTGTTCGGTGGTTTTCCGCCGGTTCGTGTCGGCCCCTCCTTGAGTGAGCCTTCGTCGGCGTTCAGTGGGTTTCCATCGGTTGGTTTCCGTCCCTCCATGAGTGGACGTCGATCGGTTCGCATGCTCTGCGCCGCCGTTCGGGGGTTTCCATCGGTTCGTGCCGGACCGCTCCTTGTGCGGCCTCTGTGGCCCGTACGGGCCCGGGCTGTTCGCGGCTGGACATCCATCCGTTACGGCAGGCCGTGCCACGCGCCACCCTGGGCGCGTGGCCGGCCTCCATCCAGGGATACGCATCACCGAGCGTCCGTGGCCGGGCGCCGTTACGGAAAAGCCAGGCTTCTTCCGAACGCGATCACCGCCCCCGCGTAGCCTCGGGCGGCTGGGTCAGGTCAGGTCAGGTCGGCCATGTGGTCGGATGCCCACCGGGACAGGGGGCGGGCGGGTCGGCCGAGGACTCGTTCGACGTCCGGCGAGACCTCGGGCGGTTCCTCCGCGTACTCGGCCTGGTAGCCCAGGATGTACTCGGCGATGTCCATCGGGAACCCCGCCATGATGTAGGCGGCGCGGGCCTGCCCGTACGTCAGCGGCTCGAAGCGGAGCGGCCTGCCCAGGCCCTCGCCCACCGCCGCCGCCTGCTCGCGGTGGGTCTGCGCCAGGGGTCCGCTCAGCGTGTACGCGTTCCCGGCGTGGCCGTCCTCGAGAAGAGCGGCGACGATCACGTCCGCGATGTCGGCTTCGTGGATGGGAACGCCGAGCGCGTCAGGGAAGGCGCTGCGCACCACGCCCTCGCTGCGGATCGACTCGCCCCACATGTCGAGCTTGTTCATGGCGAACTCGCCCGGCCGTACATGAGTCCACTCCAGCCCGGACCCCTCGATGACGCGCTCCACGTCGCGCAGCATCTCGAAACTGCCCGGCCGCCGGATCGTCACGGCCGCGCTCGTCATGTCGACGACGCGGGTCACCCCCGCCCTGGCCGCCTGTGTCACGAAGGCGGCGGCCTGCTTGGTCGCGAGGTCGGCGTCGAGGACGCCAGGCAGGTAGTAGGTCCTGTCCGCCCCTTCGAACGCGGCGGAGAACGCGGAGGCGTCGGTGAGGTCGCCCGCCACGACCTCGGCCGCGCGAGGCAGTGCGGCGGCCGACGGGTTCCTGGTCAGGGCCCGCACCTGGTGCCCTGCCGCGAGCAGCCTGTCGACCACGATCCGGCCGACCGCGCCCGTCGCGCCCGTCACGAGGATCCTCATGGATCTTCTTCCTTTCGTCGGTGAGGCGGTGAAGGTAACCCCGGAAAGCCCTGGTCCGCACATGGGCCTATGTCTCATTTGGCAGGTCAGAGCCCATGCGAGAGGATCACCGGCATGGAGGCGCTCGCTCAGCGGCTGGTCCCGGACGAGATGTGGGCGGTTGCCAGCACGCTCATGCCGGGGCAGCGGGTGCGCCCCCAGGGTGGTGGCAGGGCGGCGACCGACGCGCGCAGGGTGATGGTGGCGGTCGTGTACGTGGTCACGAGCGGGTGCGCGTGGCAGCATCTGCCACGTTCGTTCGGGGTGACGGTGCCCACGGCGCATCGGTGGTTCGCTCGGTGGACGCGGGCCGGGTTGTGGGGGAACCTGCACGAGGCGACGGCGTCCGACCCGGTGCTCGCCGACTGGACGCGGGCGATCCGTGACTGTGCGTCGCTCCGTGATCACACCTGAGAAATCACTAAACGAGACATTCGCCAAATCGGGGCAATCCGCCCATTCGTCCACGTGACAACGCCGCCGGGCGGACGGACACTCCGGTGCCGGGGTGCCGGGGTGCCGGGGTGCCGGGGTGCCGGGGTGCCGGGGTGCCGGGGTGCCGGGGTGCCGGGGTGCCGGGGTGCCGGGGTGCCGGGGTGCCGGGGTGCCGGGGTGCCGGGGTGGGTCCCGAGAAAGCGGAAGGCCCGCCTGGGCGAACCAGGCGGGCCGTTGACGCGGTGGAAGCGCGTGGTCAGCGGGTCAGCACTGGACGGGCTTCAGCCACGAGCACTCCAGGTCGCCGCCCTCCGAGGAGGCGGGACTGTCGTCGGTGCGGAGCTGGGCGGCGGTGTCGGGCGTAGTGCGGCTGAACTTCGCCAGCCGTACCGCGATCTTGTCCTCGATGTCCTTGGGCGACCCGGACAGGTACTGGTTCAGCATGATCGAGAACACCAGCGGCTCGCCCTCGGCGCTCGTGACGTACCCGGACAGCGACGTGACGCTCGTCAGCGATCCCGTCTTGGCGTGGACGTTGTTCGCGGCAGGCGTGCCCCGCATCCGGCTGCGCAGGGTGCCGCCGGTGAAGCGGTCGGCGTTGCCCGCGATGGGCAGCGCGTCGTACCAGGTCTTGAACCACGGCTTGCCCCGCACCGACAGCAGCAGCTGGGTGATCGACGTCGCGGTGACGCCGTCGCGGCGGGAGAGGCCCGAGCCGTCGCGCAGGTTCAGGATCTGGACCCCGTTCGCCTTGGCGAAGTCCGAGGTGGCCTTGAGTCCCGCGGACCAGGTCCCCTGGTTCGCGACCTTGCGGCCCATGGCCTTGGTGAGGATCTCGGCGTGCATGTTGTTGCTGAGCTTCATGAACGGCACCAGCAGCTCGCTCAGCGGCATCGACTCGTGTTTGGCCAGCTCGGTCGCGCCCTCGGGGGCTCTGTTGACCGTGGAGCCGAGGATTTTGACGCCGTGGGCGTTGAGCGCCTTGCGGAACAGGGAGGCGGCGTAGCCGGTCGGGCTGTCGACGGCCACCCACTCGTCGTACGGCCCGGCGACGGTGCCGGTGATGACGATCGTGTTGGTGGCGTGCTGGCGTTCGATGAGCACGTCCGTCGAGGCGCCGACCGTGGCGTTGTTGACGATCTTCACGTAGTCGGTCTCGGGGGTGGTGCTGACCTTGACCTTGTCGCCGTCGGGCGCGACGGAGACGATCACCGAGCCCGCGTCGTAGTCCCTGTCGGGCGAGGCGGTCAGCGCGGAGATCTGGGCGGCGTAGTAGGCGGTCTCGTCGTCCCACGCCCAGTCCTGGCCGAGCCGTACCGCGTCGAACCAGGTGTCGTCGGTGACCAGCTTGCCGGTGACGAGCTTGATGCCCTTCGCGGCGACGGCGGCGGCGAGCGCGTCGTAGTCGGTGGCAAGCATGGTCGGGTCGCCGGTGCCGCGCAGCACCAGGTCGCCCTTGAGAACCGACCCGATGGTACGGCCGGCGGCCAGCGCGCTGGTGGTGAAGCGGTAGTCGAGCCCGAGCACCTCCGCCGCTGCCGCGGAGGTGAACAGCTTGGTGTTGGAGGCGGGGGTCATGAGCTTGCCCGCGTCGGTCGAGTAGAGCTCCTCGCCGGTGCTGGCGCTCTTGACGACGACGCCGGCCCGGCCGATGTCCAGGCGGGAGTCGCTGAGGATCTGGTTGAGATCCTGGGTGAGGTCGGCGACGCCGGGGGAGGGGTCGGCGGCGGTGGCGGGAGAGACAGGGCTGGACGCCCACGCGAGGGCGGCGACGAGCGCGCCGGCGACGAGTGAGGCTGGGGTGCGACGCATGGAGGTCTCCAGGGTGCGTACTAGGTCTCGCAGGGATCATGGGAGCGCCGCTCTCTCCCCGCAATCCGCAAATTTCCGTATCTTTGGCCCGCTGCAGGTGTCCCACCGGTCCGTCCACTTCCGCGGTCGGGATTCTGCCGTGTTCAGTCCGACGATGGGCATCGTTTCTGCGGGCGACCGAGACTGCGTACAGGCTTCGGGAGACGGTCTGCAGAAGACCGCAGACGGTGGACTGAATACATACTGCAGGCCGGTCTCGGGAGGCCAGGGGTGCCGGACTGAACGGTGCGCTCGTGGGATGCCGGTGTCCGGAAGGCTGCAGACGGTGGACTGCATACATGCTGCGGGCTGGTCTACGAGGCCAGGGGTGGCCGACTGGATCGCTTACGGAACGCCCCGGACTCGTGCGAGATGCGACTGTCACTCGACGGGGACGGCGTCCTGCTCCAGAAGTTGTCCCGAACCCCAAGATTCGCTGTGAGCTAGATCATGGTTGAGGTTGACCTTGGGTCAGGGTGGAAGCTCCTCGCAGCGGCACGACGCCGACCGGACATAACAGATTTGAAGGAGCAAACCACCATGTCCCTCCCCCTTTCCGGCCAGGACAAGAGCACCCTGCGGACCGCCGCGTACGGCGCCGTGTCGCTGATGGCCGCCGCCACCGGCTCGCCCCACAAGGCCGCCACGAACGCCTCCATCGCCCTGACCTCAGCGACCGGTCTGGTCGGGCACGTGCTCGCCGCGAAGGCCAAGGACATCGAACTAAAGGGCAAGACCGTCGCCGAACTCGCCGACCGGGTATTGCCGGCCCTGACCGCAGCCATGAAGCTGCTCGGCAAGCAAGCTCCGGCAGAAGCCGACAACTTCCGCATGACCATCCTCCTCGCCATCGAAGCCGCCCAGGGCTACCCGGACCAGCCCAGCGCCACCACGACCGAGATGGCCCGCAAGATCACCGCCGCCCTCGACGCCGCCGGGGTGGCCACTGCGGACAGCGGGGCTGCGCCGGCGGCTGCTGCCGGGCAGGACCGTCCGGAGCTGCAGAAGGCGATCGAGGAGATCGTCGATTCCGGTTTCGTCGGGGTGTCGCTGCGCGTGCACGATGAGCGGGGCGAGTGGGTCGGCAGCGCCGGGGCGGCCGAGCTGGGCGGGGCCGCGAAGCCGCCGACGAACGGGCACGTCCGGATCGGCAGCAACACCAAGACCTTCATCGCGACCCTGGTGCTGCAGCTGGTGGCCGAGGGCAAGGTCGGGCTGGACACCCCGGTGGCGGACTACCTGCCCGAGTTCGGGCTGGACGAGCGGATCACGGTGCGGATGTTGTTGCAGCACACCAGCGGGGTGTTCAACTTCAGCGGCGAGGTCTACGACGACGGGACGATCGCGCCGGGGATCCCCATCCCCTACGGCACCACGGGCAAAGAGTGGATGGACAACCGGTTCACGACCTACCGGCCGCAGGAACTGGTGGAGCTGGCGTTGTCCAAGCCTGCGCGGTTCGAGCCGGGGACGGGCTGGAGCTATTCCAACACCAACTACGTGCTGGCCAGGCTGCTGATCGAGAAGGTCACCGGCCGTTCGGTCGCCGAGGAGATGCGGCGGCTGATCCTGGGGCCGCTCGGGCTGTCGGGCACCGTGGTGCCGGACGCCTCGGCGGAGATCTCCGAGCCGCACGCCCACGCCTACTACCGGTACGAGGACGCCGGCGAGCAGAAGACGATCGACATCACCCGCCAGAACCCTTCATGGATCTCCAGCGGCGGCGACATGATCTCGACCACCCAGGACCTCCACACGTTCATCTCCGCGCTGCTGGGCGGCAGGCTCCTGCCGGCCCCGCTGCTGGCCGAGATGTGCACCCCACACCCGACGGGCATCCCGAACATGGACTACGGCCTGGGAGTGTTCGTGGTGAAGACGGACGGCGGCGGCACCGTCATCTCCCACAACGGCGCCGCCGTGGGCCACGCGGCGCTGATGTACAGCACCCCCGACGGCAGCAAGACCCTGACCGCCGCGCTGAACTGCGTGGACGACGCCGACCTGTCCATCGCGACAGCATTCCAGAACGCCCAGCAAAGGCTCGTCAACGAGGTGTTCTGCGGTGGGCAGGCCGATCCGGCTCAGCCGACGGACTGAGCACCTGCGACCTGTACGCCTTGAGGGGCGAGCCCTTCCGGTCGTGTGTGAGGGAGGACGCGGGCCGGGGTCGCGTGGAGCTCTTCGGGTCGTGTGTGAGGGAGGACGCGGGCCGGGGTCGCGTGGAGCTCTTCGGGTCGTGTGTGAGGGAGAGCGCGGGCCGGGGCCACGCCGAGCTCTTCGGGTCGTGTGTGAGGGAGGACGCGGGCCGGGGTCGCGTGGAGCTCTTCCGGTCGTGTGTGAGGGAGAGCGCGGGCCGGGGTCGCGTGGAGCTCTTCGGGTCGTGTGTGAGGGAGGACGCGAGCCGGGGTCGTGCCGAGCTCTTCCGGTCGTGTGTGAGGGAGAGCGCGGGCCGGGGTCACGCCGAGCCCTTCCGGTCGTACATCAGGGACAACGCGAACGGGGCCACGCCGAGCTCTACGGGCTCGGCGTGGCCCGTCCATATGCTCGGCCGTGGTGTGTGGTCGCCGAGCTCGAGCACAAGGCAGGCTGTGCAGATGAGGAACGAAGTCACGATCGGGCAGGCGGCGGCATTCGTCGGCGTCACGGTGAAGACGGTGCGGCATTACCACAAGCTCGGCCTGGTCGAGGAGCCGGAACGCGACAGCTCCGGCTACCGGCGGTACGGATCGGACGATCTGTTGCGGCTGGTGCAGGTACGGACGCTGGCCGCCGCCGGGGTGCCGCTGGCCGAGATCGGGCCCCTGCTCGACGCCGATGCCACGCTGTTCGCCGCCGCGCTCGCCGACGTCGAGCGCCAGCTCACCGAACGGATCGAGGAGTTGATCGCGCGGCGTGACACGCTGCATCGGCTCGCCGATGGTAACCGGGCTCTGCTGCCCGACCGCGCTGTGGCGCTGCTGGAGCGGATGCTCGGCCTCGGATTCCCCGCGGACGAGGTGGCGGCCACCAGGGAGGGCTGGGTGCTGGCCAAGGCCCTGGTCCCCGAAGGCTTCGACGACTACCTCACCCATTTCGAGCACGCCCTCGAAGACACCCGGCTCGTCGCCTTGACCAGGCGCGCAGCCGAAGCCGGAGCCTGGGAACCGGACGACCCCCGCATCGCCGAGCTCGCCACCGCCGTGGCCGACCACTACCTCGCCAACCCCGCACTGCTGAAGACCGTGACCGGCCTGCAAGCCCGCACCGAGGCCGCGGCCCGGTACACGCTGATCGCCCACCACGGCGAAGAGCAGACTCCGGCCGCGGCGCGGCTGGCCGCGCTTTTCGAGGCCAAGCTCCGCGCCGCCGGCATCCGCATCCCCAGACTGGACGCCCACTGACCGCATCCCCAGACCTGGCGCCCGCTGACCGCATCCCCAGACCTGGCGCCCGCTGACCGCATCCCCAGACCGGGCGCCCGCTGACCGCGCCGTGCTCCGGTCCTTCGGACCGGCGACCGGCCGGAGGTCTGCCCACAGACACCGCTGGGGCGACTGCACGGCCTCACGCCGGGGGTGCCGCCCACGATCAGTACCGTGTCCGGGTCGGGGCGCGGATCAGAACAGCGTGTCGCGGACCCGCAGGGGCCGGTAGCCGGTCAGGCCGAGCCGGGCGAGTTCGGCGTCGGTGTCGACCTCGATCGCGCCGAAGAAGTCGATGTTCTCGCCGTGCGCGGGCGAGATGACGGGCGGTGGCCTATCGGGTGCCTGCCGTACTGGACACCAGGAACCCCACGTCACCGAACGAGATCTCGTCGCCCGAGCGGACCCGCGCCGGGCCGACCAGCCGCCACCCGTTGAGGCGGGTGCCGTTCAGTGACCCCAGGTCGACGAGCATCCACGACCCGTCGTCGCCCTTGCGCAGCTCCGCGTGCACCCTGGACACGGTCAGGTCGGCCAGTACCAGGTCGCAGGCGGAGCCGCGGCCCACCACGTACCGGAGCCTGCTGTCCTCGGGTAGCGCGAGCCGCGGCAGCCGCGGCTTGCGCCAGGCGGACTGCAGGCGGGTGGTGAGCTCCGAGACCGAGGCGACCACGTCGGTCAGCCGCTGTCTGAAGGTGTTGCGCGGGGGGAGGTCGGCGACGAGGTCGTCGAGCTCGTGGCGGCTGCGCGCCCGCAGCGCCTGATCGACTCGGCCCACGAACGTGTCGTGGCTCAGACGCCCCTCGACGGCGCGGTCGCGGAGCTCGTCGATGGCGCGATCACGTTCCCCATCGGATGCGCGAAATGGGGGTTGCGTCGAGCTCATGCCCCGAGTATCGGCCCGAACCGCGTTTCCTGTCCAGAAAACCTTGAAGGGGGCATACTGAGTATGCATACTCAGTATTCATGTCGATCCGACACGGGCTCCTGGCGTTGCTCAGCCAGGGCCCCAGATATGGCTATCAACTACGTGCGGAGTTCGAGGCGTCGACGGGGGCGACCTGGCCGCTCAACATCGGCCAGGTCTACACGACGCTTTCCCGCATGGAGCGAGACGGCCTGGTCGCCTCAGGGGAAGAGGACGAGCAGGGCCGGGTCGTCTACACGGTCACCGAGGCCGGTCGGGCGGAGATGGAGCGATGGTTCGGCACCCCCGTCGCCCAGTCCGACCGGCCGAGGGACGAGCTGGTCATCAAACTCGCGATGGCCGTCACAGCCAAGGACGTGGACGTCGCCAAGGTCGTCCAACGCCAGCGAACCGCCACGATGCGCACCCTGCAGGAGCTGACCAGAGCGAAGCGCGCCAGCTCTGCCGGCCCCGCCCAGCGTCTCGTGCTGGATTCGATGATCTTTCAGGCCGAGGCCGAGCAGCGATGGCTCGACCACTGCGAGGCCGTACTCAAGGAGGCAGGGGTATGAAGCGTGTGGTGGCGCTGAAGGACGTGGCGCGCGTGCACGGAGAAGGAGAAGCCGCGGTTCACGCGCTGAAGGGCGTCAGCCTGGAGGTCGGCGTGGGGGAACTGGTGGCGGTCATGGGGCCCTCGGGGTCGGGCAAGTCGACGCTGCTCAACCTCGCGGGCGGCCTGGACCGCCCCACCGGCGGCACGGTCGTGGTCGACGGGGTCGACCTGTCGACGGTCAAGGACCTGGCGGCGTTGCGGCGCAGGAGCGTCGGCTACGTCTTCCAGGACCTCAACCTCATCCCGTCGCTGACCGCGGTGGAGAACGTCATGCTCCCCCGCGAGCTCGACGGCGTGCGGGCCCGCGACGCCAGGCAGGAGGCGCTGGCGGTGCTGGGCGAGGTCGGCCTGCCGCATCTGGCCGACAGGTTCCCCGACGAGATCTCGGGCGGGCAGCGCCAGCGCATCGCGATCGCCAGGTCACTGGTCGGCGAGCGGCGGCTGATCCTGGCCGACGAGCCGACGGGCGCGCTGGACACGCCGACCGGCGACGAGATCCTCGAACTGCTGCGCAGCCGCTGCGAGGCGGGCGCGGCGGTGCTGCTGGTCACCCACGAGTCGCGTTACGCGGGATGGGCGGACAGGGTGGTGTTCCTGCGCGACGGGCGCATCGCCGACGAGACGACCGCGCCGGCGGTGAGCGCGCGATGAGGGTCGCACTGCGCATCTCGCGCCGGGACGCCGTCAGAGCCAAGGGGCGCACCGCACTGATCATGGTCATGATCGGCCTGCCGGTGCTGGTGATCACGGGGTTGCTCACGTTCGCCGCGACGGCCGACGTGACGGTCAAGGAGGGGCTGGTCAGAGATCTGGGCGCGGCCGACCTGCGGATCAAGACGACCCCCTACAGCGAGATCACGGAGCAGTACGGCGACAGCGGCCTCCCCGGTCCCGAGGACTCGAAGCCGAAACGCGCCCAGCCCACGACCACGGCGGAGGTCGCGGCGAGGCTCCAGCCGGGCACCAGACTGATCGGCTTCGACGAGGGCAGTGTCGACGTCTGGCGTGCCGACCAGTACGAGCATGTCGCCGCCGTGGAGATCGACCTGCGCGATCCCCTGGCCAGGGGCGTGCGGCCACTGGTCGAGGGGCGCTACCCGGCCGGCCCCGACGAGGTCGTGGTGACGCGGGCCATGCCGTTCCGTCCCGGTGACACGATCAAGGTCACCCGCGCGAACCGTCCCGTGCGGGTGGTGGGCGTGGTGTCCTACCCGTTCAACACCGAGCACATGGAGGTCGTCGGCAGCCGGGGTGTGCTGCTGCTGGACAAGCGCGACGGCCAGGGCACCGGCTGGCTCGCCGACACTCCGTCTCCCGCGACGCTGTCGGACACGAGGCGCCTGAACGAGGTCGGTCTCGTCGGACTCTCTTCCCTCACCGCCGACGACGATCCACTGATGTCGATGATGACGTCCACGCAGGTGCTCGCGGTCGCTCTCGTGGTGTTCATGGTGGTGGCGGAGACGGCTCTGCTGGCGGGACCCGCCTTCGCGATCGGGCTGCGGCGGCGCAGGACCGAGCTTGCCATGATCGCCGCCCAGGGCGGTTCGAAGGCGCACCTGCGGGCGATCGTGCTGGCCGACGGCCTGCTGCTGGGCGGAACCGCCGCGGTGCCGGCCGCCGTCGTCGGTAGCGCGACCGGGTTGCTGCTCGTCCCGCTGCTGTCGGATTCGGTGGGCCCGGCGGAGGTGCCCTGGTGGCAGGTGCTGGGCGTCGCGGCGCTCGGGTCGCTCAGCGGGATGGTGGCGGCCCTGGTCCCCGCGCTGCAGGCGGCGCGGCAGGACACCGCGGCCGTGCTGTCCGGACGCTCGGGTGCCGCCCGCGACAGGACGGGCAAGCCCGTACTCGGACTGGTCCTGCTGGCGGCGGGCGTCGTGGCGAGCGTGGCGGCGTCCAGGACGGAGGAGGTGTGGATCTTCGCGGCCGCCGTGCTCGGGCAGCTCGGGATGGTCGCGGTGATGCCGTGGCTGGTCAGGTTCACCGGGCGGCTCGCCGTACGGCTACCGCTCACGCTGCGGCTGAGCGTCCGTGACGCCGTCCGCCACCGGGTGCGTACGGCATCGGCGGTGGCGGCCGTGATGACGGCGACGGCCGGGGCGGTCGCCGCGGGCATCGGGGTCAACAGCCAGTACGTCGACCAGCGCGATTCCTACCGCGCCCCCACGCCGGTCGGCACGCTGTCGATCACCGCGGCCAACGCGGACGACGCCGAATGGGCGAAGATCCGTACCACCGCGGCGAGGTTGCTTCCCGGTGTCACGCTGGCGAGTGGCTACCAGGCGACCACGGCCGCAGGGGAGTCGGTCGCCCTGCTCCCGAGGGTGCCGATCACGTGCCGAGAGTGCACCAGGGGCGTCTTCTTCAACCTGCAGATCGGTGATCAGGGGGTGCTCGACGTGATGTTGGGCAGGCACGACCCGGCGGCGGGCGCCGCGCTCGCCGCGGGAAAGGCGGTGGTCTTCGACCCCGCGTTGGCGCGTAACGGGATGCTCTCCCTCAACGCCAGCGGCTACCGCAGATCCGTCGACGACAAGGGCTTCGTCGTGCCCGCCGTCGTGGTCAAGGCCTCCGATCCGCGGCTGGGCGGTGCCCTGCTGCCGCCGGCGGCGGTGACGGCGCAGGGCTGGAAGCTCCAGGAGCGTGAGCTCTTCACGCGGCATCCGGTACCGGACATCGAGCGGCTCCACAGGGAGCTCTCGGTGGTCAGTCCGTACGCGGGCGCCGGCGTGGCGAGCGGCTTCCAGAGCGACATCGACGGCACGCTGCTCGTGCTGATGGGCGGCGCGCTCATCCTGGTGCTCGGCGGCACGTTCGTGGCGACGGCTCTGGCCGCCGCGGACATGCGACCCGATCTCGCGACCGTCTCGGCGGTGGGCGCGCCCGCCAAGACGGGCCGGCTGGTGGTCGCGGGGCAGGCCGGTTACATCGCGGGCCTCGGCGCGCTGGTGGGCGCCGTCGCAGGCGTCGTCCCCGGTGTGGCGCTGGCCTGGGTGATGACCACCGCAGGCGGCACCGCCCTGGGCTTCGGCCCGTTCATGGTCCGGCAGGACCCCGGCCCGGCGACGATCGCCGTGCCGTGGTCGCTGGTCGGCGTCGTGGTGATCGGGTTGCCGCTGCTGGCCGCGCTGGTCGCCGGAGCGTTCGCGCGGACAGGGACGCTGACCCTGACCCGCCGCCTCACCTGACGGCGCGGCGCACGCGGATCTTGGACTGCTTGTACGGCAGCAGCTCCCAGTCCTCCATGAACGTCGCCGTCAGGCCGTACCGTCCGGCCAGCTCCACGAGCGTCTCGGTGCGGTAGTAGAAGTCTTCGCGCAGGACGTGGTGCTCCTTGCCCTGCGTCCTGTCGAAGGTGAAGTCGAACCAGCCGCCGGGCTTCATGATTCGTCCCACGTTCGCGAAGCACTCCTCGATCACGTGCAGCGGGGAGTGGGAGAAGACGCTGTGGGCGTGGATGACATCGAAGTGCTCGCTGGGGAGGAAGCTGAAACGCAGGTCGTGAACAGGGGTCAGACGGGGGAGCTTGTCCTGCAGGCCGTAGTCGGCCAGCGTCTGCTGGGCGGCGAACAGGATGTCGGGCGAGATGTCGATCCCGTAGTAGTGGCCGGGCGAGAGGTAGTCGATGAACAGCCGCCCGGCCCGCAGGTTGCCGCAGCCGATCTCCAGCATGCGGTGCTCGGGGCTCAGGCCGTGCTGGACGAGGTAGTCGAACTGCGCCTTTCCGATCTTCAGCCACTTCTCCCGGCTCTTGGAGCCGACGGCGCGGTCGGGATTGCGTTCGGTGTCCGAGCGCATCACCGCCCTGTAGTAGTCGACGTGGTCGCGGCTCTGGAGCCTGAGCCACAGGTCCCTGGTGAGCCGCCGCGCGTGGGGGATGACTCTGTCAGGGTGCCGAAGGGCGTATCTCGCCTGATGTAGAAGACTCGAGCGGGTCATGGAGAACATGCTCCGCTGTCAATCGGTAACGGAACGTCATGAGAACGGCAAGAAAAATAATGGAGGCTGGCACGGCTGTTTGACCGAGGAGCACGGCGGTGATGGCGGAATCGGACTGCGCCACCGGCCTTCCCGGATCAGATGACACGAATCCCCCCAAGGTCAGCACCCCGCCGAAGATCAACGCGCCGCACGCGCTCACGGCGCTCTCGATCGCCGTCCACAACCCGGTGAAGACCCCCGCCCTCCGCTTGCCGGTCGTGGCGGCGTCGAAGGCGATCACGTCGGCCAGCATCGAGAACTGCAGGAGCTGGGCGCCCGCGAACCCGATGCCCACGACCAGCAGCATGAGGTGCGCGAACAGGCCGCCGAACAGCGGTGTGGCGGTGGCCGCCGCCGTACCGCCGGCGAAGATCAGGCCGGCGATGAGCATCGCCCCGCGCTTGTCGTAGCGCTTGGACAGCTTGACCCACAGCGGCATCGTGAGCAGGATCGGCCCGATCAGCGCGGCGAAGAGCGTGCTGGTGGCCTTGGGGTCGCCGAGAACGTACGTGGCGAAGTACGGTCCCGCCGCCAGCATCACCCCGACGGCCAGGAACTGCGTGCAGCTCAGCGCCAGCAGCCACACGTACGAGGGGTTGCCGCGCACGACGGCGAACTGTGACCACAGCGAGCCGCCGTCGGGTTCGGGGGCGCCGGTCATGGGGGCGCGGGCCGTGCCGAAGAAGGAGCCGAGCATGGCGGCCAGCATCACGAACGCGACGGTCAGGCCCATCAGCCGGTAGCTGGCCAGGGTGCCTCCGTCGCCCTGGCTGTTGACGATCGCCGGGGCGACGATGCCGCTGACCACGGTGGCCGCGCCGATGAAGACCATCCGCCACTGCAGCAACGCGGTCCGCTCGTGGTAGTCGCCGGTCATCTCGGCGGGCATCGCCTTGTACGGCACCTCGAACAGCGCGTACGCGGTGGCGGCGATCAGGAACACCGCCGCGACGTAGATCGCGGCGGGTGTGCCGGTGAGCGGGGGGCCGGCGAACAGCGCGGCGAAGGCCGGCGGCAGCGTGCAGGCGCCCGCCAGCATCCAGGGCCTGCGCGGGCCCATCCGGGACACCGTCCGGTCGGACCACCGGCCCACCAGCGGGTTCACGACCAGGTCCCACACCTTGGGCGCGGCCACGACCAGCCCCGCGAGCCACGCGGGCACGGCGAGGAAGTTGGTCATGTAGAACAGCAGGAGCAGCCCCGGCACGGCGCCGAAGGTGGCCGTGCAGAAGGAGCCCACGCCGTAACCGAGCCGCACCCGGGTGGAGACGATCACGGGCTCATTCAAACCGAGCGAGCTCTTGGTCGGTAGGCCCAATCAGTCCGTGACGTCGGCGCACACCACATGCGCGCCCAACTCCACCATCCTGCGCTCGCTGCGCGCGTCCGCCACCCGCGCCATCAGGATCGGCGCCTCGCTGGCCGCCAGTTGGGGCAGCTTCGCGCGCACCCCGCGGTGCAGGTCGCGTACGACGTCCTCGGCGGCCGACATGTGGACCTTGACGTGCAGCATGATCCCGGGAGCGCCCGACGCCGTGCGCGCCTCGGAGATCCACACGTGGTGGACCAGCGGGTAGTCGACGAGCAGCAGGGCGATCGCGCCCCGCAGCGCGGGCAGGATGGGGTGGGTGCAGCGGCGGTAGCCGGGATCCACCTGCTGCATCGGCCCCGACAGGTGGGGGCGCGGTGCGGGGATCCACGACTGCGGCGCGGGGGCGACCTGTACGGGCGGCGCGCTCTGCAGCACCGAGCCGCCGCGCGAGACCGCGGCCATGGCGCCCGTCGCGTACGCCGTGGGCATCGCCCCGGACAGCACCGGCTGCGGTCCCGTCCGCGTCGACAGCAGGAAGCGCTGGAGATCCTCGATCGGTACGGCTGCCGCGGCGGGGCCTGCGGCGTCGATCACGATCTCCCGCACGCCGGTGACACGCTGGATGTCGAGGATGGTGTCGGCGTCGCAGGCCGACAACGAATGGCCACCCCGGTGCCGTGCGTAGGTGTCCGGCCCGGTGTAGCCGAGCAGGACCCGGTCGCCGACCTGGGTCGTGCCCAGGACGACGGAGCGGTCAGGGCGCACGGCGACCAGGATTCCCCCATCGGCGAGTGCGGCCAGCAGCAGGTGCGGACTGCCGTGCTGGACGAGCACGTCGGCGAGAGCGGGGTTCCCGATGCTCATATGGTGAACGATAGGTAGTAGCCCACGGCTTATCAGGCTAATAGCGAAGAAATCTCCCGATCAAGACAAAGTTGGCTGCGGTTGGGATGAGTTGCTCAGCGCCTGGGTAGCGCGCCCAGATCCTGAGACCCTCGTGAATGCGTTCACAAGCCCCGATAGACTCAGAAGGATCCGAGGGGCCCGCTGACGTGTCCCTCAGCCCGTCGCATGACCCTAAGGATCCACCAGTGAACAAGCCCGTCGTTCTGGTCGCAGAGGAGCTGTCGGAAGCGGGTCTCGCCGTGCTCGGCGCAGACTTCGAAGTCCGTCACACCGACGGCGCCGACCGCTCGCAGTTCCTACCCGCGCTCGCCGACGTGGACGCGCTCATCGTCCGCTCCGCCACCCAGGTGGACGCCGAGGCCATCGCCGCGGCGCCCAAGCTGCGCGTCGTCGCCCGGGCCGGTGTCGGCCTCGACAACGTCGACGTCGAGGCGGCGACGAAGGCCGGGGTCATGGTCGTGAACGCGCCCACCTCCAACATCACCAGTGCCGCAGAACAGACGATCGCGCTCATCCTGGCCAGCGCGCGCAACACCGCGCAGGCTCACGCCGCGCTCAAGAACGGTGAGTGGAAGCGGTCCAAGTACACCGGCGTCGAGCTCGACGAGAAGATCGTCGGCATCCTCGGTCTCGGCAAGATCGGCCAGCTCGTCGCGCAGCGGCTGCAGCCGTTCGGTGTCGAGCTGATCGCCTACGACCCCTACCTGCCTCCGGCCCGCGCCGCGGCCATGGGCGTCAGGCTGGCCGGCCTCGACGAGGTCATCAGGACGGCCGACTTCCTGACCGTGCACCTGCCGAAGTCGAAGGAGACCATCGGCCTCATCGGCGACAAGGAACTGCACGAGGTCAAGCCGTCGGTGCGGATCATCAACGTGGCCCGCGGCGGCATCGTCGACGAGGCCGCGCTGTACTCCGCGATCAAGGAGGGCCGCGTGGCGGGCGCGGGCCTCGACGTGTTCGCCAAGGAGCCCTGCACCGACAGCCCGCTGTTCGAGCTGGACCAGGTCGTCGCCACCCCGCACCTCGGCGCCTCCACGCACGAGGCGCAGGAGAAGGCGGGCACGCAGGTCGCGCGCAGCGTCAAGCTCGCCCTCGCCGGCGAGTTCGTTCCCGACGCGGTCAACGTCCAGGGCGGCGTGGTCGCCGAGGAAGTCAAGCCCGGCCTGCCGCTCGCCGAGAAGCTGGGCCGCGTGTTCACCGCGCTCGCCGGTGAGACCGCCACCAAGCTCGACATCGAGGTGCGCGGCGAGATCGCCTCGCAGGACGTGCGGGTGCTGGAGCTGGCCGCGCTCAAGGGCGTCTTCACCGACGTCATCGAGGACGCGGTGACCTACGTGAACGCGCCGCTGCTGGCCAAGGAGCGCGGGCTGACCGTCGAGCTGGTCACCAGCTCGGAGAGCCCCGACTGGCGCAACGTCGTCGGCGTCCGCGGCGTGCTGGCCGACGGCCGGACCGTCTCGGTGTCGGGCACGCTCTCGGGGCCGCGCCAGGTCACCAAGATCGTCGAGGTCAACGGCTACGAGATGGAGATCGAGCCGACCGACCATCTGGCCTTCTTCACCTACACCGACCGGCCGGGCATCGTCGGCGTCGTGGGTCACCTGCTGGGCGAGAAGGGCATCAACATCGCCTCCATGCAGGTGGCGCGGGACGTCAAGGGCGGCAAGGCGCTGATCGCGCTGACCGTCGACTCGGCGATCCCCGCCGACGTGGTGGACCAGATCGTGGGCGAGATCGGCGCCGACAGCGGGCGCTCGGTGGACCTCACCGACTGACGGCCGCTCGCGTCACGACGCCCTCCCGCCCTGTGGCGCGGGAGGGCGTTCTTCTTGCCGTCATCTCCCGGTTCCCTGCGCCGTACGGCACGCCGTGCCACGCGCCTCCGTGGCCACCGGCCGCCCTCCGTCCAGGGGACGCTCCTCGGGAGCGCTCGCGCGCCACCGCAACGGCGTCTCAAATAGTGAGATATTCGGACGTCCTACGAGACAGCCGGGGCCGTGCCAGGTACTTTGGAATGGATGCGCTGGGTACTCGTCATTCTTACCAGCCGCGACGGGGCCTGTTAGGGCAGGTCGGCCACCCGTCGCGGTGAGCGGCGTCGTGTCGGCCTTAAGCCCCCTCCGTCCGGTCCGTGATCCGGACCGCACGAGACCAGGCCCGGTCGGATTCGCGACCGGGATCCGACGTCCGATCCACTCGCGTCCGCGAAAAGAGATGAGTCACGTGTACGACATGTATCCATGGAACCGCGCCGAAGATCACGATGAGGAGGCGGCGGAGGCCGTCCAGACCGCGCTGGACCGCAGGGACAACGGCGGCTCCCCCTCCCCCCGCTGAACGGGGCCACCCGGTGGAGTTCCCCCTGCTCCACCGGGGTGAACCCACTCGCCTTCGAACCGCATGAGCCCGGGAATCACAGGAGACGACCGTCTCCTGTGATTCCCGGGCTCATGCGCGCGCCTGAACCTCCGGAAGGCTCCGCGGAACGGGGTGTCTCCGGGAGCCTTCGGATCTTCACGTCTTTCGCGGCCGCTGACGGTGTTCTCCGTCATGCGACAGCGCCAGGGAGTCCTCGTGTCTCCGTGCCAGTCGTGGGGCCGGAGTGCTGGAACCTCCCGCGAGTTCGGCGGCCCGGGCCTAGAAGGTGGCCCGCAGCGACATGGGGGCCGCCTCGGTCTTCACCTCGACCAGTCGCCGGGACTGCGCCACGCCCTTCGGGTCAGGCCGTACCGCGCCGACGAACGCCTGGCGGCGCCACGGGCTGAGCTTCTCCTCCTTCACCACGTCGCCGCTGCGCGGCGCGTGCACCATGTAGCCGTCCTTGGAGATCATCCCGACGTGCCCGAGGTTGCTGAAGAAGACCAGGTCGCCGGGCTTCAGGTTCTCCCACTTGATCTTCTTGTCGAATGCCTGGTACTGGTCGCGTGCCACGCGGGGAAGCTCGATCCCCGCCTTCTCGTAGGCCCTCAGCATCAGTCCCGAGCAGTCGTAGCCGCTCGGGCTGGTGCCGCCCCAGACGTACGGGGTGCCCCGTTTGGACATCGCGAACTTCAGTGCGATCTGCCATGCGGGCTTGGGTATCTGCTTGAGCTGGGCCTTCTTGATGTCCGCTCCGGTGATGGTCATCGTGCGAGCGGGGTCGCCCTGTACGGGCTTGGTGTCGTCAGGTTGGACCGACTGGCTCTTCAGGGTCTCGACCTGGATGGGGGTGGCCGACGCGGGGGAGGCGGCGGCGGCTGATCCTGCGGCGAGGAGGCCACCGAGGACGGCGGCCGTGACGATGCGAGACAGGGGAATGTCCTTCCACGGGGCCGACCGGGTTAGCTGACGGGCTCGGGCGTGGAAGCCGCCCTACGGCATGGGGGTGCCGATTCGCCCCAAGGGGGAATGGGTCCCCGGCTCCGTGCGAACGTCGCAGCGGATTAGGCTGGCAGGGACTCTAACGAAAGGGTCAAAAGACCGCAAACCCGACAAAACGCCGTGTCCGGAAAATGAGATGCGGTGTTCGACAGCCGAGACGACCCGGTAAGGTACCGGCCATGGAGTCGCGCAACATTCGTCTGGCCGTCATTCCCGGTGACGGGATCGGCACCGAGGTCGTCGCCGAAGGGCTCAAGGTCCTGGAGGCGGTCGGCGCCAAGATCGACACCACTCACTACGATCTGGGTGCCACCCGTTACAACGCCACCGGTGAGACCCTCACCGACGAAACCCTGCAGGAACTGCGCGGCTACGACGCCATCCTGCTCGGCGCGATCGGCGACCCGAGCGTCCCGCCAGGGATCCTCGAGCGCGACCTGCTGCTCCGACTCCGCTTCGAGCTCGACCACTACGTCAACCTGCGCCCGGTGAAGCTCTTCCCCGGCGTGGAGACCCCGCTGGCCGACACCCGCCCCGAGGACATCGACATGATCGTCGTCCGCGAGGGCACGGAGAGCCTCTACGCCGGCGCCGGCGGCGTCCTGCGTCGCGGCACCCCGCACGAGGTCGCCACCCAGGACTCCCTCAACACCGCCTTCGGCGTCGAGCGTGTGATCCGCTACGCCTTCGCCAAGGCCGCCGAGCGTCCCCGCAAGAAGCTCACGCTGGTCCACAAGACCAACGTGCTCGCCTACGCGGGCGACCTCTGGATGCGCACCCTCAACCGGGTCGCCGCGGACTTCCCCGACGTCACCACCGAGTACCAGCACGTCGACGCCGCCTCGATGTTCTTCGTCAACCAGCCGGAGCGCTTCGACGTGATCGTCACCGACAACCTGTTCGGCGACATCATCACCGACATCGGCGCCGCCATCGCCGGCGGCATCGGCCTGGCCGCCAGCGGCAACATCAACCCCGACAGGACCGCGCCCAGCATGTTCGAGCCGGTCCACGGCAGCGCGCCCGACATCGCGGGCCAGGGCAAGGCCGACCCGACCGCCACCATCCTGTCCGTCGCCATGATGCTCGACCACCTCGGCCTGACCGAGGAGGCGGCCCGCGTCGAGCAGGCCGTCGCCGACGACATCGTGGAACGCCTGGCGGGATGGGCCGGCCGTACGACGCACGAGATCGGTGACGACATCACCGCACGAGTAGCCGGCGGCGCCTGACCGCCTGCCACTCAGCACCACAGGCGGCCTGGCGCCCTTCGGCCGGGTCCATACTGTCCTGGATCCGGCGAGCGCGTAGCCGCCTGGATACCACATTGAGCGCCTGGCGGCTCGCGAGATCGCCAGGCGTTTGCTGTAAGTTCCCGTTACCCGGTTCATCGCAAAATGGACTCAGGGCAAATCTCGCGAAAAGAGAAGGATTTCCGTCATGACCACCGCTCAGAAGCTCAGCTTCGATGTGCAGCTCTCCGACCACGCTCGCACTGCGGCGGAGCGTGAGCAGGTACTGGCGAGCCCGGGGTTCGGGCAGACCTTCACCGATCACATGATCTCGATCGACTACACCGAGGGCAGGGGCTGGCACGACGCGCGGCTCATGCCGTACGGGCCGCTCGTCCTCGACCCCGCGACCTCGGTCTTCCACTACGCGCAGGAGCTGTTCGAGGGACTCAAGGCCTACCGCCAGACCAACGGGTCGATCGCCACGTTCAGGCCGTACGCGAACGCCGCCCGCTTCAACGCCTCCTGCGTCCGGATGGCCATGCCCGAACTGCCCGAGGACACCTTCGTCGAGTCCCTGGACCTGCTCGTCCAGACCGACCGCGAGTGGGTCCCCACCACCGAGGGACACAGCCTCTACCTGCGGCCCTTCATCATCGCGACCCAGGTCGGGCTGGGCGTCAACTACCCGTCCAAGACCTACAAGTACATGGTCATCGCCTCGCCCGCCGCCTCCTACTTCAGCGGCGGCGTGCAGCCGGTGTCGGTGTGGCTGTCCACCGAGTACACCCGCGCCGCCCCCGGCGGGACCGGCGCGGCCAAGTGCGGCGGCAACTACGCCGGCGCCTTCGTCGCCCAGCGCGAGGCTGTCGCTAACGGGTGCGACCAGGTGGTCTGGCTCGACTCCAACGAGCACAGGTACGTCGAGGAGATGGGCGGGATGAACCTGTTCTTCGTCTTCGGCAACAAGCTCTTCACCCCCGCGCTGACCGGCACCCTGCTGCCCGGCATCACCCGCGACTCCATCCTGTCCCTGGCCGCCGACCTGGGACTGGAGGCCGAGGAGGGCCGCATCTCGATCGAGGAGTGGCAGGCCGGGTGCGAGTCCGGCGAGCTCACCGAGGTGTTCGCGTGCGGCACGGCGGCGGTCGTGACCCCGGTCGGGTCGGTGAAGGGCGCCGACCGCGCCTGGACGATCGGCGACGGCACGCCGGGTCCGGTGACCATGAAGGTGCGTGAGGAACTGCTGGGCATCCAGTACGGCACGCGTCCCGACACCCACCACTGGATCCACAAGCTCTCCTGACCTCGTTCGTCCGTTGAGCCCTTCCCCGGGCGCGTAGCGTCTTCGCGCTCCGGGGCTCGTGGCCGTCGCCCGGACCTGCAGGTCTCCCACCTGCGAGGACGTGATCAGGGGTCGCTCGCGACCAGCGCGTCGCCGACGGCCAGCCTGCCGGGGCGCAGGACGGACAGCTTGACGCCGAACGCGATCCCGCCCTCGGCCGCCCTGCGGTAGGTGGCGAGCGTGCGCAGCGGCTCGGGGCCCGCCTTCGTCCCCGTGCGCTGGTCGACCATCGTGACGGCGCATCTGATGGCCCGCTTGGCGAAGCCCAGTTCGGTGTCCCCGATGCGGACGTGGCCGATCAGGTCTTCCAGGTGGGGTTCGTCCCATCCGTCGATCACGATGTTGGGCCGGAAACGTGACATCGGAAGGGAAGAAGCGCCCAGCCGCCGGTTGAGCTCGTCCAGCGAGGCCTGGGAGATGGCGTGGACGGGGCTGCTGTCGGCGTATCCGGACGTCCCCGGTGTCCGGCCGTCGGTCACCCTGTCGTGGTCGGGCGGGACCCTCACGAGCCTGCTGGGCACGGCGAGCACACGGGAGAGCCATTCCGCGGCACGCTCGCCCTGGTCGATGCCCCGGTAGGGGGCGCCGAACAGGACGACGTCCCTGCGCGCCGCGTCGAGATCCACGTCGAGGTGCAGGTCGGCGACGCCTGGCGCGCTCAGCGCGAGTCGCGTGCCGTCGGCCTCGACGGCGGGCCGGATGACGGCCAGCCGCGGGTCGCGGCGCTGGCTGCGGAACCCGCCCGACGGGTCGGTGACCATGAAGCTGCGGTCGTGCGCGAGTCCCGCCCGGGTGAGCGGCGACACGCGGGCGGGCACGCCCGCGCAGCCTTTGACCGGGTACGAGATCAGCCCGCCTACCGTTGCCATGAAGGTGCCCCGTTTCTGTCAGGTACGCGCCGGAAGGCTACGGCCGGGTGTCCGCACGAGGCCAGAGAAGGCGCGGTTATCTGACAGAAGTTCGTCACATTTGAGGGCTTCGATGCGTGGCGACGAAGTCGAGCACCCGCCGCCAGGCGTCGGCGCAGGCCTCCACGAAATCCTGCGCGGTGAGCTCGAAGAAGCCGTGCGGCGCGCCAGGGTAGGTGACGAACTCATGCGGGCATCCCGCTTCGGTCAGCGCCTCGTCGAAGGCGCCGACCATGGCGGCCGGGATGCCGTCGTCCGCTCCGCCCCACAGGGCCAGGATCGGCGTGGACAGATCGGCGGCGAGCTGGATGGGCCCTGGCGCGCCGTTGATCGGACCGGGGAAGCCGTAGAAGCCGACCGAGCCCGCCAGGCCGAACCGGGTGGCGGCGGACCGGAAGGCCTGGCGGCCGCCGAAGCAGAAGCCCAGGGAGAACAGGTCCAGGGCGCCGATCGAGCGCAGCCGGTCGGTGGCCGCGGTGATGTCGGCGTCGAGACCGGCGGGAGTGAGTTCTCCGAGATGCCGCATGAGATTTCCCATCGAGGTGAATTCGGCGTCGCGATGTGCGTAATCGGTGCCCGCGGTCCGGCCGAAATAGTCGATGGCGATCGCCGGATGCCCCTGTTCTGCCAGGCGGGTGGTGAGGGTCTCGTAGAAAGGGGAGAGGCCGTTGTTGTCCGGCAGGACGAGCACGCCCGCCCCGGACGGCTGTTCGGGGCGGGCGAGAAAAGCCGCGAAAAGGGTGCCGTCGGCGGAGGTGAGCGTCACCGGCCCGGCCGCCGCGACCCTGGTGACAGCGGGGGCGTGGACGGGTGGGACGGCGTCGGCGTCGTAGCACATGGGGATTCCTTGTCGTGGGTCCGAATAACCGCACGAAAGGCTAACAAGGAATTCAGGATATGACGTTCATCATATCAGGTAAAAGTAATATTCAACAGTTCTTGTCGATAGAGATTTGGTCACTCTTAATGGCGCTGCTCACGGGCCGCCGCCCATTCGGATTTCGTCAACGCGTATTCGACCTCGCCGTGCTCCGACCCTTCGATGGCCTCGGGCCAGTCCTCGAAGAACGTGCGCACGAACGTCAGCCCCGACTTCTCCATCACCCTTCTGGACCCGGTGTTCACCGCCATCGTGTAGGCGGTCACGCGCTCCACGCCCTGCTCGGTGAACCCTCGATCGATCAGCGCGCGCGATCCCTCGGTGCCGTAGCCCTTGCCCCAGGCCGACCTCCGCAGCCGGTAGCCGAGCTCGAGCTCCCCCGGAGGGGCGTCCTTCCCCGGCCTGAAATGGAACCAGCCGATGAACTCCCCTGTGGCCTTCTCCTCGGCGGCCCAGAAGCCGAACCCGCCCGGACGGTCGTAGTAGGCCAGGAGCGCGGGCAGCCCGACATCCCTGATCTCCTCGCGAGGCACGGGCTTGCCGCCGTTGAGGAAGCGCATGACCTCAGGGTCGTTGTTCAGCGCGAACAGGTTGTCCAGATCGTCCTCGGTGAGTCGGCGCAGGGTCAGCCGCTCGGTCTCCAGCGTGATGTGCACGCCACGCATTCTGCCCCGACGAAACTAGCCGGGTGAATCGGTTTCGGCTCGCCGGAGCCGATGAGCGAGCGGGTGTCCAGGGTGAGCGCCCACGGCTCCGGCAGCTGGACAGGCGTGCCGAGGTCCGCCCGGACGTGCCTGCGGTATCCCTCGTCCGCCGGCAGGCTGTGGAGAGTGGCGGTGCCCGCTTCAGGATCGACGACCAGGTGGAGGGGGACGCCCGCTCTGGCGTGCTCGCGCGGCTTGGTGACGCGGTCGTCGTGAACGCTGCAGGCCGCGACGACATCGACGACGAGGTGCGTGTCCTCGCCGTGAACCTCGCCGGCTCCCCGCATACGCGGCCCGCGGGGGACGACGACCAGGTCGGGAACGTAGCGATCGGCCCGCGCGCCGAGAAAGACCGTGATGTCGGTGTGGACCGTCCAGCCTTGCTCGACGACCTTGTCGGCGAGCAGCTTGAGCAGGGTGGCGACGAGCTCGGTCTGGCGGCGGGTCGGCGCGTCGTTCACCACGATCCTGCCGTCGATGAGCTCCACGCGGTGGCCGGGGAGGAGTGAGCGGGCGCGATCCCACATCGTGACCGCTCGTCCGCGGTCTGTGCTGGGGGAGCGGTGGGTGGTCGACACGTCACCGATGGTAGCAGGACGGTTCGCTAGTTCTTTCGAATCATCGTCAGCCCGTCCGCCATGGGAAGGATCACCGACGTCACGCGCGGGTCGTTCTTCACCAGGTCGTTGAACTCGCGGATCCCCCGCGTCGTCGCGTCCTCGTAGGAGGGGTCGGCGACGTAGCCGCTCCACAGCGTGTTGTCCACCATGATCAGCCCGCCGTGCCGCAGCCGGTCCATCACCAGCTCGTAGTAGGTCGGGTACTGCGCCTTGTCCGCGTCGATGAAGGCCAGGTCGATCTCCTCGTCCAGCGCGCGCAGGGCGTCGGCCGCCGGCCCGATGGTGAGCGTGATCCGCGAGGAGACCCCCGCCTTCTCCCAGTACCGCTTGGCGATCGAGGTCCATTCCTCGCTGACGTCGAAGCAGCGCAACCGCCCGCCGGACAGGCCGCGGGCGATGCAGAGCGAGGAGTAGCCGGTGAAGGTGCCGACCTCCACGGCGAGGGCGGGGCGGACGAGCTGGGTGATCATGGTGAGGAAGCGGCCCTGGTCGGGCGTGATCTGCATGCCCGCGTGGGCGCCGGTGACCTCGCGCGTCTCGGCGGCCAGCTCGTCCAGCAGGTCGTCGGCCGGAGTGGCGTGGGCCATGATGTACTGCCCGACGGCGGGCGAGAGGTAGGACGCCTTCATGGGTCCCATTCTCCCGCCGAGATAGGCTGACACGCGGTCAAAAGTGGATCTTATGGGCGGAGCCATACGTGGAGTTGACGGTTGAGAGGCGGGGTCGTTCCCGACTGGTGGGCGCTTTCGTGGCGCTGGCCGTACTCGCGGGAATGCTGATCATCGCCGGTCTCCCGAAGGGGAGCGCCGCGCAGGAGGTGAGGCTCGTCCGGCAGGCCGACGGGTCGATGCTGCTGGCCAGGCCGGGTGTCAGCGCCCCGGTGCTCGACGTGTTCGAGGACTTCGACTGCCCCTACTGCAAGCAGCTGCACGACACCTCGCAATCCCGTCTCGAGCAGATGGTCGACGAGGGCAGGCTCATGGTCGTCTTCCACACCGTGACGATCTTCACGGAGGAGCCGTCGCGCTCGAACTCCATCAGGGCCGCGGCCGCCGCGCGCTGTGTCCCCTCGGCCAACTGGCTGGCCTTCCGCTCCCAGCTGTACGGCATCCAGCCGGCGCCGCACGGCGAGGCGTCGGGCTACACGGTGGCGGAGCTCGTCGCCGCGGGCGAAAAGGCGGGCGTGACGGACTCGGCGTTCGCGGAGTGCGTGACCTCCCAGCGCCACGCCGAGCGCCACCTCGAGGACAACTCCAGGATCAGGATCGACGGCACCCCCACGTTGCTGCTCGACGGGCAGCCCATCCGGGACCTGTCGGTTCTCGACCAGCAGGGCACCTCGGTATGACGTCCCGGCATATGAGATCGATGTGCCAAATGGTGAATCCGTATGGCAGACTCACAAGCACCATGTACTTCGGTCTGCTCATTATCGGCAGGCGCGCTGGCTGACAAAGGACAGAGCCAGCGCGCAGACCTCTCACGTCCGTGAGGGGTCTTTTTCTTTTCCTCAGGAGATCTCGATGGCCGACGACCGTTTCCACGTCTACGACACCACGCTGCGAGACGGCGCACAGCAGGAGGGCTTGAACCTCAGCGTCGCCGACAAGCTCGCTGTCGCGCGGCACCTGGACGGCCTGGGCGTCGGCTTCATCGAGGGGGGCTGGCCCGGCGCCAACCCCAAGGACACAGAGTTCTTCAGGCGCGCTCGAACAGAGCTCGACCTGAAGCACGCGCAGCTAGCCGCGTTCGGCGCGACCCGCCGGGCCGGTGTGAAGGCAGCCGACGACCCATTGGTGGCCGCTCTGCGCGAATCCGGCGCGCCGGTCGTGACCCTTGTCGCCAAGAGTCACGACCGGCACGTGGAGCTGGCCCTCCGCACGAGCCTCAAGGAGAACCTCGCGATGATCCGCGATACGGTTTCTCACCTTCGTGCGGGGGGACAGCGTGTCTTCCTCGACGCCGAGCACTTCTTCGACGGCTACATCTCCAACCCAGCGTACGCGCTGGAGGTGCTCACGACCGCCGCCGAGGCGGGGGCCGACGTCATCGCCCTGTGCGACACCAACGGCGGCATGCTGCCCGACGAGCTCGCCGAGGTCGTCCACGCGGCCGTGCAGACCAGCGCCCGCGTCGGCATCCACTGCCACGACGACACCGGCTGCGCGGTCGCCAACACGCTCGCCGCCGTCAAGGCGGGCGCCACGCACGTGCAGGGCTGCGCCAACGGTTACGGCGAGCGCTCCGGCAACGCCAACCTCTTCAGCGTCGTCGCCAACCTCCAGCTCAAGCGCGGCTTCGACCTCGTGCCGCCGGAGGCGCTGGCCGACATGACCCGCATCGCGCACGCGATCACCGAGGTCACCAACGTCACGCCCAACTCCCACGCGCCCTACGTGGGCACCTCCGCCTTCGCGCACAAGGCGGGCCTGCACGCCAGCGCCATCAAGGTCGACCCCAACCTCTACCAGCACATCGATCCCGCGAAGGTCGGCAACGACATGCGCATGCTGGTCTCCGACATGGCCGGGCGCGCCTCGGTCGAGCTCAAGGGCAGGGAGCTGGGCTACGAGCTGACCCCAGAGTCCACCAAGACGCTGGTGGGCAGGGTGAAGGACCTGGAGGCCAAGGGCTACACGTTCGAGGCCGCCGACGCCTCCTTCGAACTGCTCCTGCGCGACACCGTCCACGGCGCGCGCAAGCGCCACTTCGAGGTCGAGTCGTGGCGGGTGATCGTGGAGCGCACGAAGGGCGGCGAGGTGGTCAGCGAGGCCACGGTCAAGGTCCACGCCAAGGGGGAGCGCATCGTCGCCACCGGCGAGGGCAACGGCCCCGTCAACGCGCTCGACAAGGCGGTCAGGTTCGCGCTGGAGAAGCTCTACCCCGAGCTGGCCAAGCTGGAGCTGGTCGACTACAAGGTCCGCATCCTGGAGGGCTCGCACGGCACGGGCGCCATCACCCGCGTCCTCATCACCTCGAGCGACGAGAGCGGCGAGTGGGCGACCGTCGGGGTCGACGAGAACATCATCGAGGCCAGCTGGCAGGCGCTGGAGCAGGCCGTCACGTTCGGTCTCCTGCGCTCGGGCCGGGAGCTGTAACACGCGGTCCCCGCGGCGGCACGCCCCCAGAGCCGCCGCGCGTCGCCTACCCAGGGTGTGACCGCCCAGGGCCGCCGCGTCGCCTGTCCCGGGGTGTGACGACCCCGCCCCGGGCCGCCGCGTCGCCTGCCCCGGAGCGGCACCGGTCCGCCCCGGGGTTCCGCGCGCGGCGGCTAGAAGATCGAGGCCTTGAAGGTGACCGGGCCGTCAGCCGTCTGTACGGTCACCTTCCCGCCACCGCACGACACCTTGGGCTGGTCGGTCCCCGGCACGATCACCGTCAGGATCGAACGACCGGCAGGCGAGACGACCACGGTGGCCGGGTTCTTGGCCATGTACGTGGGTGACACCCAGCCGAGCTTCCCGCCCCGCTCCACCTTCTGCCCGCCCAGCGGCGCGCAGCCGTCCAGCTGCACCAGGCTGACCTTGAACTTCCCGTCGCCCAGCACGACCTTGCCGCCGCCGTTCGAGACCTCCTTGAGCGCGGAGTCGAAGCGCCAGATGTTGCCGACCTTCTTGCCGCCGCCCGCCGTGTCCAGGACGGCCATGACGTCCTGGTCGTGGTTGACGAGCACCGACCTGGTACGGCTCACGCCGTACGCCTTGTCGGTGAGCCGGTAGCGCTGGCGGTCCTTGTCGTAGGAGGTCCTGGTCAGCTTGGTGGCGGTCCTGGGCCTGAAGCGGGCGCCGGCCACGGTCGGCACGTTGTGCGCCTCGGGGGACATGGTCCAGTACCTGTAGCGGGTGGACTCGTAGGAGTGGAAGCCGGTGTCGACGAGCACGTCCCTGCCGTGGGCGTAGTAGGTGACGCCGAGGTGGTCCTCGTGGCCGTGGAACTTGGTGCCCGGGCCGAACCTGATGGAGTAGAAGGCCGACTCGGGCTTGTTCCAGGACGTCCTGCCGTACACGTAGCCGGCCCTGAAGACCTTGGTCTTCTCGGAGGGGCTGGCGAAGCCGGTGGGCTCGTGGTCGGCGCCGCCGTCGCCGATGGGCACCATGTAGCCGTTGGGCCTGGTGGAGTGCATGATGAAGCCACCGAGCCTGCCCCAACGGTCGGAGATCTCGCCCGGCACCTTGCGGCCGCAGTCCTTGAGGTTGTCCATCGCGACCTTGAGCCGGTCGTGGACGTAGATCGCGTAGCGGGGAGCCTGCTCCATGAGCGCTCCCTGCGAGTCGATGTCGAGCCGCACGGTCTTGGTGAGCCGCTTGATCGCGTGGTCCTGCCAGCGCCTGTCGCCCAGGCGGCAGCCGATGCCGAGCAGCGCGATGTCCTGGTCGATGCCGTGGTTGTGGCCCCACTCGTACAGGCGGTCGTCGCCGAGCACCCTGGCGTGCTCGGCCAGGCTCGCCTTGAGCCAGGGGGCGTCGACGTGCTTGCTCAGGCACACCAGCGCGGGGGCGCGCAGCGCGATCGGGTGCTCGGCCCACGCGTAGGGGCTGGCGGCGCCGCGGCGCGGATTGTCCTTGACCCAGTCCTTGGCGATCTCGGTGGCCCTGGCGAGGTAGCGCTCCTCGCCGTTGCCCTCGTACTCGGCGACCAGCCGGCCCATCCAGCGCAGCGAGTGGAACACCATGGCCCACGAGCGGTTGTTGTAGGGGTTGGCGCGCCAGTTGACGTCCTGGCCGACCTTGACGGGCGGCAGGTCCAGGAAGGAGATCTCGCCCTTCATCACCTCGCCGGCCGTCGGAGTGGCGGGCAACCAGTCGCCCTGGCACTCGGGCGTGCGTTTCACCGCCGCGCTCGCCGGGTGGATCAGCCCTCCGAGGGCGAGCAGGAGGGCAAGGGGGATAGCGAGGCGGCGCACGCCAGATCCTTCCGGGCAGAACCGAGGGGGCGGAACATGCTGTCCGGAATAAGATCACCTGGTCAAGCCGGTATGGGACATCGTTATCGTGACGGCATGAACCTCGTGATTCCCGACACAACGGCCTGCAGGACCTCGCTCGAAGTGGCGACCGCCTTCCACACGCCCGCGCTGCTCAACCACTCCGTCAGGGCCTACCTCTGGGCCGCCGCGTACGCCCAGGAACGCGGCATCTCCTTCGACGCCGAGCTGCTCTACGTGTCGGCCATGTTGCACGATCTGGGGCTCGCGACGGCCTTCGACAACCACTCCGTCCCGTTCGAGGAGGCGGGAGGGCACGTGGCGTGGGTGTTCGGCGCGGGCGCGGGCTGGCCGGTGGAGCGGCGGCAGCGCGCGGCCGAGGTGATCGTGCGTCACATGTGGGACGAGGTGGACGTCGAGCAGGACCCGGAGGGGCACCTGCTCGAACTGTCCACCGGCATGGACATCTCGGGGCGCAACACCGAGGCCATCCCCGCCGCCCTTCGGGCGGAGGTGCTGGCCCGCTATCCCCGCCTCGGCCTCGCCAAGGAGTTCGTCGCCTGCTTCGAGAGCCAGGCCGAGCGCAAGCCGGACAGCCTGGCGGGGACGTTCGTCCGCGGCGGGTTGGCCGCCCGCATGGCGGCCAACCCGCTGGACGCCTAGGCCTTCGGCCCCGCGCTCTCCACGACCTCGAAGGACCAGAGCTCCGAGCCCGTGGCGGCCGGGCCCTGCCCGTGACCGTGGCCCTGGCCCGGCTGGCCGTGTCCCTGGCCGGGCTCCTGGCCGTGTCCCTGGCCCTGGCCCGCCGCCTGCGCGTGCCCGGCCTGGAACGCCCTGCTGGACTGCCAGTTCTGGAAGTCCTCCTCGCTGCGCCAGCGCGTGTAGACGAGGTAGCTGTCGGTGCCCTCGACCGGGCGCAGCAGCTCGAACCACTCGAAACCGTCGGAGGCCTCGACCATCCCCGCGCGCCCGGAGAAGCGCCGTTCGAGCTCCTCGCGCATCTCGGCGGGGACGGACAGGACGTTGATCTTCACTACGGACATGGCTTCCAGCCTCCCATATGACATCTTTTTGCCCGCCATTGGCGCTCGGCTTCACGCTTTGGTCCGCCACATCGCGGAATGCGGGGTAGGGTCCGCAACGCAGCCTCGCGTCAGTGGCGAGGCAGTCAGAAGGAGAAGCAGTTGTCTGAAGGCACCGTTAAGTGGTTCAACGCCGAGAAGGGCTTCGGGTTCATCGCGCCCGACGACGGTAGCGCGGACGTGTTCGTGCACTACTCGGCTATCGCCACCAACGGCTACCGTTCGCTCGAGGAGAACCAGCGGGTCTCCTTCGAGACCACCCGTGGTCCGAAGGGCCTGCAGGCTGAGCAGGTCGTCCCGCTGTAACCAACGATGAAGCGGGGTCCCTCCAGGGCCCCGCTTCATCATTGCAGCACCCTCTTCTGCGGCGCGGCCCGCTCCAGGTCCACCCGCGCGACCGTCGGCAGCCTGTCGGCGCCCAGCGCCTCCTGCAGGTGCGGCACGGTCACCGTGGTCAGCTCGTGCCGCAGCACGCTGATCGGCACCCTGTCGTCGGCCGCCACCCGAAGCCGCAACCGGAACAGCTCCTTGTCCTGCGCCAGCGTCGCGTTCGCCGTCCGCACCAGCGACAGCGCGGACAGCTCGGCCGAGGCGGCGCTCGCCACCGCCTGCGAGACGACCGTGGTCTGCCCGTCCGGCCCGCCGCCCACGCTGATGTCCTTCGCCGCCTCCGTACCGCCCTGCTCCACCAGCCAGCGCAGCCCCGTCAGCGCCACGAGCACCGCGAGGACCGCGAACGCCCACCAGATCCACGGTGAGAACCTGGCGAAGAAGTCGATGACGGGCTGGTCGACCAGTGGCTCGCCCGCGGGCGCCCAGTCCTGCGGGAAGGCGCCCAGCCCTCTGGCCAGCACGAGCCCGCCGGTGACGACCAGCAGCAGTCCGAGGACGGCCAGTCCCGCGCGGTTGGCCCTTCCCTTCCTCATCGCCGTTCCTTGATCGAGACCGACACCTGATAGTCGGTGATGGGGCAGAGCGCGGCGAGTCTGGCGTCCACCGCGTGCCGTACCGCTTCGCAGAGCCTCTCGTCGTCCCAGCCGGAGGCTCGGGCGAGCACGGTGACCCTGCCCCGCCGTACCGTGGCCTTGGCGGAGTGGACGCCTGGCACGTCCTGCGCCGCGTGTGCGAGCGCCGTGGCGAAGCCCTTCGGCCGCAGCCCGATGATCAGGTCGGGGTCGCCCGTCCGCACGGGCACCGTGTGACCACGCCCGCCGCGCAGGGCCAGCGCCAGCAGCGTGAGCCCGGCGAGGACGAGCACGCCTGCCCCGGCGAGCACCGTGGGGTGGTTCCACGGCGTCGTCGTGGCCCACGCCAGCAGCCGGTCCTGGGGAAGCCAGCGCGCCGGCCGCCCCGCGAGCATCGAGACGATCTCGACGGCCGCCACGAACCCGATCCCCACGAGCGCCAGGGCGGCCAGCGACGCGGAGACCACCCTGCGCGGCCTGAACTCCCGGCGCGCGGCCCTGTCGGCGGTGGGGTAGGGCGGGGCGACCGGTACGGCCGCCGGTGCAGCCGACTGGCGGGGCGGCACAGGGCTCGCCGCCTTCCCCGACGCTGCCCGCAGTGTCATGACCTCACCTCCAGGCTCGTGACGTGCACGTCCACCTGGGCCACCTCGAGGCCGGTCAGCTCGAGCACCCTGCGCGCGACGTGTCCTCTGATCTCCGCGGCTACGGAGTGGAGGGGCGAGGGGTAGTCGAGCGCGACGTCGAGCCTGATCGTCGCCAGGTCGCCGTCGACCCTGGCCACGGGCGGGTGCCCCGCCACCGCCCGCACCCTGCCGACCTCGCCCGCGGCCTGCAGGGCGATGCCTGAGACGACCTTGTCGCAGATGCGGGTGCGGCCTCTCTGCTCCGCGGGAACGCGCTGGGTGGGGATCACGACGGTGGCCGTCGCCGTCATCGTCGCCTCGACGTGAAGGCCGACAGGTCGATCTCACCGGTCTCGGCGATGCGTCCGACCAGCAGGCCGAGCGCGCCCAGGACGAGGACCAGCAAGAACGCGCTCAGCCCGCCGAAGGCGGCGGTCAGGCCGAGGATGATGCCGACGGTCATGCCGATGATCGGCAGCCAGGAGCTGGTGTTCATGAGTCCTCCAGATCGTCGATCGCCACGTTGACGAGACGGCCCTCGACCATCGGGGCGACGGCCGCGCGCACCTCGTCGGCGGTGATGTAGACGGGGCGGCCACCACGGGCGATGATCGCGATCTCCACCTCGCCGTCGCGAACGGACACCCCAGGGAGCCGCTCGCCTGGAAGGTAGGTCGCCACGGTGCCGTACGGGCCGCCCGAGAGCGCCGCCACGCCCGGGCAGCTGCGCACCCGCTCGGCGATGGCCAGGGCCAGCCCGTCGTGTGTCACTGGACTCTCGACTCCCTCTGGCCGGAGCCGTCGGGGCCTCTGGGTTGTTCCGGCAGGTGCACGTCGTTGACGGTGACGTTCACCTCGGTCACCTCGAGGCCGGTCATGCGCTCGATGGCGGCTATAACGTTCCTGCGCACCGCGCCCGCCAGGTCGGGGATGGCCGCGCCGTACTCCACGACGAGGTCGAGGTCGATGGCGGCCTGGCGCTCGCCCACCTCGACCTGCACGCCCTGGGTCGCGTTCCGGTCCCCGCCCACCATGCCGCGCACGGCGCCGAGTGCGCGCGCGGTGCCGCCGCCCATGTCGAACACGCCTGCCACCTCGCGGGCGGCGAGCCCGGCGATCTTCGCGACCACGCCGTCGGCGATGGTCGTCCTGCCCTGTTCGGTGACGAGGGAGCCTTCCTGCGGCCGCGCTCTCGGAACGGTGGTGGACGTGCTGGTGCCGCCTCTTGGCATCGTGTCCGACATGATCAACTCACCCCCGGAGTCGAAACGACTCAGTTCTCCTGTTGCCGTGCGATTGTTGGCCATTCGCGGCTTAAAGCGGGTTTTGGCGATTAATGGAGCCGACGAGGCATCGGGTGGACGGCACTAGCCTTGTCATGTGCGTATAGCGAGGTTCTCCACAGGCGACGAGGTCGTCTTCGGCGTGGTCGAAGGCGACGTCGTCTCGGCGATCGCCGGGCATCCGTTCAACCAGATCCAGTTCACCGGCGAGCGCTACCCGCTGGCCGAGGTGCGACTGCTGGCCCCGATGCTGCCCAGCAAGGTCATCGCCATCGGCAGGAACTACGCCGAGCACGCCAAGGAGCTCGGCAACGAGGTGCCCGAAGAGCCGCTCATCTTCATGAAGCCGTCCACCTCCGTCATCGGCGACGGCGACGCGATCGCCTACCCGACCGCCCAGTCGCAACGCGTCGACTTCGAGGGCGAACTGGCCGTGGTGATCGGCAGGCTCTGCCGCGAGGTGCCGGTCGAACGGGTCAACGACGTCATCTTCGGCTACACCTGCGCCAACGACGTCACCGCTCGCGACCTGCAGAAGAAGGACGTGCAGTTCACCAGGGCGAAGGGATTCGACACCTTCTGCCCCATCGGGCCGTGGATCCAGACCGACCTCGACGCATCCGATCTGGCGCTGACCACCACGGTCAACGGCGAGATCAGGCAGAGTGGTCGCACCTCCCAGCTCATCAACGACATCCCCGCGCTGGTGGCCTACGTCAGCGCGGTCATGACGCTGATCCCCGGCGATGTCATCCTGACCGGCACCCCCGCGGGCGTGGGCCCGCTGGAGATCGGTGACGAGGTCAGCGTCGGCATCGAGGGCATCGGCACACTGACGAACAAGGTGGTCTCTCGTGACTGACGTACGGGTGCGCTTCGCCCCGTCTCCGACTGGCATGTTCCACGTCGGCGGCGCGCGCACGGCGCTGTTCAACTGGGCGCTGGCCGAACAGTCCGGCGGCAGGTTCGTCCTGCGCATCGAGGACACCGACGCCACGCGCAACCGCCCGGAGTGGACCGAGGGCATCATCTCGGCGCTCGACTGGATCGGTATCAACGGCACCAACCCGGTCTTCGAGGGCCCCTACTTCCAGTCGGCGTTCGAGCCGCAGCACAGGGAGGCCGTCGCCAAGCTGCTGGCCGACGGCAAGGCCTACTACTGCGACTGCACCCGCGACGACCTGGTCGCGCGTACGGGCTCGGAGCACAAGGGCTACGACGGCTTCTGCCGCGCGCGCGGCCTGACCTCGGGCGCGGTCCGGTTCCGCACGCCCGACGAGGGCGTCACCGTCGTCGACGACGTCATCCGCGGCCGCGTGGAGTTCCCCAACAGCGCGCAGGAGGACTTCGTCATCGCGCGCACCGACGGCTCGCCGCTGTACGTGATCGCCAACGCGGTCGACGACATCACCCAGAACATCACCCACGTCGTGCGGGGCGAGGAGCACCTGGGCAACGCGGCCAAGCAGATGCTGCTGTGGCCCGCGCTCGGGGCCAGGCCGCCGGTGTGGGCGCACCTGCCCGTGATCGTCAACGAGCAGCGCAAGAAGCTGTCCAAGCGCCGCGACAAGGTGGCCCTGGAGTCCTACCGCGACGAGGGCTACCTGGCCGAGGCGATGGTCAACTACCTCATGCTGCTCGGCTGGGGCACCGGCGAGGACCGCGAGATCATGCCGTGGTCGGACATGGTGCCCAGGTTCCGCCTGGAGGACGTCAACTCCGCCAGCGCCTTCTTCGACGAGAAGAAGCTGCGCGCCTTCAACGGCGAGTACATCAGGGCCCTGCCGCTGGAGACCTTCGAGGAGCGCTGCCTGCCGTACCTCGACCCGGCGTGGGACGCCGAGCTGTTCAGCAAGGTCGCCGTGCTGGCCCAGACCCGCGTCGCCGTGCTGTCGGAGATCATGCAGAACGTCGACTTCCTGTTCGTCGACGAGCCGGTCTTCGACCAGGCCTCGTGGGACAAGGCCATGAAGGCGAACGCCCCCGAGGTCCTCGAGGGCTACCTGGAGCGGCTGGAGACGGTCAGCTGGGACCCTGAGTCGCTCAAGGAGGCGCTGGAGGACGTCGGCGCCGCCCTCGGCGGCCTCAAGCTCAGCAAGACCCAGGCCCCGGTGCGGGTGGCCGTCACCGGCCGGACGGTGGGTCTGCCGCTGTTCGAGTCGATCGAGGTGCTGGGCAGGGAGCGTTCGCGCGAGCGCCTGCGCTCCGCACTGGAGCGACTGCGAGGCTGAGCGTGGTCCCGGCCGCCATGGCGAGCCAGACTCCCGTGACACCGAGCCACGAGCTCAGCAGATAGGCAAGGGGCAGCTGTACGGCGAAGCCCGCCAGCGTGGCGGCGAGCAGTCGGCTGCCCCTTCCGCTTGCCTGGGCCACCCCGCCCGCCGCGATGAGGCCGCCGAAGGGGACCAGGTAGAGCGTCATCCACCGTAGGAAGCTCACGGCCGCGGCCGGATCGTCGGTGAACAGGGCCGCGGCGGGTTCGGCGACGACGTTGAGCGCCAGCGCCACCAGCGCGCCGGCCGCCAGGCCCGTCCTGAGCGGCGATCCCGTGTCCTCCGAGCGGGCCGTGCGGATCATGGCTGCCTGCCTGAGCGCGTAGAACACCATCACGCCCGCCAGCATGATCTTCATGCCGATGCCGTAGCCGGCCTGCGCGGCCACGCCGTACCTGGCGACGATCTCGATGAGCAGCAGGCCGACCAGGGCACGGGCCAGGAAGTCCCCGGACATCGGCAGGCCGGTCCTGACGATCTCGCCCACGCCTTCGCGGCCGTCGCCGTCGCGCGGCGTCAGCCGCGACAGCGTCCGCAGGGAGACGGCAAGCGTCGCGGCGCGCGCGAGCACCGTGGCCAGCGCGGCGCCCCGCACCCCCATGCCCAGGCCGTAGATGAACACCGGGTCCAGCACGATGACCAGGGCGTTGCAGATGAGAGCGTTGCGCATCGGGACCTTGGTGTTGCCCAGGCCCTTGACCACGCCGTCGGCCAGTGACTGCGCGAAGTAGATCGGCAGGCCCGCCATCGAGATCAGGAAGAAGTCGGCGGTCAGCGTGGCCGACGCGGCGTCGGCGGTGAGGAGCTCCGCCAGCGGCTCGCGCAGGAGCAGGCCGGGGATCGCGATCGCCGCGGAGCCCACCAGCCACAGCCGCCAGCCGGACCTGATCAGCGGGGCGATGGGAGCCTTCCCGTCCCTGCGGCCGACCAGGACGGTGACGCCGGTGACGGGGGCCAGGATCAGCCCGTAGGCGAAGTACTCCGTGGTGGTGGCCACGGTCACGGCCGCGATGGCCGCGTCGCCGAGGCCCGAGACCCAGAGCAGGTCGATGACACTCACCGCGACGACGGCGGTGAGCAGTTCCACGTAGATGGGGAGGGCGAGACGGATCACGGTATGCCTCGATTCGCTATAGCTCGATTAGAGGTATAGCGATAAGATGCGCCCATGGCAAGTGGCGGGGATCTGACGCTGATGATCCTGGGTTTCCTCAACCAGCGGCCGATGCACGGCTACGAGCTCAAGGCGCGACTGGCCGAGCTGAGCGGGCACCTGCGCCCCGTCAGCGACGGCGCGCTCTATCCGGCCATCGCGCGGATGGAGGCCAAGGGACTGCTGGAGCGCCACGAGGAGGAGGGCGCGGCCGCGGCGCGCAGGCAGGTGCTCACCATCACCGCCCAGGGGCGGGAGGAACTGCTACGGCGGCTGCGGGAGCCGTCCGAGCTGGACATAAGCGACCAGACGCGCTTCTTCGCGCTGCTGACGTTCCTGTCGGCGCTGGAGGATCCGTCGCTCCAGGCCAAGGTGCTGCGCAGGCGCCTGGACTTCCTGGAGGCGCCCACGAGCTTCTTCTACGAGGGCGGCAGGCCGATGCGGGCCGAGGACGCCCCCGACGTGTTCCGCCGCGGCATGCTGCTGATCGCCCGGGCCACCGGCGCGGCGGAGCGCCGGTGGCTCGAGGACACCATCGCGGAACTGTCCGCGGTCTAGTCGAGGCCGCGGCGCTTGAGCAGGGGCTCGATGCGCGGGTCGCGCCCGCGGAAGTTGCGGAAGGCGGTCAGCGGGTCCATCCCGCCGCCGCGCGACAGCAGTTCCTTGCGGAAGTGGTCGCCGTTCTCGCGCTTGAGCCCGCCGTTCTCCTTGAACCACTCCACGCTCTCGGCGTCGAGCACCTCGCTCCAGATGTAGGAGTAGTAGCCGGCGCTGTAGCCCCCCGAGAAGATGTGGGCGAAGTAGTTGGTCCTGTAGCGCGGCCTGACCAGCGGGAAGGCGATCCGGGCCGCCTCCAGGGCCGCCGCCTCGAAGGCCTCGGCGTCCTCGACCTCCTCGCCCGCGGCCAGCTTGTGCCACGCCCAGTCGAGCAGTGTCGCCGCGAGGTACTCCACCGTCATGAAGCCCTGGTTGAACTTCTCGGCGGCCTTCATCTTCTCCACCAGTTCGGCGGGCATGGGCTCGCCCGTCTCGTGGTGCTTGGCGTAGTTGGACAGGATCTCGGGCCAGGTCGTCCACATCTCGTTGACCTGCGAGGGGTACTCCACGAAGTCGCGCGGCACGTTGGTGCCGGACACCCGCGGGTAGCGGGCCTCGGAGAACAGGCCGTGCAGCGCGTGGCCGAACTCGTGGAAGGCGGTGTTGACCTCGTCGTAGGTGAGCAGCGTCGGGCCGCCGGCCGGCTTGGTGATGTTGAGGTTGTTCATCACCACGGGCTTGTCGCCGAACAGGTAGGACTGGTCGACGAGGTTGTTCATCCACGCGCCGCCGCGCTTGGTCGGCCTGGCGTAGGGGTCCAGCAGGAAGAGCCCGAGCGCCGAGCCGTCCTCGTTGAACACCTCGAAGACCGTCACGTCGGGGTGGTAGCCGTTGAGGTCGGGCCGCTCGGTGAAGGTCACGCCGTACAGCTCGGTCGCGGCGTGGAAGACGCCGTCCCTGAAGACCCTGTTCAGCTCGAAGTAGGGCCGCATCGCGTCGGCGTCGAAGTCGTAGCGGGCAGCGCGCACCTTCTCGGCGTAGAACGACCAGTCCCACGGCTCGATGTCGAAACCGGCCTGCTCGGCGAGCGCCTCCGCCTCCTTCTTGGCGTTGCGTACGGCAGGCCCGACGAGCTGGCCGAGCATCTCCTCGACCGCGTCGACCGTCTTGGCCGTCTGGTCGGCCACGGTGTAGGCGGCGTGGTTGGGGAAGCCGAGCAGCGCGGCGCGCTCGGCCCGCAGCGTCGCCATCCTGACCGCCGGCTCCAGGTTGGGCCGCGCCCGCTCCACGCTCAGCGTGTAGAGCCTGCGCCTGGTCTCCCTGTTGGTGAGCTGGGCCAGGCCGGGCTGGTTGGTGAAGTTGAGCAGCGGCAGGACGTACGTGCCGTCGTCCTTGCGAATCGACTCGATCTTGGCCTCGTCGAAGCCGTCGAGCTCCTTGGCGTCCTTCACGACCATGGCCTCCTCGGTGGAGGCCTTGAGCAGGTTCTGCGAGAACTCGGTGGAGAGCTTCGACAGCTCCTCGTTGAGCTCCCTCAGCCTGGCCTGCTCCTGCTCGCCGAGGTCGGCGCCGGCGCGGATGAAGTCGTCACGGTACTTCTCCAGCAGCCACGCCTCTTCGGCGTCCTCGGACGCGACCCGTTTGACCCGCTCCCACAGGGCGCGGTTGAGCCTGACCTCGTCGCTGTGCTTGGTCAGCTTGGGGGACACCTCGGTCTCGATCGCCATGATGCCGTCGGTCGAGTCGGACGCCGCGATGCTGAAGAAGACGGTCGCGGTCCTGTTCAGGATCTGTCCCGAGCGCTCGAGCGCCGCGATCGTGTTGTCGAAGGTGGGTTCTTCCGCGCTGTTCGCGATCGCGTCGACCTCGGCCAGGTGCTCGGCCATGCCTCGCTCGAACGCGGGCAGGTAGTGCTCCTCGCGGATCTCCTCGAACGGGGGCAGCTGGTAGGGCAGGCTGCTGGGTGCGAAGAACGGGTTCTCAGCCAACGCTAGGGCTCCTCCACGTGGTGTTTTGTCCCCTTCAGCTTGGCATGAGAGGGGCGAGGGCGCGCTGGTTGAGCAATCGTTTTGGCCTTGTCCCCAAACCTGGGCTATTCTTTCGGAGTCGCCAGCGATCGGAGCCCGCAAGGGAAACGAGAGCGCGGTGGGGTATGGTGTAATTGGCAACACGACTGATTCTGGTTCAGTTATTCTAGGTTCGAGTCCTGGTACCCCAGCTTTTGGAACGGATGTCCGCACACGGGCATCCGTTTTCGCGTTTCTGCGGGCTCGCGGATGGGTAAGCACGTTGGTTTGGTTGTGCTCCGCGAGGTGCGGTAGAGTTACATCCGTTGCCGGGGAGGCCCCCGGCACATCGCTTGTGGACAGGGTCCCGTCGTCTAGTGGCCCAGGACGCCGCCCTCTCAAGGCGGTAGCGCCGGTTCGAATCCGGTCGGGACTACCACTGTCACAAGCTGCTTCGGTCCCGTCGTCTAGTGGCCCAGGACGCCGCCCTCTCAAGGCGGTAGCGCCGGTTCGAATCCGGTCGGGACTACACCGACAGAACCCGGATGCCCACAGGCATCCGGGTTTTCTGCTGTTCGAGGCCGGTCACGGAGCCTGGCTAGACTCCGCATCATGCGACGAGCGGCCACGACGCCCCTGCGGCGGGCGACCGGCCTGCTCGCCGGGATGCTGACCGGGCTGGTCGGGCTCGGATGGTCCTGCGTCGCGTGGGCGGTCGGCGAGGAGCGCGCCCGAAGGGTCACCGCCTCGCTCGTGCGGATCGAGCGGGCGCGCCTGGACGCCTGGTACGACCACCACCCCGGCGGTGGGCGCGGCGGACGCGCCTACCTCGTGCTGCGCGGCCTGGTCGGCCTCACGGGCGGATACCTCGCCGCCACAGGACTGTTCGTCGCCGGCCTCCTCCTGTACGGCGGGGCACAGCAGCTCCTCGCCGGCGACGCCGACCAGGTCCCGCTGGAGTTCCCCGGCGTGCGGCTGACCGGCAGCAGCTGGGCCTACGGCCTCGTCCTCGGGGTGATCGCGCTGGCGCTGTCGGCCGGCTGGTGCGCCGTGCTGGTCGGCATGGAACGCCGCCTCGCCGACCGCTTCCTCGGCCCCGACCCCAGCGAGGCGATGGCGCGCAGGATCGCCGAGCTGACCGCCTCCCGCACCGGCATCGTCCGCGCCGTCGACGACGAGCGCAGGCGGATCGAGCGCGACCTGCACGACGGGGTCCAGCAGCGCGGCGTGGCGCTGGCGATGCTGCTGGGCCGCGCGCGGCACACGGCCGATCCGGCCCTGGTCGACGAGGCCTACGCCGAGTCCAGGCTGCTGCTCGACGAGCTGCGGGGGGTGGCGTGGCAGATCTACCCCACCGCGCTCGACACGCTGGGGCTGCGGGCGGCGCTGGAGGAGGTGGCCGACCGCTCCGCGGTGCCGGTGCGAGTCGAGTACGCGCTCGCCTGGCGGCCGGCGCGGGAGATCGAGACCGCCGTCTACTTCGTCGCCAGGGAGGCCATCACCAATGCGAACAAGCACGCCGCGGCAGGCATGATCGTGGTCGAGGTGCGCGAGAAGGAAGGGGAGGTGGCCGTGACGATCTCCGATGACGGCAGGGGCGGCGCCGTACGGGGGAGCGGCGGGCTGTCGGGTCTGGAGCGGCGAGTGCGGGCGCTCGACGGCAGCCTCACCGTGGAAAGCCCGGAGGGCGGCCCGACCACGGTGACGGCGAGGCTGCCGTGCGGCTGATCCTCGCCGACGACGCCGTGCTGCTGCGCGAAGGGCTGGCCAGGCTGCTCCAGGACGCGGGACACGAGGTGACGGCCGCGGTGGGCGACGCGGACGCGCTCATGGCCGCCGTGGCCGAGCACCGGCCGGACGTGGCGGTCATCGACGTGCGCATGCCGCCCTCGCACACCGACGAGGGACTGCGGGCGGCGCTGGAGATCCGCGAGCGGTGGCCCGGCGTCGGCGTGCTCGTGCTGTCGCAGTACGTGGAGCAGACCTCGGCCGCCAAGCTGCTGGCCGGACCGTCCGAAGGGCTCGGCTACCTGCTCAAGGACCGGGTGTCGGAGGTGGCCGAGTTCCTCGACGCGCTCGAGCGGATCGGCGCGGGCGGCACGGTGTTCGACCCCGATGTGGTCAGGCGGCTGCTGGCCCGCGCCCCGCTGAACACGCTGTCCGAGCGAGAGCGGGCCGTGCTCGGACACCTGGCCGCCGGCATGGTCAACACCGCGATCGCCGAACGGCTGCACATCTCGCAGAGCACGGTGGAGAAGCACGTCAACGCCATCTTCGACAAACTCGGCCTCGCCCACACGCCCGGCTACAGCCGTAGGGTGCTGGCGATCCTCCGCTACCTCAACGGATGAGCCGCACGACCGTCACGACCACGCCCGCGGCGGCGGCCGTCACGAGCCAGAGCATGAAGGCCGGGTAGAGGTAGCCGACCTGGATCCACATGATGTCGCTTCCGCGGGCCAGCACCCTGAAGATCGGCGTGACAGCCGCGCACAGCGCCAGTGGCGCGAGGCAGGGCAGCACCCACAACCGCCCCCATCCCCTACGGCGGGCCGCCCACCGCCGCGACCTGGCCACTCCCCGCGCCGCCAGCCCGAACGTCGCCAGCGTCATCAGCGCGAACACCACGTCGGTCACGAGGTAGGGGGAGGAGGGCGGCTTCGGCTTTCCGCCCTCGATGATGGCGACGAGCCCGTCCAGCAGGGCGGAGCTGTCGGCGAAAGCCATGCCGGTGTTGGCCATCACGGCGACGCCGTACCCGGACCCCGGTAGCAGGAGCTGCTCGGCGGTCGAGGTGAACAGGTCGCCGCCGTGGCCGATCACCGGTGTCCCGCGCTCGGTCGCGCCGATCTCCCAGCCGAGGGCGTAGGAGTCGTTCTGCTGGGACGGCGTGCGGAGCTCCTTGAGGCTCTCGACGGGCACGAACCCGTCGTCCTGCGCGATCAGCCACCTGGCCATGTCGCCTGCGCTGCTGAGCACGCCGCCCGACCCGTTGCCGAAGCCGGACGGCTCAGGCATGGCGAACGCCTGTCCGAGGACGGTCAGGTGGCCGCGCGCGCTGTCCGGCAGGTCGCGCTCGGTGTCGACCGTGCTGCTGTGACGCATGCCGAGAGGGTCGAACACGTGCCTCTTGAGGTAGGCGGCGAACGGCTCGCCGCTCACCACCTCCACCAGCCGGGCGGCGACCTGGTAGTTCGTGTTGTGGTAACTGAAGGTGGTGCCGGGGGCGGCGGCGAGCCGAGCGTGTTCGAGCCGCGCCACCGCGCCCTTGAGGGAGTCGGGCTGGGGGAGGCTCCTCTCGTGGAAGGCGGAGTCGGCCATGCCCGAGGTCTGATGGAGCAGTTGGCGGACGGTGATCACGGCGGCTCTCGGATCGGCCATCTCGAACTCGGGCAGGTAGCCGCGCACCGGACGGTCGAGTTCGACCGCGCCCTTCTCCACCAGCTGCATCACGGCGAGCGAGGTGAAGGACTTGCTGACCGAGGCGACCGCCATCGGCGTGTCCACGGTCACGGGCGCGCCCGAGGCGGTCTTCCCGTATCCCGCGGCGTGGACCACCTTCGTTCCCTTGATGATCGCGACCGCCACTCCGGGCAGGCCGGTCTTCTCGCGGTAGTCCTCGACGTAGGCGTCGACGGCCGCGGGGCTGATGTCCGCCGCGGCCGGCGGGACGGCCGCGGCCGGTAGGACGGCCGCGGGTGGCAGGACGGCAAGGAAGAGCGCGGCAAGGGTCGTGGTGAGCATGCGCCGACGCTAGTGACGCGGGCGTCCCCCGGACCATGGCGAGATTCCTCCCCGTTTCCTACGGAAAACCGCCACTCCCGGCCTCCGCGCGCGGCGCGGCCCGCCGCGTCCGCGCGGGACTTGTGCCGCATGCCCCGCGCTCCTCGTAGCGGAGGGCCATGCCGTTGACGTGCGCGATGCCTCTCTCGATGCGCCCGTGCACCGAACGGGAATGCCTGACCTCGCCGCGCAGTTGACTGGATAGCTGAACTATCCAATACTGGAGTGCGTCGCTATCCAATGAGAACGAGGTGCGAAATGGCGATCACCACCCCCTGGGTCCCCGGTCCCGACGCGAACCACGAGCAGCCCGTGAAGGTCATGGCCTCCCGCTTCGAACTGCGCAGCATCCTTCACGTCCCGGGCTTCCTCGTCCAGGCGATGCGCATCCTGCTCCAGGCCAGGCGCAGCCCCGGCGCGGTCGGTGCCACCCTGAAGGCCGCGCCCCTGCGCCGCACGTTCTGGACCCTGTCGGCCTGGACGTCGGACGAGGCGCTGTCCACCTTCGCCCGCAGCCAGCCGCACCGCGGGATCATCGGGGCGTACCGCACGCGGATGGCGGGCTCCACCTTCGAATTCTGGACCGCAGACGGCCCCGCGGGATGGGACGAGGCCCACACCCGCCTGAAGGACGTGTGATTCCCCGGGGTTCTTATTTATCGAAGTACGTACTAAAGTCGTGCTTCATTATGAAGGACGTACATAACTTCACATCCGACCACGAAGGCAGGCTCTTCGATCCGGCGGCCAGGGCCGCCATGACCCGGTTCGCCGGGAGTGACGACACCCTCGCCCTGGAGGCCGCCGCCGCCGTCCGCACCGCCTTCAACGCGATCGAGCGCATGCGCGCCCACGGCGCCGAGGGCCGGGGGCTGAGCTCGGGAGCCATGGACATCCTGCTGCGCCTCGGCGCCGAGACCGACGGGATCAGCATCGGCGACCTCGCCCTCGCGGCGGGGGTGAGCTCCCGCAACGTCACAGGACTGATCGACACCCTTGAACGCGACGGGCTCGCCCGGCGCGCCCCCGCCCCTCATGACCGCCGCTCCGTGCTGGTCGGCATCACGCCCGCCGGACAGGAGTGGATCGAGAACTTCCGGCGCCCGACCCAGGCCGCCATGGCCGCGATCTTCAGGGGCTTCACCGACGACGACCTGGCCCGGTTGCGCCACCTGTGCCTGCGTCTCGCCGACAACCAGACCGCACTCGCCCAGCACCTGGAGGGAGCCCGATGAGCGCCGCGCAGACGGTTCGCGCCTACCACGAGGCCAGGTTCAGGAGCGACGTCGCCGCGGCCGCCGTCCACCTGGCTGAGCCGTTCAGCTTCCGCAGCCCGTTCATCAGCTCCACCGACCGGACCGGGCACCTGTCGGGCCTGCCGGAGTTCGTCCGGATCGTGACAGGCGTCGACCTGATCAGCGAGCTGTACGGCGAGTCGGAGGCCACGCTCGTCTACGACGTCCACACGGCGACCCCCGCCGGCACCCAGCACACGGCCGAGCACTTCCGCCTCGACGGGGACGGCAGGATCACCTCGATCACGCTGATCTTCGACGCGTCCCCGTGGCAGTCCATGGCGGCTTTGATGACCTGACGCCGCAGGGGCCGCCTTCACCCCGCGCGCGGTGTGGAGGCAGCCCCCGCGGTGCCCGTGTCAGGCGTTCTCACCCGCGGATCGTGAAGTCGCCGCGCGCGGGCTTGAAGGCGGGGGCCGTGCCCTGGCAGTCGTTGACCGGGGCGCCCATGAACTCCCAGATCCAGAAGATGCGGTCGTCGCGCCCGTTGTCATGCACGGTGAACGACACCTTCTTACCTGTCACGTCCTCGGTCGGCTTGTCGAGGATGTTGACGTACCCCTTGGTGATGACGCCGGTGGCCACCGCCACCTCACCGGCGACCGCCAGGCAGGTGATCTTCCCTTCGAAGTCTCCGACCGGCTTGCTCCCGTCGATCCGGTCGTGGAAGACCTTGAACGTGCCCTTCACGCCGGCCGGCCGGCCGTGGGCGTCGATCGTGAACTTCACCGGCTCGCCTGCCCACGGTCCGAACTCCTTGGGGAGCGTGCCGCTCATGCTCCCGGACACCCGGGGTTCCGGCTTGTCCGCGCTCGCCACGGCCGGGGGAGCGAGCATCAGGAGAGCGGTGGCGAATCCGGCGAAGGCCAGATGTTTGCGCATGGTCAGAACCTCTCTGTGTCGGAACTGACTCCATGCTGCTGAGCACCCCTGGCCCGACGGCTCCCCTCGTCGAGGGATTCACCTCCCCCTCCCGGGGGAGCCACTGGCCTGGCCAGGGGCCTCCGCCGCGCCTACGAGGGGGCGGAGGCCCGTGCGGGTCAGGACGCCGAGCGTGCCTTGAAAAGCGCTCTCTTCGCCGCCTTGGCCACATGCTTGTCCGGGTGGACCTGCGAGATCAGGTCCAGCAGCTCCTCGACGTGCGCGTGGGGGATCTTCCAGATCACCTCGAGCAGGTTGTTGAGCAGGTCGGGCCCGATGTCGCGCAGGCTGCTCACGAACTCGGCCCGTCCGAGACCCGCGGAGATCGTCCACATGTCGAGGATGAGCCAGTGGGTGTCGTCCTGGGTGGGCTCGGGGGCGCCCTCCACCTCCAGCTGCGTCAGGTGCGTCGCCGCGTAGGGACGCAGCGAAGGCTCCTTCAGCGCCGCCTGCCACGCGGGGATGGCGTCCTCGCCCAGCGTGCCGACCACGCTGGCCGCCTGGACCCTGATCAGCGCGTCGGTGTCGTCCTCGGCGGCCGCCTCCAGCAGCTCGCGGGCGGCCTCGCCCGGCTCGCGCAGCTCCATCCAGGCGGCGAACTCCGCGTCGGCCTCGTCCTCGGGCAGTTCGGCGCTGAAGGCCAGCAGCTCGAGGGCGGTCATCGCGTCGATCGCGGGGCGGGCGTCGAGCTCGATGTCGGAGTCGTCGACCAGGTGGACGACGCCTTCGGTGCCGAGCGGGGTGAGCGCGACCTCGTCGCCGGTGACGGTGAGCATGCCGTAGCCGACGAGCCAGTCGAGCACCGGCGCCAGCGGGTCTCCGTAGTGGTCGCGGGCGGCGGCCCACGCGTCGGCGCCGAGCTCGTCGATGTCGGCGGCCGACTCGGCGAGTTCGTCGCGCAGCTCGGCCAGCCCGCGGGAGCCGCCGCCCAGCAGCAGGCGGACCAGCAGCCCGCGGCTGAGGCCGCCGAGCGCCATGGTGAGGTCCTCGTCCTCAAGCTCGGGGTCGCCGTAGTCGATCGAGTGGAGGCCGAGCATCCAGGCGTCGAGCACGTCCTCGTCGTCGTCGAAGGGCCATTCGGCGGTGTCGCCGTCGACACTGACGGTGTCGTCGCCGTCGGGCTCGAGGAACTCCAGGTCGACCGCGAGGTTCCAGATGTTCCACAGCTGCGGGACGGCGCCGGCGAGCGATCCCTCGGTCTGCGGCCGCGGCAGGCCGACGATGGCCAGCGCCTCCTCCACCTCGGAGTCGGACAGCAGGTTCTCCTCGCCCACCTCGCGCGCCACGCCGACCCAGACCGCCAGGTCACGAGCCTTGGCGATCAGCGGTACCGCACGCGCCGCCGCGGCCAGCTCCCCGTCGGGGCGCAGCCGGATCGTCGGCAGGTCGGCCAGCTCGTCGGCGAAGGGTTCGAAGTCGCCGAGGTCGCCGGTCTCCTCGTGCACGTCCTCGTCGGTGTCGTCGATGAGCTCCTCCATGGCCTCGACGAAGTCGTCCTCCAGGTCGTCGAGCTCGTCGAGCAGATCGTCGAGGGAGTCGGAGCGCTTGGCCAGCTTGTCGGTGTCCGACAGGAAGGTCAGGTAGGCGCGCACCGCGCCGATCATCCCGTCGGCCGCGTCGTCGGGGTCCTCGACGACCTTCGGCATGCGGTCGAGCAGCACGGTCCTGAGGTCGGCGCGGCGCCACCGGCCGACGTCGTCGGAGGCGGAGAGCCGGTGCCACAGCGCGGCAGGGCCGACCAGGTCGGGGTCGCTGCCAGGGGCGTGTTCCCGGGCCCACACGATGAACTCTTCGAGCAGGGGACGCAGCTCATCGGCGGCTACCTCGATGCGATCTGTCACCCACTCAGGCTAGTGCGCCCTGGCCGCGGTCGGCCCATGAAATCCACGTAGCGCCGATCACGAAAAGTCATGAAATGCGAGACAGCGCTCGTGGGAGCGCGTCCAGCCGCTCCCACCGCGCTCCCGCTCTGCTCACGCAGGTGCGTTCCGAGGTCGGGCCCCGTGGCGCGATCCGGCACGGGGATCGGAGATCAGTTGGCCCGGCGCATGGCTTCGGTGATGCGTTCGGCCGCGGCCATGACCGGCACCGCGTGCAGCCTGCCTGGCGTGCGGGTCAGGCGCTCGATCGGTCCGGATACCGAGACGGCCGCGACCACCTTGCCGCCGTTCCCCCTGATGGCCGCCGAGACGCTGGCCACGCCCTGCTCGCGCTCGCCCACGCTGTGGGCCCAGCCGCGCCGCCGTACGGAGGCCAGGGTCGCGGCCGTGAACTTGGCCCCGCGCAGGCCCCTGTGCAGCCGGTCGGGCTCCTCCCACGCGAGCAGTATCTGCGCGGCGGAACCCGCGGACATCGGCAGCGCCGAGCCCACGGGAACGGTGTCGCGCAGGCCGCTGGCGCGCTCGGCCGCCGCGACGCAGACCCGCTCGTCGCCCTGGCGCCGGTACAGTTGCGCGCTCTCCCCGGTCAGATCCCTGAGCTGGGTCAACACCGGCGCGGCGACCGCGAGGAGCCGGTCCTCGCCCGCCGCGGTGGACAACTCCGACAACCGGGGGCCGAGGACGAAGCGGCCCTGCGTGTCGCGCGTGACGATCCTGTGGTGTTCCAGCGCGACGGCGAGCCGGTGGGCCGTCGGGCGGGCCAGTCCGGTCGCCTGAACCAACTGGGCGAGCGATGCCGGACCCGCTTCGAGGGCATTGAGCACGAGAACGGCCTTGTCCAGTACGCCGACTCCGCTAGAGTTGTCCATACACCGATACTGCCGTCTCGACATATGAGAAGGCAAGTCGGGGCAAAGTCTCAAGGAGGAGATCAATGGGCCGCACACTCGCGGAGAAGGTCTGGGAGCAGCACGTCGTGCGCCGCGCCGAGGGCGAACCCGACCTGCTCTTCATCGACCTGCACCTCATTCACGAGGTCACCAGTCCGCAGGCCTTCGACGGCCTGCGGATGACAGGGCGCAAGGTGCGCAGGCCCGATCTCACCATCGCCACCGAAGACCACAACGTCCCGACCGTGCTGGGCCCGATCTCCGACCCCGTCTCGAAGACGCAGGTCGAGACCCTGCGCAAGAACGCCGCAGAGTTCGGCGTCAGGCTGCATCCCATGGGCGACGCGGGCCAGGGCGTCGTGCACATCATCGGCCCCCAGTTCGGGCTGACGCAGCCGGGCATGACGATCGTGTGTGGCGATTCTCACACCTCCACGCACGGGGCGTTCGGCGGCATCGCCTTCGGCATCGGCACCTCCGAGGTCGAGCACGTGCTGGCCACCCAGACGCTGCCCGCCTACCGCCCGAAGACGATGGCCATCGAGGTCTCCGGCGAGCTGCCGGTGGGCGTCACGGCCAAGGACCTGATCCTGGCGATCATCGCGAAGATCGGCACCGGCGGCGGCCAGGGCTACATCGTCGAGTACCGCGGCGAGGCCATCCGCAAGCTCTCCATGGAGGGCAGGATGACGATCTGCAACATGTCCATCGAGGCGGGCGCCCGCGCCGGCATGATCGCGCCCGACGAGACGACCTTCGCCTACCTGGAGGGCCGCGAGCACGCCCCGAAGGGTGAGGCGTGGGACCAGGCCGTCGAGTACTGGAAGTCGCTCAGGACCGACGACGACGCCGCCTTCGACAAGGTCGTCGAGATCGACGCCACGACGCTGACGCCCTTCGTCACCTGGGGGACCAACCCTGGGCAGGGGCTGCCGCTGGGCGCCGCCGTACCGTCGCCCGAGTCCTTCACCGACCCGGTGGAGCGGGCCGCGGCCGAGCGGGCGCTGGAGTACATGGGTCTGACGGCCGGCACCCTGCTGCGCGAGATCGAGGTCGACACCGTCTTCGTCGGCTCGTGCACCAACGGGCGCATCGAGGACCTGCGGGCGGCGGCCGACATCCTGCGTGGACGTCAGGTCACCACCCGCACGCTGATCGTGCCGGGGTCGATGCTGGTGAAGCTGCAGGCCGAGAAGGAGGGCCTGGACGAGGTGTTCAAGGCCGCGGGCGCGGAGTGGAGGCAGGCGGGGTGCTCGATGTGCCTGGGCATGAACCCCGACACCCTCGCTCCCGGTGAGCGCAGCGCCTCGACCTCCAACCGCAACTTCGAGGGGCGGCAGGGCAAGGGCGGCCGGACCCACCTGGTCTCGCCGGCCGTCGCGGCCGCCACCGCGGTGACGGGCAGGCTGACGGCCCCCGCGGACCTGTAACCCCTGCGACCAGGCCGTTCGGCCGGGAGAGGACGCAAGGACCGCGAGCCTCCACGAGCCGGCCGCTCCGGGGCCTGGGCGAGCTTCACCACACGACTCAAAGGACATCCACGATGGACGCATTCACCACCCACACCGGTACGGCGGTGCCGCTGCGCCGCAGCAACGTCGACACCGACCAGATCATCCCCGCCGTCTGGCTCAAGCAGGTCAGCCGCACGGGATTCGAGCAGGGCCTGTTCTCCGCCTGGCGCGAGGACCCCGCCTTCGTGCTGAACGACCCGGCCTACGAGGGCGCCAGCGTCCTGGTGTCCGGCCCCGACTTCGGCACCGGCTCCTCGCGCGAGCACGCCGTCTGGGCACTGCAGCAGTACGGCTTCCGCGCCGTGATCGCCGCCAGGTTCGGAGACATCTTCCGCAACAACTCCACCAAGATGGGCCTGCTCCCCGTCGTCCTGCCGGGCGAGAAGGTGGAGGCGCTGCAGGCGGCCGTCGAGGCCGACCCCCGGCTGGCGGTCACCGTCGACCTGGCCGAGCGCCAGGTCCGCTGGGCCGACGAGGTCGTCTCCTTCGAGATCGACGACTACACCCGCTGGCGTCTGATGGAGGGCCTCGACGACATCGGCCTGACCCTGCGTCACGCCGACGACATCACCTCGTACGAGAATGGTCGGCAGCCATGGCTGCCGACGACCGTCTAGAAGACGACGAACTGGCGCGGCGGTTGCGCGAAGCGCACCGCCGCGTCCGCATGCTTCCCGCCGCCGACAGGGAGCGGTTCGCGCGCCGATATCTGGCGATCTGTGATCTCGCAAAGCGTGATCCGGACCGTGCGGCGATCCGGATGGAGGCCTTCTTGGCCGACCTGAACAGCGAATCCGACACGCCGGGTGCCCAAAAAAACGCGTCCGGTGATTGAGTTCCTTCGCAATCCCCCTTTAGATTCAACCCGTAAGGGGTTTCTCGACCGTTGGACTCGTCTGCTGGAACCCCGAGCCGTAACAGGGGGAGCGAAACCTACATGAACAAGCGGGAACTCGTCGACGCCATCGCGGACCGGGTGGGCGACAAGAAGACGGCCACGGAGGCCGTGAACGCGATTCTCGAAGCCATTCAGAAGGCCGTCGCCAGCGGCGACAAGGTCTCGATCACGGGCTTCGGCGCGTTCGAGATGGTCCACAAGCCGCAGCGCACGGCCAGGAACCCGTCGACCGGCGCGGAGATCAAGGTCGCCGAAAGCTGGGGGCCGAAGTTCCGTCCAGGCTCGGACTTCAAGGAGCTGGTCAACGCCGGGGGCAAGAAGGCCGCCAAGAAGAAGTAAGTCAGTGTGGAGCGCCCGGACACCCGATGAGGGGGTCCGGGCGTTTTTCATTGGGACGGCGGGTCGTATTGGGCACGGCGGCCGGCTCAGCCGGGCACGGGGAATGTCGACAGCGTCACGTAGGTGATCTCGCCTCCGGAAACGACGAGATTGACCCGCTGCCCCGAACGCAGCAGCCGGAGCGGCCCCGCGTCGAACGCCCTGGTGCCGAACTCCAGCACGCTTCCGTCGTCGAGGAACACCGACCCCGAACGGGTCGCCGGATCGAAACTCCGCACGGTCGCCTGCACGAGCCCAGAGTAAATGGTTTGACCCTCGTGAAGGGATCCGGTCAGGATCACGATTCGTGCCCGTCGAGCAAAACGTGTGGCGTAACTCCGCCTTCCAGCGCTTGGTAGGCGCTGACGTCCTCAGCCAGTTCGGCACCCAGGTGACGCTGGTGGCGTTACCGCTCACCGCCCTGCTCGTGCTGAACGCGGGCCCGTTCCAGCTCGGCCTGCTCACCGCGGCGGAGATGGCGGCCTTCCTGGTCATCGGCCTGCCCGCCGGGGTGTGGGCCGACCGGATGCGCCGCCGCCCGATCCTGGTCGCGGCCGACGCCGTACGGGCGCTGGCGCTGCTCAGCGTTCCGCTGGCCGCCTTCGCGGGCGTGCTGACGCTCGTCCAGCTGTACGTGGTCGCGCTGGTCATCGGGATCGGAACGGTCTTCTTCGACGTCGCGCACATGAGCCTCCTGCCGTCGATCGTGCGCACGGACGACCTGTCCAGAGGGATCGGCACGCTGGAGACGCTGCGCAGCAGCGCGTGGCTGGCCGGCCCAGGGCTCGGCGGATGGCTGGTGCAGGTGCTCACCGCGCCCTTGGCGCTGCTGGCCGACGCGATCTCCTACGCCTGCTCGGCACTGATCCTGTCGACGATCGGGGCCGAGGAGAGCGCGGCACCCCAGGAACGGCGAGGGAGTCTCAGGACCGAGGTCGCCGAGGGGCTGAGGTACGTGCTCGGGCACCGCGTGCTGCGCCGCGTCGCCCTGGTGGGCGCGCTGAACATGCTGACCAACGGCCTGTGGGCCATCGTCCAGCCGCTGTTCCTGGTACGGGAGCTCGGCCTGGGCGCGGGGGTCTACGGCCTGATCGTCTCGGCCATGGGTGTGGGCGGTGTGCTGGGCGGCGCGATCGCCCCGAAGATCGTCGACAGGTACGGCAACGGCGGCGCCATGTACGGCGGCGCGCTCCTGGCCGGGCTGTTCCCGCTGATCGGCGGGTTCGCCGCCGAGGGGTGGCGCGTGCTGCTCTACCCGCTCGGCCTGTGCCTTTTGACGGCCGCCTCGGTCGTCTTCAACGTCGCCCAGGGCAGCTACCGCCAGGCCGTCACCCCCGACCACCTGCGCGGCAGGATGAACGCCAGCATGCGCTTCCTCATGTGGAGCGCGATGCCTGTAGGCGGCGTCCTCGGCGGACTGCTGGCCGAGCAGGTGAGCGTGGGCCCGCTCCTCTGGGTGGCCTGCCTCGGCTCGGCCGCGGCCCACCTGCCGGTCGTCGTGTCGCCGTGGATCAGGCGTCTGAGAGTCGAAGCCGCCTGACCACCTCGGCGGTGCGCGGGCCGAGCCCCAGCGCGATGGCCGCCCGCAGGTCGTCAGGGGTGTCCACGTCGCGCCTGACCGACTCGATCCCCTCCAGGGTCAGCTCCTTGGCGCCGCCGGCCAGATGTCTCGCCCTCGACTCGCCGCCGAACCGAGGGGTGAACGGCAGGCCGGGCCGTACGCCGTAGAAGGTCGTGCCGATGTCGAGCGCGTCGGGGACGAACGACTGGTCGAACTCGGCCGCCGCCTCCAGCACCGTGGCCAGCTCGGCGGCGCGCAGCGCGGGCAGGTCGGCCTGGAGCGCGCCGATCGCGTCGCCGGGAGCCAGCCGTACGGCATGGGCGGCCCCCGCGCGGAGCGCGGTGTTGAGACCCCGGTCAGGATCGGGGACGACCACGGCTCCCAGCTCGGCGAGGGGTCCCGCGGCCGCGGGGTCGGCCGTGACCACGATGACCCGGGCCACAGGGGCGCTCGCCAGCGCCGCGGAGAGCGTGTCACCGGCCACCGCGACCGCCAGGGCGGTCCTGTGCGGTCCCGTCGCCGCGGCCAGCCGGGTCTTGGCCGCTACCAGCGTCTTCACCGGGATGACGAGTGACCAGCGGATGCTCATAGGCTTAAGCATCTCGTCTCGACATCCCGCGCGGCCAACCGGGAGACTTGGGGCGCATGCCGTCTCTCTTGGAGGAGTTCATGAGCCGCCCCGGCCGACCATCGCGCTTCTGGGAGACGTTCGCCGTCGTGATCGTGAAGCCGCTCTCGTGGCTGCTTGTCAAGAAGGACTGGCGCAAGGGCGAGCTGATCCCCAAGACCGGCGGCATCATCATCGCGACCAACCATCTGTCATGGACCGATCCTGTCCTGCTGTCGCACTTCCTCTACAACAACGGCCGCTGGCCGATCATTCTCGCCAAGGCCGCCCTGTTCAGGGTGCCACTGCTGAAGGTCGCGGTGCGCTCGCTGCTGGCGATCCCCGTGGACAGGGGCACCAGTGAGGCGGCCAGGTCGCTGGAGATCTCCGAGCAGCGGCTCCGCGACGGAGGCGTGATCCTGTTCTATCCCGAGGGCACCGTCACGCGCGATCCCGGCCTGTGGCCCATGGTCGGCAAGACGGGCGCGGCCCGGCTGGCGCTGCAGACGGGCGCGACGGTGATCCCCGTGGCGCACTGGGGCGCGCACGAACTGTTGCCCTACGGGGAAAAGAAGCCGAGACTCTTTCCTCGCAAGACGTTCTCCGTGAGGGTCGGACCACCCGTCGACCTGTCGAAATACAAGGGGCAGCCGTTGCGAGGGTCGGTGCTGCACGAGGCGACCGCCGACATCATGGCCGCGATCACCGTTCAGCTCGCGGAAATCAGGGGAGAGAAAGCTCCTGAGACCCCTTACGACCCGGCGAGGCGGTGAAGCGGATGACCAAGGCCGCCGTGTTCGGCACCGGTTCGTGGGGCACCACGTTCGCCATGATCCTGGCGCGGGCCGGGGTGCGCACCACGCTGTGGGGCCGCAGGGCCGAGATCGTCGAGGCGATCGACAGCCGCCACGAGAACCCCGACTACCTGCCCGGCATCCTGCTGCCGGAGACGCTGCGCGCGACGACCGACCCGGCGAAGGCGCTCGACGGCGCGGACTTCGTGGTCCTCGGCGTCCCTTCGCAGACGCTCAGGCAGAACCTCACCCTGTGGAAGCCGTACCTGCCCGAAGAGGCCGTGCTGGTCAGCCTCATGAAGGGCATCGAACTCGGCACGACCAAGCGGATGAGCGAGGTCATCTGCGAGGTGGCCGAGGTGCCGCAGGAGCGGGTCGCGGTCGTGTCAGGTCCCAACCTGGTCGGTGAGATCGTCAGGGGTCAGCCCGCGGCGACGGTCGTGGCCTGCCCGGACGAGCGGACCCTCGAACGCCTGCAGGAGGCCTGCCACGTGCCGCCGTGGTTCCGTCCCTACACCAACCCCGACGTCGTGGGTGTCGAGCTGGGCGGCGCGGTCAAGAACGTGATCGCGCTGGCGGTGGGGGTGGCGGCGGGCATGGGCATGGGCGACAACGTCGGCGCCATGCTGATGACCCGCGGCCTCGCCGAGATCTCCCGTCTGGGCGCGGCGCTCGGCGCCGACCCGCACACCTTCGCGGGCCTGGCCGGGATGGGCGACCTGGTCGCCACCTGCACCTCGCCGCTGTCGCGCAACCGCACCTTCGGCGAGAACCTGGGCAAGGGCATGACGCTGGCCGAGGTCGTCGCGGTCACCAAGCAGACGGCCGAGGGCGTCAAGTCCTGCGAGTCGGTGCTCGAGCTGGCCAGAAAGCACGACGTGGAGATGCCGATCACCGAGGTGGTGGTGGGCGTCGTCCACGACGGCATGACCCCCGAGGAAGCAGGGGTGCTGCTCATGTCGCGCACCCCCAAGCCGGAGAGATACGGCGTGTGAGAGAGAACACCCGGTGCGTCCGCGCGCCCGCCGAGGGAGGATACGCCGCGGCGGTGGCGGCCCTCGAGGGCGCGGCCGCACCAGAGAACGTGGCGGGCAGGGCCTTCGCCACGGGCGACGCGGCCCTGGCCGCCGTCCTGCTGACGTTCCTGCGCGGCGGCGCGCACGTGATCGCCCCCGCTCCGGGGGCCGGCGTGATCGCCAACGTGCTCGGCAGGTTCGGCGTGAGCGCCGACTTCGTCGACACAGGCGAGCTGTCCTCCGTACGGCAGGCGATCCGGGGCAACACGAAGATCATCTACGTGGAGACGCTGTCGGACACCGCCGTGGCCGACCTGCGCGGGCTGTACCGCCTGGCCAGGGAGGCGGGGGCGATGCTCGTGGTCGACTCCACGCTGGCCACACCCGTCGTCTGCCGCCCGCTCGAACACGGCGCCGATTTGGTCCTCCACTCGACCGCCCCGCTCCTCGGCGATCGTGACGGCGGTGTCGTCGTCGGCCGGCACGACCTCATGCACAGGCTCACCGACGACCTCGGCGCGCCGCTCTCTGCCGCCGACGAGCGCGCGTTGCTCGGGGCGCTGGAGACGCTCACGCTGCGGGTAAGGCGCAGGTGCGCGACCGCCATGGAGTTCGTCGCCGCCGTGGCCAAGCATCCCGCCGTCGCGGCCGTCGGCTACCCGGGCCTTCCCCACCATCCGGGACACCGGCTGGGACGCCTGCTGTTCGACTCCGGCCCCGAGGGCACGCGATTCGGTTCGCGCGTGAGCATCACGCCACGCGGAGACGCCGACGACCTCGTCAAGTCGCTGAGGCTGATCGGCAACAGCACGACGGCCGTCAGGCGAGGGGCCGCGGTCCGCTTCACGATCGGGCTCGAGGACGTCGAGGATCTGGTCGCGGACGTGACACGAGCCCTTGACTCCCAAGCAGGGTAGATTCGGGCGACATGAGCAAGCCACGCGTCGCGGTCGTTTTCGGTGGTCGCAACTCTGAGCACGCCGTCTCCCTCATGGGGGCGGGCAGCGTGCTCGAGGTGATCGACAGGTCCAAGTACGAGGTGATCCCCATCGGGATCGCCCAGGACGGCCGGTGGGTGCTCGCGGCGAGCGACCAGCAGTTCGCGATCGAGGACGGCAAGCTGCCCGTCGTCGACACCTCGGGCGCCGAGCTCGCCCTGCCGTCCGGCGAGGCGGCGCTGGTCGCCTACGAGCAGGGCAGCATCCCCGTCGAGCTGGGCTCGGTCGACGTGGTCTTCCCCGTCATGCACGGCCCCTTCGCCGAGGACGGCACGATCCAGGGGCTGCTGGAGATGGCGGGAGTGCGTTACGTCGGCTCCGGCGTGCTGGCCAGCGCGGTCGGCATGGACAAGGGCTACATGAAGACCATCCTCGCCTCCGCCGGGCTGCCCATCGGCCGCTACGTGGTGGTGCGCGAGCGCGACTGGCGACTCGACAGGGACCGCGTGGTCAAGGAGGTCGAGGAGCTCGGCTGGCCCGTGTTCGTCAAGCCGGCTCGAGCGGGGTCGAGTCAGGGCATCTCCAAGGCGCACGACCTGGCGTCGCTGGAGGCGGCCATCGAGGTCGCCCAGGCGCACGACCCGAAGATCCTGGTCGAGGCGGCGATCGTGGGGCGCGAGATCGAGTGCGCGGTGCTGGAGTCGCTCGGCGACGAGCCGCCTGCCGCCTCCGTGCCGGGCGAGGTACTCGTGGAGGGCGGCCAGGAGTTCTTCGACTTCGAGGCGAAGTACTATCCGGACCAGATGTCGCTGGCCGTGCCGGCCGACATCCCTGCCGACAAGACCGAGGAACTGCGCGCGATGGCGGTGCGGGCCTTCGAGGCGCTGGGCTGCGAGGGGCTGTCGCGGGTCGACTTCTTCTACACGCCCGACGGGCGGCTGATCCTCAACGAGATCAACACGATGCCGGGCTTCACGTCGCTGTCGGTGGCGCCGCAGCTGTGGGCGGCCACGGGGCTCAGCTACGCGCAGCTGGTGGAGCGCCTCATCCAGCTCGCGCTCAGTCGCCGCGCCGGCCTCCGCTGAGCCGTACGGCGCGTCACCCGCGCGTCGTACGACCGCCGGCCGGTCCCCGAGGACTGACGAGTCAGCCGGTGGCCTTCTTGATCGGCTCGGCCAGGTCGATCAGCACGCTGGTCGCCTCGTGCGTCTTCGCGATCGTCACCTCGACGTAGGCCGTGTCCGTCACCGCCGTGAACAGGGTCGGCGCAGAGGGGTCGGCGAACCAGCCGACCCCGTCGAGCTCAGCCAGCTGGTCGGTGGCCGCCATCCTCGCGGGCCGGGGCACCCCGCACCGCAGCGCGATCTCCGCCGACCCCCACACCGCGACGTACGGCGATTCGGGCGTGGACGCCATGCGGCCCGCGCCGTCGACCTTCTGCGGCAGCAGGCCCGAGAGCTTCGTGCACGCCGCGACGGCCTCCCCCTCGGGGACGGGCGGTTCGACCTGCACGGCGCCGCCGCACCCGGCGAGGAGGAACAGCGCCAGGATGGCAACGCCTCGTTTCATATATGGACAATAGGGCACGTCAGCGTACGCGTTATGCCTTCCACGGCCTGGATCTGCGCGACGACCAGCTTGCCGAGTTCGTCCACGTTGCGGGCCTCGGCGCGCACGATCACGTCGTAGGGCCCCGTCACGTCCTCGGCCTGGGTGACCCCGGTGATGCCGGAGATCTCACGGGCCACCGCGGCGGCCTTGCCGACCTCGGTCTGGATAAGGATGTACGCCTGCACCATTACGTCCTCCCGGGCGATTGGATCAGCGCCGAAGGGCCACCGTACCCTGTGTGCCACCTCATGAGAAATGTGGGTTGTATTCATGCCATACGGTGGCTGGCGGTTTGGCGGGAATGTCTCTCATGAGCAGGAGGTGCGTCATCACAGTCGGAGATCTCGGCGAGTTCGGAGTTGTAGCGCGCATTGCGCGGCGCCTGCCACAGGGCGAGAGTGTGCTCCTCGGTCCCGGTGACGACGCCGCAGTGGTGAAAGCGCCCGACGGGCGCGTCGTGGTGACAACGGACTTGTTGATCGAGGGTAGGCACTTTCGTCGCGATTGGTCCAGCGCCTATGACGTAGGTAGGAAGGCTGCAGCACAGAATCTTTCCGATATCGCCGCGATGGGGGCGATTCCGACCACGCTCGTGGTGGGGCTCGGCATGCCGGCTGACGTTCCCGTGGAGTGGGTCGACGGGCTCGCCGACGGATTCAGGGACGAGTGCGCGCTGGTCGGGGCAAGCGTGGCCGGCGGTGACATCGCCGGCTCCGAGCTCGTGGTGATCGGTGTGACGGCCCTCGGCGATCTCGCTGGGCACGCGCCCGTCACCCGTTCGGGGGCGCGTCCCGGCCACGTGGTCGCCTACGCGGGACGGCTGGGCTACGCGGCGGCCGGGCTCGCCCTCCTGGGTGCCGGGATCGTTCCAGCCGACGGGCCGCTCCTGGAGGCCGTCGAGGCGCACAGGAGGCCGCGGCCGCCGTACGGGCAGGGGCCTGAGGCGGCGCGCCTGGGCGCCACGGCGATGCTGGACGTCAGCGACGGGCTGCTTCAGGACCTCGGGCACGTGGCCGAGGCGAGCGGAGTGGGCATCTCGCTGGATCCCGCCGCCTTCCCCGTCGGAGAACCGGTGGCGGCCGCCGCGAAGGAGCTCGGGACCGATCCGCTCGACTGGATTCTCACGGGTGGCGAAGATCACGCTCTGGCGGCGATCTACCCGCCAGAGGTACGGCTGCCGCCCCACTGGACCGTCGTCGGGCGGGTGAGCGACGGGGCGAATGTCAAGGTCAGCGGGCGCGCGACAGGGCCCGGTGGATGGGACCACTTCAGAGCGTGAAAGAGCCGTTCCGAGAAGATACCCCCGGGAAAGTTGTGACAAACGCGTATTAAAGATGTTATTAAGATGGGCGGCCCATGTATCCGGCAGGAAGGGCAGACATGGCCCGCCACGGCACCGGCGAACCAGAGAACGCGTGGAACCAGGGGGGACGCGACTCGGAAGACCCCCGGGAGGCGGACTTTCGCTCCTTCGACGACCCCATCGCCACGGGGGCCTTCATGGCGCCTGTGGCCGATCAGGCAGGGTGGCCCGCGCCGCCCGACCAGATCGACCAGCAGTTCCAGGCGGGCCCCTCGACGGGGGAGTGGGCCATGCCGCCGCAGCAGCCCGACGTCCCTGGCGGACCGGCCACGGGACCCATGTCGGCTCATGACGCTTTCGGCGGTCCCGTGTCCGCCTTCGGCGGCGGCCCTTCGGCCGGCGGACCCTCGCCCTTCGACGACCGGGGCACCGGTGGCCGGGGCTTCGAGGGGCGTCGCGGTTTCGACGACGGGGACTATGACGACGCCGCGTTCGGCGACCACGGCTTTCGCGACCCTGGCCACAGCGGCTCGGCCTTCGCCGGCTCCGGCCACGGTGGCCCGGCGCTCGGCGATCCCGGCCACGGCTCGGCGTTCGGCGATCCGGGTCACGGCGGCGCGGCGTTCGGCGATCCGGGTCACGGTGGCGCGGCGTTCGGCGATCCGGGTCACGGTGGCGCGGCGTTCGGCGATCCCGGCTTCGGAGAGCCCGCCGCGGGGCGCGGCCCAGGACATCAGGGCTACGGCGACGCCGCCTTCGGCGGGTCAGGGACAGGCGAGCCACCCTCCGGCGGGACGCCGTACGGCGGGCAGGGCTTCGACGACGCGGCCGGGCCCGCGATGGCGCCGACGGCTGTCCACAGCTCGCCCAACGACCGGCTCGTGGCCACAGGGCCGCCCAGGCAGCCCGTAGCCGCATGGGAAGAGGCCCCAGAACCCAACGAGACGGCCTTCCTCGGCTCGGCCGGATGGGGGGACGACAACGCCGGCTGGGACGACGATCCCGAGGACAAGTCGTCGCGCAGGCGACGCGGCAGGCGCCGTCCCGACGCCGAGACCCGCGAGCCGGGGCAGAAGGGGCGCGGCAAGATCGCGCTGCTGTCGGTCGCGGCCGTCGCCATCGTGCTCGGCGGCACCGTCGTCGGCGTGCGGATGGTGAGCTCTTCCGGCGAGGCGCCCAAGGCCGGCGCGGTGTCGTCCAGCAAGCCCGCTCCATCCGTCTCCGAGACCGCCGAACCCGAACCGGGCGTCGAGGTGAGCGAGCCGGCCACCGACGACGGCGCCGTCGCGGAGCCCACCGAGGAGCCGTCCGAGGAGCCGTCGGCCACCAAGGTCGTCTCCCGGCCCCGACCGACGGCCACCGCCGCCGAGCGGGAGCCCCGCCGTACCACCACGCCGCGGCCGACGACCCGGCCCACCAAGCCGCCGGTCATCGAGGACGGCGATCCCACCGAGGAGCCCACGCCGTCGGCCGACCCCTCCAACATGCAGGAGGCGGACGCCACCGGCCAGCCGGGTGTCCCCGACCCCGTCACCAGCTCCACCTCCGGCACCGGATCCGGCTCAGGCTCGACCGGCAGCGGCGGCGCCGCGGTGAACGTCACCTTCGACGTCGTCAGGCAGCGCCTGGCCGGTTACACCGCCGAGCTGCAGGTCGTGAACGAGTCGGCCCGAGCGCTGACCGACTGGACCGTCAGCGTCCCCGTGGTCGGCACCGTCTCCGCGGTGCAGGGCGCGCAGTGGATGCAGGACGGCGGCCTGCTGGTCATCCAGCCCGGCACGACGCTGGCGGCGGGCGAGTCCGTGCAGGTCACCTTCACCGCGCTGGGCCGCCCTGACAACCCCGAGTCCTGTGGCCTGGTCGGCGGGGAGTGCACGGTCGGCTGAGTGGTTGGATGGACGGCATGACCCCTCCTCGCGTACTCACCGTCGCCGGATCCGACTCCGGCGGCGGCGCCGGCATCCAGGCGGATCTCAAGACGATGCTGGCGCTCGGCGTCCACGGCATGAGCGTCATCGCCGCCGTGACCGCCCAGAACTCCATGGGCGTCCAGGGGTACTGGGAGCTGCCGCCCGAGGCGGTGCGCGCCCAGCTCGACTCGGTGCTGAGCGACATCGGCGCGCAGGCCATCAAGACCGGCATGCTCGCATCGCCGATCCTGGTCGAGACGGTGTCCGAGGCGCTCGCCGCTGCGGGGGCGCCCGTCGTCGTCGACCCCGTCGGGGTCTCCAAGCACGGCGACTCGCTGCTCGCTCCTGAGGCGGTCGGCACGCTCAAGACGCGGCTGCTGCCGATCGCCACGGTGGTCACGCCGAACCTGTGGGAGGTCGAGCAGCTCACCTCGGTCAAGGTGGAGGACGAGAGCGGCCTGCGCCGCGCCGCCGACTCCATCCTGGAGCTCGGCCCCACGTGGGCGCTCATCAAGGGCGGACACCTGCCTGGCGAACCCGTCGACCTGCTGACCGACGGCACCGAGGAGTACCGTTTCACCGCGCGGCGGCTGGACAACAGGCACACCCACGGCACGGGCTGCACGCTCGCCTCGGCCATCGCCTCCCGCCTCGCGTACGGCGACGACGTGCCGACGGCTGTGGGCAGGGCCAAGGAGTACGTCACGGGCGCGATCGGCCGCGGCTTCCCTCTGGGCGACGGCATCGGCCCCGTCGACCACGCGTGGATGTGGCGCTCCTGAGCCTTCTGGCCCCTCCGGACCTCGGCTCAGCCGCTCTCGCGGGCCGGGAGGCAGGCGTGCTGCCGCTTCCGCCCCTCGCCGGGCTCCTCCAGTACTCACCGGGCTCCTCCAGTAGTCGTGCGGTGACGACCAGCCCGGCCTTGGCTCGGCGACGCGATCGGGCGCCAGCGGATGGACTCCGACGGACACCGGAACGTAGCCCGATGATCCCGGGAACGCCGAAAGCCCGGCGCTCAACCGAGCGCCGGGCTTTCGGAAAGTCGTGAAGACTAGCGGGCGACCTTGCCGGCCTTGATGCACGAGGTGCACACGTTCAGCTTCTTCGGCGTACCGCCCACGACCGCGCGAACCGTCTGGATGTTGGGGTTCCAACGACGACGGGTGCGACGGTGGGAGTGGGACACGTTGTTACCAAAGGTCGGGCCCTTGCGGCAGACATCGCAGACGGAAGCCACGGTATCGCTCCTTTTCAGTCGATAAGCCCAATCCGCATTGGTGTTTCGGGCGGAGGGCATGCCGGGGACAACCGGCCAGCCAGACGAGGATATCCGATCCGCACCCCTGACCGCGAACTCGCGCGGCGGCAAGTGGATGTTGGGGATATTCTCCGCAAGAAACGCTAGCGCATCGGGGCCGCGAGGGAGCACATATGGAGGTTCTCGACCCGCCCGCGGTACGCCGCTGGGTCAGGCTGGCCGCCGACGCGCTGGGGACGGCGAGGGCGGACATCGACGCGCTCAACGTCTTCCCTGTGGCCGACGGCGACACGGGCACCAACCTGCACCTCACCATGATCTCGGCGGCCGAGGCGGTCGAGGCGCTGCCGGAGGACGTGGGGGCGGCCGTGGTGTGGCAGACCCTGGCGTACGGCGCGCTGGTCGGCGCGAGGGGCAACTCGGGCGTGATCGTCAGCCAGGCGCTCAGGGGCATGGCCGAGGTGCTGAAGGAGCGCGAAGGCACCGCCACCGACCTGAGGGAGGGGCTCGCGAAGGCCGCCCTGCTGGCCAGGGGCGCGGTGGCCAGGCCGGTCGAGGGGACCGTGCTGAGCGTGCTGGAGGCGGTCGCCGCGGGCGCCGGCGAAGGCGATCTCGACGCGACCGCGCGCGAGGCGGCCGCGGAGGCGAGGGCGGCGCTCCGCCGTACTCCCGACCAGCTGGACGTGCTGGCCCGCAGCGGGGTGGTCGACGCGGGCGGCGCGGGCGTGGCGATCATCATGGAGGCGCTCGCCGAGGTCGTCACCGACTCCTACACCCAGCGTTACGACGTTCCTGCGCCGAGCAGGCGGGTCGCGCCGATGACCGAGTCGGGCGCCGGCTACGAGGTGATGTACCTGCTCGACGCCGAGGACGAGGCGGTCGGCAAGCTGCGCGCCGAGCTGGACACGCTCGGCGACTCGCTGGTGGTGGTCGGCGGCGACGGGCTCTGGAACGTGCACGTCCACGTCGACGAGGCGGGTCAGGCGATCGAGGCGGCGCTGCGCGTGGGCAGGCCGCACCGGATCAGGGTCACCTACCTGGCCGCGCCCGCCCGCACGCACCGGGCGGCAGGCGGCAGGGGAGTGGTGGCGGTGGCCGCGGGCGACGGGATCGCGGCGCTGTTCGAGGAGTGCGGGGCCGTCGTCGTACGGCGGGAGCCCGGCTCGACCCCCTCCCTGCCCGCGATGCTGGCGGCGATCCGCGAGTCGGGCAGCGAGGTGGCTGTCCTGCCGAACGACGAGGGCGTCCGCGCGGTCGCCGTCGCGGCGGCGGAGATCGCGCGCGAGGACGGCGTGGTCGTCAGCGTGCTGCCGACCAAGGCGACCGTGCAGGGTCTCGCGGCGCTGGCCGTCCACGATCCGCTGCGCCGTTTCGACGACGACGTGGTGGCCATGACGGACGCGGCGGGGCACACCCGCTACGGGCACGTGACCGTCGCCGACAGGCAGGTGCTCACCAGCGCGGGACTGAGCAGGCCGGGTGATGTGCTCGGCATGATCGACGGCGACGTCGCCGTCATCGGCGACACGCTGCCCGAGGTCGCGGTGCTGATCGTCGACAGGATGGTGGCGGGCGGCGGCGAGCTGGTCACGCTGGTCACGGGGACCGGCGCGCCCGAAGGGCTCGCGCAGGCCGTGACGGAGTTCCTGGCGCGGACGAGGCCCGACGTGGAGGTCGTCGTCTACGAGGGAGAGCAGGGCGGTTACCCGCTGCTCATCGGTGTCGAGTGATTCCTGTCGGTCGCAGGCGGTAGAACTGGTTGACGTGAGTCGATTCGACGAGCCGCTGTCCAAGGCGCTCGATCCCAAGACCGCCAAGCTGCTGCAGAGCGTCCTGGAGCTGGAGACGGTCGGCGACCTGCTGCGCCACTACCCGCGCCGTTACGCCGAGCGGGGCGAGCTCACCTCGCTCGACGCGCTGGAGGTCGACGAGCACGTCACCGTGGTCGGCGAGGTCACGCGGCTGATGCGCAAGCCGATGCGCAACAGGGGCGGCACCTGGCTCGAGGTCGAGGTCGTCGACGGCACCGGCAAGAAGATCTACCTGTCGTTCTTCGGCAAGGGCTCCCACGTGGCCGAGTCGCGGCTGAAGACGGGGCGGCGCGGCATGTTCGCCGGCAAGGTCGGCCTGTTCGGCGCCCGCGGCACCCCGCGCTGGCAGCTCAGCCACCCCGAGTTCGAGCTGTTCGAGGACGAGGGCGAGGAGGGCGCGGAGGAGTTCGCCGCCGCGCCTGTGCCGATCTATCCAGCGGGCAAGGACGTCACCCCGTGGGCGATCCGCAGGGCGGTGGGAGTCATCCTCGACACGCTGGGCCCGCTCGACGACCCGCTGCCGCTGGAGCTGCGCCGCAGGCACAAGCTGCCCGACCTGGCCGACGCGCTGGTTTCGATCCACCGGCCGAAGGACTTCGGCGACGTGGTGCGGGCCCAGAAGCGGCTGAAGTTCGACGAGGCGTTCGTGCTGCAGTCCGTCCTGCTCCAGCGCAGGCAGGCGGCGGTCGCGTGGCCGGCCAAGGCCCGTCCTCCGATGGCGGACGGCCTGCTGGCGGCCTTCGACGAGCGGCTGCCGTTCTCGCTGACGGAGGGGCAGGCGGCGGTCGGCGAGGAGATCGCCGCCGACCTGTCCCTGGCGCACCCGATGCATCGGCTGCTGCAGGGCGAGGTCGGTGCGGGCAAGACGGTCGTGGCGCTGCGCGCGATGCTGCAGGTCGTCGACGCGGGCGGCCAGGCGGTGCTGCTCGCGCCCACCGAGGTCCTGGCCCAGCAGCACCACCGATCGATCACCGCGATGCTGGGCGACCTGGCGGCGGGCGGCATGTTCGGCGGCACCGCCGTGGGGCTGCTCACCGGCTCCATGGGCACGGCCGCGCGCCGCGCCGCCCTCCTCGACGCCGCCTCGGGTACGGCCGGCATCGTGGTCGGCACCCACGCCCTGCTCCAGGAGCACGTGCAGTTCGCCGACCTCGGCCTGGTCGTCGTCGACGAGCAGCACAGGTTCGGCGTCGAGCAGCGTGACGCGCTGCGCGAGAAGGTCGCGGGCGGCAGGCCCCACGTGCTGGTCATGACGGCCACCCCGATCCCGCGCACGGTCGCCATGACGGTCTTCGGCGACCTGGAGGTCTCGACGCTCTCGCAGCTGCCGTCCGGCCGCGCGCCGATCACCTCCCACGTCGTTCCCGCCGCCGAGAAGCCCCACTACCTGGAGCGCACGTGGGAGCGCGTGCGCGAGGAGGTGGGCCTGGGCCGCCAGGCCTACATCGTGTGCCCGCGCATCGGCGAGCTGGAGGGCGACGAGGGCGACCTGACCGCCTCCGACGACGACAAGCGTCCGCCGCTCGCGGTGCTGGAGGTGGCCGAGATGCTCGCCTCGGGGCCGCTCCGCGGCCTGCGGGTCGAGGTGCTGCACGGCAAGCTCCCGCCCGAGGAGAAGGACGCGATCATGCGGGCCTTCTCGCGCGGCGAGGTCGACGTCCTGGTGGCGACGACGGTGATCGAGGTCGGCGTCGACGTCCCCAACTCCTCCGTCATGATCATCATGGACGCCGACAGGTTCGGAGTCTCCCAGCTCCACCAGCTCAGGGGCCGCGTCGGGCGAGGCGGGCTGCCGGGGCTGTGCCTGCTCGTGACGGAGTTCGCGGCGGGCACGCCCGCGCGGGAGCGCCTCGAGGCGGTGGCCTCGACGCTCGACGGGTTCGAGCTGTCGCGCGTCGACCTGGAGCAGCGGCGGGAGGGCGACGTGCTGGGCGCGGCGCAGTCGGGCAAGCGGTCGTCGCTGAAGATGCTGCAGCTGCTCAGGGACGAGGACGTGATCGTCTCGGCCAGGGAGGAGGCGGCCGCGCTGCTGGCGGCCGACCCTTCGCTGTCGTCCCACGAGGGGCTGCGCGCGGAGATCGACCGGCTGCTGGGCGACGAGAAGGCCGACTACCTGGAGAAGACCTGACGACCGAGCACGAGATCCAGGGGAGGCGGGCCGAGCCGCTCGAAGGCGGGAGCCGAAGGAAGGCGGTCGGCGAGCGCGGCGGCGCGCCGGTGAGCCGGAGTGGCGTGAAGGAAGGACGGTGACCGGTGACCACGGTGGCCGTGGCCCGGCGTCGCCGTACACGATGACCCCCAAAGTCGCCCAGCGCCGGGGACGGCCTCCCCCCGAATGCCGTCCCCGGCTGGGCCCACCCTCGGGTCAGGTGCCGAGGGAACCGGCGTGCGGAAGGGCTCACGATCACGCCGGTCGACCTTCATGTGGGTCACCTCGAAGGTCGCAGTCATCATCATGCTGGGCACCGGAGGGCATGGCTACGACCCTTGCGTGATCGAGGCAGACACTTGTCCACTCTTGACCTGCGTGGACATGCGGAAGAATGGGCGGCATGACGCGGATCATCGCGGGAAGCGTGGGTGGCAGGCGATTGGCGGTGCCGCCGGGCCGGACGACGCGGCCTACCAGCGACAGGGCGAGAGAAGGGGTTTTCTCGACCCTCGACTCCCTGCATGGCATCGAGGGCGCGCGCGTGATCGACCTGTACGCCGGTTCGGGTGCGGTCGGGCTCGAGGCGCTGTCGAGGGGCGCGGCCCACGCGCTGCTGGTCGAGGCGGACGCGCGGGCGGTCAGGACGATCAAGGCCAACGTCAAGGACCTGGGTTTCGAGACGGCCACGGTGGTGGCCGACAGGGTGGAACGGCTGCTGGCCAAACCGGGAGAGCCGTACGACATCGTGTTCGCCGATCCGCCCTACGCGGTGACCGACGAGGACGTCACGAGGGTCCTGGAGTCGCTGCGCGACAACGGGTGGCTCGCGCCCGACGCGCTCGTCGCGGTGGAACGCGAGAGCAGGGGGAAGGACCTGGTGTGGCCCCCGGGCTACGAAGAGGAGAGGGTCCGTCGTTACGGCGAAGCGGCCGTTTGGTACGGTCGCGCCGCCGGGAACCCGTAAACGTGGGAGGCGATGTGCGCCGCGTAGTGTGCCCGGGGTCGTTCGACCCCATCACCAACGGACACCTCGACATCATCGGCCGGTCAGCCCGGCTGTATGACGAGGTGACGGTCGCCGTTCTGATCAACGTCGAGAAGAAGAGCCTGTTCACGGTCGAGGAGCGCATCGACATCCTCCAGACGGTGACGAAGGAGTACCCCAACGTCAGGGTCGAGAAGTTCCACGGGCTGCTCGTGGACTTCTGCCGCCAGAACGACATCCCCGCGATCGTCAAGGGCATCCGCGTGGTCAGCGACTTCGACTACGAGCTGCAGATGGCGCAGCTCAACTACCGGCTGTCCGGTGTCGAGACGCTCTTCATGCCGACCAATCCGGAATACTCGTTCCTGTCCTCGTCCCGAGTGAAGGAGATCGCCCGCTACGGCGGCGATGTGTCGGGACTCGTCCCGGATCTCGTGCACAAGCTCTTGATCGAACGGCTCAGGGGCTGACCGGTGCCTGGTATCGTTGCTATCTGGCCTTGTACGACGGCGACGATTTCGCCATGCCTAGCGAGAGCAGGATGACTCAGCACCTCGACCCCCGCGCCCCGTGGGTGATCTCCACTCATGACCTGGGCAGGCGGCCGGGCTCGATGCGGCAGATGACTCTGTCCCTCCCGGCACCGGCAGATCTCGGCGTCGACATGATCGGTGTCCCCAAGGACGCCGAAGTCGAGCTGGACATCCGGCTCGAAGCAGTGATGGAAGGCGTGCTCGTCTCGGGCACCGCACACGCTCCGCTCGTGGGGGAGTGTGCTCGGTGTCTCGACCCGTTGACCTCGGAGATCGGGGTCAACCTGCAGGAGCTGTTCTTCTACTCCGACGAGGACGCCTCGGAGGAGGACTCACTGCTCGACGGTGAACTTCTCGACCTCGAGCCGACGTTCCGTGACGCGGTGGTGCTCGCACTGCCGCTCAGTCCCGTCTGCGGTGAAGACTGCCGGGGGCTGTGCACGGAGTGTGGGGTCAAGCTGGCCGAGGCCGGCCCTGACCACGGGCATGAGATGATCGACGCTCGCTGGGCGTCGTTGCAGGGTCTGTTTTCCGAGAACGATAACGATCAGGAGAAGTGACGTGGCCGTCCCGAAGCGGAAGATGTCGCGGAGCAACACCCGCTCCCGCCGCGCCCAGTGGAAGACGTCTGCTGTCGCGCTGGTGAGCTGCCCGCAGTGCCGTTCGCCCAAGCAGCCGCACATCGCGTGCCCGACCTGCGGCACCTACAACCGCCGTCAGGTCATCGAGCCGTCTGCCTGATCGCACATTCCAGCAAGGAGCGCGAGCGATCGCGCTTCCCAACGGCTGTTGACGGAGTGCCGACCGGATGCGATGGCGCCCGGTCGGCGTCACCGTCTCAGGTGCGTGCGGCGGCGGTTCGCCCGCGGTCGTGGTGGACGCCGGGGCTGGTCCCCGACGCCCACCACGTTTTCGGGCATCTCTCAGTTCCATCGCCCACGCGTTCTGGAGAGATGCTCTGAGGAGGAGAAAACGTGGGCACAGGTCCCAAGCCAGTGGCTGTCGAGGTCGCCAGAGACGAGCTTGAGCGGGTTCTTTCCGTCAGGCTCGACGCCGACATCCTCGAGCGGGCGCTGACGCACCGCTCCTACGCGTACGAGAACGGTGGCCTGCCCACCAACGAGCGCCTGGAGTTCCTCGGCGACTCGGTGCTCGGCCTCGTGGTCACCGACACCCTCTATCGCAACCACCCCGACCTGCCGGAAGGCCAGCTGGCCAAGCTCAGGGCGGCCGTGGTCAACATGCGCGCCCTGGCCGACGTGGCCAGGCATCTCGGCCTGGGCAGGTTCATGCGCCTGGGCAGGGGCGAGGAGGGCACGGGCGGGCGCGACAAGTCGTCGATCCTCGCCGACACCCTCGAGGCGCTGATCGGCGCGATCTACGTGAACCAGGGCCTCGACGAGGCCTTCAGGGTCGTCCACGTGCTGTTCGACCCGCTGATCACCCGTTCGGCCTCGCTCGGCGCCGGTCTCGACTGGAAGACCTCGCTGCAGGAGCTCACCGCCTCCGAGGCGCTCGGCGTGCCCGAGTACCACGTCGAGGAGAGCGGCCCCGACCACGCCAAGTCCTTCACCGCCGAGGTGCGGGTGGGCGGCGAGTCCTACGGCTCGGGCAAGGGCCGCAGCAAGAAGGAGGCCGAGCAGCAGGCGGCCGAGGCTGCGTGGACCCGCATCAGGGCACGCAGGGAACAGCGCGAGAGCCAGCCGGCGGGCTGACGTGCCTGAGCTACCGGAGGTCGAGGTCGTCCGCCGTGGCCTGGCGGAGTGGGTCACGGGGCGGACGATCGCGGCGAGTGAGGTCCTGCATCCGCGTGCCGTGCGGCGGCAGCTCGGTGTCTTCGACGTCGCCCACCGCGTGATCGTCTCGGCCGAGCGGCGCGGCAAGTACCTGTGGCTGCCGCTCGACGGCGACGAGGCGATCCTCGCCCACCTCGGGATGAGCGGGCAGCTGCTCGTCGTCTCTCCAGAGTCCGCGCTGGAGAAGCATCTCAGGGTGCGGCTGTCGTTCGCCGATGGCGGCAACGACCTGCGCTTCGTCGACCAGCGCACGTTCGGCCACGTGATGCTCACCGCGCTCGTCGACGGGGTGCCCGAGCCGATCGCGCACATCGCGCCCGACCCGTTCGAGGCCGCCTTCGACGAGGAGCTGTTCACCAGGAGGCTGCGGGCCAAGCGCACCGAGATCAAGCGGGCGTTGCTCGACCAGTCGCTGATCAGCGGTGTCGGCAACATTTACGCCGACGAGGCGCTCTGGCTGGCCAGGCTCCACTGGGCGCGCCCCACGGAGACCCTCACCAAGGCCAAGATCGCTGAGCTTCTGGCGGCCGTGCGCCAGGTCATGAGTGCCGCCCTGGTGCAGGGCGGCACCTCGTTCGACAGCCTGTACGTGAACGTCAACGGCGAGAGCGGCTACTTCGACCGCTCGCTGGAGGCCTACGGCAGGCGCGACCTGCCGTGCTCGCGGTGCGGCACGCCGATCAGGCGGGACGCGTTCATGAACCGATCGTCGTTCTCCTGCCCCAGATGCCAGCGTAAGCCGCGGTGAGCAGGGCGAGGACGGCCCCGAACCACATCGTCGCGCTCGGTGAGGCGGCGTCCACGATCCTGCCGCCGAGCAGCGCGCCCAGCGCGATGGCCGCGTTGAAGACCGACGACAGCATGGCCATGCCCGCCTCGCCTCCTCCGGCCCTGGCGACCCAGAGCTGACCGGTCACCGACACGCCTCCGTAGGAGACGCCCCACAGCAGGAGCATGAAGGCGCCGGCGAGCGGTAGTCCGGCCGTCGACACCGCGATCAGGATGGCGAGCACCGCCATGACCTCCCTCGGCCGGTGGGCGGCCTTCGCGCCGGCGCCGAAGTTGCCTGCGACGCCCGCGATGCCGTACGCGAGGAGGAGGAGGCTGATCAGGCCGGGGCCCGCGCCGGAGACCTGCTCCAGGAACGGGCGGATGTAGGTGTAGGCGGCGAAGTGACCGGTCACCATGAGGGCCGTGGCGACGAGGACGGTCCTGAGCGGGCCGTCGCGCCACACGCCGAGCAGTTCGGCGGGCCGTACCGCGCGGGTGGCCGGTAGTGGCGGCAGCAGGAGGGCGAGCCCGGCCATGACCGCGACGGCGAGGACGGCCACCGCCACGAAGGCCGCCCGCCACCCCGCCATGGACAGGATCAGCGTGCCGGCGGGCACGCCGAGCACCGAGGCCACGGAGACGCCGCCGGCGATCATCGCGGCCGCCCTGCCGATGTGCCGTTCGGGGACCAGCCGTCCGGCGAGGCTGGCGGCGAAGGCCCAGAACCCGCCGATGCTCACCCCTACCAGCACCCTGGCCGTCAACATGACCGCGTAGGAGGGGGAGAGGGCGGCCAGCAGGTTGGCGCCCGCGAGCAGAGCCATGAGCGCGACCAGCACGACCCGCCGGTCGAGCCGTCCCGCGACCACCGTCAGCAGGGGCGCGGAAAGGGCGGCCACGAGTCCAGGCGCGGACATGGTCAACCCCGCCACGCCCGGGGAGACGCCGAGCGCCGTCCCCATGGGCGTCAGCAGGCCGACGGGGAGCATCTCGCTGGTCACGATGGTGAAGGTGCCGACCGCGACGGCGGATACGGCGAGCCAGGGCACCCGGGAGGTGTCGGTGGCGGTGTCGATAGTCGTCATGCTCCGAGCCTTCTGGCCCCCACCTGCGGGAACAATGACGAAGATCGAAGCCTTGGTTTAGTCAGGCTAAGGAGTCGTGATGGAGTTCAGGGAACTGGAGTGCTTCGTCGTGCTCAGCGAGGAGCTGCACTTCGCCAGGGCCGCGGAGCGCCTCTACCTGTCGCCCGGCAGGGTCAGCCAGCTCGTGCGCGCGCTGGAGACCAGGATCGGGGCCAGGCTGTTCGAGCGCACCAGCAGGCGCGTACGGCTGACGCCGCTGGGCGAGCGCTTCCTGGTCGACCTGCGCCCCGCCTACGACGGCCTGGCGGCCGCGGTCGGCAGGGCCAGGTCGGCCGCCAGGATGGTCGAGGGCGTGCTGCGCGTGGGTTTCCTGGGCACGCCGACGGACGTCGTCACCGGCACGGTCAGGGAGTTCGAGCGGCTCCATCCCGCGTGCGAGGTGGAGCTGGTGGAGGTGCCGATGGCCGACCCGTTCGGCAAGCTGCGCGAGGGCAAGGTGGACGTGAGCTTCACGCTGCTGCCCGTGGACGAGCCCGACCTGGAGACGGGCGCGGGACTGAACAAGGTCCCCCTGCAGGTGGCGCTCTCGCCGCGCCATCCGCTGTCCCGCAGGGCGCGCATCGAGGCGGAGGAGCTGGCGGAGCTGCCGCTGGTGGGGCTCGACGGCCCGGCCCCTCGCCGGTGGCGCGAGCTCACCGCGCCCGAGACCACGCCGCTCGGGCGGCCGATTCCCTCGGCGGGTACGGTCTCCACGAGCCAGGAAGGCCTCACGCAGGTCGCGCTGAACAGGGGCGCCATGCTGTTCTGCACCCCGACGGCCGCCTACCACGGACGTGACGATGTCACGTTCGTGCCGGTCGTGGGGTTGCCCGACTCGGTGCTCGGGCTGGTCTGGCGCAAGGAGGCGGAGACGGCGGCGGTGCGCGCCTTCCAACGGGCAGGAGTGAGTCATGAGTGAGAACGTGCGGCTGACGGCATGGGTGCGCGGCCGTGTGCAGGGCGTCGGGTTCCGCTGGTGGACCCGGGCGCGGGCGCTGGAGCTCGGGCTGGTCGGCTGGGCCCGTAACACTGCCGACGGGCGGGTGGAAGTGGTCGCCGAGGGGCCGAAGGCGGCCGGCGTCAAGCTGGTCGAGCTGCTCAGGGGTTGCGACACACCGGGCAGAGTGGATGGAGTTGTGGAGCGCTGGAGTGAAGCACGAGGTAGTTTGAGCGGGTTTGTAGAGCGGTAGCGCCTTCCTTCAAACGCCCCAAATAGGGTATATTTGTATGTCGGGAGTGCCCATCGGTAGGCCCATGCGGTGCGTTCGACTTGACCGCCCACACTGCCGATGCGACTCTTGTTAGGTACCACGCGCACCCCTCCCGCAGAACAAGAAGTGCGCGAACCAGTCTGGTCACTCAGCGTGGAGGACCCTTTACCATGGCGAAGGCTCTACTCGGCCACGTCGGCGGTCCTGACCCTCGGATGGTCTCGGAGATGCGCCGCTTGCAGCAGCGGATCCGCGACCTGGAGGCAGAACTCACCCGGCTCCAGGCACAAAATGACGCTCTTGCGGCGCAGACACGCGATGAGGCGTTCAGCCGTCTGCAGGAGCGCGAGCCGGCTCTCACCTGAGAGATCGGGAGCGCCACATTCAGGGACGTCTCGGAGAGGCGTCCCTTGCTATTTTCTCCGCCTCCTTTTCTTGGAGGCGTTTTTACTGTCCTCACGGTGGCAGAAGCGCGGTGACCAGCGGCGGGCTCCGCGGCCCAGTAGGCTTTCCGGAAGTCGGTTCAGGGAGGGCAGCGTTCGGTGTATCTGAAGACCCTCACGCTGCGCGGCTTCAAGTCCTTCGCCTCCGCCACCGCCCTCCGTCTCGAACCCGGCATCACCTGTGTGGTCGGCCCCAACGGCTCGGGCAAGTCCAACGTCGTCGACGCCCTGGCCTGGGTCATGGGCGAGCACAGCGCCAAGTCGCTGCGCGGCGGCAAGATGGAGGACGTCATCTTCGCCGGCACCTCCAGCCGCCCTCCGCTGGGCAGGGCCGAGGTCACGCTCACGATCGACAACACCGACGGCGCGCTCCCGATCGACTACACCGAGGTGACGATCAGCCGCCTGATGTTCAGGTCGGGACAGAGCGAGTACGCGATCAACGGCGACACCTGCCGCCTGCTCGACATCCAGGAGCTGCTGTCCGACTCGGGCATCGGCCGTGAGATGCACGTCATCGTCGGGCAGGGGCAGCTCGACGCGGTGCTCCACGCGGGCCCCGAGGACCGACGGGCCTTCATCGAGGAGGCCGCCGGAGTTCTCAAGCACCGCAAGCGCAAGGAGAAGGCGCTGCGGAAGCTCGACGCGATGCAGGCCAACCTCACGCGCGCCCAGGACCTCGCCACCGAGCTGCGCCGCCAGCTGAAGCCGCTGGGCAGGCAGGCGGAGATCGCCCGCAAGGCCGCGGTCATCCAGGCCGACCTGCGCGACGCGCGGCTGCGGCTGCTGGCCGACGACGTCTGCATCCTGAGGGAGACCCTCCAGCGGGAGGCCGCCGACGAGGCGGCGATCCTGTCGCGCAGGGCGCAGGTGGAGGCCGAGCTGGCCGAGGGGCAGCGCCGCGAGGAGGCGCTGGAGGCGGCGGAGGCCGAGGCGCAGCCCAGGCTCACGGCCGCCCAGGAGACCTACTTCCGCCTCGCCTCGCTCAGGGAACGGTTCACGGGCCTGGAGCATCTGGCGGCCGAGCGGCACCGCCACGCCCTCGACGCCGCCTCGATCGAGCGGCGCGGGCGCGATCCCGAGGAGCTGGAGCGGGAGGCGGCCGAGGTCCGCGAGCAGGAGCTGGAGCTGGCCGCGGCGCTGGAGCAGGCCCAGGAGCTGCTGGAGGCGGCCGTGGGCAGGCGCGAGGAGGCCGAGACCGCGCTCAAGGCGGAGGAGCAGCGCCTGGCGATGGCCGCGAGGGCGGCAGCCGATCGGCGTGAGGGGCTGGCCAGACTGCGTGGACGAGTCGACTCCGCGCGCAGCAGGGCTCGCGCCGCCGAGGAGGAGATCGGCAGGCTGAGCAGGGCCGTCGCGGAGGCCGACGAGCGGGCCGCGCGGGCCGGCGAGGAGCTGCGGGCCCAGGAGGTCGACGAGCCGGCGGTCGATCCCGCCTTGGCCGAGGAACTGCTCACCGCCCAGGCGGCGGTCGAGGAGGCCAGATCTGTCGCCGACGCCGCGCGCGAGGCCGTCGAACAGGCCAAGGAGGCGCTGGCCGCACCGCAGGCCGCGCTGCGGGCCGCCAAGGCCGCGGTCGGTACGGCACGCGCCGCCGACCAGGAGGCGCAGCGGTCGGTCGCCGCGCTCCAGGCCCGTCGTGAGGCGCTGGAGCTCGGCCTGGCCAAGGGCGCTGACGGAGGCGCCGCGCTGGTGGCGGCCGGTCTGCCGGGAGTCCTCGGGCCGCTGGCCGCCTCGATGACCGTCACGCCGGGGTTCGAGGTCGCCATCGCGGCCGTGCTCGGGCAGGTCGCCGAGGCGGTCGCCGTCGAGTCGCTCGGCGCGGCGGTGGAGGCGCTGGAGCATCTGCGGGCCAAGGAGGCGGGCCAGGCGACGCTGCTGGTGGCGGGCGCGCCCGGCGGGGCGGACAGCGGGGCGCGCGCCGTACTGCCCGCCGAGGGGCGGTGGGCGGCCGAGCTGGTCGGCGTCCCCGGCCACCTCAGGGCGGCGGTCGACCGCCTCCTCGCGGACGTGGCCGTCGTGGCCGATCTCGACCAGGCGCGCGGCCTCGTCGAGCGGCACCCGGAGGTGCGGGCCGTCACACGCGGAGGTGACCTCGTGGGCGCGCACCTGGCCAGCGGCGGCTCCGAGGGCGGCACCTCCGTGCTGCAGGTGCGGGCCGCGCTCGACGACGCGATCGCCGACCTGGAGGAGGCGAAGGAGCGCGCCGGGAGCACCGTGGTCGTCATGGAGGAGTCCGCGGCGGCCGAGACGGCCGCACAGGCGGCGCTGGAGGCCGCGCAGTCCCACGTCAACGAGGCGCAGAGCGCGGCCGGCAGCGCGCAGGCGGGGGTGAGCGCCGCGCAGGGCGTGCTCGACCAGGTCAGGGCGCGGCAGCGAGAGGCCGACCAGGCCAGTGCCGCGGCGGCCAGGCGGCTGGCCCAGCTGGGCGCCGCGGCCAAGGCGGCGGCCGACGAGTCCGAGCGCCTGGCAGGCAGCGTGCGGGCGGCGCAGGAGGCGCGCGAGGAGGGCCTGGCCGAGCTGTCCGAGCTGGAGATCGAGCTCGCCGAGGCCGAGTACGCGCAGGAGCTGGAGACCGAGCCGACCACGGAGGCGCGCGACGAGCTGGCCACGGCGTGCCAGCTGACCAGGCAGGCCGAGATGGAGACCCGCCTGCAGGTCCGCACGTCGGAGGAGCGGGTCAAGGGCATCGCGGGCAGGGCGGACGGCCTCGTGCGGGCCGCCGAGCGCGAGCGCCAGGAGCGGCTGACGGCCGCCGCGCAGCGCGAGCGGCGCAGGCGGCAGGCGGCGGTGGCCGAGTCGGTGGTGCGGGGGGTCAAGCAGGTGCTGCGCGCCCTGGCCGCCTCGATCGAGCTGGCCGCGCGCGAGCGCGACGAGGCCGACCTGGCGAGGGTCGCCGTCGACGCCGAGCTGAAGCAGGTGCGGCTGCGGGTCAGGGAGCTGGGCCAGGAGCTCGACAAGCTGGTCAACAGGGTGCACGGCAGCGAGATGGCCCGCACCGAGCAGCGGATGCGGCTCGAGCAGATGGAGGAGCGGGCGCTGGAGGAGTTCGGCGTCTCGTCCGACGCGCTGATCTCCGAGTACGGCCCGACGGCGGCCGTTCCCGGCGACCCGCCCGTGCCGTATGTGCGGGAGGAGCAGGAGAAGCGGATGAGGGCCGCCGAGCGGCAGATGACGCAGCTCGGCAAGGTCAACCCGCTGGCCCTGGAGGAGTTCGCGGCGCTGGAGGAGCGCCACGCGTTCCTGACCTCCCAGCTCGAGGACCTCAAGAAGACGCGGCGCGAGCTGATGACCGTCGTCCAGGAGGTCGACAACCGGGTGGAGGCGATGTTCTCCTCCGCCTACGAGGACGTGGCCAGGGAGTTCGAGCAGATCTTCACGCGTGTCTTCCCCGGCGGGGAGGGGCGGCTGATCCTGACCGACCCCAGCGACATGCTGACCACGGGCATCGAGGTGGAGGCCAGGCCGCCGGGCAAGAAGGTCAAGCGGCTCTCGCTGCTGTCGGGCGGCGAGCGGTCGCTGACGGCGGTCGCCTTCCTGATCTCCATCTTCAAGGCGCGGCCCTCGCCCTTCTACGTGATGGACGAGGTCGAGGCGGCCCTCGACGACACCAACACCCAGCGGCTGCTGACGTTGTTCGAGGAGCTGAGGGAGAGTTCCCAGCTCATCGTCATCACGCACAACAAGCGGACGATGGAGATCGCCGACGCGCTCTACGGCGTCTCGATGCGCGGCGACGGCGTCACCCAGGTGGTCTCCCAGCGTCTAAGGGAGAACGTCTGATTTTGTACGGCACGCGGCATTGCGGGGCGTGACCATCCTGGACGATCTGGAAAACTGGGTTGCTGTGAGCGAATACCTCGGCATCATCGTGATCGTGATCGTCGTCGCCCTGCTGGCGATCGGCGGCATGTTCTTCCTGTACAGGCCGGGGCGCAAGGCCGTGCCGCCGCCGGTCGAGGCGCCCGAGGTCAAGCCCGCCCCCGAGCCCGAGGCCGAACGGGCCCAGCCGGAGGAAGAGGGCACCACGACCACGGTGCCGCCCCCGGTCAAACCGGCCGAGACCATCATCAAGAAGCCCGAGGTGGAGATTCCTCCGCCGTCCGCGGGCCGTATGGTGCGGCTGCGCTCACGCCTCGCCCGCTCGCAGAGCGCCCTCGGCAAGGGACTGCTGGAGCTGCTGTCCCGCGACAGGCTCGACGACGAGGTATGGGACGAGATCGAGGAGAGCCTCATCACCGCCGACGTCGGCATCTCGCCGACCCAGACGATGGTCGAGGAACTGCGCACCAAGGTCAAGGTGCTCGGCACCCGCACCCCCGACGAGGTGCGCGGCCTGCTGCGCGAGGAGCTGCTCAAGCAGATCGACCCCGAGCTCGACCGCACCCTCCAGGTGGGCAAGCACGGCGAGCGTCCTGCCATCGTGCTGGTCGTCGGCGTCAACGGCACCGGTAAGACCACCACCACGGGCAAGCTGGCCCGATCCCTCGTCGGCGACGGCAAGAAGGTCGTGCTCGGCGCGGCGGACACCTTCCGCGCGGCCGCGGCCGACCAGCTGCAGACCTGGGGTGAGAGGGTCGGCGCCGAGGTGGTGCGCGGCCCCGAGGGGGGCGACCCCGCCTCCGTGGCCTTCGACGCCGCGGCCAAGGGCATCGAGGACAAGGTGGACGTGGTCATCGTCGACACGGCGGGCCGCCTGCACACCAAGACCGGCCTGATGGACGAGCTGGGCAAGGTGAAGCGGGTCATCGAGAAGAAGGGCACCGTGGACGAGGTCCTGCTCGTCCTGGACGCCACCACCGGCCAGAACGGCATGCGGCAGGCGCAGGTGTTCGCCGAGGTGGTCAACATCACGGGCATCGCGCTGACCAAGCTGGACGGCACGGCCAAGGGCGGCATCGTCATCTCGGTGCAGCGTGAGCTGGGCGTGCCGGTGAAACTCGTGGGCCTCGGCGAGGGTCCTGACGATCTCGCGCCGTTCGACCCCGAGGTGTTCGTCGACGCGATTCTGGGCGACTGACGTTCAAACACGTTTTCGGACGCTCTGCGCAACAGCGTGGGGCCTGTCCGTATAACTAGGGAAATGTTCCTTATCGGACTTTCTCTTGATCTCGATAGTCATCCGTGTTCACATGGGTCGGTCATTGGAGATCGCGGGCGGCTGCGCAAACGTCCGCGGTCTCCTCGCATGGTCCGATGAAGAAGGTGGACATGAAAAAGGTTGTCGTGTACAAGAGCGGCTCAGTCAAGCCGGCAGGCTCCGCCGCTCCGCGGCACAAGGGCTGATCGGCGCGTGGCCGGTGCCCCCTGACGGGGTGCCGGCCATGCTGCTGTCCGGACGACGAAACCGCGCAGGAAGCCCCCGGGGGATCAGGTACACGTGACCGTCATCGACGCCGACCGGCGTGTTCGCGGGCCGTACACGCTCGCCTCCGCCCTCCTCGACATTTTCGTCCCTGAGGCGCTCGAGCGCCGGCCCGACCTGGTGGCCGGGCACGACATCGAGATCGCCGTCGCGGCGCCGCACCTGAAGATCCCGAGGAGCAGGCTCTCGCTGGCCGACGCCCTGCCGCAGGCCGAGCGCATCCTCATCCCCGGGGCCCGCCGTACGCTGCGGATCGCCAACGGGCTGGCCGAGTTCGTCCGCTCGTGCCTGGACGGCGAGCCGCGCACGGTGACGGTCGACAACCTCGAAGCGGCCGACCAGACCGACGCCGAGCTCGTCGAGGTGCTGCGCAGGCGGGTACCTGACCTGACCGTCGTCCCCGGGGAGTCGCGGCCAGGGGGGCCCGTGCCCGCCGACTTCGATCGCTACCGCGACGAGGGGTTCCACCACGCGATGGCGGAGGCGGGGCTGGCGGCGCTCGACGGCCTGCGGCACGACGACGACCCCGAGCGCTGGATGACGCTCGTCCACCGGACGGCCGGAGCGCTGGAGGCGATCGAGCGGGAGGACGAGGCGCTGGCCCTCTACGAGCTGGCCAGGCGGCACACCGTCGACCCGAGGCACCGGGCCTCGGTGGCCTGCTCGCTGGCGACCCTGCTGGTGCGCCACCACGACCCGGTACGGCGCGACCCCGAGGCGGCCGTGGCCTGGATCAACGAGGCGATCACCATCACCTCGCTGCTGAGGGAGCCGCGCGAGCGCGCCTTCCACCTGGGCTTCGACCTCAACGCCAAGGCGCTGGTCGAGGTGCGCAGGCGGCGGTTCGGCGAGTCGGCCCGCCTGGTCCAGGAGGCCATCGACCTGGCCGAGCGCGACCTCGCCGACGTCCACCCGATCCATCGGCTCGTGCTCTACGCCAACAGAGCCCAGCTCAGGGCCATGTCGGGCGAGCCCGATGCGGCCCTGGCCGACTACACGCGGGCCATCGAGGCCGACCCCGGCTACCCCGACTACTACCTCGACAGGGGCGACCTGCTGCGCAGGCTGGGCCGGACGGGACAGGCGCTGGCCGACTTCGAGAACGCCATGCGGCTGAGCCCGCCGTGGCCCGAGCCGCACTACAACAGAGCCGAACTGCGTTACGAGGCGGGCGATCTGGCGGGCGCGCTCGAGGACCTCGACTACGCGCTGGAGCTCGATCCCGAGTTCGCTCCCGCCTACGTGAACAGGGCCGGGCTCAGAGCCGCGACAGGGGAGTACGGCCTGGCCAGGAGCGACGTGGAGCTCGGACTCGGACTCGATCCCGGCAACCCGCACCTGCTGTGCGTGCTGGGCCAGGTCGAGGCGGCCGAGGGAAGGCCCGCCGAGGCGCGGGCCGCCTTCGACGCCGCGCTGAAGACGGAGCCCGCGCTGGTGGAGGCGTGGGCGAGCAGGGGAGCGCTGTCGTTCGAGCTCGGCCGGTACGGCGAGGCCGTCGCCGACCTCTCCCGGGCGGTCGAGCTGAAGGAGAGTCCCGAGCTGCTGTTCAACAGGGCGATGGCGCTGCGGGCCGCCGGCCGTACCGAGCAGGCCATGGCGGATCTGCGCAGGGCGGCCGAACTCGCGCCGGGCGACGAGGATGTCAGAGCCGCGCTGTCGGGGGAGTGAGCGGTGGGGACGAGGTTCTGGCTGCTGCTGGGCGGATTCCTGGTCTCCTCGCTCGGGACGTGGATCTATCGGCTCGCCCTGCCGCTCATGGTCCTGGAGCTGACCGGCTCCGCGCTCGGCACCGGGCTGGTCTACGTGCTGGAGTACCTGCCCTATCTCGCCCTGGCGATGGTCGGCGGCGTGCTGGCCGACCGGCACAGCCGCAAGCTGATCCTCGTGACGGGCGACCTGGCAGCGGGCGCGCTCGCCCTCGTGCTCGCCGTGACGGTGACGCTGGGCGCGCCACCGCTCTGGCTGATCTATGTGATGGCCTTCCTGCTGGCCTGCGTCGACCCGCTCTACCAGCCCGCGTTCCGGGCGATCATGCCTTCGCTCGTGCCCGTCGACCGGCTGGCCCCGGCGAACGCCCGCATCCACATCGGCGAGCACGCGGTGAACATGGTGGGGCCCGTGCTCGGCGGCGCGCTGGTCGTCGCCTTCGGCCACCAGGTGGCGATCTACGTCGACGCGGGCACGTTCGTGGTGTCGGCGGCGCTGATCGGGTTGATCAGGACCGTGCCCGCCGCGGCGAGGGCGAGCAGGCCGGTGCTCGCCGATCTGCGGGAGGGGCTCAGGTTCCTGTTCAGGCAGGAGCGGACGGTTCTGACGCTCGCCTGCTACGCCTTCGCGGGCAACTTCGGGGTCTGGCTGCTGCTGGCCAACATGGTGTTCTACCTGACCTCCTACCATCACTTCACCCCTGACCAGATCGGCCTCGTCTACGCCTTCCAGGGCGCGGGCGCGGTGGTCGGCGGCCTGCTCGGTTCACGCCTGCTGCCGAAGGTGAGACCCGTCACGCTGATCAGCGCGAGCATGCTGATGGAGGGCGTGTCCATCCTGGCGATGATCCCCGCCCGAGGGCCGCTGCTGATCGGGCTGGCCTGGATGGGGCAGTTCGCCGCGGCGGGCGTCGGGATCGTGGCGATCATGACCGTCCGGCAGCGTCTCATCCCCGACCACCTGCTTGGCAGGGTGCTGGGCACGGCCCGCATGATCGCTTTCCTGGCCATCCCGATGGCGGCGCTGGCCGCGGGGGCGTTCGAGTCCGTCGTGCACAACGCCTACGCGCTCATGGCGTTCGCGGGCGTGGCCGGCCTCACGATCGCCGTGGCGGCGGGGCGCTCGTCGCTCAGGAACGTGGTTCTGGAGCCAGCCGCTCCCTGACCGGCGTCCTGGTGCCGATGGGGACGACGAGCGGGGTGCCCGCCACCGGGTCGGCGATGACCATGGCGTCCAGGTCGAACACCTCGCTCAGGAGATCCTCCGTCAGCACCTCGTGCGGTGTGCCCGCCGCGACGACCCTGCCCTCGCGCATGGCGACCAGGCGGTCGGCGTAGCGGGCTGCGAGGTTGAGGTCGTGCAGCACCATGACGATGGTCCTGCCCGCCTCGGCGTGCAGATGCCGCACCAGCTCGAGGACCTCCACCTGGTGGGCCAGGTCGAGAAAGGTCGTCGGCTCGTCCAGCAGGAGCAGGTCGGTGCCCTGGGCCAGGGCCATGGAGATCCAGGCGCGCTGCCGCTGCCCGCCCGACAGCTCGTCCAGCGGCCGTTCTGCCAGGTCGGCCAGGCCGGTCATGGCCAGCGCCCGCACGACCGACGACTCGTCGTCGGACGACCACTGGCGATACCAGGTCTGGTGCGGATGCCTGCCCCTGGACACCAGATCGGAGACGGTCAGCCCCTCGGGCGCCGTGGGCGACTGGGGCAGCATGCCGAGGACCTTGGCGACCTCGCGGGTGGGCATCCTGTCGATGCGCTTGCCGTCGAGCAGCACCTCGCCGCCCGATGGCTTCAGCAGCCGGCCGAGGGCGCGCAGCAGCGTGGACTTGCCGCAGCCGTTCGGCCCGATGATCGTGGTCACGGTGCCCGCCTCGACGCCCAGGTCGAGTCCGTCCACGATGACGCGCTCGCCGTACGCGAGCCTGACGTTGACGGCCTGGAGCCTCATCGGAACTCCTGAAGCGTGGAGACCCCGGGCTTCAGCCCTGGGGAGGAAACGCGGCACGGTGCCACACCTTCCGTTCGAACAAACACGCGATACTTAGCTGATCGTTCGGTAGAATGCGAGACGTGGCGCAGAGCGTGAAGCGGGCGTTCAAGTACCGCTTCTACCCGACGCCCGAGCAAGCCTCTGAGCTTGCCCGGACGTTCGGCTGCGCCCGCCTCGTCTACACCAAGGCGCTGGAGGAGCGCACCCGCGCCTACACCCAGCAAGGGCGCCGCATCTCCTACGTGGAGTCGTCGGCCGCGCTGACCGAGTGGAAACGCACCGACGAGCTCGCGTTCCTGAACGCGGTGTCCTCGGTCCCGCTCCAGCAGGCGCTGCGTCACCTGCAGGCCGCCTTCGCCGACTTCTTCGCCAAGCGGGCCAGGTACCCGGCGTTCAAGTCCCGCAAGAAGTCGCGGCTGTCGGCGGAGTACACCCGCTCTGCGTTCACCTTCCGCGATGGGCGGCTCACCCTGGCCAAGATGGACGGGCCGCTGGACATCGTGTGGTCGCGTCCGCTTCCCGAGGGCGTCGAGCCGTCCACGGTGACGGCGTCGAAGGACGCGGCGGGCCGCTGGTTCGTGTCCATCCTCTGCGAAGACGCGATCCGGCCGCTTGATCCGGTGGCGCGGTCGGTCGGGGTGGACGCGGGTATCACCGCCCTGGTGACGCTGTCGACCGGAGAGAAGGTCGTCAACCCGAAGCATGAGCGGGCCGACCGGCGCAAGCCGGCCAGGGCGCAACGGGAGCCGGCCCGCAAGGAGAACGGCTCGCTCAACCGGCGGAAGGCGAAGCTCAAGGTGGCGCGGGTGTATGCCCGGATCGCCGACAGGCGCCGTGATCACCTGCACAAAGTGACTACTCGACTCGTCCGTGAGAACCAAACGGTCGTGATCGAGGATCTTGCCGTGCGCAACATGGTCAAGAACCACCGCCTCGCGCGCGCCGTCTCGGACGCATCTTGGCGGGAACTGCGCGGCATGCTGGAGTACAAGACAAGCTGGTACGGGCGGAAGTTGGTCGTGATCGACCGCTGGTTTCCCTCCTCCAAGCTGTGCTCGGCGTGCGGAGCCCTTCAAGACACGATGCCGCTGAACGTCCGGAGCTGGGAATGCGTGTGCGGCGAGTCCCATGACCGGGATGTGAACGCGGCCAAGAACATCCTCGCGGCCGGGCTGGCCGAGAGGTGAAACGCCTGTGGAGCCGGCGTGAGACCCGAGCAGCGCAAGCTGGGCGGGCGGCCGGCGGTGAAGCAGGAAACCCGACCCGCGAGGGTTGGAGTCCCCCGGCTTCAGCCGTGGGGAGGAGGTCAATTGCGTGCCCTCCAGATGAGGTGGATCAGATACGGCGCGCCCAGCACCGCCGTGACGACGCCGACGGGCAGCTCGATGGGGGAGAAGGCGACTCTGGCGATCAGGTCGGCGGCGGCGGTGAGCAGCGCGCCCACGATCGCCGAGGACAGCAGCGGCGGCTGGGCTGACCTGGTCAGGCGCAGCGCGATCTGGGGCGCCGCCAGCGCGACGAAGGCGATCGGGCCGGCGGAGGCGGTCGAGACCGCGGCCAGCAGCACGGCGGCCAGGATCATCAGGCCGCGCGCCAGGTTCATCCGCACGCCGAGCGAGGTGACGGTGTCGTCGCCGTAGCGCAGCGCGTCGAGGGAGCGGGTGCCCAGCAGCGTCACGGGGATCAGCAGGGCCACCGCGATCGCGACCGGCGTGACGTGTTCCCATCCGCGCCCGTTGAGCGAGCCGCTGATCCAGACCATGGCCCTGCCGGTGTCGTTGACGTCGCCGACCGTCAGCAGCCAGAACTTGATGTTGGTGAACACCGCGGCCACGCCGATGCCGACCAGGACCAGGCGGTAGCCGTCCAGGCCGCGCCGCCACGCCAGGGAGTAGACGATCGCCGCGCCCAGCAGGCCGCCGAGCAGGGCGAGTGCCGGGATGCCGACGGTGGCGAGCAGGCCGCTGACCCCGCCGTAGACGCTGCCGGAGGCCACGACGCCGGCGACGACCGTGACGGAGGCACCGGTGGTGACGCCCAGGATCTCGGGGCTGGCCAGCGGGTTGCGGGCGATGGACTGCGTGATCGCGCCCGCGAGCGCGAGCGCGGCGCCGACCAGCGCGCCGGTCAGCGCGCGGGGCAGGCGCAGGTCCATGACGACGAAGTGGTTGGCGCTGCCGGTGTCGACGACGGCGCGGAGGACCTCGGCCAGGGACATGGGGATGTCGCCGATGCGCATGTTGAGCGCCATGAGCAGGACGACCAGGACGAGCCCGAGAACGGTCACCGCGACGCCGCGCGGCCGTACCCGCCAGGACAGGCCACCGATCCTGAGCGCGAGAGACGTCACAGCCGCACCGGCTTCCTGCGCCGCACCAGCGCGATGAAGAAGGGAGCGCCCATCAGCGCGAGCACGACGCCGACCTCCAGCTCGCCCGGAGGCGCGACCACCCGTCCGATGACGTCGGCCACCAGCAGCAGCGCGGCGCCCACGAGGCCGGAGAACGGCAGCAGCCACCGGTGGTCGGTGCCGGACAGCGGACGGGCCAGGTGCGGGACGATGAGCCCGATGAAGGACAGCGAGCCGCAGGCCGCGACCGTCGCGCCGGACAGCAGGGTGACGGCGGCGATGCCGACGCCCCTGGTCAGCGCGATGTTCTGGCCGAGGCTGCGGGCGACGTCCTCGCCCAGGGAGAGCGCGTTGAGCCCGGGTGCGTTGATCATCGCGAGGACGAGCCCGACGAGGATGAAGGGCACGACCTGCCAGACGACGTCCGCGCCCCTGGCGGCGATCGAGCCCGCCTGCCAGAACCTGAAGACGTCCATGGCCTGCTCGTCCACCAGGACCAGCGCGGAGGTGAGCGCGTAGAGGAAGGCGCTGACGGCGGTGCCCGCGAGGGCGAGTGTGACAGGGGTGGGCCCGCCGCGACCGCCGACCATGCCGAGTGCGAACACGCCGGCGCTGGCGATCAGCGCGCCCGCGAGGCCGAACCAGATGTAGGCGTACAGGCTGGTCGTGCCGAGGAAGATGATGCTCGCCACCATCGCGAACGCCGCGCCCTGGGTGATGCCGAGCAGGCCGGGATCGGCCAGCGGGTTGCGGGTGTGACCCTGCATCAGCGCGCCCGCCACGCCGAGTGCGACCCCCGCGAGGACGCCGAGCGTGGTCCTCGGCACCCGGAGGGAGCGGATGACGATGTCGTTCTCGGTGCCGGTGGGGGAGAAGAGCGCATGCCACGCGTCGGCGAGCGGAACGGCCTTCGAGCCGATCGTGATGCTCATCACGATGGCGACGGCGACGACGGTGAGAAGTCCGCAGAACACGGCACTGCGTCGTCCCACCACGTTTCCTTCCTTGTTGCCCGACCCGGTGAAGTATGCCAGCTTAGGCATAGCTAATCTAAATGAGGTTTGCCTTACCTAAACGCGAGAGGGATCCGATGAATGCGTTGCGCGCTATGGCCGTGGGCGTGGCGGGAGCCGTCCTGAGCCTGGGCCTGGCCGCCTGCGGCTCGACCACCACCGCCGCTGACCAGACCGCCGGGACGCAGTCGGCGGCGGCGCCCTTCCGTGTGATCAAGCACGCGATGGGCGAGACGAAGATCCCCACCCAGCCCAAGCGCGTCGTGGCGCTGGACCAGAGCTTCGTGGACGCGGTTCTCACGCTGGAGACACCCGTCGTCGGCTACACCACCTACCGCTCCATCGACGACAAGCTGCCCGACTACCTCGGCGCGGTCGCCGCGACGTACGGCAAGGAGGCCACGCCCGTCGGCACGCTGGAGCAGCCGAGCCTCGAGAAGATCATGGCGCTCAAGCCCGACCTGATCGTCTCGGCCAAGGTCAGGCACGAGGCCCTCTACGCCAAGCTGTCCCAGATCGCCCCCACGGTGTTCAGCGAGACCACCGGCGCGATCTGGAAGGAGAACATCCGCCTCATGGGCCAGGCGCTCGGCAAGGAGGACCTCGCCGAGACCACGATCAAGGCCTTCGAGGGGCGCGCCGCCAAGATCGGCGAGGAGATCAAGACGAAGGACGGCAAGCTGCCGACCGTCTCCGTCGTCCGCTTCGCCGGTGAGCCGACCACGCGCCTGTACGTCGAGAACTCCTACTCGGGCATCGTGCTGAAGGACGTCGGCTTCCCCCGTCCCGAGAACCAGCCGAAGGACCCGAAGGCGATCGCGGTCGACATCAGCCAGGAACGCATCGCCGAGTTCGACGCCGACCACATCTTCGTCTCCACCTACGCCGACCCCGCGGCCGAGGAGCCGAAGAAGCAGTTCGTGAACAACCCCCTGTGGGGCAAGCTCAAGGGGCAGAAGCACGACGTGACCGACATCACGTGGATGAGCGCCGTCGGCATCCAGGGCGCCCACGCGATCCTGGACGACCTCGCGAAGATCTTCGAGGTGGATCCGGCGCGGTCCGCCTGACCCTCCCGCTCTCCGTACGGCCCCGCGTCACTCCTGGCGCGGGGCCGCCGCCGTCCCGGGGTCAGGAGGACAGGAAGGCCCGGAAGGCGGCGAGATCCGGGTGGATGTCGATGCCCTGGGCGGCCAGCCACGCGTCGTCGCCGTAGGTGCCGCGGTACCTGTCGCCGCTGTCGCAGATGAGGGTGACGACGCTGCCCTGCTCGCCCGCCGCCCGCATCTCGCTGATGAGCTGGACGGCCGCCGCCACGTTCGTCCCCGTGGAGCCGCCGACGTCCCGCCCGGTGATCTGCCGTACCCACCGCATGGCGGCGATCGAGGCGGCGTCGGGCACCCTGATCATCCTGTCGATCACGCCCGGCAGGAACGACGGCTCGACGCGCGGCCGTCCGATGCCTTCGATCCGCGAGCCCTGCGCGCCCTCCTCCTCGCCCGACGTCCATGAGGGGTAGAAGGCCGAGCCCTCGGGGTCGACGACCGCGAGCCGCGTGCTGTAGCAGCGGTAGCGGATGTAGCGGCCGATGGTGGCGGAGGTGCCGCCGGTTCCGGCGCCGACCACGATCCACTCGGGCTCGGGGTAGGGCTCCATGGACATCTGCGCGTAGATCGACTCGGCGATGTTGTTGTTGCCGCGCCAGTCGGTGGCCCTCTCGGCGTAGGTGAACTGGTCCATGAAGTGGCCGCCGGTCTCGGTGGCGATCCTGCGCGACTCCTCGTAGATCGAGGAGGGATCGTCCACGAGATGACACTTGCCGCCGTAGAACTCGATGAGCGAGATCTTCTCGGGTGAGGTGGTCGCGGGCATCACCGCGACGAACGGCAGACCGAGGAGCCTGGCGAAGAAGGCCTCGCTGACCGCCGTGGAACCGCTGGAGGCCTCGACGATCGTGGTGAGAGGGCCGATCCAGCCGTTGGCCAGGCCGTACAGGAAGAGCGAGCGGGCCAGCCGGTGCTTGAGTGAACCGGTGGGGTGCACCGACTCGTCTTTCAGGTAGAGGTTTACGCCCCAGTGCGGGGGAAGCGGGAACACATGGAGGTGAGTGTCAGAGCTGCGGTTGGCGTCGGCTTCCACCTTTCGGATGGCCTCCGCAACCCAGCGCCGGACTCGGCTGTCGTGACGATCCACGTATTCCATGCGCCATACGCTATCTCATGTGACTCTGCACACAGTTAGGGTGCAATTGAGTAAAGAGTGTTACACTAATGAGACTTGTCCGGCCGTGGACGTGATGGTGCACGCCGCGAGCATACGGACCGATCGGCCCCCTGACCAGGTAAAACTCCTAACGCCGCCTTTACGTGGGCTTTGCGAGGATGGTGAAGCCTGGGCGTTCAACAGGCAACCGGGGGGAGAGCACGAGGGGGAATGTACATGATCACTATGACCGAAGAGCAGCGTCAGGACTGGTTCGAGCGCGACGTCGTGCCCGTGACCTCGCAGCTGTTCGCCTCCGCGATGCGACTTACCCGGAACACCGCCGACGCGGAGGACCTCGTCCAGGAGACGGTGGCGAAGGCGTACACCTCGTATCACCAGTTCCGTGAGGGCACCAACCTCAAGGCCTGGCTGCACCGGATCCTGACGAACAACTTCATCAACGACTACCGCAAGAAGCAGCGCTCCCCGAAGCTCTCGGCCGCCGAGGAGATCGAGGACTGGCAGCTGCACGCGGCCGAGTCGCACATGTCCAGCGGCCTGAAGTCCGCTGAGACCGAGGCGCTTGAGCGGCTGCCCGACAGCGCGGTCATGAACGCGCTGCGCGCCCTGCCCGAGGACTTCCGCGTCGCCGTCTACCTGGCCGACGTCGAGGGCTTCGCCTACAAGGAGATCGCCGAGCGGATGGGCACCCCCATCGGCACCGTGATGTCCAGGCTGCACCGCGGCCGCCGCCAGCTGCGCGGCATGCTGCAGGAGTACGCCCGCGAGGAGGGCGCCCTCCGCCTGCCGGAGCAGCGCGTCGCCGCCTAGAGCTTCATGTGCAGGCGCACGCGAAGTGCGCCTCCACCGGCCCGCACAGAGACGTGGTCGCACAACTGACGACTTATCCAGAGCCCGTATCCCCTGAGGGATTCGGGCTCTGGCGGTATGTAGCCGGGTAACGGATCGTCGAGCGGGCCGCCGCCCGGGTCGACGATCTCGCACACCACCTCGCCCGCCTCGCTCCACATGGTGACCGTGCCGTGGCCCGCGCCGTGCTCGATGCTGTTGGCGGCGATCTCGGAGACGCTGAGCACGAGCGAGGCCACGAGCTGGCGGTCCATCCCCGCCCGGGCGGCGAACTCCTTCACCGCCCTGCGCAGGCTCTTGAGTGTCCGCGTGCTGAACGAGGCCGTGGTCGCCGAGCTGTGCGGCTCGGTCAGCGGGGCCAGGTCACCGTCCAGCACCAGCGCATACGGTTCCACGTACCGCTCGTTCAGCACCGAGGGGTGGGTCTGCCAGGCCTTTCCCGCCGACTCGGTCGCGTAGGGGCAGAGCATGGTGGCGTCCGCTCCGGCCATGGCCACGTTGATGATCGACTCGTAGCGGATCCACTCGGTCGTCTCCCGCTCGCTCCAGCCCGCCCACGGCAGTTCGCCGACGACCAGCGTGCGCCGCCCCCGCATGTACTCGTGGAAGGCCGCGAGCGTGCGGTGCGGGTGCCGGTACCACTCGGAGGAGAGCCGGGTTTCCGCCGCCACGTCCAGCAGCGCGAGCTTGGCCGCGTCGGTGATCACCAGCACCTGTCTGCCCTCGGAGAGGGCGCGCGCGACCTGGGGGACGATCAGCCGGAGGAAACCCTCATCGGAGGCGTACGGCACCGCGACGTGCCTGAACGACTCGGCGGCGAGGGGCGCCCACTCCGGGTGCACGGACCAGAACGTAACAAGCGCTTGACTGCCTACGCAACGGCAATCAACGCCACCGCGCCGAGCGCGAAGGCGACACCCGCGACCTGTACCGCGTGCAGCCGCTCGCCGAGCACGTAGCGGGCCAGCACGAGCGTGCTGGCGGGGTAGAGGGAGACCAGAACGGCGACCAGGCTGAGCATCCCGTGCTGCTGGGCCAGCAGGAAGAGCACGTTGGCGGCCATGTCGAGCAGGCCCGCCACCGCGATGATGCCGAGCGCGCCCTCTCCTGGCCGCAGCGAGCGGCGGGTGACGACCGCCACGAGCACCACCATGGTCACCGAGGCGAGTCTCGCCCCGACCAGCGGCCACAGCCCGCTCTCGTCGGGTGCCTGGGCGAGCAGGACGAAGAACCCGCCGAAGCCCGCGCCGGCGGCGAGTGCCGCCACGATGGACGAGGCCGAGGACCGCTGCTCCTTGGCCGGGCTCCTGCTCACCAGCAGCACCGCCAGCAGGGCCAGGCCGACGCCCGCCAGCGCCATGACCTCCGGGCGCTCGCCGCTGGCCAGGCCGAACAACACGGGCAGCGCCGCCGAGGTGACCGCCGTCGTGGGCGCCACGACCGACATGACGCCGGTGGCCAGCGCCCGGTAGAAGAGCACGAGGCCGGCCGCGCCCGCGACGCCCGCGCCGAGACCCCAGACGATCGCGCCCTCGGAGAAGACGCCGGGCAGGAACGGCAGCATCGCGAGAATCAGCGCGAGTCCGGCGATCTGCGACAGCGTCACGACGGAGAGCACGCGGGATCGTCGGGTCGCCAGTCCGCCGCAGAAGTCCGCCGTCCCGTAAACGATCGCGCATGCCGTGGCCAGAATCACCGCTGTCATGGGCCTAGTACAACACATTGCCAAGAGTGTTCACTACACTGGACCACATGGATCCTGAGACGATCACCGCGGCGATCGCCACCAACGTCAGAGCCCAGCGCGCCCACCGCGGCCTGACGCTCGACGCCCTCGCCGCCAGGTCAGGGGTGAGCCGCGGCATGCTCGTCCAGGTCGAGCAGGGCAGGACCAACCCCAGCATCACGACGCTCGTGCGCATCGCCGACGCCCTCGGCGTCAGCGTCGCCAGGCTCGTCGAGGTCTCCGAGACCCCGTTGGTGCGGGTCGTGCCCCCTGGCGACATCGTCACCTTCCGGCAGGGCGAGGGCTCGGCGCGGCTGCTGGTCGGCACCGACGCGCCCGCGATCCTGGAACTGTGGGACTGGCGGCTGGCGCCCGGCGAGCACCACGACGGCGACGCGCACCCGCCCGGCACCCGCGAGATGCTCACGGTCCTCCAGGGCGAGCTGACCCTCACCGTGTACGGCAAGAGCCACGTCGTCCACGTCGACGGCGCCGTGGTCTTCACCGCCGACCGCCCGCACCGCTACGCCAACAGGGGCGAGGAGGAGCTGCGGTTCGTCATGGTCGTCAGCGAGCCGCGGGAGACGCCCGACCAATAGCGGCGAACCGCCCCCACGAAACGGTCCGCGGTTCCATGATTACCGTATGTGTTTTGCGTTGGAGGCACTCGATCGCCCCCAAGCTGGGTACATCCCCCTTGTGCGACACGTCCTCGACAGGGGGTTGCGCGTTGACTGAGTCCCGTGCGGCGATCGAGAAGCTACACGCGGAGCTGACGGGCCTGGGTGTGACCAGTGCCTACGAGGTGGGTGACGACGCCACTCTCTCGGTCTGGATAGGGCTTGTCGTGCGCTACCGCGACGGGTTCTACCGATGGCAAGAGAGCTCGGTGAAACGTCGGCATTTGGGTACGGATCCCGTTGGATGTGCCATCAGAGTGGCGCGTCGCTACACGGAACTGCAGGCTGATATCCCAGTCTGGTGGCAAGACCTGGCGAAAGGGCTTCGGGGGGGCTCGGTCCAGGACTATCCGTGATGTGATCCCCCGAGCCGCTTTCGGGGGGAAGCATGCGGGTGTGGTCAGGGTTGCTGGCCGTTGCGTTGGTGGCCGGATGTGGCGCGCCTGCGGCGGTCGAGCCCGTCGACGTCGTGCGCCTCAGCGCCAGGGCACCGGCTCGCGTCGACCTCGCCACACTGGCCAGATCTCTCGCGTCGATCCAGCCCGGCTGGCCGCGTCCCCCGGTCACGACCGACTGCAGGAAGGTCAAGTGCGTCGCGCTGACCTTCGACGACGGTCCCGGTGAATACACGCAGCGGCTGCTCGACGAGCTCGGCCGCCTCCACGTGAAGGCGACGTTCTTCGTCGTCGGGCAGATGGTGGCCGCCGACAGTCATCACACGCTGCACCGCATGGTCGCCGAGGGGCACGAGCTGGGCAACCACTCCTGGAGCCACGCCGAACTGCCCAGGCTGACGGACGCGGGGATCGAGCGGGAGCTCGGGCGGACCCAGGAGCTGGTCCACAAGCTCACCGGCGTGCTGATGAAGGTGATGCGCCCGCCGTACGGGTCGACGAACGCCAGGGTGACGGCGGAGGCCCGCAGGCTGGGGCTCGCCCAGATCCTCTGGAGCGTCGACACCCTCGACTGGCGCGACCGCGTCGCCACGGTGGTGGCCAGGCGCGCCTGCAAGGCCACGCGCGGGTCGATCGTGCTGATGCACGACATCCACCGCAGCACGGTCGAGGCGGTGCCCGCCGTGGTCACCGACCTCGCCCACAAGGGCTACCGGTTCGTCACCATCTCCGAGCTGTACGGCAAGCCGCCCGCTCCCGGCAGGAAGTACTCCGAACTATGACAAACGGCTACGGTTTCGAAGGGCCCACGATCCAGCTGGGCGTGCTCATGGCCGAAGGGGAGCCGCAGCCGGGCTCGTTCATCGGCATGCCGCTGCGGATGTTCAACAGGCACGGGCTGGTGGCTGGCGCGACCGGCACCGGCAAGACCAAGACGCTGCAGCTGATGGCCGAGCAGCTCTCGGCCCAGGGCGTGCCGGTCTTCCTGGCCGACATCAAGGGCGACCTGTCGGGCATGGCCTCGCCTGGCCAGCCGTCGGAAGGACTGCTGAAGCGGGCGCAGGGAATCGGCCAGGACTGGTCGAGCGCCGCCTGCCCGGTGGAGTTCTACGCGCTGGGCGGGCTCGGCGAGGGAGTACCGCTGCGCGCCACCATGACCGCGTTCGGCCCCACGCTGCTGTCCAAGGTCCTCGACCTCAACGACACCCAGGAGTCCTCGCTCGGACTGATCTTCCACTTCGCCGACACCAACGGACTGCCCCTGCTGGACATGAAGGACCTGCGGGCGGTCATCCAGTACCTCATCGACACCCCCGAGGTGCTGAAGGGCGTCGGCGGGCTGTCGAAGCAGACGGCAGGGGTGATCCTGCGGGCGCTGACCAACCTGTCGTCCGAGGGCGCCGACCAGTTCTTCGGCGAGCCCGAGTTCGACACCCGCGACCTCATGCGGGTCACCCCCGACGGCAGGGGAGTGGTCTCCATCCTGGAGCTGCCCGCCGTACAGGATCGGCCCGCGATGTTCTCCACCTTCCTGATGTGGCTGCTGGCCGACCTGTTCGGCGACATGCCCGAGGTCGGCGACCCGGACAAGCCGAAGCTGGTGTTCTTCTTCGACGAGGCGCACCTGCTGTTCACCGACGCCTCCAAGCCGTTCCTCCGCTCCATCACCCAGACGGTGCGGCTGATCAGGTCGAAGGGGATCGGCGTCTTCTTCGTGACACAGACGCCGAAGGACGTGCCCGCCGACGTGCTGGCCCAGCTCGGGGCGCGGATCCAGCACGCGCTGCGCGCCTTCACCCCGCAGGACGCCAAGGCGCTGAAGGCCACGGTCTCCACCTTCCCGCACTCCGACTACGACCTGGAGGAGCTGCTCACCCAGCTCGGCATCGGCGAGGCGGTCGTGACCGTCCTGTCGGACAGGGGCGTGCCGACGCCGGTGGCGTGGACGAGGCTGCTCGCGCCCCGCTCGCTGATGGCGCCGTCGGACCCGGCCGTGGTGCGCGGCATCGTGTCGGCCTCTCCGCTGCTGCCCAAGTACGGCCGGCCCATCGACAGGCAGTCGGCCTACGAGCTGCTGGCCGCCAAGATGGCCCCGCCGCCTGCGGTTCCCGCCCCCGTACCGGCCGAGCCGCCGCGCAGGCAGGAGCCCACGGTACTGGAGGCGGTGTTCGGATCGTCGATCTTCAAGTCGTTCGCGCGGTCCGCCGCCAGCTCGCTGGGCAGGGAGCTCAGCCGCTCGATCTTCGGCACGGCCAGACGGCGGCGCTGAGTGTCGGCGCAGCATGGCACCCTGTGAAGATGGGATTCACCGGCTTCCCCGACGAGGCCTTCCTCTTCTACGAGGGCCTCGAGGCTGACAACAGCAAGGTCTACTTCTCGCGCCACAAGGAGCTCTACGAGCAGGCGGTCAGGGCGCCCATGCTCGCCCTGACCGAGGAGCTCGGCGCCGAGTTCGGCGTCGCCCAGCTGTTCAGGCCGTACCGAGACGTCCGCTTCGCCAAGGACAAGTCGCCGTACAAGACCCACCAGGGCGCCTTCGTCGACGTCATGCCGGGCATCGGCCTCTACGTCCAGCTCGACGCCTCCGGCCTCTACACGGCCGGCGGTTTCTACAGCACCGCCGCCGACCAGGTGGCCCGCTACCGGGCGGCCGTCGACGAGGACGTGTCGGGCAAGCCGCTGCAGCGCATCACCGACAGGCTGACCGGGGCCGGCTACGTCGCGGGGGGCGACAGGCTCAAGACCAGGCCGCGAGGGGTGCCCGAGGACCACCCGCGCCTCGAACTGCTGCGCCATCGCTCCCTCTACTTCGGGCGGCGTTTCGAGCCCGAGCCGTGGGTGCACACCGAGGAGGTCGCCGACCGGGTCCGCGCCACCTGGCGCGACTACGCGCCGCTGGTCGACTGGCTCTGCGCCCACGTCAGGGGCAGCGAGCTGCCGCGCCGCTGACCCGCGTGCCCTCCCTCCTGTCTCCGAGCTGGGCGGCACTGCGGGCCGCGCACCGGGCGCGGATCCCCTCCTCGCTGCGGCATGGTCCCGTCAGGCCGATGCTGTGGCGCCGGCCGTTCGCGGCCGCGGCGGGCGTGCTGTTCCTGCTGAATGCGCTGATGCTGGCCGTCGGGGCGGGCGGCGGTCCCGCAGGGGTAGGCGTGGCCGCGCTGGTCGCGCTGCCTGTGGGGCTGTGCCCGTACCGGCCGATGGCGGCGTGGTGGGCGATGCTCACGGGACTCCTCGTGGCCACGCCGTTCACGATGATCGTCGGCCAGGACGCCCTGCCGCCGTGGTTCCTCAACCTGTCCGCGGCGCAGCTTCCCGTGCTCTACGCGCTCGCCCTGTCGGTGCCGCTCGGTGCCGTGATCCCTGCGCTGGCCGTCACGCTGAGCGCAGGCGTCCTCGCTGTCGCGCTCATCGGCGGCGCCCACGACACCGTCGCCTTGACGCAGGGCGCGCTGATCTGGAGCCTCGAGCTGATCCTCACTGTGGTCCTCGGCCACACACGCAGGGCTCGCAGGAAGGCGACGCTTCGGATCGCCGAAGAACGCGGCCTGCGCGACGTGCTCGAAGAGCGGGCCAGGATCGCCCGCGACCTGCACGACGTCGTCGCCCACCACATGTCGGTTATCGCGGTCCAGGCGGCCACGGCGCCCTACCGGCTGGGCGAGGACATGTCGGCGGCGGTGGCGGCCGAGTTCGACGCCATCAACGCCGCCGCCCGCTCGTCGCTGGGCGAGCTGCGCCAGCTGCTCGGCGTGCTCCGCGACCCCTCGGCGGGGTGGCAGGGCATCGCCGAGGTGCCGGCGCTGGCCGCCTCGGTCCGCAGCGCGGGACTTCCCCTGCGGCTGGAGCTTCCCGAGCCGCCGCCCGCCCTGCCGCCCGAGGTGTCGCAGGCGGCCTACCGGATCGTCCAGGAGGCGCTGAGCAATGTCGTACGGCACGCCACCGGGGCCCCGACCACCGTGTGCGCGCGGCTGGACGAGGAAGGCGGCAGGCTGGTGATCGAGGTGACGAACGAGCGGCCGCCGTCGGCGGTATCGCCCGCGGCCTCGGGCCATGGGCTCGAGGGCATGCGCGAACGGGTGTCCGCCCTCGGCGGCTCCTTCGCCGCCGGCCCTGACGGCGACGGCGGCTTCGCCGTACGGGCGGTGCTGCCCGTGGGTTCGACGACCGCCGCGGGAGAAGATCATCGGACGAGCCCGTCGGCTCGTGGAGAGAAGGCAGTCGGATGATCTCGGCGGCTCGCGTGGAGAGGACAGTTGGATGATCTCGGTGCTGATCGCCGAGGACCAGGGCATGGTCCGCGCCGGGTTCGCCGCGTTGCTGGCCGCGCAGCCCGACATGCGCGTCGCGGGCGAGGCGGCCGACGGGGTGGCGGCGGTGGAGGCGGCACGTGAGCTGCGACCCGATGTCGTGCTCATGGACATCAGGATGCCGCGCATGGACGGCCTGCAGGCCACCAGGGAGATCCTCGGGATGGCCCGGGCCTCGTCGAAGGTGCTCATCCTGACCACCTTCGACGCCGACGACTACGTCTACGCCGCGCTGCGCGGCGGGGCCAGCGGATTCCTGCTGAAGGACGCTCCGCCGTCCGACCTGATCAACGGGGTGCGGGTGGTCGCCGCGGGCGAGGGGCTGCTCGCGCCGTCGGTGACGCGCAGGCTGATCCAGGAGTTCGCCGCCAGGAAGCAGACCGACGGTCGTGAGGCACTCAGGCTCAACGCGCTGACCACCCGCGAGACCGACGTGCTCAGGCTCATCGCCGGGGGGCTCGCCAACGCCGAGATCGCCGCAGAGCTCACCGTCGCGGAGGAGACGGTGAAGTCCCACGTCGGCCGTCTGTTCGGCAAGCTCGGCCTGCGCGACCGCGCCCAAGCGGTGATCTTCGCCTACGAGAGCGGGCTGGTGGTCCCCGGCCGCTGACTGCCCCCCACGGGGTGAGAAGGCAGCGGCCGAATGCGCTCCGTGGCGGGATCCAGCCGCACCCATCGCCTTCCTACCGTCTCCCCGTCACCACAAGGACGGGGAGATCATGTCGACGAGGTTGGAGCTCATAGCCGGCGCTTTCCGCGCCGGTGCCGCGCTGGCGCTCAGTGAGCCGGAGATCCTGGGATTGCCCCAGCTCATCCGGGCGGGCGACGTCTGCTTCGACATCGGCGCCGCCTACGGCATGTACACCTACCCGCTGGCCGCGCTCGTCGGCCCGGCCGGGCAGGTCCACAGCTTCGAGCCGCTGCCCAACCCCTACCGGATCCTGGCGGCGGGGTGCCGGGTCGCGGCCGCCCCGCGCATCCGCGCCACCAACGCCGCGCTCGGCCCCGAGCCGGGCGCCGAGCGCATGACGCTGCCCTTCCGTTTCGGCCTGCCCATCCACGGCTGGGCTCACCTGCGCACGGGGCAGCAGCGGCCGGGCAGGCACGTCTCCTTCTCCTCGGCCAAGACGCTGACGGTGGAGGTCCGCGGCGTCGACGAGTACTGCGCCGCGGCCGGCATCGACCGCGTGGCCTTCATGAAGGTCGACGTCGAGGGCTTCGAGGCCAGGGTGCTGGAGGGCGCGGCCGAGATCATCGGCAGGGACAGGCCCTCGCTGCTGCTGGAGATCGAGGACCGTCACCTCGACAAGTACGGCATGCGCTCCGAGGATCTGGTGGAGCCGCTCCTGGGGAGCGGCTATCTCATGTACGCGTGGTCGCGCCGCGGGTGGGCCAGGGTCAGGGCGGTGACGACCGCTCGGCGTAACTACCTGTTCGCCGAAGAGGGCCGGCTCACGGGCCGCCCTGGCTGGTCGCGGTGTCGCCCTTGAGGATGCGGTCCACGGTCTGGCCGGCGGCGGAGGTGGCGGCCGTGGTGCCGGCGGCGATCACGACGGCGACCAGCGGGGTGGCGAGGCTGCGGACGCTGCGGACGTTGCGCACCCTGGCCCACGGCTCGCCGGCGGCGAACATGATCCGCCACTCCCAGTAGAGCCCGAGGCCGATGAAGACCAGCGCGCCCTGCCCCACCACGATCGCGACGACCTGCAGCTTGTCGAATCCGCCGATGTCGGGGTCGACGAGCGAGGGAACGTAGGCCGACAGCTCGGTGACGAGCGCCACGCTCATCACGTAGAGCGCCTTGGTGACCGGCTGCGTGCCGCGCAGGCGGGGATAGAAGTAGCCGTAGAAGAACCCGAAGGCGGGCAGCGTGAACATGAATCGCGCGTCGAACACCCAGGTGGTCAGCTCGGGCCCGTCGGGCCAGCCGTAGATGAGCGCGAAGGGCAGCGACAGCAGCAGGCTGACCACGAACGCCGCCAGGCCGTTCTGCCATGGCGTGCAGCCGGCCGAGGTGGCGAAGGCGGTCTCGGTGTGCGGCGGGTCGAGGGTGAGGGCGCGGTCGAGGTCGAGGCGCTGGCGTTCGAAGTCCTCCATCGTGAGCTCGCCGGATCCCAGCTTGCCCCTGCTCAGCCGGTAGAGCTCCTGCTCGGAGCCGTGCAGCACCCGCCGGTGCAGCGCGTTCCTGATCAGCTCGCGGTGTTCGGCGCGGGAGGACGGCTCGGCGATCTCGGGGCGTGGCCCCGACAGCAGCCAGATGGCGGCGGCCCACGCCACCAGCGAGGTGATCGCGAGGGAGGGAAGCGGCAGGTCGATCGCGGTGGAGTCGGGGTCGGTGCGCGGGGTGAGGTACAGGACCATCAGGCAGACGATCACCGTGGCCACCACCGCCGGGTTGGCCATGGCGTCGGGCGTCGCCCCCAGCCGCCGCAGCCTCAGCACGAGCAGCGCGAACGTCAGCAGCAGCAGACCGAGCGCCCCGCGCGTGACCTCGTTGAGCGGCTGACCGAACACCAGCGGAGGCGGCGTCGTCGGAGTGATCTGGTCCGGCTGGACGCTCCACGAGCCGGCGTCGAGCCATTCCGTGGGCCAGCCGAGCAGCAGCAGGCTGCCCAGCACGGCCACCACGATCGCGACGCGCGACCAGGAGCGGGTGGCGACCGCGATCCCGGCGATCGGGATCAGCGACCAGCACAGCGCCAGCACCAGCCGGACGCTGTCGGGAGGGAAGTAGCCGCCGCTCATCAGCGCCCGCACCCACAGCGCCAGCGCCAGCGCGGCCACGGCGACGCCCGCCGTCACCGCGGCCAGCCTGGCCACCAGGACGGCGATGCCGAGGTCGGCGCCGAAGGCCACGGCCGAACCCGCCGCCGCCAGCGCGGCCGTCACCGTGCCCACGGCGAGGGTCAGCGGCGGCACCTGCCCGTGGACGAACGCCCAGAACAGCATGCCGCTGGCCACGAGCACGCCGAGGCCTGTGACGAGTAGCGCGTCCTTCGAGGTCCACGGTGGCCGGTCGGGCACGATCCTGCGCGCGTGACGCAGCGCGAGCACGGGCACGGCGCCGAACAGGATGACAGGACCCAGGTACGGCATGCGCGCCAGCAGCATGGCGAGCAGGAGCGCGACCACGCACAGGGCGATCCCGGTCGCCAGCTCCCTGTTGGGCGTCCGCTGCCACCATGATGCGCCGAGCGCCCTGCCGAGGAAGACGGTCAGCGCGATCGCGGTGAAGACGCTGAGGATCGGCGTCCAGGAGAACAGGTCCGTCTGCTCGGCGTCCGGCCTGCCGTAGGACTCGTGGGCGAGCCGGACCGACACGGGCGCGGTGTAGGCGTTGAAGACCAGCCGTCCCGCCTGCTCCCTGTCGGGCGTCACCCGCTCGACCCTGATCACCGTCCACGTGGGCGCGATCAGCGTGATCTCGCGCGCGGACACCGCTCCCTGCTCGGTCGGCGGCACGAAGTCGAGTTGCGGCAGGGCGTCGTTGCCGACCTGGCGCAGCATGGTGATCGTGAAGCGCACGGTGGTCCGCGAGCCCGAGGTGGTGAGCACGGGGGCGAGCCTGCTGGTGGGTGCGAGGACGGCCGAGCCGCCGTCGGCCTTCACCGCGCCGAGCCTGCGGTCGGTGAATCCCTGGATGTCGTCGGGGAAGGGCCCCTCGGATCTGAGCAGCGTGGCCAGCAGATCGGTGCGGTCCAGTACGAGGCGGTGGACCACGGTGATCTTCAACTGTCTGGCCCGCTCGTCGAGCCTTCCCTGCGGGACGACCGCGAGGTCGGCGTCGGTCGCGTCGGCGATCGTGACCTCGGTGGTCAGCTCGGGAGGGGTGCGGGGGGAGTGTTCCTGCGCGCCGTACACCTCGAGCAGGGAGGGGGAGGGAGGCTCGGGGCTCGGGGCTGACCGGGTGACGGGGCTGGCCACGGCGACGCACCAGACGATGGCTCCCACGGAGATCGCAGCGAGCGCGTACGCGACGATCTTCCTCAGCCGGCCCACAACCAGCATGATCCACGCCGGTCGGTAACGGACTGATTACTTCAGCGCACCAGCAGGAGCACGATGGCGACGAAAACGAGCCAGGCGGCGAGATATGTCAGATTCGTCCGGTAGGACACGACACCCATGACGGCACCTCCTCTCGCGCCCCAGCATCGTGGCGTGCGCTAAAGGTCCGGTTGTGCCTGACTTGCGACCTACCTGCGAAAACACGAAGACCCCGGTCATCTATGCCCGACATGGGCAGGATGACCAGGGTCTTCGGCGGACCCTCGACAGGGTCGCTCCCGGTGGGAACGGCCCTGTCGGGGCAGGGCGTCAGTTGGCGCGCTTGGCGCGGGCGGCGGCGCGCCCGCGGGTGGCGGCGTCGAGGACGACCTTGCGGATCCGCACGGTCTCCGGAGTGATCTCCACGCACTCGTCCTCGCGGATGAACTCCAGCGCCTGCTCCAGCGACAGCACCCGCGGCGGGATGAGCGTCTCGGTCACGTCGGCCGTGGAGGAGCGCATGTTGGTGAGCTTCTTCTCCTTGGTGATGTTGACGTCCATGTCGTCGGAGCGGGAGTTCTCGCCGACGATCATGCCCTCGTACACCTCGGTGCCGGGCGAGACGAACAGGATGCCGCGCTCCTGCAGGTTCGTCATCGCGAACGCGGTCACGGGGCCCGAACGGTCGGCGACCAGCGAGCCGTTGTTGCGCGTGCGCAGCTCGCCGAACCACGGCTCGTAGGCCTCGAAGACGTGGTGGACCAGGCCGGTACCGCGCGTCTCGGTGAGGAACTCGGTGCGGAAACCGATCAGGCCGCGCGCCGGGACCACGAACTCCATCCGGATCCAGCCGGTGCCGTGGTTGGTCATGTGCTCCATCCGGCCCTTGCGGACGGCCAGCAGCTGCGTGACCGCGCCGAGGTACTCCTCGGGGCAGTCGACGGTCAGGCGCTCGACCGGCTCGTGGATCTTGCCGTCGATGGTCTTCGTGACGACCTGCGGCTTGCCCACGGTGAGCTCGTAGCCCTCGCGGCGCATCTGCTCGACCAGGATGGCCAGCGCCAGCTCGCCACGGCCCTGGACCTCCCACGCGTCGGGGCGGTCGGTGGGGAGCACGCGCAGCGACACGTTGCCGACGAGCTCCTTGTCGAGGCGGTCCTTCACCATGCGGGCGGTGACCTTCGAGCCCTTCACCTTGCCCACGAGCGGGCTGGTGTTGGTGCCGATCGTCATCGAGATGGCGGGCTCGTCCACCGTGATCAGCGGGAGCGGGCGCGGGTCGTCGGGGTCGGCGAGGGTCTCACCGATCATGATCTCCGGGATGCCGGCGATCGCGATGATGTCGCCGGGGCCCGCCTCCTCGGCCGGCTTGCGCTCCAGCGCTTCGGTCATGAGCAGCTCGGTGATCTTGACGCGCTGGATCGTGCCGTCGGTCCTGCACCAGGCGACCTGCTGGCCCTTCTTCATGGTGCCCTGGTGGATGCGGCACAGCGCGATCCTGCCCAGGTAGGAGGAGGCGTCGAGGTTGGTGACGTGAGCCTGCAGCGGCGCGCTCGGGTCGTAGGTCGGCGCGGGGATCGTGCGCTTGATCACGTCGAACAGCGGCTCGAGGTCCTCGGAGTCGGGCATGCCGCCGTCGTCGGGACGCTCCAGCGAGGCCCGGCCGGCCTTCGCCGAGGCGTAGACGATCGGGAAGTCGATCTGCTCCTCGGTCGCGTCGAGGTCCATGAACAGCTCGTAGACCTCGTCGACGACCTCCTTGATGCGGGCGTCGGGGCGGTCGACCTTGTTGATGCACAGGATGACGGGCATCTTCGCGGCGAACGCCTTGCGCAGCACGAACCTCGTCTGCGGCAGCGGCCCCTCGGAGGCGTCCACGAGCAGCACCACGCCGTCGACCATCGACAGGCCGCGCTCGACCTCGCCACCGAAGTCGGCGTGGCCCGGCGTGTCGATGATGTTGAGGGTCATGTCGCCGTGCTTGACCGCGGTGTTCTTGGCGAGAATGGTGATGCCCTTCTCGCGCTCGAGGTCGTTGGAGTCCATGACACGGTCATCGACGTCCTGGTTGGCGCGGAAGGCTCCGGACTGCCAGAGCATGGCATCCACGAGAGTGGTCTTGCCGTGGTCGACGTGCGCGATGATCGCGATGTTCCGCAGGTCGTCGCGGCTGTTCAAAGGCATGATGAGGTCTCACTCTGTGTTCGTGGAGGCTGGCCGCGGGACGATGCGGCGCCACCAGTTTAGTTGATCCCGTTACCACCCTTGGTGCAGTGGGCATGACAGGGCAGACTTCACCCCGTGTCCTCCCACTTGCGGCATGTCCGACGCCTGCTCGACGAGCGGCGTTTTCCTTGGGCACACGCCTACGTCGACCGGCTGATCTCCGACTCGCCCCTCGACCCCGAGCCGTGGCTGCTGAGGGCGCTGATCCTCGACCGCCAGGGCCGCCCGAACGGGGAGGCGGTACGGCGGGCCGAGGAACTGGGTGGCGACTACACAACGCTGAGGAACAGCGTTCCTGTTCCCTCGGATGCCCGGCGTCCGTGGTGGGACGGGTGGGCGGTGGAGATCGTGGCGGCGCTCCTGCTCGGCGGGCTGGTGGCGCCGCTGGTGTGGCAGGGTGAGCGGCTGGCCGCCATCGGGCCGGGGGACTGGTTCGTCGTCGTCTACGTGGCCGGCCTCCTGGCGGTGCGCGGCGGCCTGTGGACGCTCACGATCCGGCGGCGGGAGGGGCTGTCGAACATCCCCGCCGCCGTACGGGCGCGCAGGGACGCCTCCAGGGCCTTCTACGCCGGGCTGGACGACGCCGGGCTGCGTCACCACGTGGGCGGTTCCGCCAGATTCCTGTGGACGGTGGCGCTGGTCGGGACTCTGGCCTACGGGCTGCTGCCGATCGAGGACCAGGCGGTGGCGCTGCGGTCCGGCGCGGTCATCGCCTTCGTCGCGGTGACGGCGGGAGCGTGGCAGGTCATGGGGGCAGGACCGGTGCGGCGGGCGCTGCGGGTGAGCTGGGTCGTGTCGCTCAACGCCGCGCTTGGCGTGATCTGGCTGGCGGTGACGCTCGCCGCCCCCGGGTGGGACGCGGCGCCGTACCTGCTGGTGTGGGGGCTGGCCGGGTGGCTGCCCCTGCTCATCGCGCGGATCACCGCCCGCCTGAGCTGAGGAAGGGCACCAGGTGGCGGCGCGCGAAGGCGCGCGCCTGGTCGTCGGTCTCCAGCGGGATCGCCGAGGACGGCGTCAGCAGGAACGACAGCGAGACCCTGACGAACATCTCCGCGATCGCCTCCGCGTCCGGCGAGTCGAGGTGGGCGGCGACGAACTCCCTGGCCACCGCCAGGTACGGCGCCGCCCCCGTCGTCAGGTGCGGCAGGATCGTCTCAGGCTCGGTGACCAGCAGCCGGGCCAGCAGCGAGTGGCCGCGCACCACGCGCAGAGTCAGGGCGAACCCCTCGACCACCTGCTCGGCGGCCGTCGGCAGCGGCGCGACCGCGCGTTCGAAGTCACGCAGGAACCGGCGCAGCTCTCTCAGCATGACGCCGTGGACGAGGTCGTTCTTGCGGGCGAAGCGCCGGTAGACGGTGACACGCGCCAGGCCTGCCTGCCTGGCGACGTCGTCCACGGTGGTCCTGCGCACCCCGAAGGCCAGAAATCGTTCGTAGGCGGCGTCGAGGATGCGCTCGTTCGCCGAGTCGGAGCCGTCGTCGGCGCGCAGGAGCTCCACCAGCGTCATGAGACAACAATAGGAGTCTTGTACCACCGCGTCTCCGCGGTGTGATCGCCGAGGCGCGGCCGCAAGGGCGCGGCGGCGGGCCCCGGCCGGTGAGCGCCGTGATCTGCGCCTGCGCCGCCATAGCGAGTTCGTCTCGCGGGAACGGATCGAATCCCAGGAGATACCGCTCCATGTGCGCGAAGATGGGACCGCGCCGCTGCTCGACCCCGGACCGCTTGTGCAGGCGAGTGATCGCCTGCACACTCGCGGTAACGCTTCCCCATGAACCCGGTTGAAGGCATGACATCGCATAACCTCCCGGTTGAACCGAATCGTTTCGTCGGCCGCGCGCGCGACCTCGATGAGCTGTGCGGCCTGCTCCGAGATCAGCGCCTGGTCACGCTCTGCGGCGTGGGCGGCATCGGAAAGACGCGCCTCGCGCTGCGCGTGGCGGCGAAGGTCGTGCCCGACTTCCCCGACGGGGTGTGGCTGGTCGAACTGGCCAGGATCACCGGCGCCGACCTGGTGGCGCACGAGATCGCCAACACGCTCGGGGTGCGTGAGGAGCGCTCGAGGCCCTCGCTCGACGGGCTGCTCGTCCGGCTGCGCGGCGCCAGGGCCCTGCTGCTCCTCGACAACTGCGAGCAGGTCGTCGAGCGCTGCGCCGAGCTCGTGTCCGAGTTGCTGGCCGGCTGCCCCGACCTGCGGATCCTCCTCACGACCAGGGAGGCTCTGCGCATTCCTGGCGAGCTGGTGTGGCGGGTGCCCCCGCTCGACCTGCCGGACGCACGCCATCCCGACGCCGAGGCCGTCCTGCTGTTCACCGACCGGGCGCTGGCCGTGGGCACCAGGCTGAGCGGCGGCGACTTCGACGACGTGGCCAGGCTGTGCGTGGCGCTGGACGGGCTGCCGCTCGCGCTCGAGCTGGCCGCCGCCCGCACCAGGATGCTCAGCCCCGCGCAGATCGCCGATCGGATCGGTGACCGCTTCAGGCTTCTGACCAGCGGTGACCGTACGGCGCCCGCCAGGCAGCGGACGCTGCTGGCCACCGTGGAGTGGAGCCACGACCTGCTCACCCCCAAGGAGCGGGTGCTGCTGCGGCGGCTCTCGGTGTTCGCCGGGCACTTCGATCTCGACCTGGTCGAGCAGGTGTGCGCCGACGACGGGGACCTGCCCTCGCACGAGATTCTCGACCTGCTCGGCGGGCTGGTCGACAAGTCGTTGCTGCTGGCCGACGGAGGGCGCTACCGCCTGCTGGAGACGATCAAGCAGTTCGCGGCGGAGCGCCTGCGGGACGAGGACGAGCGCACCTGGTTCCGCGACCGGCACCTGCAGGTGATCTGCGAGGTGCAGGAGCGCTGCTTCGAGTCGGGCCTCGCCACGCCCCGGGCGCCGTGGCCCGAGCGTCTGCCGTACTTCGTCAGGGGCAGAGCCCTCATCGACGACTGCAGAGCGGCGGTCGACTGGGCGGTCGAGTCGGACAACGCGCTGCTGGGGCTGCGGCTCGCGTACGTGGCCTCGGCGCTGCTGGCCGTCCACGGAGAGATCGCCGAGGGCGTCGAGTGGTTCGAGCGGCTGCTACGGCTCGACCTGACGGGCGTGCCGCCCGAGGTGGTCGCGCTGAGCAAGGGCGCGCTGGCCTACGGGCTGGAGGCGAGGGACGACCTGGCAGGCTGCGAGCGGGTGGTCACCGAGGCGCTCAAGGAGCAGGAGAAGGTTCCCCACAGCCTCGGCAAGGGCGTCACGCTGAACGTGGCGGGCGTGCTGCTGCTGCGCACCGGCCAGTTCGACCGGGCCGAGCGGCACTTCGAGGAGGTCGTGGCGACCACGCGGGAGTGGGACGACACCTTCAACAGGGTCATCGCGCACTCGTGCCTGGCCGTCCTGGCGGGTGTCAGGGGACAGCTGCGGCTGGCGCAGCGGCACGCGGGCGAGGCGCTGGCCGTCGCCAAGGAGAACGGCCACCCGTGGCACGTCGCGATGGCGACCAGCCAGCTGGCGGCCGTGGCCGAGTGGCGAGGCGACACCGAGGCGGCGGTGACCCACTACCGCGAGGCCGCCGCGATCTTCGACGAGCTCGACAACAGGGTCGAGATGGAACGCTGCCTGGTGATGGTGGCCAAGGTCGCGATCGGCCGCGGCGACCACGCCACGGCCGAGGGACTGCTGGCCGAGTGCCTGGAGCTGGCGCAAAAGACAGGCCAGCGCCTCGGGATGGCGCGGGTGCTGCGGGTGCTGTCGAGGCTGGCCGACGTCGAGGGCGACCTCGCGGGGGCCGTGCTCTCCTCGGGCGCGGCGACCGCGCTGGCCGAGGAGATGGGCGAGCCGACCGTCTCGGGCCGGATCGAGGAGCTGCTCGCCCGCGCCCGCGACAAGCTCGGCGAGGGCCGTACGGCGTTGCAGTGGTCGAGGGGCAGGGAGCTCGACCCTGTCGAGGTCGCGCGCCTGGTGCTGGCAGGAGAGGGCGGCGGGAACGGGCGGCTGCCGGTCCCCGCTGTGGCCGAGGTCCCGCACCCCGTGCTCACCGCCCGCGAGCAGGAGATCGCCGGGCTGCTCACCCGCGGCCTGTCGAACAGGGCCATCGCCGACGAGCTGGTCATCAGCCCCGCCACCGTCGCCAGGCACATCGCCAACATCATGGAGAAGCTCGGCTTCACCTCGCGCTCGCAGATCGCTCTCTGGGCCGTCGAGCACGACCTGGGTTCTGCATAACGGTCTGCATATTCCGCCCCATGTGCGGGCGAAGCACGCTCCCTAGCCTGATCGCATGAGCACAGAAGACCTGCTCCGGAGCCGTGGGCTGCGCCCCGGCGACCGGGTGGTCGTCTGCCTGCCCCGGGGAGCGGACCTCAGCGCGGCAGTGGACGGCGCGATCGCCGTGGGAGCCATCGTCACGGTGCTGCCCGCCGGTTTAGAGACGGGCGACCTCATCAGGGGGAGCGCCGCGCGCATCATGATCTCCGACTCGGACGACGCCATCAAGGCCGCCGAGGACTCCCGTATCAGGCAGGTCATCGGAAGCGCCGAACTCCAGGGACCTTAGGCTCGATCCATGCCTTTCGCCACCAGCTTCCCCGTCATGCTCAGAACCGCCGACGGCGTGCGGATCGACGCCGCTCACACCCCTTCGCGCGGGCGAAGTGACCTGGGCATCGTGGTGGCGCACGGCTTCACGGGTTCGTGGAGGGAGCCCACCGCCCGCAGGATCGTCCATGTGCTGAGCGGGTTCGGCGGAGTGGTGGCCTTCGACTTCCGCGGCCACGGCCGCTCCGCCGGTGAGAGCACTGTGGGCGACCTGGAGGTGCACGACATCGAGGCCGCGGTGCGGCACGCGAGGGTCGTCGGCTACTCGTCGGTGGCGGTCGTCGGCTTCTCCATGGGGGCGGCCGTGGCCCTCCGGCACGCGGGCCTGCACCGCGGCGTGGACGCGGTGGCGGCCGTCAGCGGCCCCGCCCGCTGGTACTACCGGGGCACCAGGCCGATGCGCCAGGTGCACTGGGCGATCGAGCGGCCGTTCGGCAGGTTGGCGGCGCGGGTGGTCAAGCGCACCAGGATCGCCGTCGGCCAGTGGGACCCGATCCCGCTGCCGCCCCACGAGGCCGCCGCGCTGATCTCCCCGACGCCGCTGCTCGTCGTGCACGGCGACGCCGACACCTTCTTCCCGCTGGAGCACGCCCACCAGATCTTCGACGTCGCCCGCGAGCCCAAGGAGCTGTGGATCGAGCGCGGATTCGGGCACGCCGAGTCGGCCGCCACGCCCGAACTCGTCCGCCGGATCGCGAAGTGGATCACCACGAACACCGCGCAGAGATAGATCGAACCTTTTCGGTATTAAAGGCGTCTACCTATGACGTAAGGAAGGAACCCGCAGGGGGATCGCCAACGGTGCCATCAGCCGTCAAGGCGGTAGACGCGGGACATACTTCTGTAGCCGGGTGAACGCCCAGCGTCGCGGGGGCGCGCTGGGTGCCGCTCGCACCCTGCCCCGGTACGGCATGCCGTACCGGGGCGGTCCTTCGCCGGCCAGTGGCCCGGCCCGGCCGCTCGGCCCAGCCGCTCAGCCGGGTCCTCGCGGCTCAGCCGAGCCGCGAGATGGTCTTGTACTCCAGGTAGGCGGACAGACCCTCGGGGCCGAGCTCGCGGCCGACGCCGCTGGCCTTGTAGCCGCCGAAGGGTACGTTGGCCTCCAGCATGAAGCAGTTGACGCCGTAGGTGCCGGTGCGGACCTGGCGCGCGATGTCCATGCCGTGGTCGGTGTCGGCCGTCCACACCGTGCCCGCCAGGCCGTAGTCGCTGTCGTTGGCGATGCGGACGGCGTCGGCCTCGTCCTCGTAGGGGATCACGGCCAGGACCGGGCCGAAGATCTCCTCGCGGGCGATCCGCATGTCGTTGTGGACGCCGGAGAAGACGGTGGGCGCGACGTACCAGCCCCTGTCGTGGGGCCGGTCGAGGCCGCCGACGACGACCTTCGCGCCCTCGTCCATGCCGATCTTGATGTAGCCCTCGACTCGTTCCTGCTGGCGCTTGGCGACCAGCGGGCCGATGCCGGTGGCGGGGTCGGCGGGATCGCCGACCGCCTGCGAGGTGACCATGCCCGCCACGGCCTCGACGACCTCGTCGTAGCGGCGGTGGGAGGCGAGGATGCGGGTCTGCGCCACGCAGGCCTGGCCGTTGTTCATGAGCGAGGCGATGGCGAGCATGCCCATGCTGGCGCCGAGATCGGCGTCGTCGAGCACGATCGCCGCCGACTTGCCGCCCAGTTCCAGACTGCAGCGCTTGAGCTGCTCGCCGCAGATCGAGGCGATGCGGCGGCCCGCGGCGGTGGACCCGGTGAAGGCGACCTTGTCCACGCCCGGGTGGGAGACCAGGTGCTCGCCCGCCTCGCGGCCCGCGGGGACGATGTTGAGCACGCCGCCAGGGATGCCCGCCTCCTGCACCATCTCGGCCAGCAGGTAGGCGTCGAGCGGCGTCTCGGGCGCGGGCTTGAGCACGATCGTGCATCCGGCCAGCAGCGCGGGGGCGATCTTCGTCATGGAGACGAACTGGGGGACGTTCCACGGGACGACGGCGGCGACCACGCCGACGGGCTCCCTGCGCACGGTCGAGGGACCGAACAGGCCGGGGCGCTCCTCCTCCTGCTGGAACGTCCTGCCGTATTCGGCGTAGTACTGGAGCATGCCGAGCGGTTGGGGGGCCTGGGCGAGCTGGGAGAAGGTGATCGGCGAGCCCATCTCCTCGGTGATGAGGGCCGCCATCTCGCCCTGTCGCGCGGCGTAGATGTCGGCGAGCCTGCCGATGGCCTCGGCCCGCTCGCCGAAGCTGAGCCGGGGCCACGGCCCGTGGTCGAAGGCTTCGCGGGCGGCGGCGACCGCGCGGTCCATGTCGGCGGGCGTCCCGTCAGGGACCGTGCCGACGACCTGCTCGGTGTGCGGGTTGATGACCTCGATGACGCCGGTGCCCGCCGGGGCCACCCATTCGCCCCCGATGAACAGCGTGTCGTGCTGGCGCATGTCGTGACCCTTCTCGTTTGACCGAGTGCTTGCTCTCTTGGGAGACCGAATCATGTTCTGTGCGGGCACGCAAGAGGGGTACGGCTCGCCGGAGCCGTACCCCTCGGCCCGCTCTAGCGAGGATCGCCGAGCAGGTGGGTCAGCGACCGCTTCACCAGGTCGGTGCGCTGTGCCTGCGTGGTGACACCTTCGACGCCGTATCCGAGCAGAACGGTGTCCTTGGTGATGATGCCGCCGCCCTCATCGAAGATCTTGTCGGTGCGGCCCCAGTTGTTGAGCAGCGGACCGGAGCCGGGTGGCGGCCCGCCGGCGGTCCATCCGCCGAGGTCGGCCTCGAAGGACGTCTCCTCCGCCACCGCGCCGTCGAGCGTGACCTTCGCGTCGTCGAGGAAGACGCCGGCCTGGTGGGTGCTCCAGTCGGTGATCGACGAGAGCGAGATCTCGACCTTCTTGCCCGCGTAGGGAGTGAGGTCGACCTTCCACTGCTGCCAGCCCGCCGAGTTGCCGGTGGCCGCGTGCCATGCGCCGCTGCTGCCCGTCGGCTCGCAGTTCGGCCCCTGGTAGCGGGTCGTGAACGGGTGGATCTCCCTCCAGTGCTGTCCGTTGGGCGTGTTGCAGCTCGACCCCGTGGACTGGGTGGTGTGCCCGTTCGCGTCGGGCAGCGTCGTCCAGTCGTCCTGGCCGACGGTGTGCGCCTCGACGGTGAAGAAGTCCCAGTCCGCCTCGGTGTCGAGGGAGGCCCAGAACGTCAGGTCCCCGCTGCTCTCGCCCGTCAGGTCGATCGTCTTGGTCAGGCGCTTCCACGACGCGTCGGCGATGCCGCTCTGCACGTCCCACGCCCCGGTGTGCGGGTCGAAGGGGCCGCCGGGCCTGTCCCACGTGATACCCGCCCTGCTCTCGAACTGCGGGAACGTCTCGACGGGCAGGATCGCGGAGGTGGCGACCCACGAGTTGTTGTGGTCCTGGTTGTCGGCCGAGTCGCCGCCGTTCAGCGTGCCGGTGAAGCCGCTGAAGGCGCCCACGGTGCCCTTCAGCCCGAACGGCTCATGCGTCTGCTGGCTGGTGCCGCCGTTGTCGAACCAGATGTAGGCGCCCAGCCAGTACTGCTGGAAGTCGTTGTTGGCCTCGAAGCACGGGGGCGTCGCGGCGACCACGCACTCGCCGAGCGAGGCGTCGGGCTGGAAGAAGAAGCCCTGGTTGGCGTTGCGCGCGTAGTGGGCGTACTTGCCCGCTGACAGGAGCTTGCCGCCCTCGTTGAGGTAGTCGCGCACCGCGATCTCGGTCTCGACGCTGTACCTGGCCAGGGTGCCGGGCACCTGCTCGGGCGAGCGCGGGTTGATGTCGTCGCCGGTCTCCCACACGACGGCCTTGTAGTGGCTGAGCACGCCCAGCGGGTGCGGCGCCTTGCGGCCGCTCTTGTCGATGTCGTAGACGTCGGAGGTGTAGCCGGCCTCGGAGATCGCCTTGGCGTAGTCGTCGACGTACTTCGACTCGGTGACGCCCTGGGCGGGACTGATGCCCGTGACGTCCTCGGCCGCAAGGATCAGGACCTTGCCGCCGATGTCGTCGGCCACCTTGTAGGTGAAGTCAGCGCTCTTCTTGGTCAGCGACCTGAACCAGACCTTGACGCTGTCTCCCGGACCGGTGCCGGTGATCTTGCCGCGGAGCTGGTGGTAGTAGACGTCGTAGCCCTTGCCGTACCTCTCGCCGCCCTTCCACTCGCTGGTGAGCGCGGTCTTCGTGCGGCCCCCGTTGACCTGGTACTGCACGACCACAGGGCCCAGCTTGCGCTTGGCGTTGACCTGGACGACCTGGTCCCTGCCGTGGCTGACCTCGAAGTCGTCGACGACGAAGTCGGGCGTCTTGTTGCCCAGGTGGCTGACCGGCTCGACCGGGTTGGCCGCCGACTTCGCGATGTCCAGGGCGAAGGGGAGGTTCTTCTCGAACTCCGCCTGGACCAGCGCCTCGTCGTCGGGGAAGACGAAGCCGCAGCCGTCGCAGCCCTCGTTCAGCTCAGGCGTCCACGAGAGCGTGCCGTACTCGCCGTGCGCGCGGTCGTTGGTGTCGCCGTTGGTGATGTACAGCTCTCCCGCGGCCAGGCCCGGATTGAACCCGGGGACGGCCGGATTGGCGTCGGTGCCGCTCAGCGCCTCGTAGACCGGGTTGTCCGCGCTCGCGGTGTACATCTGCCAGCCCAACGGGTACAGCAGCAGCGGGCCGAAGGAGTGGTAGTTGAGCTGCAGCTTGAACTTGATCCGGCGCAGCAGCCCGTCCATCGCCCTGGTCTCGGGCTCGCTGGCGGCGGCCGTTCCCCGGTACGTCTCGCTGCTGGGGACGCTGGAGGCGCCCTCCTCGTCGTAGTGGAAGTTCGTCGGGAAGTTGCGGTTCGGGTCGACGCCGTCGCCGCTGGCGATCTGGCCGTCACCGTTGTTGTCACGCAGGTTCTTGCGCCACAGACGGTTGCCTTCGGTGAAGGTGAAGTCGTAGCCGTCGGGGTTGGCGACGGGCACGAACCACAGTTCGGTCGTGTTGAGCAGGCCCGACAGCGTGCCCTTGTTGGCGACCACGTACTTCAGCAGCCGCATGTCGACCTCGGCCGCGATCCACTCGCGGGCGTGCTGGGTCGCGGAGTAGAGGGCGGCGGGCTTGGCGCCGTCGCGCAGGGTCCTGGCGTGCTTGGTCACCTTGACGGCCAGGATGTCCTGGCCCTTGATCGTCTTGCCGATCGACTGCAGCTTGACGATGTCCTTGTTGGCGTCGGCGATGGCCTTGAGCTGCTCGGCGATGCCGCCCTGCTCGGAGTAGCTGCGCCAGACCGTGTAGCCGCCCGCGGCCTGGGCCTTGGCGGCCTCGAGCTGGGTCTGGCCCTGCGGGTTGCGCACGGGCTCGGGCTTGTGCCCGAGTTTGCCGATCTTGACCAGGTCGTCGCTGTCGGCGGTGAACTCGATGTGCTCCTTGCCCGCGACGGCCTGCTTCTGCACGACATCGAAGCCGTCCTCGGCGAGGGCCTGCCCGATGCCCGGCGGGCCGTCCAACTGGTAGAGCTCGATCCGGTCGGCCGAGGGTAAGGCGGGGTCCTCTGATGCGACGGCCTGCCCAGCCACCAGGGAAGTGGCCAGGCAGGCGGTCACGGCTGTGACGAGGGTGAAAGTTCGAGACAAGTTCTGCCCCTTTGCAGAAGACGGAATGCTCGAAATGTCACCCGGCGTGGAGTGCTCGGCAAGACCCAACTGTTGGCCCACTTTCCGGCAAAGTGGTAGATAGTTCGCCAAAGGCGCACGAGTTCGCTGGTTCAGGTGGCAGGGAACAAGATCATCTTCTATAGTCGCTCCGTCTAGGAGGGGAGGACAGGCGTGAGATCAGGGCGTCTTGCCGTGCTCGCCGTCGTCCTCGTCGCGCTGGTCGCGGCCCCCTTCCCGCACTCCGCGACCGCCGACCCCGACAGCCAGACCAAGCTGCGCAAGCTCACCAAACAGGCGGCCCAGCTCAACAAGCTCTACCGCGGCACGATCGAGAGCCTCGAGGACACCCGGCTCGCCGCCAAGAAGGCCACCGACAGGGCGGCCAACCTCAAGGCGGCGCTCGCCAGGGCCGAGGTCGAGGTGAGCCAGATCGCACAGACCACCTACATCCAGGGGCCGCTCGACGGCACCGCCCTGTTCAGCTCGCCCGCGGAGCCCTACCAGGTGCTGGGGCAGGCGGCGAGCATGGCCTACCTGTCGGCCGAACGCACCTCCAAGCTCAACCGCGTCAAGGAGATGGTCGCCGACGCCCAGAAGGCGAAGAAGGAGGCCGACGGCAAGATCGACGACCTCGAGCGCGACGTCAAGAAGATGCAGAGCAAGCGGCGCGACATCGAGAAACTGCTGGCCAAGTACGGCATCCAGCAGCCTGGCAGCGCCAACGGCCTCACTGCGCGCATGGTCTCGGTCCGCGACGAGGTGATGCGCAACTTCCCGATGTTCTACGGCGTCGGCTGCCTGAGGGTCGGCGACCCAGGCGAGCACGGCAAGGGGCGGGCCTGCGACTTCATGATGAGCCCCGGCGGATCCATGGCCTCGGGTGCCAACCTGGCGCGAGGCGACGCGCTGGCCCAGTGGCTCATCTCCAACGGGTCGCGGCTCGGCGTGATGTACATCATCTGGAAGCAGCGCTACTACGACATCCGCACAGGCGGCGGCTGGGACATGATGTCCGACCGTGGCGGCGTCACCGCCAACCACTGGGACCACGTGCACGTGTCGGTGTTCTGAGTCCAGGCCGCTACGGCCGCGCCGTACGCGACAGGTGCTCCTTCAGCCAGTGGTAGGAGGCGCGCGGGGTGCGCAGGCCGGTGGGGAAGTCGACATGGACCAGGCCGAAGCGCTGGTGGTAGCCCTCGGCCCACTCGAAGTTGTCCAGCAGCGACCAGACGAAGTATCCCCGCACGTCGACGCCCTCGTCCTGCGCGGCGCGCACGGCGGCCAGATGGCCGTCGAGGAAGGCGATGCGGGCCTGGTCGTCCAGCTCGGGGTAGGAACAGCCGTTCTCCGTGACGTAGATCGGCGGCAGCGCCGTGCCGTACCGGTCGCGCAGGCCGACCAGCAGCTCGCGCAGGCCGTCGGGGACGACGGGCCACCCGAAAGCCGTGGTGGGGTAGCCGGTGACGCCGAGGTCGGTCCACGGCAGCGAGTCGTCCGTGGGGGCGCCGATCCGCGTGGGGTTGTAGTAGTTGATGCCGAGCCCGTCGAGCGGCGTGGAGATGACCTCCAGATCGCCGTCGCGGACGCAGTCGAGGGTGACGCCGTAGGCGGACAGGTCGGGGTAGCGCCCCAGCAGGACCGGGTCGTTGAACAGCCGGTTGTGCAACGCGTCGTAGGCGTCGCCCGCCGCCGCGTCCTCCGCCCAGACGGGGGTGCAGTTGTTGGTGACCAGCACCTGCTCCGCGCCCGCGGCCCGCAGCGCCCGTACGGCCAGCCCGTGCCCGAGCAGTTGGTGGTGCGCCACGGGGAGCGCGTCCAGCATCAGCGCGTGACCAGGAGCGTGCACGCCCATCGCGTAGCCGAAGACCATGTGCACGAAGGGCTCGTTGAGCGTGATCCACATCTTCACCCGGTCGGCGAGCCGGTCGGCCACGACCGCGGCGTAGTCCGCGAAACGGTGGGCGGTGTCCCTGTCGAGCCACCCGCCCCTGTCCTCCAGCGCCTGGGGCAGATCCCAGTGGAACAGCGTCGGCACGGGGGTGATGCCGCGCTCGCCGAGCCCGTCCACGAGCCTGTCGTAGAAGTCGAGCCCCTTCGGGTTGACCTCGCCGGAGCCGCCGGGCTGGATCCTCGGCCATGCGATCGAGAACCGGTAGGCGTTGACGCCCAGGCCGGTCATCAGCTCGAGGTCATCGGGCCAGCGATGGTAGTGGTCGCACGCCACGTCACCGGTGTGCCCGTCGCGGGTCCTGCCGGGCTGGTGGGCGAAGGTGTCCCAGATGGAGGCGCCGCGGCCGTCCTCGTGGACGGCGCCCTCGATCTGGTAGGCGGCGGTGGCCGTACCCCAGAGGAACATAACCGGTGATATTAGGCGATCAAGGGGTCCGAGGTCGCGAGGTCGGCGGCGCTGATGGGCCAGGATGGGGATATGACGAGTACCCTGCGCCGCCGTCCCTCCCAGCGCCGCAGCGCCGAACGGGTCGAGCGGATGCTCGACGAGTGCGCCTCGCTCCTGGACGAAGTGGGCTATGACGGGCTGACCACCAAGGAGGTCGCCCGTCGGGCCGAGGTCCCGATCGGCACCTTCTACCAGTTCTTCTCCGACAAACAAGGCCTGGTCAGGGCGCTGGCCATGCGCAACCTCGACAGGTTCCTCACGCGCGTCACCGACCGGATCGCGCAGGCCGACCTCGCCCACTGGTCGGAGCTGTCCGACCTGGCGATCGACGAGTTCGTGGCGATGAAGCGCACCACACCGGGTTTCGCGGTGGTCGACTTCGGTGAGGTGCTGCCCACGCCCGGCGGTCCCGCGCTGCCGGGCACCAGCCACATGCTCGACGCGGCGACGGAGAACAGCGCCGTCGTGGCCGACCGGCTGCGCGCCCTCGTCGTCGGGCTGTACGACAAGCCCGAAGGCGAGCGGCTCGACCTGGCGCTGCGGGTCGCCGTCGAGGCGGCCGACGCGGTGCTCAAGCTGGCCTTCCGCACGAGCTCCGACGGCGACCCGGCGTTGATCGCCGAGTGCAAGCAGTTGGTCCGCCGCTACCTCGCCGAGCACCTCAGCGTGGCTCGTCCAGCCGAGCCATGAGCGCCTCGTCCAGCTTGAGGCCGGCCGCCCCGATCGCCTCCTCCAGCTGGGCCATCGTCGTCACCCCCACGATCGGCACCAGCCCCTGGGCCGTCAGCCACGCCAGCACCACCTGGTTCGGCGTCGCGCCCAGCTCGTCCGCCACCTCGCGCAGCCTCGCCAGGCGGCGCGTCGTGCCGGGGTGGTCGTACCACTCGGGGACGGGCCGGTCGGCGCGGGTGTAGGCGCCGGACATCAACGTGTTGTACACCCACAGGGTCAGGTCCTCCTCCTCGCGCACGTAGGCCAGCGTCTCGTCCGTGGTGAGGATGTGGCCGCCCTCGGGCAGCTTCACCAGCGGTCGCGGCCGCAGGTAGGTGTGCCGCAGCTGCAGCGCGGTGTAGGGCAGCCAGCCGTTGGCCGCGGACAGGTTCCTGGCCCGCTCCAGGCGCCACGCGGGCATGTTGCTCGAGCCCAGCCTGAGGATCTTGCCCGCCTCGGCCAGCTCGTTGAACGCGCCCAGGGTCTCCTCGAGCGGGACGGACCGATCCTCGATGTGCGACCAGTACACATCGATGCGGTCCGTCCCCAGCCGCCGCAGGCTGCCCTCGATGCCCTTCCCGACGGCCTGTGCCGACAGGCCTTCCGCCGAGTCGAGCGTCGTGTCACCCGGCACCGTCGGGCGCGCCCCGACCTTGGTGCTCAACACGATCCTGTCCCTGGCGCCGCGCGCGGCCAGCCAGGCCCCGACCGCCTCCTCGCTCTCGCTGCCGGTACGGCCGGCGTTCCAGAACGGGTAGTTGTTCGCCGTGTCGATCATCGTCCCGCCCGCCTCGGTGAACCTGTCGAGAAGAGCGAAGGTGTCCTGCAGGGTGACCCTGGTGCCGAAGTCGATGGTGCCGATCGCGAAATCCATGGGCGAGACTCTGCGAGCTGGAGCGCACTCCATGTCAAGCGATTGACCTGGAGTGCGCTCCAGGTGGGAGGATCGGCCTCGTGAGCGTCTACACACCCGCTGAAGTCGTCGAGGAGACCGGCTTCAGCCTGGACACCCTTCGCTACTACGAGAAGATCGGCCTCCTGGCCCCCGTAGACCGCAACGCCGCGGGACAGCGCAGGTTCTCCGAGGAGGACCTCGGGTGGCTGGGGACGATCAGATGCCTGCGCGACACGGGCATGCCGATCGCCCAGATGCTGCGCTTCGCCGAACTGGTGCGCGCGGGCGACCACACCATCGCCGACAGGATCGCGCTCCTGGAGGAGCACGACAGCAGGGTGCGCGGCCAGATCGACAACCTGATCGAGCGCCAGCGCTACATTCACAACAAGATTTCCTACTACCGCAGCGTGCTCTAGCCCGCGCTTGGCGTTGCGGTTGCTAAACCGGGGGGTATGGCCGGACCCCGGGCGAGACGCATGAACATCCCGCTGCGTCGCGCGGCGATACTGTGCGCGGCGATGCTGTTCGCGCTCCTCGCGAACGTCACCTACATCCAGGGGTTCACGACGGCGCGGCTCAACGCCGACGCGCGCAACCAGCGCATGCTGATCTCCAGGTTCGAGCACCCGCGCGGCAAGATCCTCACCCGCGACGGGACGATCATCGCCGCCAGCCGCAGGACGAAGAACGCCAGTTACGCCTACCGGCGGACCTACCCCGGCGGCAACCTCTACGCCGCGGTCACCGGCCACTCCTCGCTCTACACCACCACCGGCCTGGAACGTGCCGAGGACGCCGCCCTCACCGGCAGCGACCCGAGAGTGCGGGTGCGCGCGCTGGTGACCGACGGCATCAGCGAGGGCGCCGACGTGCGGACCACCATCGAGCAGCGCGTCCAGCGGGCCGCCTACCAGGGCCTGGCCGCGACGGGGCGGCGTGGCGCCGCCGTGGCGCTCGACCCCACGACGGGGGCGATCCTGGCGATGGTCTCCTACCCGTCCTACGACCCCAACCTCTACACCACCTTCGACGGCGCCAAGCTGACGGAGATCGACACGCTGTTCCACGCCGACCCCGGCCGGCCGCTGCTCAACAGGGTGCTCAACCAGAACTATCCGCCCGGCTCCACCTTCAAGGTCGTCACCAGCGCCGCCGCCCTGAACTCCGGCACGTACGCGTCGGCCTCCGCCGTGGACGCGCCCATCAGGCTGCTGCTGCCGGGCACCTCCACCTACCTGCGCAACGCCGGCGGCGAGTCCTGCGGCGACGGGCGTCCGGCGTTGGCCTTCGCCTTCCAGATCTCCTGCAACACCGCCTTCGCCGCCATGGGCCTCGACATGGGGCAGGACACACTGCGCCAGCAGGCGGAGGCGTTCGGGTTCAACGACGACACGCTGACCGTGCCGATGCCGGTCTCCATGAGCGTCTACCCGAGCGGCCTCGACCAGGCGCAGACCGCGATGTCGGCGATCGGGCAGTTCAACGACAGGGCCACCCCGCTCCAGATCGCCATGCTGTCGGCCGCGGTGGCGAACGGCGGCGCGCTGATGCGGCCCTACCTGGTGGAGGAGGTCCGGCTGCCGGACGGTTCGGTCATCGACAGGGCCGAGCCGTCCCAGTGGCGCTCGGTCATGAGCGCGCGCGAGGCCGCCCAGCTCACCGCCATGATGGTGGAGGTCACCGAGCAGGGCGGCACGGGTACGGCGGCCGCGCTGCCCGACGTGCAGGTCGCGGCCAAGACGGGCACGGCGGAGAACGTCCAGGGCGCGGAGGATCACGCGCTGCTGACGGCCTTCGCCCCCGCCGGCAGCCCGCGGGTGGCTGTGGGCGTGGTCGTCGAGCAGGCCGGCTCCGGCGGCGACGTGGCCGCCCCCATCGCCCGCCAGATCATGCAGGCGGTCCTCACCTGATCCGGAGCCCCGCCTCCGCGCTCCGGTTCCCGCGAGACCTCTCGGGCCGTCCGCTCTCGGGCCGTCCGCTCTCGGGCCGTCCGTTCTCGGGCCGTCCGTTCTCGGGCCGTCCGTTCTCGGGCATCCGTTCTCGGGCCGGCCGCGCCTTCGGGTGACGCGGTTCGCGTCGGCCGTCGACCCGCCGGGCTCTCGCGGGATGAGGACCGGTGGCCTCCGGCGAGGGTGGGGCCGCGTCAGCGGTAGGCCTGGGCCTGGAGGTTGTAGAGGTCGGCGTAGAGCCCCTCCTCCGCCATCAGGTGATCGTGGGTGCCCTCCTCCACCACCTTGCCGTGGTCGAGCACGTAGATCCGGTCGGCGTACCGCACGCTCGCCAGCCGATGCGTGATCAGCAGCACGCTCCGCCCGTCGGAGTGCCGGCGGATGCGCTCGAACAGGGCGTGCTCGGCCCTGGCGTCGAGCGCGGCCGTGGGCTCGTCGCAGATCAGCAGCGGCGCGTCGCGATGGAAGCCGCGCGCCACGGCGATCCGCTGCCACTGCCCGCCGGACAGCTCCTGCCCGTCCTTGAAGCGCCGGTCGAGCAGCGTGCTGTAGCCGTACGGGAGCTCGGCGACGACCTCGTCGGCCCCCGCGACCTCGGCCGCGGCGACCAGCGCGGGCTCTCCCTTGTCGGTGCCCATGGTGATGTTGTAGCGGGCCGTCAGCGGCCACCTGGTGTGGTCCTGGGCGATGACCGCGGTGGACAGGCGCAGCTCCTCCGGCGCCACCTCGCGCACGTCGAGCCCGTCCCAGCTCACCGTGCCCCCGTCGGGCTCGTAGAGGCCGGAGAGGATCTTGGCGAGGGTGGTCTTGCCCGAGCCGTTCTCGCCGACGAACGCGATGACCTCGCCCCTGCCCACCCTGACGGACACGCCGCGCAGCGCGGGGTTGTCCGAACCCGGATAGCTGAAGGTCACGTCGTCGGCCCTGATCTCCTCGAACGACCGCGGCGCGGGCGTGGGCCTCGGGTCGGCGATCCGGCGCTCGGCGTCGGCGCAGAAGTCGAGGAAGTCGGTGAAGTAGAGGCCCTCCTCGTAGAGGCGGTTGGTGGCGTACATCAGGTTGCTCAGCGACATCTGCCCCTGCCGGATCGCGAGGACGGCGGTGCCGGCCACGGCCAGCGGCAGCGCCCCGAAGGCCAGCAGCAGGCCCAGCGCGAGGTAGACCAGGCCGGTGCCGACGCCGCCCAGCGCCTCTCCGACGATCCTGGCCACCGTCTGCCGCCTGGCCAGCCGCAGCAGGACCTCCTGCTCGGCCCTGGCCACGGCGTCGTACATCCGCAGCAGGAAGCCGCGCATGGTGAAGGAACGCACCTCGGCGGCGGGGGAGCGGTCGGCCAGCAGCTCGGCGATGATCCACTTGCGTCTGCGGGCGGGGATCAGCGAGTACATGTACGAGTAGCGCATCCTGGCCGAGCGCACGGCGGCCCACGCGTCGGGCAGCACGGCGAGGATGAGCAGCGGCAGCAGCGACGGATGCAGGATGCCCAGCACGCCGGCTACGGCCGCGATGCCGATGAAGGCGGTCATGACGTCGATCGCCGTCATGACCACCACGTCGGCCATGGCGACGCCGCGCATCCTGGCACGTTCCATCGCGTCGTGGAAGTCGGGGTCGTCGTAGGCCACCAGCGGAACCCTGCTGGTCAGGCCGTACAGTCGCTCTTCGGTGAGTCTGGAGACCTGCGGGTCGAGCCTGGACTGCGCCCAGCCCGCGGCCGCCTGCGTCAGCGTGCGCAGCGCGGCGGCCGCCGCCACCAGCGCGAGACTGGGCAGCGCCGCCCGCACCCGTTCGGGCGTGGGGCCCTCGCGGAACAGCGCTTCGAGGACGCCGGTGGTGGCCAGCAGCCCGAAGGCGGTGAAGACGCCGCCCGCCAGGTTGAATCCGACGGTGGCCGCGGTGTCGCGCGGGCTGGCCCGCCACGCCATCCGCATCGCCTGCCCCACCAGGGCCGGCAACCGGCGGGCGATGGTCAGGAAGCCGACCTCCGCCATCTTGTCGGTGTGTGCGTGCCAGTCGGAGAAGGAGATCTCGCCGAGTTCGAGGGGCTCGTCCGCCATACCCAGGAGTGTGACGGACGTCACCGACAATTTCCTACGGCTGCCCCGCCGTTGCGGGCCGGCGCGCGCCGAGGGCGTCGGCGATATCCGGGCGTATCGCGACGAATGCCGCAGCCACCGGGCGCGGGCAGGTCGGGCCGCGGGTCGGGGCGGGCGGCGTGGGCGAGCACGACCGCGCCCTCGTCGAACCGCCGGCTCGTGGAGTGGAGCAGCACCTCACCCCACGCGTCGAGCAGCGCCGTGGCGGCCTGGTCGGGATGGGCGCCGTCGCGCAGCGCTGCCGCCGGACTCCGGTAGGCGAACGCGCCGCGCTCCGGCAGGCCCCTCGTCACGTACACACGTGGCCGTTCTCCTCACGGGGACGCGCCTGCGTGACGACCTCTTCTCTACACATCCTTGACCCACTGCGGATACATGGCCGAATGGCCATCTCGGCGCATGTGCCCGAAGCCCGCCCCGCCTAGCGTTGCGTCTGTGATCGACCGGCGGCTCCCCCTGAACCCGGTGCTCCGGGTGCCACATCGCGGGCGGGCGGGCACGGCCGGGGGCGATCCATCCGAAACGTCGCGTTCGCAGGTGGGCCTGGCCTCCTCGGAGGGGTGGGGGTCGTGGTCCGGCGGGCGCGACAGCGGGCTCGAGCCGCGCAGGGCTCGAGCCCGCCCAGGCTTCAGGGACGGTCCTTGAATACACATCGCTATACATATCTCGGTGGATGCTGCGGCCCACATGCCCGCTGTGGCGCCACGCCACCGACATCCCCTTCACCGGGCGCCGTGACGGGAGGTGTGTTCGCCGCCGCCTACGAGCGCGGCGACCGTCCCGCGCTGATCGACCTGACCGCCGGCCTGGTGTACGGCTACCGCCGTCTCGTCACCGAGGTGACCGCGGCCGCCTCGGGCCTGATCCGCAGGGGCGCCAGACCCCACCAGGTGGTGGGCGTCCACGTCGACACCGTCACCGCGCAGACGCTGGCCGTCCACACCGTGATCGCGGCGGGCGGGGTGGCCGCGCCGCTCGATCCCGCGCTGCCCGTCGGGCGGATCGCCGGGCGGCTGTCGGAGTGCGACGCGCGCATGATGATCACCACGAGCCGCCTGGCCGACTCGGCTGTGAGGGCGGTGGAGGACTCCAGGGTGAGGCAGGTGATCGCGTTCGGCGACGCGCTCGACACCGTCGACTTCGCGCGGCTCTCGCTGCTGGACGCGGTGCCGCTGCCGTCGCTCGACCCCGCGACGCAGACCGCGCTGTCGCTGGCCGACGGCCGCACGCTCACCCACCATGACCTGCTCGGGGAGATGAGCGCCCTGGACAGCGGCGTCGCTCTGGCCGACTCGGACGTGGTGCTGGTGACCTGGCCGCCTGATGGCGGCGGCGACCTGGTCGCGCTGGTCGGCCTGGCGGTGAGCAGGGGCGCACTGGTGATCGCAGCCAACGGGCTCGCGCCCGCGAGCCTGGCGGGGACCCTTCACGACTTCGGTGTGACGGTGACGGCGCTGGCGGGCCGTGGCGTGCGGCGACTGTAAAGAGAGCGCTCCCCGAATATGCCGACCTGTTACCCGCACATGCCTTGACGTCGCGGAGTGCGAAGTGGGTTGATTGCCCTACTGACAACGTTGTCACCGACCGTGGTGAAGGAGCGGTGTGCGATGAGACGACGGTGGTTAGCGGCGATCACCCTGGCGGCCGTGCTCGGGCTGACGGCCTGCGGCGGCGGAGGCGGCACTGCGGCTCCGTCGGGTCAGGCCTCCGGCGCGGGAGGAGACGCGAAGAAGCAGGTGGAGGTCTTCTCGTGGTGGACCGGGCCCGGTGAGGCCGACGGTCTGAAAGCCATGAAGGAGATCTTCGAGAAGCAGAACTCCGGCTTCACCTTCTTCGACGCCGCCGTGGCGGGAGGCTCCGGCGACAAGGCCAAGGCGCTGCTGCAGTCCAAGCTCCAGGCCGACACCCCGCCGGACACCTTCCAGGGTCACGCGGGCGCGGAGCTGCAGGGTTACATCAAGTCGGGCGACCTCGAGGACCTGACCTTCCTCTACGACGAGCTCAAGCTCAAGGACGTCTTCCCCGCGCAGCTGGTCGAGCAGATCAGCTACGAGGGCAAGATCTACTCGGTGCCCGTCAACATCCACAGGTCGAACATCCTCTGGTTCAACCCGGGCGTCCTGAAGGAGGCAGGGGTCGCGGGTGCGCCCAAGACGATCGAGGAGTTCATCGCCGCCCTGGAGAAGGTCAAGGCCAAGGGCAAGATTCCGCTGTCCATCGGCTCGGAGTGGACCGTCACCCACCTGATGGAGAGCGTGCTGCTCGGCTCGCTCGGCACCGACGGCTACAACGCGCTGTTCAAGCCGGGCGCCAACTGGGGATCTCCCGAGGTCACCAAGGCACTGGAGAACTTCAAGACGATCATGTCGTACGCGGGAGACCCGCAGGACGACTGGCAGCCGGCCGCCGCGCAGGTGGCGGAGGGCAAGGCCGCCTTCAACATCATGGGCGACTGGGCCTACGGCTACTTCCACAACCCACCGGAGGGCGGCCTCGGCAAGCAGTCGAAGACCGACTTCGACTGGGCGGCCGCGCCTGGCACCGAGGGCACCTACCTGTGGCTGTCCGACAGTTTCACGCTGCCCAAGGGCGCCAAGAACAGGGACGGCGCGGTGGCGTGGCTCAAGGTGGCGGCGAGCAAGGAGGGACAGGACGCCTTCAATCCGAAGAAGGGTTCCATCCCTGCGCGCAAGGACGCCGACGCCTCGCTCTACACCGACTATCTGGCCGACGCGCTGAAGGACTGGTCCTCCAACAAGCTGGCCGGATCCATCCAGCACGGCGTGGCCGTCAACCAGCCCTGGCTGGCCTCCATCAACGAGGCGGTCGGCCTGTTCATCGGCAGCAAGGACGTCGCCGCGCTGCAGAAGGGCCTCGTTGACGCCGCGGCGGCCAACGCCCAGTGAGGCCTGCACAGTGATGGCTAGGAGAGGCGGGTCCGCCCTGCGGCGGGCCCGCGCCTGGTTGCCGGGCCTGCTGCTGGTGGCCCCCTCGATCATCCTGATCGGCGTGTTCGTGTACGGCATGCTCGGCTGGAACTTCAGCCTGGCCATGACCGACAAGCACGACGAGGTGTCGGAGGGCTCGTTCGTCGGCCTGCGCAACCTCATCGACATCTGGGACCTGCCCCGCTGGCACCTCTCGGTCAACCACGCGATCCTGTTCACGGTCGTGTTCGTGGGCGGGGCGCTGCTGCTCGGCTGGTTCCTCGCCTTCCTCATGGAGAAGGGGATCAAGGGCGAGGGCACGTTCAGGGCGATCTACCTGTTCCCCATGGCGATCTCGTTCGTGGCGACCGGCATCGTGTGGCGGTGGCTGATGAACTCGGGCCAGGGCGAGCGGGCGGTCGGGCTCAACCGGCTGTTCGACGTGATCGGCCTGCCCCAGTGGGCCTGGTTCAGGGACCAGGATTGGGGCATGGCCGCCATGGCCCTCCCGGCAATCTGGCAAATGTCCGGATATGTCATGGCGCTCTTCCTGGCGGGTTTCCGAGGCGTGCCCGAGGAACTGCGTGAGGCCGCACGGGTGGACGGATGCACCGAATGGGGCGTCTACCGGCACATCGTGCTGCCGCTGCTGCGCCCCGTGACGCTGTCCGCGCTGATCATCCTGGGGCACATCTCGCTGAAGACCTTCGACCTGGTCATGGCCGTGTCAGGCAAGCAGATCATCACCGACGTGCCCGCCGTGTTCATGTGGGTGGCGGTCTTCGACTCCCATGACCCGGCCAAGGGCGCGACCATCGCCTCCTACATCGTGCTCAGCGTGGCGATCTTCGTGATCCCCTACCTGATCTGGTCGGTCCGCAAGGAGAGGCGCTCGTGATCCTCCGCCGTGGGTTGCTGATCGTCTTCGCGGTCATCTTCCTGATCCCGATCTACGTGCTGCTGGTCACCAGCTTCAAGCCGCTCACCGAGGCCAACCCCGCGCAGGCGTGGAACCTGCCGCAGGTCTGGACGTTCGAGGCGTGGCGGGTGGCGTGGGAGAAGCTCGCACCCGGCATCTGGAACAGCGTCCTGCTGGCGGTGCCCGGATCGCTGCTGTCGTGCGCGCTCGGCTCCATGAACGGCTATGTCCTGTCGAAATGGCGCTTTCCCGGCGCGGACGTGCTGTTCACGCTGTTCCTGTTCGGCATGTTCATCCCCTACCAGGGCGTGATGATCCCGCTGGTCCAGCTCATGGTGAACCTCGGCATCTACGGCGGGATCCCGGGACTCGTGCTCGCGCACGTCGTCTACGGCATCCCGATCTGCACGCTGATCTTCCGCAACTACTACGTGACCATCCCCGACGAGCTCATCGAGGCGTCCAGAGTGGACGGCGCGGGCATGCTGCGGACCTACTGGTCGGTGGTGCTGCCCATCTCGGGTCCCGCGGTCGCCGTCGTGATCATCTGGCAGTTCACCTCGCTGTGGAACGACTTCCTGTTCGCCGTCTTCCTCACCGGGCCGACGAGCTGGCCGACCACCGTCATGCTGAACAACATCGCGGGAGCGCAGGCCACGCCGTACAGCCAGCAGATGGCCGCGGCGCTGCTGGCCTCGATCCCGACGATGCTGATCTACCTGCTGCTCGGGCGGTTCTTCATGCGCGGGCTGATGGCGGGGGCGCTCAAGGGGTGAGCTCCCCCGTGACCAGCGCGTCGCCCAGCGGGGTGCGCGAGTAGACCACGCCACGGCCCGCGCGGGCGCCGGTGATGAGACCGGTCCCGCGCAGGGCCGCGACGTGCTCGCCCACCGTGCCGAGCGCCTGCCCCATCACGGCGGCCAGCTGTGTCGTGGTGGCGGGCGTGGCCAGCTCGGCCAGGACGCGGGCGCGGGTGCGGCCCATCAGCCGCATCAGCGCCTCCAGCCGCGCGCCGCCTCCCGCCTGGGTCGCGCCGACCCCGCGCGCGGGATAGACCAGCGCGTACGGCCACGCGTCGTCGAGATAGACGCCCACGCGCGAGCCGAACACCGACGGCATGAACAGCAGGCCCCTGCCGTTGAGATCACGTTTGACGAAGTCGCTGGACAGGTCGCAGTCGAGGCCGCCGTCGCGCCAGCGGACCTGCGCGCTGAGATCGTCGAGCGCCGCCGCCCACCCGGAGGTCGCCAGCCTGCCCGCCCTCCACACCACGTCGCGCTCCATCACGGCGTGGAAGCGGGGCCACTCGGGCGAGACGATCTCCCGCCACACCGCTTCGAGGGCGTCGGCGATCAGCCGTACGACGTGGGGGCCTTCGAGTGCCGCACGCAGCTCGCGGGGGACGGTCAGCTGCGCGATCTCCTCGTGGGCGCGGTCGAGCGGCGTGGCCCTGAGCGCGGCCAGCTCCCTGTCGAACGGCACGTTCACCCCGGTAGGCGGGGGAGCGACGAAGTCCACGTTCCCCGAGCCGCGGTGACCGGAGATGGCCTGGATCAACGCCAGTCCCGGCCGGCCCAGCCGCCGGTACGGCTCCCGCCACCGCGCGGCCCACGCCTGCAACGCTCCCGCGCTCACCCTGCCTTCGAGCACCCAGGTCGCGTGCACCGTCTCGATGAGGGGTGAGATGGCGAAACGGCTCGCGGCGATGTCCTGGGGGCTGACCTCAATCCTGATCACCCTTCGGATATTCCCGAATATGTCGCCCTCTGACGGCGTGTTCTCGAAGGTTGGCGCATGGATACCAGCAGGGATCAGGCGACTTTTCGCGACGTGTTCAGGGTCAGGGAGTTCAGGGTGCTGTTCGGCAGCTTCGCGCTGCTGGTCGGCGGCGACGGGGTCAAGATGCTGGCCCTGTCGGTCCTCGTCTTCGAGCGGACGGGCTCGCCAGGGCTGTCCGCCGCCGCGTACATGGCGGGCTGGCTGCCGTACCTCGCCGGAGGGATGTTCCTGCTGTCGCTGGCCGACAGGCTGCCGCCGCGCGGTCTGATGGTGGCGGGGGAGCTGGTCAGGCTCGTGGTGTGCCTGGTGCTCGCCTACGCGGGGCTGCCCGTGTGGGCCATGCTGGCGCTGATCCTGGTCAGCGGTCTCGGCCAGCCGGTGTTCGGGGCCGCGCGCAACGCCATGCTGCCCGACGTGCTGCCCGGTGACGCCTTCGTGCTGGGGAGGTCGCTGATGGGGGTGACCAGCGCGGGCGCGCAGATCGGCGGGTTGTCGCTGGGCGGCGCGATCCTGGCCGTGGCGGGGCCCGAGGGGGCGTTGGCGGTCACGGCGGGCGTCTCGGGGGTGGCGGCGATCGTGCTCAGGTACGGCCTGCCGTACACGCCGGCCAGGGGTGGCTCGGGACGCGGCACGGTGCGTACGACGCTGCGGGTGAACAGGGTCCTGCTCGGCTCGCCTGGCGTGCGGGGGCTGCTGCTGGCGATGTGGGTGCCGCCTATGTGCCTGGCGGGGGCCGAGGCGATGGTCGTGCCGTACCTCACCTCGGCGGGGACGGCGACAGGGGCGGGGCTCGCGCTGGCCACGGCGGCCGTGGGGATGGCGGTGGGCGAGTTCGCCGTGGGCCGCTTCGCCGCTCCCGCGCTGCGGGAACGGCTGTCGTTTCCGCTGGCGGCGGCGATGGGGGTGCCGTGGCTGTTCTTCGTGGCCGAGCCTGGAGCGCCGGTCACCGCGGCGCTCGCGGCGCTGTCGGCCGGGTGCCTGGCCTACCAGCTCGGGTTGCAGCGCCGCTTCTTGGAGGCGGTCCCCGAGCAGGTCAGAGGCCAGGCGTACGGCCTGCAGTCGGCAGGGCTGATGACCGGCCAGGCGGTCGGGGCGGCGGTGATCGGCGGAGTGGCGGAACTGGCGGGCTCGGGACCCGCGATGGCGGTCTCAGGGGCGGTCGGCATCCTCGCCGCGCTCGCCCTCGCCCGCGTCCTGACCCCGGCCCGAACCCCCGTCCCCACCCCGTGACCCCCACCGAAGGCCGACCCGCCCGAACCCCCGCCGACCCCGGCGCTCAGCCGGTCGGCATCCCGGTGGGTCCGATCTCTCCCGAGCCCCGCGCGACCAGGCGTACCGGCTGCGTGATCCGCTCGACCGGCCCCACGTCCCCCGCGATCCTCCTGAACAGCAGCTCAGCCGCCACCCTCCCCAGTCCCGCCGGGTCCTGCGCCACCACGCTCACCCCCGGGTTCAGCAGGTCCGCCAGCTCGAAGTCGTCGAACCCGATCAACGCGATCCGCTGCCCCTCCAAGGCCCGGAGCGCCGTGACAGTGCACCGGCCGTTGCCCGTGAACAGCGCGGTGGGCGGGTCGTCCATCCCCAGCATGCGGTCCAGGACCGCCCGCGCCCCGTCGAGCGACGGCTGCGCCATGGAGATCAGCCGCTCGTCCACCAGGTCGCCGAGCGCCTCCCTGTAGCCGCGCTCTCGCTCGCTCGCCGTGTAGATCGCCGGGCTGTCACCCAGGAAGGCCACCCGCCGATGCCCCCGCGCGAGCAGGTGCTCGACGGCCAGCCGCGCCCCGCCCGCGTTGTCGCACAGCACCGTGTCGACGTCGAGGCCCGGCCCCGCGGGGCGGTCCACGAACACGGCGGGCGTGCCGGCGTCCAGTTCGGCCCGCAGGTAGGAGTGGTCGCTCCCGGCGGGCACCACGATGAGGCCGTCGACCCTGCGCGTGCAGAAGGTGAGCACCAGCTCCTTCTCCCTGGCAGGCTCCTCGCCTGATGAGCCGCTGAGCACCAGGGAACCGTGCTTGATCGCGACCTCCTCGACGGCCCTGCTCACCCCTGAGTAGAAGGGGTCGCCGACGTCCTCGATGACCAGGCCGATGCTCGACGTCCTGCCCTGGCGCAGCACCCTCGCGCTCTCGTTGCGGCTGTAGCCGAGGCGCTCGATCGCCGCGCGCACCCGCTCGGCGGTCGCGGCGTTCACGCCTGGCTCGTTGTTCACGACCCGGGAGACGGTCTTGAGCGCGACCCCCGCCTCCGCCGCGACATCCTTCATCGTCGGTCTCACATAGGGATCATTTATCATGCGCGTCGGCTTGACAACGTTGTCAGGTCGGTGGGGGCGCGCTTCGGCGAAACCTGGAGGCGTTCAGGGAGACCCGGTGGGTGACCAGGCGGGGCGATGTCGACGCCTATCCCTTCTGGCTTGCCACCTCGGATCCTGGTGACGGGGCGGGTGAGGGCGGTCGCCCCGCTCGTGGGGGTGGCATGACAGAGTGGGCCGCGCTATGTCCTTGAGATCCACCCTCCTCGTCGCCGGGCTCGTGCTTGCCGCGCTCAACATGCGGCCCGCCATCGCCGGAATCTCCCCCCTCCTCGACCAGATCATGACCGACGTGGGCCTCAGCCCCGCCGGAGGCGGCGCCATCACCACCGTCATGGTGGTCTGCCTCGGCCTGTTCGGCCCCGTGGCCCCGCTGCTCGCGCGCAGGATCGGCCTGGACCGCACGCTCCTGGTCGCCCTGCTCATCCTGGCCGCGGGCGTGGTGGTCCGCAGCCTGGACGGCGCCCCCGCCCTCTACACGGGCGCTGCCATCGCGGGCACCGCCATCGCGATCCTGAACGTGATCATGCCGGGCGTGGTCAAGCAGCACTTCCCCGCGAAGGCGGGCCTGCTCACCTCCATCTACGTCTCCGCCCTGGTGGGCGGTGCCGCGGCCGCCTCCGCGCTGATGATCCCCCTCGAAAGCCTCACCGGGTACGGCTGGCGCGGCGTCTCCGCCCTGGTCGCGGTGCCCGCCGTGGCCGCCGCGCTGATCTGGCTGCCTCAGGCGTTCGGCAGGCAGGCGGCGCCCGCCAACGGCCCGCGGCCGTTCATGGCGCTGATGAGGAGCCCGCTCACCTGGAAGCTGACCGCGTTCATGGGCATCCAGTCGCTGACGTTCTACGTGATGCTCGCCTGGCTTCCGACGATCTTCCAGGAGGCGGGCATCCCTGCGGAGCAGGCGGGCTTCCTGCTGGCCGTCTCGAACCTCTCCCAGGTCGCCGCCACGCTGGCCGTTCCCGTGCACGCCGAGCGCAGGCGGTCGCAGGCCGGGCACGTGGCCGCCGCCGCGCTGCTGACCGTGGCGGGATACGTGGGCGTGCTGCTCGCCCCCACCACCGTGCCGTGGGTGTGGATGATCGTGCTCGGCGTCGGCCAGGGCGCCTCCCTGGCGCTGGCGCTGCTCATCATCACCCTGCGCGCGCCCGATCCCGCGTCGGTGACCGCGCTGTCGGCTGTGGCCCAGTCGGTCGGCTACGTGCTGGCCGCGCTCGGCCCGCTGCTGATCGGGATCCTCAGGGAGGTGTCCGGCGGCTGGACGCTTCCGTTGCTCGCGGGTATCGCGGCCTGCATGATCCAGCTGGTTGTGGGCGTGCGAGCAGGCCGTCCTCTGCTATCTTAGGTAAGGCTAACCTTTTCAGGGAAAGGGCTTTGCCGTGCCGCTCGCGGAGTTGACCGGAGTGCTGGAACGCGTCGCCGCCGAGCGTGGCGGGGTGCTCGGCGTCCTACCCGGTCTTGTCGTCGAACCCGACGAGTCGTGGACGCCGCTCAGCGAGCTGTCACGCGAGCCGTCCACGCTGCTGAGCGCGCTGATCGACCAGACCGCCGGCCTGTACGACGCGCCCAGGCACGTGGGCGCGGCGCTGCTGTGGAAGACGCTCGGCTACTGGCTCACCTTCCCGATGGCCCTCGGCTGGGCGCTCAACAGGCAGGCGCCCGTCATGCGGCACGAGGACATCTACTTCAGGCGGTCCGACGCGGGTGTGACGATCGCGGCCACGTCGGTGTCGGTCGCCGGCAGCGCCGAGGCGATCCGCGAGGCGCTCCTGCAGGCGCACGAGCCGCTGGTCAACGCGATCAGCGGGCAGGCCAGGGTGGGCAGGCGGACGCTGTGGGGCTCCACGGCCGAGGCCTTCGCGCACCCGATGACCGTGGTGGTCAAGGCCGACTACATGAGCCTGCTGCGCGAGGTGGGGCCGCCCGTCGACGGTCTGCTCGAACAGACCGCCGACGGCTACCGGCGCAGGACCTGCTGCCTGTGGGTCACCCTTCCCGAGGCCGACGCCTGCGCGACCTGCTGCGTGCTGCGCGAGCCCCAGGCGGCCTGAGCTCAGGCCACTTCCTCCATGGCGGCGTCGCCCACCGGCTCGCCGTCGATGGGGCGCAACTCGTCGGCGTAGCTCACCGAGACGCGGCGCATGAGGCCCGTGTCGTCGATGGAGTACTGCCCGAGCCGCCACAGCGGCGGCGAGTAGGCGTGGATGGACACGCTCTTGTCCACCGCTCCTGTCAGCCTGTGGATGTGGTCGGGCCCGAAGTGGAACGACTGCCCCTCGGCGACGACGGTCTCCAGGTGCTCGCCGCCGATGCGCGGGTTGCATTCCAGCAGCGCGCCCTGGACCACGTGCACCGCTCCCGACGAGATGTCGTGGTCGTGCCAGCCCGTGTCGTCTTCGGGACGCCAGCAGAGCAGCCACACATCGACATAGGCGTCGCGGTAGAGCGAGGCGTAGTGCCGGCCGCCGTCGGCCGGGAACTGCACCTGGTCCTGCCACTGGGCAGGCTTCGAGGCCAGGTCGTCGACCAGCTCGCGTAGTTCCCGCCGATCGAGTGCGCGGTCTGGAAGGTTGGTGCTCACGTGCGTTTACTCCTTTCGTCCCAATGCACGAGAAATGTGGCTGCTGTCGTCTCCCGACAGGAGACGACGCGGGTTGGTGACCCTGATGGCGTGCGCGGCCGCCTGGCCGATGCCCGGGCCGTCCTGGAAGGCGGTGGCGTACGGCGCGTCCGAGCCGTTCACCACCACGTCGATGCCGAGCTCGCGGATGATCGCGTCGATCGCCCGCGGGCCGTACGAGGAGGTCTCCACGAACAGGCAGGGGTCGACCTGGCCGCGGCCGCCGCCCCTGGCCATGAGCCGCTCGGAGTGCAGCGGCGCGAGCCCCGCCAGCAGCGCGAAGCAGACCCGCAGGCGCGGGTGCCGCGGGCGCACCACCGCGCGGAAGTGGTGCCACGCCGCGTGCATCTGCTGCACGTACGGCACCAGCGCGGGCCACCAGCCGGGACGGTCGAGCTCGGCCGCGGCACGGCCGGGGTGCACGAACAGCGGCAGGTCGCGCGAGGTCAGCACCTCCAGCAGCCGGTCGTCGGGCTCGGCGGTCGCGGGGATCTGCAGCCCGGCGAAGCCACGGTCGAGGTCGGCGGCCAGCCGGTCGGGGTCGATCTCGCTGTGGCAGGTCGCCGCCCACGCGCCGTACGGCTCCGGCAGCTTCAGCGCGCCCTCGTGATAGGCGTCGATGAGCGGCCACGCCTCCTCGGGTGGCAGCGACTCGATGCCGAGCGGGCTGGACAGGGAGACGAGCGCGAGCTCCAGGCCCGTGGTGTCGCGATCGGCGTGGTCGGCGGGGTCGACCTCGTACGGGGGCTCGCCGTCGAGGATCAGCGTCCACCCGTCGAGGTAGGGAGGCGTGGCGCGAGCGCGGAGCGCGTCGACGAACGACGAAGTCCACAGGTGCTGATGCACGTCGATGCTCACGGCCATACCTCCCTCTATTTCCTACTGACAATACAGGTAAACCTGGGGATCACCTTGTGAACCGTTTCAGTGATGCGATTCAGTGAACCGCTTCACCCCTGCTTTTGTCAACGCTGAGTAGGCTTGGCGGATGGCCAGAAAGCGAGCGACCATCAAAGAGGTCGCGCAGGCGACCGGCCTGTCACCTGCCGCCGTCTCGTACGCCCTTCGCGGGCTCCAGGTCTCCGAGGAGACCATGGAGCGCGTCCGCGCCGCCGCGGCCGAACTCGGCTACGAGGCCGACCCCATCGCCCGAGCGCTGGCCAGCGGCCGCACCGGCATGATCGGCGTGCTCTGCGGCTCGCTCGAGGACCTGTGGCAGCAGTCCCTCGCTGTCGGCATCAGCAGGGGCCTGCGGGAGAAGGACCGCTACGCGCTGATCCTCGACGCCGTCGGCGACCCGGGCCGCGAGCGCGCGCTGGCCACGCAACTGCGCGACCAGCGCGTCGACGGCCTCATCGTGCAGCCCGTCGATCCCGCCGCGCCGTTCTGGGCCGACCTGTGCGAGTCGGTTCCGGTCGTCGCGATCGGCGACGGGCTGCCAGGGACGGCGGGCGAGGTGGTCTTCGACAACAGGAGCGGCGTCACGCTCGCCCTCGAACACCTCAAGGCGCTCGGTCACAGCAGGATCGCGGTGCTCACCCCGACGGGCGCCCGCACCCCCGACAGGCCCGCCGACGTCCACGCCAGCGCCGAGGCCGACAGGCTCGGCCTCGACATCGAGGTGGCCCCCGCGCCCTACGACCTGGTGGGCGCCACCGAGGTGGCCCGCGAGGTGCTGGAGGACGGGCGCCACACGGCCGTGTTCTGCTTCTCCGACTCCATCGCCTACGGCGTCTACGCGGCGGCCGCCGAGCGCGGCCTGTCGGTGCCGGGCGACGTGTCGGTGATGGGCTACGACGACCATCCCATGTCGGGCCTGCTCACCCCCGGCCTCACCACCGTCGACTGGAACCTCGACGGCATCGTCCGCGCCGCCGTACGCCTGGTGGCCGCGGCGGCCGACGGCGCGGCCCGCCGCCGCAGGGTCGTCCAGCAGCCCACACTGCGCGAACGCGGATCAGTGCGGCGGATCAGCCGCTGACCAGGCGCAGTTCCTCCCTGGCCGCGTCGAGATCGGTGTCGAGGGGGCGATCCCGTTCCCCTGGAGCGCCGCGCTCGGCCAGGGCGCGCCTGGCGGCGACCAGCTCGCAGGCCAGCACGATCTCCAGCGGCTCCACGCAGCGCAGCGCGGCCCGCGCCGCCTGGGTGGCGAAGCTCGCGTGGTCCTCGGTGCCGCGCGAGATGACCGCCGTGCCGCCCGTCACAGGCGCCGACAGCAGGCGCAGCTCGGCGAGGGCGTCATGGGCGACGTACTCCAGGATCATCGCGCCCGAGTCGCCCTGCCGCCCCGCCAGGAAGGGCAGCAGCCCCGTGTAGGCGGGCTCCATGAGCGTGGCCAGCCGCGCGGTCGCGAGCTGTGCGGCCGGCACGAGCGCCGCGCGCAGCGCGTCGAGCGCCAACGCGATCGGGGCGGCGTGGAAGTTGCCGTTGTGCCAGGCGAGCTCGCCGTCGAACAGCGGGTTCTCGTTGGCGGCGTTCAGATCCACCTCGACGGCCCGCTGCGCCCGGGCCAGCGCGTCGACGGCCGCCCCGTGCACCTGGGCGAAGGCGCGGAAGCCGTACGGATCCTGGACCCTGACCGCCTCCTCGGAGGCGAGCAGCCCGCGCAGCCGCGCGGCCACGTCCGCCTGCCCAGGCTGGGGCCGTGCCTCGTGCACGGCCCGCGCCAGCGGCTCCGCCGAGGCGTTGACCGCGGTGAAGGTGCGCGCGGCCACGCCGATCGCCGCGTCGAGCAGCAGCTTCACCTGGTGAACCGCGAGCGCGGCGTCGGCCAGCGTGGCCGCGCCCGAACTGATGAACGGCAGCGCGTCGGCCGACGACAGCGGGAACCTGGGGCCTGGCCCGCTCCCGCGCCACTCCCGCTCGCCCAGCAGGCACAGCGCGGTCGTGGCCAGCGCGGTCAGATCGCCCGTACCGATCGCGCCATAGGTGCGCACCGGCGGGGTGTGCCCGCCGTTGATCGCCTCGGCGAGCACGGGCAGCAGCGCGGGATCCACGCCCGAGCCGCCCGCGAGGAGCTGGTTCAGCCGCACGACGAGCATGGCCCTCGCCCGTCGTTCGGAGACGAGCGGGCCCGCGCCGCCGGCGTGGCTGCGCAACAGGTCGAAGCCGCCCTCCTGGACCGAGGTGTCCTTGTTGGCGCCGACGCCCGTGCTCTGGCCGTACACGGGGCCGGTCAGCGACCGCGCCGTACGCCAGGCGGCCCGGGCCCGATCGAGTGACGCGATCGAGACCGGGCCGCCTGTGGCCACCTGCGCGCAGGTGAGGGAGGTGCCGTCGAGCTCCATCAGTCGGGAAGGACCAGGCTGAGCACCCAGCTCACGATGGAGACCACGATCGCTCCCCAGAAGGCGGGCCAGAAACCGGAGACGTGGAAGGGGACGTCGAGCTGCTCGGACACCCAGCTGGTGAGAAGCATCAGACCCGCGTTGACGACCAGGGCGAACAGCCCCAGCGTCAGCACGTAGAACGCGCAGCCGATCGTCTCGATGATCGGCTTGATCACGGCGTTGATCACACCGAAGATCAGCGCCACGACGAGCAGCGTGCCCCAGTACTGGGCCGTGCCCGTCGGGGTCGTGATCGCGACCCCGCTCACGAACTGGATGGCGACCCAGAGGGATGCCGCCACGACGAGAACTTTGATAATGAACTTCACGCCACAGGATCCTCGCATCTCTGATCGGCGATGAGGAAGGGGTGCCGCCGCCGGGCCCCGGTGGGCGCCGCGCCCCCGGTGACGGCGGGGAAGGTCGCCGGCCGACGGTCGATCATGGACGCTACGTGCCCGGCCATGACGCTAAGTAGTCCTGAGAAGGCGTTATCGAGGCGACATCGCGGGGAAGAGCCCTCCTGGGGAGGGAGTGACATGGACAGTGGAGAACTCGAGACGCTGCCGACGATCGAGCTGCACGAGCGGGCGGTCCACTACGCCGTACGCCACGGGGACTTCGCGTTCATCTGGGACCTGCTCAAGGCGATCCCCGCGGCCGAGGCGGCGAGCGGTCACGGAGGCGAGGTCGTCAACGACCTCAGCCACCTGTCCGCCCTGCTCAGCGACGCCATGGCCTCGGGACACGGAGATCTGGGGGAGGCGCTCAAACCGCTCTACGTCGACTACCTGTCGAAGCACCCCGAGGCCTAGCCCGCCAGCCTGGTCTCCACCCCGTGGCCGGTGAACCCCGGGGTGCTCGTCGCGCGCCCGTCCGCGCCGACCACCATGCTCTGGTACGGCAGGCGCGCGGCGAGCTCCCTCGCGAAACGCCTTGCCCTGGCCGTGCCCATGGCGTGCATCGCGCCCGCGTAGGCACCGGCGGCGCCCAGGTCGGGGCCGACGACGCACACCCACGCCCTGCCGTCCCCGCTGTACTGCTCGCCGCCCGCGGTCGCCACCGCGGCGTCATGGGCGAACAGCACCCTGGTGGTGACCCCGTCGTACGGGTCGCGCATGCCCACCCTCCAGCGGCGGCCGGGCGCTGAGGAACCGCGCACCCTCGTCCCGCTGCCCGCGGTCACCCGGTGGTCGACCGCGCCGGCGCCGGCCAGCGCGCGCGAAAGGCGCTCCACGGCCCAGCCCCGCACGTAGGCCATCGGGTCGAACCGCTCGCCCTCGCTGCCGTCGAACCAGCCACCCGTCTCCCCGCTCAGCTCCTCGCACCTGCGCGTGACCTCGACGAGCTCGGGGATCCCCTCGATCGGCCGCCCGCCGTCGAGCCGGGCGACGTGGCCGCCGTCCACGCCGGGGCGGAAGGTGTCCTCCACCCAGCGCAGCCAGCTGAACGCGTCGTCCAGCAGCGGCGTCAGCTCCCGCCCTGGAAGCGCCGTGCGGATGTCCACGCACACGGGCAGGCTCATCACCATCTGGACTCGAGCGGCACCGGGAAAGGTCATGCGGTCACCGTCCCACGCGAGCCATAACGGCCGGCTAAGTCCTTTACCTGGGCTTGGTCAACGCGCCAACGTGACAGCGGCTATGCCCTTCGCCGGAGCCTGGTCAACGCGCCCCTGACGTAGCGGACGAAGCCTCGCGGGCCGTACACGTGGACCGTGCGCTGGGAGATGTCGGGCACCAGGCGGCGCAGGCCCGAGGCACTGACCGCCTCCTTCGCCCGGGGATCGTGCTCGGTGCCCTCCACGAGCACCACGGGCACGCCCAGCTCGCGCAGCTCGCGCGCCTGCTGGGCCTCGCGGGTGTCCCGGGCGCGGTAGAGGACCACCGTGCGCTCCGGGTCCTTGACCCTCGCGGCGATCGCGGCCGCGCCCACGCCTTCGGCGATCAGCAGGGTCGACGTCCGGGGCTCGGGCCTGCGCTCCCACAGCAGCACCGCCAGCGCCGCGCCGTACAGGAGGAACGAGCCCACCCTGCTCAGCCCCGTCACCGCCGCAGGCGAGGCGAGCTGATGGACCACCACCAGCGCCCCAGCGAGATACGCCGCCCACCTGAGGCTGGGGTGCAGCCGCTCCTGCCTGTTCCAGCGCGCCGCCACCAGGCCGAGCACCACCAGAACCGCGGTGCCGACATGGGCCGTCGGGAGCCACGGGTAACTCCAAGCGGGGTGAATTGCTCCGAAGTGTCCCACTGCCGCGCCAGACCAGAAGAGCACCGGCGGGAGAGACTGGGTGCTGGTAGTCATAGAAAAGACAGTCTGCGAAGTAGATGAGAGTTGCCTGAATAGAAGATGGGTAAATCCGAAGTTCTGGTTGTGGACGATGAGCCCCAGGTGCGCGACGCCGTCAGCAGAGCGCTTCGCGTCGAGGGATACCAGGTCAGGAGCGCGCCCGACGGGCCGACCGCGCTGGCCGTGGCCGCCGTGGACCGTCCCGACCTGATCGTGCTCGACGTCATGATGCCGGGCATGGACGGGCTGGAGGTCTGCCGCCGCCTGCGAGCCGAAGGCGACAGGACCCCCGTCCTCATGCTGACCGCGCTGTCCGGCGTGGGAGACAGGGTGGAGGGGCTCGACGCCGGCGCCGACGACTACGTGGTCAAGCCGTTCGCCCTCGAAGAGCTGTTCGCCAGGGTGCGCGCGCTGCTGCGCCGTACCAACTCCTCGGGAGGGGCGCTGGAGTTCGCGGGACTCGCGCTGAACACCGAGAGCCGCCAGGCCAGACGCGGCGGCAGGCTCTTCGACCTGACCGGGACGGAAGCCGCGCTGCTCGAACTGCTCATGCGCAACGCGGGACAGGTCCTCACCAGGGAGGTCATCCTGGAACGGATCTGGGGATACGACTTCACGCCAGGCTCCAACTCGCTGGAGGTCTACATCCGCTACCTGCGGCGCAAGACCGAACACGACGGAGAACCCCGGCTGATCCAGACAGTGCACGGCCTCGGATACGTGTTGAGGGAGTCATGAGGCTTCATCTAAGGCTCGCGCTCGCGGCGGGCCTCGCGGCGGCGCTCTCCGTCCTGCTCGTGCTCGGAGCCGCCTACTACGTCACCTGCCGCAGGGCCGAGAGCGTCATGGGGCAGATCGGACGGTGGCAGGCGGAGTTCGGCTGGCCGTTCCTCGCCGTGGCCGTCGGCGGACTGGTCATCGCCGCCTTCCTCGGGTGGCTGGCGGCCCGCGCCTCGCTCCGCCCCCTGTCGACGCTCACCGCCACGGCCTCCAGGATCGCCGTCACCAGGGACCTCGGGCTGCGCATCGACGTGGCCCGCGACGACGAGATAGGGAAACTGGCGGCCAGTTTCAACACCATGCTGGACGCCCTGGAGCGATCGGCCAAAGCGCAGAAGCAGCTCGTCGCCGACGCCTCGCACGAGCTGCGCTCGCCGCTGACCGCCGTCAGGACCAACGCCGAACTCCTGGTGCGCGGCGACCTGCCCGCCGAGGAGCGCGACGAGGTCGGGCAGGCGGTCGTCTACGGTCTCGAGGAACTGAGCGGGCTGGTCTCGGATCTGGTGGAACTGGCCAGGGACGAGGAACCGGTGGCGCTGGTCGAGGACGTGCGGCTCGACGAGATCGTCGAGCACGAGGTGACCAGGGCGGGACTCCACTGGGCGGCCACCAGGTTCACGGTGGCGGTGGAGCCGACCGTGGTCAGGGGCGTGCCCGACCGGCTGGCGCGCGCCGTGGGGAACCTGCTGGACAACGCCGCCAAGTACGGGGCGCCTGAGGACGCGGTCGAAGTGACGCTGCGGGACGGGGTGCTGGAGGTCCGCGATCATGGGCCCGGGATTCCGGTGGCGGACCTGCCGTTCGTCTTCGACCGGTTCTACCGGTCCGGCGAGGCGCGGACGAAACCGGGGTCGGGGCTGGGGCTGGCGATCGTACGGCAGGTCGTGGACAGCCACGGGGGCACCGTGTCGGCTGTCTCGGTCCCGGACGGGGGAACCCTGGTCCGTCTGGTCCTCCCCGGGATGGCGTGACCCCGGCCCTTGGGTTCTGCGGATCCCTCGGTCCAGAGGTTTGTCGGACCGTCGAACTCCTGGGGCGCCGCCGTACCCGACGACGGACAGGGCGGCTCGGACGCGCGCGGTCCGGATACTCCCGGTAGGTTGACCGGCATGGCTAACGTGCGTGTTGAGCGGACAGACGACGGTTTCGTGGCGACCAACGCCCGCGGTGCGCGGGTCGAGATCGGCGGTGGCGACGAGGACGGCGTCTTCACCCCCGTCGAACTGCTCCTGGCCGCCGTCGGCGGGTGCAACATCGTGACCGTGGAACCGCTCACGGCAAAGCGAGGGCACCGCCTGCTCCGGCTGGCGATGACGGTCGAGGCGGAGAAGGTCGAGCCGAGCAAGCTCGGGCCCGTCACCGTGACCTACGACGTGGAGGTCCCCTCCGAGCAGGCCGACGAGGTGTTCAGGGCGGTGGCCGAACGGGTGGAGGAGAAGCACTGCACGGTGAGCCGTTCGCTCAGGGAGGGCACGGAGGTCCGCTTGGAGCTCCCCTAGGCTGATTAGGGCGATAATCGACCCTGGTATGACGCGTCCGTTGCATTCGTCTCTGTAACGTTGAAGCAGGTCAAGGGTGCTGCGACTGACTTGCAGAGCTTTTGCCGATGCGGACGCGGAGGGGGACCGTCGTCTGCTGTGCGGGACCGCCGACACTTCGGGGGAAGGTGTCGGCCTGGACCGCGGTAGATCGGGGCCGGACGGTTTTGGGGGAAGCCGTCCGGCCCCGATTCATGTGTACTGTTTTGGGGTGAAGAAGCTCCTCCTTGACTGCGACCCCGGCATCGACGACGCGCTGGCCCTGGCGCTCGCAGCCGGTTCCCCCGAGATCGACCTGGTAGGCATCACCACCGTCGGCGGCAACGTCAGCCTCGACCTGACCACCGCCAACGCCCTCTCGCTCCGCGAGTTCTACCGGCTCGGCGACGTCCCGGTCACGCCAGGCAGCGCCGGCGCGCTGCTCGGGGCGGGCGTCCGTGCCGACTCCATTCACGGTGCCACCGGCCTGGGCGGCGTCACCCTCCCCGCGCCGACCCGCGGGGTCGCCGACGGTCACGCCGTCGACTACATCATCGAGACTCTCCGCTCCGCGCCCGGCGAGATCACCCTCGTCGCCGTCGGCCCGCTCAGCAACATCGCCCTCGCCGTACGGCGCGAGCCGCGCATCGTCGAGTGGGCGCGCGACTTCGTGATCATGGGGGGCTCCTACACCCGCGGCAACCACACGCCCGCCGCCGAGTTCAACATCAAGGCCGACCCCGCCGCGGCGTCGATCGTGTTCGACGCCGGCTGGGAGGTGACCATGGTCGGCCTCGACGTCACCCTGACCGCCGTCGTCACCGAGTCGATCCTGGACCAGATGCGGTCACTGGGACGGCTGGCCGACCTGGTGGTGCCGATCTCCCAGTTCTACGGTGTGGTGAAAGCCGACGGAGGCCCCGCCATCCACGACGCGGTCGCCGTCGCGCACGTCATCGACCCCACCCTGCTGACCCTCGTCCCCGCCGTCGTGAACGTCGAGACCGCCGGGACGTACACGGCCGGAATGACGGTCACGGACTTCAAGGTGGACGGGCGCGTACCGAACGCGGCCGTGGCGGTCGACCTCGACGTGGACCGCTTCTGGAAGCTGATGCTGGAGTCGTACGAGAGGCTGGCGGCCAGGATCGCGTGATGTGCGAGTGGTGGTTGGCTGCTGCTACAGTTACACCTGTCGCAAGCGCCGCTAGCTCAGTTGGTTAGAGCAGCTGACTCTTAATCAGCGGGTCCGGGGTTCGAGTCCCTGGCGGCGCACAGACGGAAAACCCCAGCTCGGTTCGCCGAGCTGGGGTTTCTTCGTTTTCGCTTGATGCGCCTGCCTGCCTGTGGGGGTGCTCCCGCGGATCAGCGACTCAACCCTTCTTAACCGGCTTTCGCCGAATACTCGCGGGAGGGTGACAATCCCCAGCTCTGAGATGCCGGAGGCCGCGGTCGAGCCGATCGGTCCTGTCGGCCCGGTTCCCGGGGCGGCTGCGTTGCCCCTCCGGCGGGCCGGCGGCTCTGTGAACGTGATCATCGAGGGCCTGGCGCACGATGTGTTCGAAAGGCAGGTGTGGCCGGCACGGAAAATGCCAGTGAGGTTCTCCCGGCCGTTTGGTAGCGTCGAGCACATGGAGGTCTCCTCGCGCAATCTCGCCGCAGCCGCCCGAGCTACGAGCTCGCCGGTCGCCGCTGCCTGACCTCCTCCTCATCACCGGCCACCGGAAACGGCCGCCGGTGTGTCGTCTGACTCCTGTTCGCAGTCTGCAGTCTGCCTGCGGTTCTTTCCGGTCCCCATGACCCGAAAGGCCCTGCTGTCATGAACGTCGATCAGACCGTCAGCACTTTCATCGAGTTCTTCCGTGAGCGTGGTCACCGACGCATCACCGGAGGCTCGCTCATCCCGCCTCCCGGAGATCCGGTGCTGTTCACCACCTCCGGCATGCACCCGCTCACCCCCTACCTGGAAGGCCGCCCGCACCCGCTCGGGCGGCGCCTGGTCAACCTTCAACGCTGCCTGCGCACCACCGACCTGGACGAGGTCGGTGACAACACCCACCTGACGGTGTTCGAGATGCTCGGCTCATGGTCGCTGGGGGACTACGGCGGCTCGCAGAGCCTTCGATGGGGATACGAGCTGCTGCGTGACGGCTTCGGTATCCGCCCCGACCGGCTGCACGTCACGGTCTTCGGCGGCGACGAGCAGGTCGGCCACGACACCGAGTCGGTCCGGACGTGGAGCGAGATGGGCGTGCCGGTGGAACTGACCGGCGAGGACAACTGGTGGTCCAACGGGCCCACCGGACCGTGCGGCCCCGACTCGGAGATCTTCGTATGGACCGGAGAGGAACCGCCACAGGGCACCCCGAGCAGTGACCAGCGCTGGGTCGAGGTGTGGAACCACGTGCAGATGCGCTATCACCGCCATGAGGACGGCAGCCTTGATCCCCTGCCCCAGCCTGGCATCGATACGGGCATGGGGCTGGAACGGCTGGTCACCATCCTGCAGGGCCGACGATCGGTCTTCGACTGTGACGTGTTCGACCCGTGGATGAGGACCATCCCACGCCTGTGGGACACCGACGAGTCATCCCTGCGCGTCATCATCGATCACCTGCGTTCCGGCATCGTGGTCATCGGCGACGGGACCATGCCCTCCACCACCGGGCGCGGCTACGTGCTGCGCCGGCTCACGCGCCGCGTCCTCACCACCCTGTGGCGCGATGATCCCTCCCGCACCGTGTCCGACCTTCCTCGGGAGCTTGTTGACCACACGCTGGGGCATTTCCGGCAATCATGCGGAGTTGACCACGTACGCGAGGTGCTGCTCGATGAAGAGCGACGCTTCTCCAAGCTGCTGACGCGAGGCCGGCAGGTGCTGTCCCGGCTGGGCTTCGTCGGGCCGTTGAGCGAGGAGAACTACGACTACCTCCACCACACCCACGGCCTGCCCCGCGAGCTCGTCATCGGCCTGCTCACCGAACTCGGATCAGATCCGTCCACTCCGACATCCGACCCTCGGACGCGTGTGAACGCCCAGTCGCGGTAGCCGTCAGCCGAGCCCCGACCTGGGTCGGGGCTCGGGCCGGGCGGGCCGTCCTGGTCGCATGGTCGCCATCACCGGGTCCACGTGCCTCGGCGTGCGGGCTCCCACCGGTACGGCGGAGCACGTGGCCTCCCGGCTGTCCGCGATCAGTCTGGCTGTTCGCGGCCGGTCCGGCTTCCCGTGACCGGTCCGGCTGTTCGCGGCCGATCCGGCTGTTCGCGACCGGTCCGGCTGTTCGCGATCAGTCCGGCGCGGGGAGGTCGTACACGGTGACCGGGATGCCGCGCTCGACCAGGCGCCGGGTGATGATCGGCTCGATCAGGTCCCAGCTGCCTCCCGCCAGCCCGGCGCCGATGCGCGGCATGTGCACGCTCGCGCCCAGCTCCACGGCATGCGACGCGAGCGCCTCCAAACAGCGATCGAGAGCGTCGTATCTGATCGGCGGGCCTTCCTCGGTCGCCCGGACACCGTGCTGGCCGATCATGTTCGCCACCCACAGCTCCGCCTCCACCTCGACCAGTCGCACCGCGCCCAGCGCGAAGCCCTCACCGGAGCGGTGCCAGGCACGGTAACCGTCCTCCGGCTCCGGCCAACGCGCGGAGAGCGCGAGGACGAAGCCCCGGCCCCAGCGACCGAGGTCGTTGCACACGTGGCAGATGATCTTCGGGCCTTCGCCGAGGGGTGAGGTCGCGTCCCCGGTCACGTAGGAAAGCACAGGACCGACGCTACGCCGGACCACCGACAAGAACGCGTGTGGCGGAACCCGCCGGCGTGTCAACGAGAGTCGTCATCGCGGACGCCCGACCTGGGTCTTCAAGGTGGTGGCGTCGCCCGGCGAGAGTCGTCACCGCGGACGCCCGACTTGGGTCTCCAAGGCGGCGGCGTCGCCCGGCGAGAGTCGTCATCGCGGACGCCGACCAGGATCTCCAAGGCGGCGACGTCGCCCAGCGCACGCGGCCGACGCCGACTGTCCCTACGCGCTCAGCGGTCGCCGATGGGATAGCGCCAGCCTCCCGACGCGGAGGTGAGCACCTGGGCGGTCGCGGGGAACAGCGGCTCAGGCAGTTGCTCGGGGGCGAACCACTGCCACGAGGCGAACACCTCCGGCTCGGTGACCCGCGCGGCGGTACGGCCGGCGGTCATCGCCACGGCCGCCGTCACGCGTGCCGTACCTTCATGGCTGTCCACGATCACGGCGGTGACCAGCGGCCGTACCGCGTCATGGATGCCGGTCTCCTCGGCGAGTTCCCGTACGGCCGCCGCCTCGAAGGACTCTCCAGGCTCGACGGCGCCGCCGGGCAGGCACCACGACGGCTCCTCACCTGACTTGATCCGCTCACCCAGGAGAATCCGGCCGTCCGAATCGACGAGCACGACGCCGACGCCGATGATCCCCATCAGCGCGTTCCCCGAACGGGGAGGCGGAAGCCCTGGCTGCCGGAGGCGACGCGGGCGGCCAGAGCGGGATCTTCGGCCCGGGCGGGGGCGAGTTCGAGAAGCGGACGGCCCGCGGTCTCGGTCGCGGGGAGCCATCCGGGTTCGGGATGCGGACGGCCCGCGGTCTCGGTCGCGGGGAGCCATCCGAGTTCGGGGCGTCCGGCGATCCGCTCGATCCAATCCACGAGGAGCCAGTCTACGGCGAACCCAACTTCGCCTCGCGGGCCCGACGGCCGGCCGCCGATCAGGGGGAGTCCGCAGGCGGACTTCCGTTGGGCCACACGCAGGTTGAGGTCGACGCGAGATACAGGTCGTCACCCTCGGCCCAGACCAGGGCGAGCAGGAAGCCATCGGGGCGTGACTCGCCATGGACGGTGGGGGCGCCATCGTGGAAGCCGCCCGTAGCGGTGATCACATGACCCCGCTTCTCCCAGTAGGCCTGGACCTGCCGGGCGATGTTCATGTTGTCCGCTCGGGGTAGGTCGCGTAGCCAGTAGGCGCGATAGATCACTAGCTGATTCTCCGATTTTCCCTGGTCGAGGCAGGTGTGCGGAGCGACTGACGAAGGAAGCAGTTCCAGACGGGGTTGGGGTGTCAACGCTGCGGCGGTCTCGCGGATCAGCTGCTCAACTCGGTCGAGAGCCTGGGCCTGGGTCATCGTGGGCTGGTTCACGGTGCATCCCGTCAGGAGGAGGGAGAGGGCGAGGAGGAGGGCTCGGGGCAACGGTGGATCACCTCTGGAAGCGCGATGACAGGTCGGGGGCCAGTTCGGGCATCAGGAGCTCTGGCCGATCGTTGAGTGGCTCAGGAGTGGCGATCTTGTCGTACTGGCCGTTGATGATGCGAGCCATGTTCGTCAAGGAGACGGACATCGGGTTCCAGTAGCTGCTGTGGGCGGCGGTGTAGAGGTCGCGTTCGACGGGGAAGCGTCGGGCGCCGAAGGCGGCGTGTCCGGGGTCGGCACCGAATCGGCCCAGCGCGGCGACGGGGTCGTTGCCCGCTTCGCCGACCCAGACGTGGGCGGGGTCGATGCCGAGGCGGCCGGCGTGGTCGACGCCGACGCCGGGGCTGCCCACGAAGATGAGGTCGTCGGCCAGCCGTCCTGGCCGGAGGAGGGCCGCGTGGCCGGTGGTGAGGGAGCCGTAGCTGTGGCCGACGATGACGCTGCGAGCCGTACTGGAGGGCTGGTGGGAGGCGCGCAGGCCGTCGGTGAAGGCCGCCAGCGCGGCGCCGCCTTTGGTCGCGGCGTGCTGGAAGGCGACCGACGTGCCTGGCTCGAACACGCCTGGGTCTATCTGGGGTGCGTCGTAGCCGAGCCAGGTGATCGAGGCGACGGTCCTGCCGCCGCTGGAGGAGGCGGCCTGTTGCCACAGGGCGCGGGAGCGGTGCAGGTCGCCATGGGCGGCGTCCAGTCCTGAGGTGAGGCCGGACACGGAGGTGACCGTCGTGCCGGCCATGTCCGGGTCGCCCCATGAGACGATCAGCCGGCCCTGTCCCAGCAGGTCGAAGGCCAATAGGAGGGGTGGCGGGTTTCCAGGGACGGGCTGGAGTTCCCTTTCGATGAGCTCGATACGGCGGAGCCGATGGGCGACGCGTTCCCAGGTGCCGAGCAGCAGAGGGTCGCGGGCCCGGAGGAGTTCGGCGGTGGCGGTGTCGCGTTCGCGCGTCAGCCGGGTCTTCTCCGCTGCGAGCATGCGCCGGTTCGCCTGATCGCGGAAGGTCGCGGGAAGGCCGTTGAGGAGTCCGGCGCCGGCCGCGTCGATGAAGTGCTCTCGTGTCTCGGCGGCGAGGGCCTGCCACCAGGCGTTCACGCGTGCGGCAAGGCCGGGGTCCTGCGCCTGTTCCTGTACGGCGAGCAGCCGGGCGATCGCGGAGTTCTCGCCGGCGGCGATGCGGGACAGGAGCGCTCCGGCGCCCGCCGGGTCGGTGGCGTGTGTGCCGAACAGGCCGTAGGCGGCGATCCCTGAGGGGAGCATGGCGCCGGGGACGGTTCGGCGGATCTGGGCCAGTCTCCGCCGGAGGTCGCTGGTCTGCGTGCCGGCCCATGCGGCGATCCGGCCGATCGTGTGGCCCGGGTGGGTGGGCAGCCCGTGCGCGGACAGTTCGGCGGCGATGCGGGAGGCGGCGGCGGTCAGAGCGTGCGCGCCGTGGTCCAGGCAGGTCGTCAGGGCGGTCATGGCCTGCGGGTCGATGCCGTGGAAGCCTCCTGGAGCGGCGCTCACGGTCGTGATCGACGAGGTGAGAGTGGGGACGGGCGGGTGCGGTCCGCCCTGCCGTACGACGAGATCCGCGAGGGCGTGCACGGCGGCGGCCAGCGCCGACTGCAGGGCGGAGCGCCGGTGAGCGAGCTCGGCGGCGAAGGCGGGAGCGCCGCCGCCGACCCATGCGTGCGTGCGCGAGAGCCGCGCCGCCGGGTCGAGGTCGGCGTGGTGCTCGGCTGCGAGTGCCGCCACTCGTCCGAACGCCGCCTGGGCTGCGTCGTGATCGGCCATGACGCGGTTCAGGATGTCAGGGCAGGTGGCGGCCGGTCAGGGGTTCGGCGGCTCGCGCAGGTTTCTCCGGTAGGCGGTCTTCTGAGGTCTACGCCGGGTTCTGACTGGTGTGAATTGGGTCTTGTAAGGGCGTCGTCATACCTCTACGATCGGCCAATCCTTAGGAAACTTTCCTATAAGAAGGAGTGAGCTGAGGTGCTCAGGCAACGGATCATGGCGCCCTTCGCGGTCATCGCGCTGATGGTGGGGGTGCTCACCGCCGTCCTTCCGGCGACCTCCGCCTCCGCCGCCGACTGCGCCGCCGCGTGGAGCTCGTCGGCCGTCTACAACGGCGGTGCGAAGGTCTCCCACAACGGGCGCAACTGGTCGGCCAAGTGGTGGACGCAGAACGAGGTGCCCGGTACCACGGACGTCTGGGCCGACCAGGGTGCCTGCGGCGGCGGTGGGACGACGCCGCCTCCCTCCACGTGCAGTCACCCGAACTGGCTCGCCGGGCAGTGGTACGCCACCGGCAGCATCGTGCGCTACACCGACGGCAAGTACTACATCGCCGAACACGACAATCCGGGTTACGACCCGACGATCAGCACGTGGTACTGGGACCCGTACACCTGCGGGGGCACCACCCCCACGGATCCGCCGCCGTCACCGGGAGGGTTCGTCGTCACCGAGGCGCAGTTCGGCCAGATGTTCCCCAGCCGGAACTCCTTCTACAGCTACAGCGGGCTGACCAGTGCCATGAGCGCCTTCCCCGCCTTCGCCAAGACCGGCAGCGACACCGTGAGGAAGCAGGAGGCCGCCGCCTTCCTCGCCAACGTCAACCACGAGACCGGCGGGCTCGTCCACATCGTGGAGCAGAACACCGCCAACTACCCGCACTACTGCGACTCCTCCCAGCCCTACGGCTGCCCCGCCGGGCAGGCCGCCTACTACGGTCGCGGCCCGATCCAGCTGAGCTGGAACTTCAACTACAAGGCCGCGGGCGACGCGCTCGGCCTCAACCTGCTGCAGGACCCGTGGCGGGTCGAGCGGGAGTCGGCCGTGGCGTGGAAGACCGGGCTCTGGTACTGGATGACCCAGAACGGCCCCGGCACGATGACCGCCCACAACGCCATGGTCAACGGCCACGGGTTCGGCCAGACGATCCGCAGCATCAACGGCAGCCTGGAGTGCAACGGCGGCAACCCCGCGCAGGTCCAGAGCCGGATCAACGCCTACCAGCGCTTCACCCAGATCCTCGGCGTGCCGACCGGCGGCAACCTCAGCTGCTGACGGTGCTCCATGCGGCCCCGGCTCGGCATCGCGGGCCGGGGTCAGGCCGTCCACCTGTAGTGGGCGTCGGGAAGGCCTTCCTCGTTCTCGTTGCCCGTCGCGACCAGGGTGAACCCGTGGCGCTCGTAGAAGCGGATCGCGCCGCCGTTCGCCTGGAAGACGTGAAGGTCGAGGGTGGACATGCCCTGCCTGGCCCGCTCCAGCAGCGCGGTCCCGACACCCGCGCCCTGTGCCGCGGGGGCGAGGTAGAGATGCTCCAGCCACCCTTCCCGCACCGCGGCGAACCCGACGACGCGAGTGCCTGCGCAGGCCACCCACACCTCGTGTGACGGGAGCACCAGGTTGGCGATCCACCACCTGGTCTCCTCGTCGGTGTGCAGCCGCGGCAGGTAGGTCATCTCGGCGCGAGCGGCGAGGAACGCGTCGGCGATCGGCTCGGCGTCGCCCGCCGACGCCTCCCTGAGCGTCACGCCGGCGCCTTCCACGCGATCGGACGCACCGACACCGACACCACCTCCGGGATGGAGATCTCCGAAGTCCGCGCGTCTCAAGGCCGTGCGGCCGGAGTCCTCGGGTCCCGAGCTCGCGTGATCCGAGGCCGTTTGATCCGGGACCGTGTGGACCAAGCCCGCGTGATCCGAGGCCGCGTGATCCGGGTGGCCGGTCGTCATGCGAGCGCTTCCCGCGCGGCCATGAGCGCGAAGCCGAGCAGGTTCTGCCCCTGCCAGGTCGCGGGTGAGGCGGCCCTGGCGTCGGAGGCGACCAGCCCGATGCCCCAGATCCTGTCGTGCGGGCTGGCCTCGACGAGGACGCGTCCGGCGGTGCCCAGGAGGAACCGCTTCAGCGCGTCGTGCTGTCCGAACTTGGCGACGGACCCGCGCACCACGATGTCGAACCTGTGCGCGTTCCACGTCTGCTCGTCGAAGCCCCTGACGGTACGGCCGAGCTTCTTGGCCTCGCCGGGGTGCCCGGCGGACAGGATGGCCGAAGCGGCGTCGTCGTCGCCGAACAGCCACGCCTTGTGCGCCATCATGTAGTGCTCGGCGGAGGCGAAGGCGTGGCCGTCCTCGGTGAAGGTGATGGGCCACCACTGGCTGAGGCAGCCGGGGCCGATGCCGCCGTCGCGGGCGGGCTGGTGGCCCCAGAAGTACAGGTAGCGGAGGGCCTGCCCGGCCTGTTCGGCGGCGATGAGCTCGTCAAGGCTGTGGAGGGACACGCTCACACCGTGCCACAGCCGGCCGGCGGATCACCAGCCGATATCGGCGCAGAGCAGGTTCACCGTACGGCCTGGCCGGCCCCGACCGTACGGCCGGCGCGACCGTCACGGGCCGAACGCGACGCCGGTGAGCTCGCCCGGCAGGTCGCGGTGGACGGCCTCGACGAGCAGCGACAGCCGGTCGCCGCCCGCGGGGTCGAACCAGGCGGCGGGCAGGGTGAGCAGCTCGGGATCGCCGCCGCTCATGGCGGGTCGCGGCTCGCCCGGTAGCCAGAGCCTGCCGACGACGTGGCCGTTGAACCAGGCGGTCACCTTCGTCCGCGTCCCGGTGATCCTGGCGGTCCAGGTGCGTCCGGCGAACGCGGTGACGTCGGCGTGCAGCCAGCCGAGTTCGCCGGGGGCCAGCCGTACGGGGAGGTGGGTCTGCTCGCCTGGAAGGGTTCGGGTGGCGGCCTGCCACAGCGTGGCCTCCTCGCCGGAGACCGCGGACCAGCCGGTGGCGCGGCGGCCTTCCAGCAGGACGGGCTCGCCCGCGCTGTCGGCGGGCCCGCGGCGCAGGGTGAGTTCGAGGCGGGCGGGCACGCCTGGCCGCAGCCACGGTGTGAGGTCGGCGTATGGGTCGTGCGGGTTGAGCACGCCGAGGTCGGCGCCGTCGAGGCGGACCTCGACGTGCGCGGTCACGCCGTCCAGGTGCAGCACCCAGGTGTCGCAACCGGGGTCGGGGAGCAGGTCGGTGACGTAGCGGGTGGTGTCGGGGCGGTGCGCGGTGATCCAGGAGCCCCACGCGACCACGGGAGCGGGGGCGGCGCCGATCCGCGGTCCGCCGTCGACGGGGTGCAGCCGCCACGGTCCGAGCGGTCTGGCAGAGCGGACGGCGGTGACCGCGTCGAAGCCGCGTTGCGCGCCGAGTCTGAGCGCGGGCAGGCGGGCGTCGTCGAAGTTCGAATGTCCCCAGATCTCGGTCCGGACCTCCAGGGCGCCTCCCTCTGCACCGGGGAGCCGGGCGAAGCCGCCGCCGGGGACGACGGTGCCCAGGAATTGTCCGCCCACGCGCAGGGAGAGCACGTCGGAACCGCTGTGGATCAGGTAGGAGTCGGCGGACTCGGCCTCGGCGGCGTACCAGGTGTAGCCGCGGTAGGCGCCCAGCCTTTCCGGACGGACCGGTGCGTCGCCGAGCGGGGCAGGCTCCGCCCCTCGCGACCGCTCGGGAGGGAAGAAAAAGCGGTTGCGGGTGAAAGGTGAATGCCGGGATGCTTTCTCCGTGAACGACGGCCGAATGCGCCAGAAGGCTCGCGCACGACGTTAGGGAGTCAAAGCGCGAGCCGTCGTGGAATGTCCATTCCGGGGCGGTTTTTTCGTTTCACAGCGGGTGGGGGCGCTGGTTGTGCCCGGCGGTTTCATAAGCCGCGGCAGGCGGGTTCGATTCCCGCACCCGCTACCGGGACCGCGCGGCGATCAGCACCGCGGACAGCGCGTACGGCGGCGCCTGGCGTGGACCGTCCGCGGCGCGCAGACCGACAGCGAGGCGTCGCTGGTCAGGATGGCGAGCTCCAGGCGGCGAAGCTCCGCGCCCGGCTCCAGCCCGAGATCGCGGGCGAGGATGTGCCTGCCCGTCCGGTAGACCTCCAGTGCCTCGGCCTGGCGTCCCGCGCGGTAGAGGGCGAGCATGAGTTGGCCGCGGAAGCGCTCCTGCAACGGATGTTCGTCCACCAGGACCGAGAGCCTGCCGATGAGGTCGGTGTGCCGGCGTAGCCGCAGGTCGGCGTCCATGCAGTCGCCGAGCGCCGACAGGCGTTCCTCGTTGAGCCTGGTCGCCTCGTGATGGAGCAGCGGAAGATCCTCCAGCCCCTCCAGGGCGGGCCCGCGCCACAGCGAGAGCGCGGCGTGCAGGAGCTCGCTCGCCTGGGCGACCCTGCCCGAGGTCAGCGCCTGTCTGCCCTGATGGGCCAGGGTCTCGAAGCGCCGGGCGTCGAGGGCGACCGGCGGGATGTCGAGCGTGTACCCCTGGACGCGGTGAACGATGGCGTCGGCCGCGCCGAGCGTGCGCCGCAGCCGGTGCAGATGGAGCCTGAGGCGTTTGACGCCCTGGTCGCCGGCCTCCTGGCCCCACAGCGAGTCGACGAGCACGTCGCTGTGGACGACCCTGCCCGCCTGGCAGAGCAGCAGGGCCAGCAGCGCCTGCTGCTTGCCGGACCTGACCGGTAAGGGGCGATCGTCCTTTATGACATCGAGCGCGCCCAGAATTCGAAATTCCATGGCGCTCAAGAGCTTTTCCACGAAGGGAGGATAGAAGCGCGGATCGAGAAATGGAGGAGAAACCGAAGAGAAATCCTCCGAACCCACACTCAAGCGAGAAGTCACCGGCCTCGCGGGCTTAAAACCCACCAAGAGAGGGAATGTCATGAAAAAGGCCTGGTTTGTGCCGGTTGCGGTCGGCCTCATCGCCGCCTTCCCAGCCACCTCGACCGCCGCGCGGAAGCCGGCCGACCCCACCACGCCGCCGCGTCCACCCGCGTCGCAGCCCGCTCAGGGAGCCGAGGAACCCCACGCGCACGGCGCCCCGCTGCGGGCCGACGTCGACCGGCCCAAGCCGGGGAAGGCGCGGCCACTCCCGAAGGCCCCCCAGGGCGCGATCACCGTCGACGAGGGTCTCAAGGCGGTCGAGCAGGGCGGCAGGACGGCAGCGGAAAGCCCGGCGGCGGCCGATCCGGGTGCTCAGGCGCTCGCCGCGACGGGCGGGAAGGTCGCGCTCAGGGCACTGGTCGTCGCCGTCGACGCGGACGACTTTGGCCTGGCCACCTGGAAGGCCGCCCTCGACAGGGTCGGCATGCCGTACGACGTGGTGGAGAGCAGGTCGCAGCCGCTTCCCTCCCTGGTGAGGCAGGACGGCATCGGCAGGTACAACGCGGTCCTGCTGACCAACAACTCGCTCCTCCACGACGGCGGCAACGGGTTCGTGAGCGGGCTCGACGCCGAAGAGTGGAACGCGCTGTGGGCCTACGAGCGTGACTTCCAGGTCAGGCAGGTCTCGCTGTACACCGCCTACGGGACCTTCCCCGAGGACTACTGCCTGCGTCAGGGAAGCGAGGGCGGGATCGGCGCGACACCCGCCAACGCCACGCTCACGCCGGCCGGCGCGGCCGTCTTCGACCACCTCAAGGGCACGGTCCCGATCAGCCTGTCCTACGTCTACCGCAGCGTCGTCCAGCAGGGCTGCCAGGCCGACCCGATCCTGACCATGGGCAACGACGTGCTGGGCGTCAGGAGCACCTCGGCCGACGGCCGCGAGCGGATGGCGCTGACGTTCACCTCGAACCAGTACCTCCCGCAGGCCGACCTGCTCACCTACGGCCTGCTGCGATGGGCGACCAGGGGTGTGATGCTGGGAGAGCGCCGCCACTACCTCAACGTGGACGTCGACGACTGGTTCTCGTACACCTCGCACCTCAGGACCAACGGCACGGTCGACGACAACCCCGGCTTCAGGATCAGCCGCAACGACGCCGACGGCACCTACAACCAGCAGCAGAACTTCCGCGCCGCCAACCCGCTCGCCGCGAACTTCAAGCTCAACGTGGCCTACAACGGCGAGGGCGCCAACCCCGGCGCGCCCAAGACCTGCCTGCTCACCCTGCTCAGCCCCGACCCGCTGACCAGCTACTCCAGGTGCAGGGCGACCGCGTTCACGTGGATCAACCACACCTTCACCCACCCGAAGATGAACACCACCGACTACCAGACCAGCTACAACGAGATCGTCGACAACCTCACCAGGGCCCAGCAGCTCGGGCTGAGCGTCGACAGGACCGTGCTGAAGACGGGCGAGTACTCGGGCCTCGGCGTCTACCATCCCGATCCCGCCAACGACATCGACCCGCCCACCGACCACGGCCTCGCCGCGTCCAACCCCAACCTGCTCCAGGCGGCCAAGGCGGCGGGTGTGAAGTACCTGCACGGCAACATGTCGTTCGCCAGCCACCGGCCGGCGTGCTTCAACTGCGGGACCCACCACCCGCTCGAGCCGTCGCTGCTGGTCGTGCCCGACTGGCCGACCAACGTGGCCTACCACGTGACGACGCCCGCCGAGCAGACCTACTTCTACAACTCCTACTACGGGCCGAACGGCAAGTTCCCCTACTGGCCGACGAACCAGACCTACACCCAGATCGTGGGGCACGAGAGCGACGTCGCCCTCCAGCACGTCATGTCGGGCTCGGTCTACACGCACACCTTCCACCAGGGCAACCTGCGCGGGACGCCCAACCTGGTCTTCGACTGGCTCAACGCCGTGATGACCAAGTACAAGGGCTACTACAAGGTGCCCGTGCTCACCCCGACCTGGACCGAGCTGGCCGCCTACGTCGAGGCGCGCAACGCCCACTTCGCCGCGCTCCAGCACGTCGACGCCGTCTTCGACAAGCAGGCGGCCACGATCACCTTCACCTCGGACACGGCGGGCGGCGTGTTCGCCACCAACGCCGACGCGAACGCCGTGCCGTACGGGACGGACAAGGTCGCCAGGATCGCGCTCACGCCCGGCACGCCGGTGACGGTCCCCGCGAGCGTGCGCCCGTGAGAGTGACGCTCGTCTCCGAGGGCACCTACCCGTTCGCCATGGGGGGTGTGAGCGTCTGGATGGACCAGCTCATCCGCGGCATGCCGGACTACCGCTGGGACGTCGTGACGCTCACCGTGGACGGGGCAGAACGCTCGGTGTGGGACAGGCCGGGCAACCTCGACAGGGTGACCGCGGTACCGCTGTGGCGGCAGCAGGCCAGGAGGCCCGCGCCCGTCCCGCTGGCTTACGAGGAGTTCCTGCGGCTCATCCTCACCCCCGCGGTGATGGGGGAGGGGAGCCGCGGGTTCCTCACGGCGCTGCGGGAGCTGTCCCAGTGCGCGGACCTGCTCGGCGCGCTGACCGGCGAGCGGGCTCTCACCCTGCTGATGGACCGCTGGTACGGCCACCGCATGGACGGCATCAACCTGGCCGACGCGATCACCGCCGCGCACCTGCTCGGGCACATGCTGCGTCCCCTGACCGAGCCTCCCGTCCGCACCGACCTGACGCACGTGGCGATGAACGGCCTGTCGATGCTGGTCGCGATGGCGGCCAAATGGCGGTACGGCACGCCGATCGTGCTGTCGGAGCACGGCGTCTACCTGCGTGAGCGGTACCTGCAGTACCTCACGGAGCCCGCCTCGCATGCCGTGCGGGTGCTGTTGCTGAGCTTCTTCAGGCGGCTGGCCGGCGCGTCGTACGCGATCGCCGACCGGATCGCCCCGCACTCCTCCTACAACAAGCGCTGGCAGCTCAAGGGCGGCGCCGACGACGAACGGATCAGGGTGATGTACAACGGCGTCGACCCCGCCGACTTCCCCGTCGCGACGAGCGAGCCGGACCGGCCCACGCTGGTGTTCATGGGCAGGATCGACCCGCTCAAGGACATCCACACGTTGATCCGCGCCTTCGCCGTCATCCGCGACAAGCTGCCCGACGCGCGGTTACGCATCTTCGGCGGCGTGCCGGAGGGCAACGAGTCCTACCACGCGAGCTGCGTGGCGCTCACCGCCGAGCTGGACCTCGACGCGTCGGTGGTCTTCGAGGGCAGGGTCGCGATGCCCCTGGAGGCCTACCACGCGGGCCACGTCGTGGCGCTGACGAGCATCTCCGAGGGCTTCCCCTACACCGTGGTCGAGGCGATGGCCTGCGGCAGGCCCGTGGTGTGCACGAACGTGGGCGGCGTCTCCGAGGCGGTGGCGGGCGCGGGCTACGTCGTCGCGCCGCGCGACCACCGGGCGGTCGCAGAGGCGGCGCTGAAGCTGCTGACCGACGGGCCGCTCAGGCGCAGGCTCGGCACGCTGGCCAGGCTCCGCGTCATGGAGCGCTTCACGTTGAGGCAGTCGCTGGCCGACTACCGGGGCGTCTATGAGGAAGTCGTGGCATGAAGATCATCATCGAGCCGCTCGACGAGCTGATGGAGCAGCTGCGCCCCCGGCTCTCCCAGGCGGTCGAGCCGCTGCAGGTCGCCGCCGCGCTGGAGTCGGAAGGGCTCAACGACAAGCTGGCGCGCGAGCGCTACGGGCACCCGGACGTCTTCTCGCTGGCCGAGGCCGTCTACGCCAGGCTCATCAGGGACGAGCCCGAGCCTGCGCCCATCGAGCTCCCCGTGGCGGCGTGGCGTTCGCTCGTGCACGGGCCGCTCTACGCGATGCCGGCCGCGTTGCTGCCCGCCGTCACCGCGCTGATCGGCGTGCGGTGGCTCATGCCAGGGCTGGTCGTCACGACCGGAATCGGCTGGGTGCTCGGCTCGGTGCTGTCACGGATCGCCTACGGCCTGACAGGGCGCGGCTCGCCTGGCTCGGCGGCCAGGACGCTGCGGTGGGGGCTCGTTGCGGGCGTGGTCCTGGCCGGCGGCGCGGCCACCCTGTGGGACGGGCCGATGTCGCTGGTCCTGCTGGCCGTGACCCAGCTGACGTTCCAGATCTGCTCGGGGATCCTGCTGTTCTACCGGCGCGAGGGCCTGCTCGCGCTCCTCATGCTGCCTGGCACAGGCGCGGGCCTGCTCTACGTGGTGGTCGGACACCCGCTGGCGGCGCTGGCGGCGGTGACGCTGGGCGTGGCGTCGATCGGCGCGGTCGCCTGCGCCGCCATCCTGCTGACCAGGCCTTCGCGGCACGACGGGCGGCCACGGCTCGACGGGGACCTGGGTGTCGCCGCCCTCTACAGCGGGCTGACCGCGGCCTTCCTGCTCCAGGCCGAGGCCGCCTACGTGGTGGACAGGCCCGACCTGGCGCTCACCGGGGCCGGGCTCGTGCTCGGGATGGGCGTGCTGGAGTGGCAGGCGCACCGGTTCGACTCGGCGGTGCGCGGCGTGATCAGGCAGGTCTGCTATCCGGCCGAGTTCACCGCGCAGGGCCACCGGCTGCTCGTGCGCGGGCTCGGCGGATCCATCGCGGCGCTGGCCGTGCTCACCGCCGTGCCGGTCGCGTTCACGCAGGTGAGCCTGCCGGTCGTGGTGATGGCCGCGGCGCACGTCGTGCTCGGCGGTGCCTACTTCATGGCGTTCCTGCTGGCCAACCAGGGCAGGCTGGTCGAGCTCTGCCTCGCGCAGGGCGCGGCGCTGCTGCTGCACCCCGGCGCCGGCCTGCTGCTGCCGGAGAGCGTGCTGGGTGACGTGCTGCTGTTCCTGGCGGCCGCGCTGCTGTTCCTGTCCGTTCTGCTGGCCCTGATGTCGCACGGCCTCAGGGACGTCTGGCACTACCGCTGAAGGGGCGCGCGTGAAACCGATCTGCTTCTACTACGGCGACGGGCGGCTCGACCGGCTCGCCGCCTACGACAAGGTCGTCCTGCAGGCCGACTTCTACGGCGCGGAGCAGCTCGCCGTGCTCAAGAGCCACGGCGTGCACACGCTCGGCTACCTGTCGCTGTCGGAGGACGTGGGGCCGCCGGCGCCCTGGCAGCGGCCCGAGCGCAACCCCGACTGGGGCGGCGCCTTCGTCCACGTCGGCGACCCCGGCTGGGTCGGCCACGTGGTCGACCAGGCGAAGGCGGCGATCGCGACCGGCTTCACCGGGCTGTTCCTCGACACGCTCAACCTCGAACAGACCTACCCCGAGGACCTGCCGCACCTGCTCGCGCTCATCGCCGCGATCAGGGAGGAGGCCAGGCCCGACTACCTGCTGGCCAACAGGGGTTTCGGACTGTTGCCCAGGATGGCCGAGCTGGTCGACGGCGTCCTGTTCGAGTCGTTCTCCGCCCGCTGGGTCGACGAGCACACCTACGCCCCCTGGCCGGACGACGTGCTGGAAGTGCACGCCACCGTGGCCGAACGGCTCCTCGAGTACGACCTCGACCTGTACGCGCTGGACTACGCCGACACCGCCGAGCTGACCGAGTACGCCTACCGGCGGGCCAACGAGTACGGCATGCTCTGCTTCGTCAGCGACCGGATCCTGTCGAGGACCTAGAAGTCGAAGCGGGCCTCGAAGGAGTTGCGGGCCAGCAGGTCGAGCTGGTCCTCGGTCATGCCCAGCTCGTCGCGCAGCATCCGGTAGTTGTCCTCGACGTACCCGCCGAAGTAGGCGGGGTCGTCGGAGTTCACGGTCACGAGCAGGCCCTCGTCCAGCATCGCGGGCAGGATGTGGTCGCGCAGCGTCGGCACCGCGCGCAGCCGCACGTTCGACAGCGGGCAGACGGTCAGCGGGATGCGCTCCTCGCGCATCCTGGCCACCAGCGCGGGATCCTCCATCGCTCTGATGCCGTGGTCGACGCGCTCCACGCGCAGGATGTCGAGCGCCTCCCACACGTAGTCGGGGCCGCCCTCCTCGCCCGCGTGCGCGACCCTGTGCAGCCCCTCGCCCGCCGCGATGTCGAACACCCTCCTGAACAGCGAGGGCGGATAGCCCACCTCCGCCGAGTCGAGGCCGACCCCGATGAAGTGCTCCCTGTACGGCAGCGCCGCCCTGAGCACCGCCTCGGCCTCCTCCGCCCCCCTGTCACGCAGGAAGCACATGATCAGCGCGGCGGGCACGTCGCTGTCCTTGAGCGCGGCGCTCAGCCCGCCGAACACCACCTCGAGCGGCACACCCCTGACCAGGTGCGCCTGCGGGTCGAAGAAGATCTCGGCGTGCTGGACGCCGGACCGCTCCAGGTAGGCGGCGGCCAGGTCGTAGAAGTCCTGCTCGGTCCGCAGGACGGCCATGTTCTCGTAGTAGATGTCGAGGAACGACTGCAGGTTCACGAAGTCGTAGCGGGCCCTGATCGCCTCCACGTCGAAGGTGGGCAGTTCGACCCCGTTGCGCCGGGCCAGCTCGACGACGAGCTCGGGCTCGAGGGTGCCTTCGATGTGCAGGTGGAGTTCAGCTTTCGGCCGCATGGCATCGAGTAAACACCAGTGACGGATGGGGGAGTATCACGCGCCCCGGCCGCAGCGTTCCCTGTCCACGGTGATCCGCATCGCCTACTCCTCGTCCTGTGCGACGTCCCACGTGACGGGGAGCCGGTGCACGCCGTAGATCATCATGTCGGTGCGCAGTGGCACCTCCTCCGGCGGTACGGCCAGGCGCAGCGTCGGGAACCTGGCGAACAGCGCGGGGATGCCGACCTGCATCTCGACGCGTGCGAGCTGCTGGCCGAGGCACTGGTGGATGCCGTGGCCGAAGGCCACATGCCCGGCCGCGGAGCGGTGGAGGTCCAGCGTGTCGGGATCGGCGAAGTGCTCGGGGTCGCGGTTGGCGGCGGGAATGGAGACCGTGACCGACTGGCCGGCCCTGACGAGCCGCCCGCCGAGCTCGACGTCTTCGAGCGCGGCCCTGACGGTGCCGGGGACGATGCTCAGGTAGCGCAGGAGCTCCTCGACGGCCCTGTCGGTGAGGCCGCGGTCGGCCTGGAGGGCGGCCAGCTGGCCGGGGTGGCTCATGAGGGCGAAGGCGCCGAGGGCGAGCATGTTCGCGGTGGTCTCGAATCCGGCGCCCATGAGGATGCCGCTGATGTTCGTCAGCTCCTCGTCGGTCAGGTCGGTGCCGTTGACGAGGTCGCTGAGCAGGTCGTCGGCGGGGTCGGCACGCTTGGCCAGTACCAGGGCGTGCATGAACTCCGTGAGGGTGGTGAAGGCGGCGATCTTCTCCTCGGGGGAGACCTCCAGGCTCAGCAGCTTGGACATGTCGTCCTGGAACCTGGCGCGTTCACCGGTGGGCACGCCGAGCAGTTCGCAGATGACCAGGCCGGGAATGGGCAGCGCGAACGCCTCCACGAGGTCGACGGGCGGGCCGTGCCGTTCCATCGCGTCGAGGTGCTCGGCGGTGATCTCCTGGATCCTGCCGGTGAGCCGGCGCATCCTGCGGACGGTGAACTGGCCGGTGAGCAGGTGCCGGTAGCGGGTGTGCTCGGGCGGGTCCATCGCGGTGAAGATTCCGGGGGGTGCCGGCCGGGGTTCGCCCATGCGTGTTCCCCCCAGGGGCGCGTGGGTGAGGTCGGCCCTGTGGCTGAACCGAGGGTCGGCGAGGACGGCGCGCACCAGGGCGTGACTGGTGGCGAGCCAGCCGAGGTGGCCGTCGGGGTAGGCCATGGGGGCGATCGGCTGGTCCTCACGCAGCCGGGCGAGATCCTCTGGCGGGTCGAAGGGGCAGCCTGCCACGCGTGCGGTCGGCATGGCCGCGGCGGTCGTGGGCTCGGACATCTCGTTCCTTCCTGTGCGTTCGAGCAGGGGAGTCCGGTGGTACGGCTCAGCCGGCCGCCATGTCCCGGCGGCGCAGGCCGTACAGGCCGAGGAGGATGAGCGCCGCCGCCGCGGCGGTCAGGACGGCGAGCGGCAGCAGGGCCGGCTCCCCGCTGCGATGGCGTCAGTCATGGGGATGCTCCTCGGGTCGGCGGAGCGTGGCTCCGCGATCTGTCTTGGTCTGCTCGGCCTGGATCCGGTCGAGGACGGCTCTGACGTCGGCGGCGTCGTCGAGGCTGAGCATGGGGTGCGAGTAGATGTCGATGAGGGTCCTGGCGAGCAGCAGGTCTCCCTCGGGGCTGAACAGGTCGACACCCATGCCCCTGGACACGTGCTTGTGGAGCACCGCGATGGCCAGCGCCATCGCGGTGCCCACCGTGGCCCTGGTCTTCCTGTCGACGTCGGGGAGGTCGGAGCGGGTCTTGTCGAGGTCGGCGAGCCATTGCTCGCTCAGCTCGACCATCTCGTCGAAGACGGTCTCCGCCGATCCCTCGGCGAGCGCGCGCGCCAGGTACTGCTGGTAGGGGCCCATCGCGGCCTTGGCGGTGGCGACCGGGTTGCCCTTGAGGAGGGCGTCGCCCGACCTGACCTCGTCGTTGAGCCTGCGGATCATTCTGGCCAGGTACGCGTCGCACGCCTCGCGCAGCGCCTGCTTGGAACCGAAGTGGTGGCGTACCAGCCCTGACGACACACCGGCGGTCTCGGCGATGCCTCTGATCGTCGCCCGTTCGAACCCGTGCTCGCCGAAGTGCTGCATCGCGGCGTCCCTGATGCGGGCGCGGGCGGTGAGGTCCTCGGGGTCGGGTCCGGTCGTCGTCACTGTCATCCATCCCTATTTATTCGTGTAACGGGCTACTCGCTCAGATAGGACGCTACACGCGCGTGTAGTCGCCGTCCAGGCCTGGTGGATGAATAGTGGTCCGTACCGGTATTGACCGCATGCGGAGTGGGTGATCTTATGTGAGCAATCGTGCACCCTTGAGGGGTGTATTGCGCAAAGGAGGACGCGTGCCCCCCAAACGTCCCGGTTTGATCATCCTCGTGACCGCTCTCGCCGCCTCTTCCCTGCTCGCCGCGACACCTGCCCACGCCCGTCCCAACCGGCCCACCGACCAGCTCTACCCCACTCCGCAGGAGGTCACCCCCACAGAAGGTGGCTTCCCCCTCACCCCTGTCGTCGGACTGGTCCGTACCACTCGGAGCGACCCTCAGGCCGAGGCCGTCGTCAGGAAGGCGCTGGAAGCCGCGGGCGTCCAGCGGATCGAGACCACCGACGGCGAGGATCCGAAGACGCCCGTCACCCTCTGGCTGGGCGGCGGCGCCGACAGGTTGGGCGTGAAGGGTCCCGAGGGGCTCCCCGCCGAGGGTTACGTGCTCGCGGCGGGCAAGGGCAGGCGCGGCGGCAAGCACATCGCGCTCGACGGCGTCGACGCGGACGGCACCTACTACGCCGCGCTCACCTTCGCCCAGCTCATCCAGAAGCGCGCGGGCACCGACCTGGTGCCCGGCGTGGTCGTGCGCGACTGGCCCTCCATGGCCTACCGGGGCTCGATCGAGGGCTTCTACGGCACGCCCTGGTCGCACCAGGACAGGCTGGACCATCTCGACTACCTCGGCGCGCACCGGATGAACACCTACGAGTACGCGCCCAAGGACGACCCCTACCACCGTGACAAGTGGCGGGAGCCGTACCCTCAGGACAAGCTGGCGCAGCTGGGCGAGCTGATCAGTCGCGCCCGCGCGAACAGGGTGGACTTCACGTTCGCGATCTCGCCGGGCCTTTCGATCTGCTACACCTCGCCCGACGACGTGAACAGGCTGCTGGCCAAGTTCGAGGCGATCTACGCGCTCGGCGGCAGGTCGTTCAACGTCGCGCTGGACGACATCGACCCCAACAGATGGAACTGCGACGGCGACCGCGCGAAGTACGGCACGACCGGTCCTGGCCACGCGCAGACCGACCTGCTCAACACCGTGCAGGCCTGGGTGCGGAGCAAGGGCGACGTGGCGCCGCTGCAGACCGTGCCGACCGAGTACTACAACGCCACCGACACCCCCTACAAGAAGGCGTTCAGGGACAACCTCGACCCCGAGGTGATCGTCCACTGGACGGGATGGGGCGTGGTCCCGAAGGTGATCCTCAGGCGGGAGGTCGCCGAGGCGCGGGCGGTGTTCGGCCACAAGATCCTGGTCTGGGACAACTACCCGGTCAACGACTACAATCCCGGCCGCCTGTCGATCGCCGCCTACACCGGGCGGGAGAACGGCCTGTCGGAGAGCCTGGCCGGCATCATCTCCAACCCGATGAACCAGGCCGCCGTCAGCAAGATCGCGCTCTACTCCTTCGGCGACTTCGGATGGAACGACAAGGCCTACGACGCCGAGCGGTCGTGGCTGCGCGCGCTGGCCGAGGTGGCGGGCGGCGACCAGGCCACCATCCAGGCGCTGCGCGACTTCGCCGACCTCAACACCCTCGACGGCACGCTGCACACCAAGCAGTCGCCCGTCCTCGCCGCCGCCATCGCCAAGGGCGAGGGGCTGCGCGCGATCGCCGAACGGTACGCCAAGGCGTCCGACCTCATCACCCGCGGCGTGGCCGACCGCGCCTTCCTCGACGAGGCGAAGTCGTGGCTCGACGCGGCCAGGCTGTGGACCACGGCCATGGTGAAGGCCCTCGACCTGGCCGACGCCGTCCACGCCGACGACGGGAAGCGCGCGCTGGCGCTGCGCGAGGAGATCGCCGAGCTGGTCGCCGACGCCAAGGCCATCAGGGACGTACGGCAGCCGCACGCCACCACCTTCCCCAAGGTCGGCGACGGCGTCGTCGACCTGTTCATCGCCGACGCCCTCAAGGCCTTCGACGCCTGGATCGGCGTCGACCCGGATCGGCCGACCGCCTCCAGCACGCTCGGCGTCTACTCCGGATACGCCCCCGAGCTGATGACCGACGGCAACCCCGACACCTTCTACTGGAGCAACGGCGCGCCCGGTGCGGGCGACGCGGTGACCGTCGACCTCGGCTCGGCCAGGACCATCGGCGACATCGCCGTGCTGATGGGCAAGAGCTCGAGCCCTGCCGACTACATCCACGCGGGCGTCCTGGAACACTCCGTCGACGGCACGACCTGGACGGCGCTGACCACGGGCACGAGCGCCGAGGTCAGGGCCAAGGCGCCCGAGGGCACACTGGCCCGCTACGTCCGCTACCGCTCGACGGGCGGGCAGGACAACTGGCTGGTCGTGCGCGAGTTCACGGTCGGCACGCTCGACGGGGACACGACCAGGCTCACCGCGAGCGGCACGCCCGCGGGCAACCTGGCGGCCACCGTCGACGGCAACCTCGACACCGCCTACGCGGCCTCCGGCTCGCCGTCGAGCGGGCAGGCCCTGCAGGTGACGCTCTCCCGGCCGCGCGTGATCGACAAGGTGGTGGTCATCGGCACGGGGGCCGCCGAGGTGCAGGTCAGGGTGGGTGGCCAGTGGCAGGCGATCGGCCCGCTCGCCGGGCCGTACACCGAGCTCGACGCGCCCGACGTGACAGGCGACGCCGTACGGCTGGCATGGACGGCGGGCGGCGCCGCGCCGCGGATCGCCGAGATCGTCCCACGCTACGCCGACGTGCCCCCCGCCGACCTCCTGCTCACTCCCGGCATGCTCGAGGCCATGGCGGGCAGGAAGTCCACGGCGACGGCGGTGCTGACGACGCGGCTGGCCAGGTCGGTCGAGGGAACGCTCGCGGTGGGCGCCCCCCAGGGCTGGACCGTCGCCCCCGCGGGGAAGCGGGTCACCGTGCCGCGCGGCGGGCAGGTCGTCGTCCCGCTGGAGATCACCCCGCCGGCCGGGGCGGCCGGCCGTACCGAGACGGTGACGGTGAGCTTCGGCGAGGTCAAGGCCGAGCTGAAGGTGGCAGTCCACCGGCCCGTGACGGCGGTCAACCAGGCGCTCGGCAGGCCCGCCACCGCCTCCAGCGTCGAGAACGGCACCACGTTCGAGGCCGCCAAGGCGGTGGACGGCGATGCCGCCACCCGCTGGTCGTCCAGGGCCGCCGACGGTGAGTGGCTCCAGGTCGAGCTGGCAAGGGCGGCCGACGTCGGCAAGGTCGTGCTCCGCTGGGAGGCCGCCCACGCCGCCGCCTACCGCATCGAGATCTCCGCCGACGGCACCACGTGGCAGCCCGCCGCGGAGGTGACCGCCAGTGACGGCGGAGTGGACGAGGTGTGGATCGACACGCCCAACAGCGCGAGGTTCGTCCGGATGCAAGGGGTCCGTCGGGCGACCGGCTTCGGCTACTCGCTCTGGGAGATGGAGGTCCACACCACCTGACCGCAAGGTCTGCCGGCACACCGTTCACGTCACGCTCGTCTCCGCCGCTCCGCCTTCGGGGCTCAGCGGCAGGGTGACGGTCACCGTCATCCCGCCGCCCTCACAGGAGCGGGCGACGATGTCGCCTCCGTGGGCGCGGGCGATGGAGCGGACGATGGACAGGCCGAGGCCCGCGCCCTTGGCGGTGACCAGCCGGTCGCCGCCAAGGCGGCGGAACGGCTCGAACAGGGACTGGATCTCGTACGGCGGCACGACAGGGCCGGTGTTGCTCACCTCCACCGCCACGCGCCCTTCGGGCAGCGTACGGCTGGACACCCGTACCCAGGCGCCGCCTGCGCCGGTGTTGTGCCTGATCCCGTTCTCCACCAGGTTGTGCACCAGGCGTTCCAGCAGCAGCCCGTCGCCCGCGGTGGGCGCGGGGCCCGCCTCCTCCCGCACCGTGACCCCCGCCTGCCGGGCCTGCGGCGCGTTCTGAGCGACCACGTGGCCCACCACGTCCGCGAGGTCCACAGGGGAGCCGTCGGTGATCTCACGCTCGGAGCGGGCCAGCAGCAACAATCCCGAGATGAGCCGCTCGTGGCGCGAGTTGATCTCCAGCAGGTTCTCGCCGAGCCACTTGACGTCCTCGGAGGCCGTCGCGCGGTGCATGGCCAGCTCGACCAGGGCACGGCCAAGAGTCAACGGGGTGCGCAGCTCGTGCGAGGCGTTGGCGACGAAGAGGCGCTGCCCGTCGAAGGACCGGTCGAGCCGCTCGACCATGGTGTCGAAGGTGTCGGCCAGATCCTTGACCTCGTCGTCAGGACCGCGCAGCGCGATGCGCTCGTGCAGGCCGCGGTCGGCGGCGGAGGCGCCGGCGATCCGGCGGGCGGTCTCGGTCACCCGATGCAGCGGAGCCAGCACCCGGCCGGCGACGAGCCAGCCGAAGCCGACGGCTGCGCCGCCGACGACGAGAAGCGCCAGCCCGCCCTGGGTGATGAGGGAGGTGCCGGCGGCGTCGCGCAGCGTGTTCTTCTGGTCACTGAGCCACGTCTCCGCGGATGCGCCGGTGAGCCTGTCGCCGTGCTCGGTGACCACGGTGAGGTCCTTCGTCTGGGGCGGGCCGGTCTGCGAGGCAGGCGCGGCGCCTGCGCTGTCGAACGTCGGTCCTGAGCCGCTGAGCTGCTGGTCGAACAGCGCGTAGGTGACACCGAGCAGCACCACCCCTGCGGCGAGGAACAGGCAGCCGTAGATCAGCGTGAGGCGGGTCCGCAGGGTGATGCGGCGCGGCAGCGGTCGGCGAAGGCTCACGGGATGCGATACCCCACTCCCGTGACGGTCTCGACGACGGGCGGGTCGGCGAGCTTGCGCCGCAGCCGGAGGACCGTGAGCCTGACGGCCCCCGTGAAGGGGTCGGCGTGCTCGTCCCAGACCTTCTCCAGCAGGTGTTCGGCCGAGACCGGGGCCCCTTCGGCGCGCAGCAGCTCGGCCAGGACGGCGAACTCCTTCTTCGCCAGCGGCACGTAGCGGTCGTCGCGGAACACCTCGCGCCGCGCCGGGTCCAGGGTGATGCCCGCGCGGCGCAGCACCGGAGGAGCGGCCGGTCGAGAGCGCCGCCCCAGCGCCAGGACGCGTGCGGCCAGCTCGGCGAAGGCGAACGGTTTGGTCAGGTAGTCATCGGCGCCGAGACGCAGGCCCGCGACGCGGTCGGTGACCTCGCCGGCGGCGGTGAGCATCAGCACCCGCGCCGCCGACCCCGCCTCGACCAGCTCGCGGCAGACCTCGTCGCCGTGCACGGCGGGCAGGTCCCGATCCAGGACGACCACGTCGTAGTCGTTGACGGCCGCGCGTTCCAGGGCGGCGGCGCCGTCGTAGGCGACATCGACGGCATGGGTCTCCTCGCGGAGCCACTCCGCGATCGCGTCGGCGAGCATCGCCTCGTCCTCCACCACCAGCACCCGCATCCGTCGCACTCCTTCCCGACGCGGCCGCCCGCATCCGACGCCTGTGGCCCGCGCAGGCCATGCTCGCCGACGCCACGTTTCCTTTCCGTTAGCGACCGACGTCGGCGGCGACCGGGCACGGGGACGGAGGTCGTCGTCCTCGAAACGCCGGGGAAACAGCCCTTCGCGTTGCATGGCCTGCCGAGCGGCCGCCTTCAGCTCCGGCCATGACACGAGGAGACGACACCATGCGAATGCGAACCCGCCGAGCGCTGGCGGCCCTGCCGCCGGTCCTGGTACTGGCCCTTGCCGCGTGCGGCGCCCCCGCAGGCGGCACCGGCGCGAGCAGCGGCACGGGCGGCGACCCAGGCGGCGACACGGCCAAGCCCGCCGCCTCGGCATCGGCCGCCGCTCCCACCGACCGGCGGGAGGCGCAGCTCAAGTTCGCCCAGTGCATGCGCGAACACGGCGTCACCATGAAGGACCCCGAGCCGAACGGCGCGATCAGCGTCCAGACCCGCAAGGGAGAGGAGCAGAAGGTCGGCAAGGCCCAGCAGGCGTGCAAGCACTTCATGGAGGCCGCCGTCGGCGACAGCAAGGGAAAGCCCGACCCGGAGATGCTTGACCAGCTCGTCGCGTTCGCCCGGTGCATGCGCGAGCACGGCATCGACATGAAGGACCCCTCGCCCGACGGCCGGGTCGACATCGACATCCCCAGGGGGACGCCCGAGCGGAAGGTCCAGGAGGTCCAGCGGGCGTGCAAGGAGTTCGCCCCCGAGGGATTCCCCTCATGAGGAGAGGCCTCGCCCTCGCCGGTGGCGGCCTGCTCGCGGTCGCCGCCGCCTGGACGGCGGTGACCGTGCTCGGCGACGGCGGCGCCGGCACGGCGGCGCCCGCCACAGCACCCGTCCCCGCCACGGCGACGATCACCCGGCAGGACCTGGTGGACACCAAGACCGTCGACGGCTCGCTCACCTACGCGGGCGAACGCCGGCTGGTCACCGACGCCTCGGGCACCGTGACCTGGGTGCCCGCCGAGGGCGCGGTGATCCGCCGCGGTCGTCCTCTGCTCGAGGTCGACCGCAGGCCGGTCGTGCTCATGTACGGCAGGCTGCCGCTCTACCGGCAGCTGCGGCAGGGCATCGAGGACGGGCAGGACGTGGAGCAGCTGGAGCGCAACCTGCGGGCGCTCGGCTACGGCGACCACCTCACCGTCGACGACCACTTCAGCTACTCCACCCACCTCGCGGTCACGAGATGGCAGGACGACCAGGGGCTGCCGGAGACAGGCCGGGTGGACGGCACGCAGGTGGTGTTCCTTCCGGCGGCGGCCCGCGTCACCGAGGCCATGGCCACGGTGGGCGCGAAGACCGCACCGGGTAGGCAGGCGCTCACGGTCAGCGGCATCCTGAGGCTGGTCCACGTCGACCTCGACACCGGCGACCAGGCGCTGGCCAGGAAGGGCGCCAAGGTCACCGTGGAGCTTCCCGGCGGGGCGCGCGCCAGCGGGAAGATCACCTCGGTGGGCGCCGTGGCCAGGAGAAAGAGCTCGGATCGGGGCCAGGACGACGGCACCACCATCGACCTCGACATCACGCTGAGCAGGGCCCCCGAGACGAAGCTGGACCAGGCACCCGTCGAGGTGGAGCTGGACGGCGAGCCGCGCAGGAACGTGCTGGCCGTACCGGTGGAGGCGCTGCTGGCGCTGCGCGAGGGCGGATTCGGCGTGGAGGTCGTCGAGGGGGGCGCCGCCCGCGTCGTGAGGGTGCGGACAGGGGCGTTCGGCGGCGGGCTGGTGGAGATCAGCGGCGCGGGCCTGTCGGAGGGCATGAAGGTCGGGGTGCCCGCGACATGAGCCCGTCGTACGTCGTGGAGTTGCGCGAGGTGACCAAGGTCTACAACGGCCACGTGCGGGCGTTGCGCGGGGTGGACCTCACGATCGGGTTCGGCGAGCTGCTGGCCATCGTCGGTCCCTCAGGTTCGGGCAAGTCCACCCTGCTCCACATGGTCGGCACCCTGGACCGGCCCACCACCGGCACGGTGCGCGTCGCCGGGCACGACATCGCCGCGCTGTCGGACCGCGAGCTGTCGGCACTGCGGGGCCGTACTCTGGGATTCGTCTTCCAGCAGTTCCATCTGGCGCCCGGGGTCAGCGCGCTGGACAACGTGGCCGACGGCCTCCTGTACAGCGGAGTCCCCTTGCGGGCCAGGCGCGAGCGGGCCGCGGCCGCCCTGGAAAGGGTCGGGCTCGGCCACCGGCTGGCACACAGGCCGAACCAGCTGTCGGGCGGTGAGCAGCAGCGCGTCGCGGTGGCTCGTGCGGTGGCCGGTGACCCGCCGCTGCTGCTGGCCGACGAACCCACCGGCAACCTGGACTCCTCGGCGGGCTCAGAGGTGCTCGGGGTGCTGCGTGATCTGCACGCCGCCGGCACGACGATCGCGATCATCACGCACGACGCGGAGATCGCCACGTGGTGCTCGCGTCAGGTCCGCGTCCGCGACGGCCTGATCGTCGACGACCGCGGCGACGGCGCCGTCCGGCCGGCCGCCACCACGAAGGGAGCGCGGACGTGACGCGCGATCGGTTGAGTCCCTCCCGGCTGAGCCCATCCGACGTGTTCAGGGTCGGAGCGGCGGGGCTGCGGGCCCGGCCGGCCAGGGTGGTGCTGTCGGCGCTCGGGATCGCCATCGGCATCGCCGCCATGATCGCCGTGATCGGCATCTCGTCATCCTCCGGCGCGGAGCTGATGCGCAGGCTCGACCGGCTGGGCACCAACCTGCTCACCGTCTCGCCCGGCCAGACGATGTTCGGGACGAAGGCCGAGCTGCCCACCACCGCGCTGCGCATGGTCAAGCGCATCGGCTCGGTCCGCACGGCCTCGGCCACCGGCTCCATCGACACCGGCGTGCGGCGCACCGACCGCATCCCCGACACGGTCACCGGCGGCATCGCCGTCCAGGCGGCGACGACCGAGCTGCTGACCACCCTGGAAGGCGGCGTGTCGAAGGGGACCTGGCTGAACGCCGCGACCGAACAGCAGCCCGCCGTCGTCCTCGGCTCCGAGGCCGCCTCGCGGCTCGGCATCACCAGGACGGGCGTGCGGGTGTGGATGGGCGACCGGTGGTTCACGGTCATCGGCCTGCTGGGGCCGATGCCGCTGGCCCCGGAGATCGAACGGTCGGCTCTCGTCGGCGTCCCCGTCGCCGAGCGGCTCCTCGGCTTCAACGGCCATCCCACCACCATCTACGAGCGTTCGGCCGACGAAGCCGTGGAGGCCGTGCGAGCGGTGCTGCCGCGCACGGTCAACCCGGAGAACCCCGCCGAGGTCGAGGTCAGCCGCCCCTCCGACGCCCTGGCCGCCAAGGCCGCGGCCGCGGGCGCCTTCACCAACCTGCTGCTCGGCCTCGGCGCGGTCGCGCTGCTGGTCGGCGGCGTCGGCGTGGCCAACACGATGGTCATCTCCGTGCTCGAACGCCGTCGGGAGATCGGCCTGCGCCGCTCCCTGGGCGCCACCAGGGGACAGATACGCGTCCAGTTCCTGTCCGAATCGCTGCTGCTGTCCGCGTTGGGCGGCGTGGCCGGTTCGGCGGTGGGCGCGCTGGCCGCCTCCGGCTACGCGCTCGCGCGGGACTGGCCGCCCGTCGTACCACCATGGGCGATCGGCGGGGCGATCGCGGCCGCGCTCGTCATCGGCACCGTCGCGGGCATCTATCCGGCCATGCGCGCCGCCCGCCTCTCGCCGACGGTCGCCCTGGCCACGACCTAGGGTCCGGCGGCACCGCCCGGCGTCCATTCACGTCAACGACACGATCGCGAGGTGACGCCGTGCGTCGATCCCTGTCACCTGCCCGCCCGAGGTCGCCGACGACGCGGCGGCGTGGCCGCCCACGACGGGATGTCGGCCGCTGGAGGGCCGGTGCGCGACCTCGCGGGCCACGGCGCGGGGAGACGGTGATCATCCGCAGTTGGTGTCGGTGTGGGCGAACGATGGGCGATATAGCACGTTTCGTGGCACGTTTGCCGATTTGGGGTGAGCGATTGGTGTTGCGTGGACTCCGGGCAGGCAACGCAACAACCATGAGGAACGGCATGAGTGTGAGGCGGCTCGAATCGATGCTCCCGTTCCTCAGCAGGGATCTGGCCGTCGATCTCGGTACGGCCAGCACGCGCATCCACGTGAGCGGCAGGGGCATCCTGCTCAACGAGCCGTCGCTCGTCGCGGTCGATCAGGAGACAGGGCAGATCGTCGCGTTCGGCGCCGACGCCAGGAACCCGTTGTCCGGCGCGGTCACCGTACGGCCGGTCAGGAACGGGGTGATCGTCGAGCCGGACGCGGCCCGCCAGATGCTGCGCCACTTCGTGCACAAGGTGCACGGACACCCGTTCGCCAGGCCGCGCATGACGATCGCGGTTCCCGGAGGGATCACCGCGATCGAGCGGAAGGTCGCGCTGGAGGCGGCCTACGAGGCACAGGCCCGCCAGATCACCTTCATGGAGCAGCCGCTGGCGGCCGCGCTCGGCGCGGGACTGGCGCTGGCCGATCCGATCGCGGCGATCATCGTGGACGTGGGCGGCGGCACGACGGACGTGGCGGCGGTGTCGATGGGCCGATCGGTGGCGGTCAGGTCGATGAGGACCGGCGGCGAAGAGATGGACAGGGCGATCAAGCTGGAGGTCAGGCGCGCCTACGGGATCGTCATCGACGACAGGACGGCAGAGTCGCTGAAGGAGGAGATCGGCGCGGCCTGCGATCCGCCCGCGGGGCGCCGGATGGAGGTCAGCGGGGCTCATCCGAGGCACGGCGCGCCGATGTACGCCACGGTGTCGGCCGACTGCGTCCACGAGGCGATCGATCCCGCGGTGAGGGCGATCGTCGAGGCGGTGCGGGAGATCCTCGAGTCGTGCTCACCCGAGATCGCCGCCGACGTGGCGCGTCGCGGGCTGCTGCTGACGGGAGGCGGCGCCCGGCTGGCCGGGCTGCCCAGGAGGCTGCGGCGCGACCTGGGCATTCCGGTGACACGCGTCGACACGCCCGAGCACGCGGTGGCGCTGGGCCTGGGAATGTGGGCGGCCCGCAACTAGGGACCCGCCTCCGCCTGGTGGGGTGTCGGGCAGGGGGGAGGTCGGGGTCTAGCGGGGCATGCGCTCAAGCAGGCTCTTCAAGTCGTCCGCGTGCTCCTCCTCCTTGGCCAGCAGGTCCTCGAAGACACGGCGGGTGGTGACGTCCTTGTCGCCGAGCCACTGGACGATCTCGGTGTAGGCGGCGACCGCGATGCGCTCGGCGACCAGATCTTCCTTGATCATCTCGGTGAGGTCCGCGCTGGAGTCGTACTGCGAGTGCGAGCGTGCTGTCAGCGTGTCGGGGTTGAAGTCGGGCTGTCCGCCGAGCTGCACGATCCTGGCGGCCAGCCTGTCGGCGTGCTCCTGCTCCTCCGTCGCGTGCTCCAGGAACTCGGCGGCGACGGACTCGGCCATGATGCCGGTGGCGGTGTAGTGGTGCCGCTTGTAGCGGAGCACGCAGACGATCTCCGTCGCCAGCGCCTCGTTGCAGACCTGGATGACGCGTTCCAGGTCGGCGCCGTAGGCGTCGGTGATGGGGCCCTTGCCGATCTCGGCTCTGGCGCGCTCGCGGATGGTCTTGATGTCAGTCAGGAACTCGGCCATGGCCCGCCTATGCCCCCCAGTTCCGCTCTGACGCACCCCACCGTCGCAAAGGATGAATCTGCAATTCGTTTCCAAGCCGCGCCTCCCACACTCGGAGGGTGAATGACGAGAAACCAGGAATTTGGGAGATGGTGGTCGTCCACCGCGTCTTCCGCAGGGAGTTCGGCGCGCTGCCCGCCTATATCAGGGCCGTCAGGGCCGGCGACACCGACCGTGCCGCCGTGCTGGCGGAGCACCTGAAGGACATCCTCACCGGATTGCACCACCATCACGAAACCGAGGACAGGATGCTCTGGCCGCTGCTGCTGGAGCGGGCATCGCCGGAGAAGGATCTGATCCTCACCATGGAAGCGCAGCACGAGCGGGTCGCGGCGCTCATCCCGGCCATCGAGGACCTGCTCCCCGGCTGGGTGGCGGAGGCCGCCCCCGCGCGGGGTGAGCGCATCGCGGCGCTGGTGGCCGAGCTGTCCGGCGAGCTCGACGCCCATCTCAAGCAGGAAGAGGAGGAGATCCTTCCGCTGGTCACCCGCCACGTCACGGTCGAGGAGTGGGAGAGCCTCGGCGAGGCGGGCCGCGAATCGATCCCGAAGGACAAGCTGCTCGTCTCCCTCGGCGCGATCCTGGAGGAGGCGACGCCGAGGGAACGCGCCGACTTCCTCGCCAAGCTGCCCCTGGTGGCCAGGATCGTGTGGATGCTCGTCGGCCGCCGCCAGTACGCGGCGGCGACCAACAGGATCAGGACCTACAGGTAGAGCCTCAGCAGGTCATCCTCGGTCTCGCGGCGGACGATCGCTCTGGCCGCGCCATCACGTACCGCCACGACGGGGGGCCGTGGCACGTGGTTGTAGTTGCTCGCCATGGAGCGCTGGTAGGCGCCCGACACGGGAACGGCGAGCAGGTCGCCGGGCCGCAGGTCGCCGGGCAGGGGGAGGTCTCTGACGAGCACGTCGCCGCTCTCGCAGTGCTTGCCGACCACCGTGAACAGGCTGGGCGAAGCGTCGGAGACCCGGTTGGCCGGCGAGGCGGTGTAGGCGGCGCCGTACATGCCGGGGCGGGGGTTGTCGCTCATGCCGCCGTTGACGCTGACATAGCGGCCCTTGATCGTGCCGACCTCGTAGAGCGCGACCGTGGAGGGTCCCGCGATGGACCTGCCGGGCTCGACGGCCAGGCGCAGGCCCGCCGTCTCCTTCTTCAGGACGGCGACGAGCTCGGCGGGTGTCGGAGGGGTGGCGTCGGTCGGCAGGTAGGCGATGCCGAGGCCGCCGCCCAGGTCGAGCCTGGTGACGCCGACGCCGGCGGCGAACTCGGCCATCCTGTTCGCGGCGGTGCCGAAGGCGTCCAGATCGAAGATCTGCGAGCCGATGTGGGAGTGCAGGCCGTACAGCTCCAGCGAGGGTTCGGCGGCCACCCGATCCACGGCCAGCGCGGCCGCGCCCGCGCTCAGCGAGAAGCCGAACTTGGAGTCCTCACCGCCGGTGGCGATGAAGGCGTGGGTGTGCGGGTCGACGCCGGGCGTCACCCTGATCATCACCCGCTGCCTGACGCCCAGGTCGGCGGCGATCGCGGCGAGCCTGGAGATCTCGGTGAAGGAGTCGACGACCACGCAGCCGATGCCCCACTCGACGGCGCGGCGCAGCTCGGCGGGCGACTTGTTGTTGCCGTGGAAGACGACCCGCTCGGGCGGCATCCCTCCGGCCTTCGCGACGGCGAGCTCGCCGCCGGTGCACACGTCGAGCGAGAGGCCGAGCCCGTCCAGCCAGCGGACCACCTCGGGGGAGAGGAACGCCTTGCCGCCGTAGTGGACGTCGCCGTCGGGCAGCGCGTCCAGCCATGCGCGGGCGCGGGCGACGAAGTCGGCCTCGTCGAGCACGTAGGCGGGTGTGCCGTACACCCTGGCCAGTTCCACCGCTCCCACGCCGCCCAGGTGCAGCTCCCCGCCGTCCCAGGTGGCGGTCTGGGGCCAAATGTCCAAGCTCATGGGAAGGAAGCGTAGGCAGATCCGATGCCTGGCCCGTCTGAGCCTCGATGGATTCGTTGGTGAGGGTCGCATGCCTTCACGAGGCTTGGTGGCGGCCGGCGGGCTGACCACCATGAGGTGCCATGCGAAAACACCTGGTCATCGCCCTGGTGGCGGTCTGCGCGCTGGGCGCGGGATGCGGGAGGTCCGGCTCGGGTACGGCGGCGGCACCCACGCCACCGTCCTCGACGGGCAAGAGCGCCAAGGACCTCGTCCCCGACACCGTCAGGAAGTCGGGCGAGCTGCGGATGGCCACCTCGGAGGGCTATCCGCCAATGGAGATGTACAAGCCGGGCACCCAGGAGATGACCGGCGTCGACGCCGACCTGGCCGTCGCGATCGGCGCGCGGCTCGGGCTGAAGACGCGCATCATCAACGCCTCCTTCGACGGCCTGATCCCCGGGCTGCAGGGCGGCAGGTGGGACATCGCCATGGCCGCGCTCAGCGATCTGGAGCAGCGCCGCAAGGCCGTCGACTTCGTCGACTACTTCAACGCCGGCGGCTCCATCATGGTCGCGAAGGGCAACCCCGAAGGCATCAAGACCCTCGCCGACCTGTGCGGCAAGAAGGTCGTCCTGGCCAAGGGCAGCTCCAACCTGGAGATCGGCAAGCGCCAGAACGACAGGTGCGCACAGAAGATGGAGATCATGCAGAGCGAGGACGCCCCGACCGGCCTGCTCACCATCGACTCGGGTCGTACCGTCGCCACGATCGTCGACTCGCCCGTGGCCTACATGTACGCCAAGGAGACCGGCAAGTACGACGTCCTGCCCGAGCAGTACGACGCGGGGCCGTGGGGCATCGCCGTCGACAAGAAGCAGACGGGCCTGCGCGACGCCGTCGCGAAGGCGCTGCAGGAGCTGATCGACAGCGGCGAGTACGGGAAGATCCTGGAGAAGTACGGCACGACGCCGAACGCCGTCTCCAAGGTCACGATCAACACCGGAGCATGATGGACCTGGACCTCCGGATCGAGGCGGTGAAGCCGCCGCGGCCGGGGCGGCTCGTCGCGGCGGCTCTGGCGGCGCTGGTCATGGCGTGGCTGGCCTACACGATCATCGTCAATCCCAACCTGCACTGGGACGTGATCGTCGAGTTCCTGCTCGACGGCCGCATCCTCGGCGGCCTGTGGATCACGATCGCGCTGACCGCGCTGTCGATGGCGATCGGCGTGGGCCTCGGCGTGGTCGCCGCCGTCATGCAGCTCTCGGACAGCCCCGTGTTGCGCGGCGCGTCAGGCCTCTACACCTGGTTCTTCCGCGGCACGCCGCTGCTGGTGCAGCTCATCTTCTGGTTCAACATCGGCCTGGTCTTCCCCGAGATCGGGATCGGGATCCCGTTCGGCGGCCCGATGTTCCTCCAGTGGCCGGCCAACGAGCTGATCACGCCGTTCACCGCGGCGCTGCTCGGGCTGACCATCAACGAGGGCGCCTACATGGCCGAGATCGTCCGGGCGGGCATCCGCTCGGTCGATCCGGGCCAGCGGGAGGCGGCCGAGTCGCTGGGCATGACGCACCGGCAGATCCTGCGCAGGGTCGTGCTTCCTCAGGCGATGCGGGTGATCATTCCGCCGACCGGCAACCAGTTCATCTCGATGCTGAAGACCACCTCGATGGTCTCCGTCATCTCCGGCGCCGAGCTGCTGACCGTCTCGCAGCGCATCTACCTCGACAACTTCGAGGTCATCGCGCTGCTGGTCGTCGCCTCGGCCTGGTACCTGCTGCTCACCAGCGTGGCCACCGTCGGCCAGCACTTCCTGGAGAGGAGGTTCAGCCGTGGCCACTAGCATGGTGAAGATCGAATCGGTCAGGAAGAGCTTCGGGCACCTGGAGGTGCTCAGGGGTGTCAGCCTCGACGTGCCTCCTGGCGGGGTGGTCTGCGTCGTCGGCCCCTCGGGCTCGGGCAAGTCGACGCTGCTGCGCTGCGTCAACAGGCTGGAGACGATCGACGCGGGCCGGGTGTGGGTGGACGGCGAGCTCATGGGCTTCGCCGAGAAGGCGGGCAGGCTGCAACTCCTGCGGCCCGACGAGCTGTGCAGGCAGCGGCAGGAGATCGGCATGGTCTTCCAGCGCTTCCACCTGTTCCCGCACATGACCGCGCTGGAGAACGTCATGGAGGGGCCGTGCACGGTGAAGCGCGTCTCGAAGGCGGCGGCGACCTCGCACGCGCTCGCGCTGCTCGACCGGGTGGGCCTGGCCGACAGGGCGGGCCACTATCCGAGGCAGCTGTCGGGCGGTCAGCAGCAGCGGGTCGCGATCGCGCGCAGCCTGGCCATGAACCCCAAGGTCATGCTCTTCGACGAGCCGACCAGCGCGCTCGACCCCGAGCTGGTGCAGGAGGTGCTGCAGGTCATGCGCGACCTGGCGGCCAGCGGGATGACGATGATCGTGGTGACGCACGAGATGGGCTTCGCCAGGGAGGCGGGCGACCACCTGGTGTTCATCGACGACGGGCTGATCGTGGAGGAGGGCGCGCCTCGCGAGGTGCTGTCCAACCCGCGTCACGAACGCACCCGCGCCTTCCTCGGGCAGGTGTTGTGAACGGCTCGCTCCTTCCGAAGGGTACGGTGGCCACTCCGTGAGCCTTGACGTGCTGATCAGCGGCGGTCTGGTCGCCGACGGGACGGGCGCGCCGTTGCGCAGGGCCGACGTCGGCGTCTCGGGCGGCCGGCTCGTCCTGCTGCCCGGTGGCGGCCCCTCCGACGGCGGGGGAGGGCGGGTGATCGACGCCACCGGGCTGGTCGTCGCCCCCGGCTTCATCGACGTGCACACCCATTCCGACGCGGTCACCCTTCTGGGCGAGGCGGGCAGGGAACTGGCCGCGGCTCCCGTGCGCATGGGCGTCACCGTCGAGATCTGCGGCAACTGCGGTTCGAGCCTGTTCCCGGCGCTGCCCGAGCGTGTCCCCGCCCTGCGCAGATCCAGCAGGGCCGGCTTCGGCGGCGACATCTCGATATTTCAGGACTATGGGGCGTTCGTGGAGGCGCACGGGCACGCCCCGCGGTCGAACCACCTGACCTCACTCGTCGGCCACGGCACGCTCAGGGCGGGCGTGCTCGGCTACGAGGACCGCCCCGCCACGCGCGCCGAACTCGACACCATGTGCGCGCTGCTGGACGACGCGCTGGCCGCCGGTGCGGCGGGCCTGTCCACAGGCCTCATCTACACCCCCGGCACGTACGGCGACACCGCCGAGGTGGTCGCGCTGGCCCGCGTCGCGGCGCGGTACGGCAAGCCGTACGTCACGCACCTCAGAGACGAGATGTCGCGCGTCGAGCAGGCGCTGGAGGAGGCGGTCGAGATCGCGCGCGACAGCGGGGCCGCGCTCCACGTCAGCCACCACAAGACGGCGGGCAAGCACGCGTGGGGCAGGACCAGGCGGACGCTGCCGCGCATCGCCGAGCTCCGCGCCCAGGGCATGGACATCACCTGCGACGTCTATCCCTACACCGAGGGCAGCACGTCACTGTCGGCGATGTTCCCTCCGTGGGCCAACGACGGCGGCACGGAGGCACTCCTCGACCGGCTGCGCGACTCCGGCGAACGCGGCCGGATGCGCAGGGCGATCGAGGACGGCGTGCCGGGCTGGGAGAACACGGTCGGCAACGGCGGGTGGGACCGCATCTCGGTCGCCTGCGCCGCCAACCATCCCGAGGTCGAGGGGCGCACGATCGCCGAGCTGGGCGGCGACCCCGTGGACACGGCCGCCGAGCTGCTCCTCGCCGAGGAGGGCGAGGTGACGATCATCAGCCACTCGATGCGCGAGGACGACGTCCAGCGGGTGCTGGCCAGCGAGTTCGCCATGATCGGCTCGGACGGCGTGCCCAAACCCGGGCATCCGCACCCGCGCCTTGCGGGCACCTTCCCGAGGGTGCTCGGCCGCTACTCCCGCGACCAGGGCCTCTTCCCGCTGGAGATCGCCGTCCACAAGATGACGGGGATGGCCGCGGACAGGTTCGGGCTGGAGGACAGGGGAGTGGTGCGCGACGGGGCGCACGCCGACCTGGTGGTGCTCGACCCCGCGACGGTGGCGGACGGCGCCACCTACGCCGACCCGCTGCTGCCGCCCGTCGGCGTCGAGGCGGTCGTCGTCGCCGGACGGATCGCCGTGGAGCGAGGCGCGCTCACCGAGGACAGGCCAGGAAGGATCATCGGGCTGTGAACGACATCACGCTCGCCGTGGCGACGCGCGACCTGGTGACAGGAGAGTTCCACGGCGTCAACGAGGACGTCGAGCTGCCACTGGCAAGCGTCGGCAAGCTGCTCCTCCTGGCGGAGGTGGCCATGAGCATCGAGGGCGGCATCCTCCACCCCGACACGCCGGTCACGCTGCACGAGGACGACTACTGCGGAGGCTCGGGCCTGCTGCTGTCGCTGTCAGGGCGCAGCTGGACGATCGGCGACCTGGCCCTGCTCACCGCCGCGATCAGCGACAACACGGCCACGAACGCGCTGCTGCGCAGGGTCGGCGTCGACAGGGTCAACGCCGCCTCCGCCGCCCTCGGCCTGTCGAGGACCAGGCTCCTCGACCGGATCAGGGAGCCTCGCGGCCCTGGCGACCCGCCGACGTTCGCGATCGGCACCGCCGCCGAGCTGGCCTCGCTGGCCGCGCTCGTCGCGGGCTCGGACGGCTGGCAGGTGCTCATGCGCGGCTGGATGCAGCAGAACACCGACCACAGCCTCGTCCCCGCTCTGGTCAGGCACGATCCCGAGGGCGGCTGGCTGGCCAACAAGACCGGCACCGACGACGGCATCCGATCCGACGTCGGGATCATGGACAGGCGGGTGGCCTACGCCGTGCTCGCCCACGGTCCCTCCGGCGCCGAGCATGAGCTGGCGGCCGCCGTACGGCAGGCGGGACTGGCCATCGCCGAACGGGCGTCAGCGCAGTGAGGGCTCCAGCGAGTTCCTGAGCTGGGCGGAGGCCGTGCGGAGGTAGGCGAGGAAGGACCGGGCGGCCGGGTTCGGGTTGGTCGGCCGCCTGGCCACGCCGATCCTGCGGAACAGGTTCGGGGTGACCAGGCGGCACGTCTGCAGCCCGCTGGCACCCATCAGGCCGAGGCTCGGCACCAGCGCGACGCCGAGCCCGGCCCGCACCAGGCCGATCGTCACCTCGTAGTGGTCGCTGCGGCAGCGGATCTGCGGCGAGAAGCCCTCGAGCGTGCTGGCCCGCTCGAGGATCGAGACCGGGTGCTCGGCGCCGAACGTGGTGATCCACGGCTCGTCGGCCAGGTCGGCCAGCCGTACCCTGGGCCGCTGGGCCGCGGCGTGCCCGGCCGGTACGACCAGCAGTTGCGGCTCGTCGAACAGGTGCACCACCTCCACCCCCTCGGGACACTGCCACGGGTCGAGGGCGTGTTCGAAGACCACCAGCACGTCGAGCGCGCCGCGCTCCAGATCGGGCAGCAGCTCGTACGGCTGGCCCTCCACCAGGTCGAGCGCCACCTTCGGGTACCTGGAGGCGAACCGTGACAGGGCCAGCGGCAGCAGCCGGTAGCCGGCGGAGGCGAAGAAGCCGATGCGCAGCTCGCCGGCGTCCACCCTGGCCTGGGCGAGTAGATCCTTCTCCGCGGCCTCGATGATGTCCACGACCTCCTGCGCGCGGATCGCGAGGCGGCGGCCCGCCTCGGTCAGGCGCAGGCTCTGCGCGTTGCGCTCGACGAGGCCCACGCCCGCCTCCTGCTCCAGGCGCGACAGCTGATGGGACACCGCGGAAGGCGACAGCTTCAGCACTCTCGCCGCGCCGGCGATGCTGCCCGTTCTGAACACCTCAAGCAGGACACGCAGTCGGTTACTACTCAACACGTGACCAAGCGTATGAGCCTGATCACCGAACCGCAGCACGCGCCCGGGAGTCTCACCAGGTATGAAAGGCACATCCACCGCCGTCGCCGCCGCGCTGCTCGGTGCGGCGCTCGCCCCCGTGCTCGTCCCTGCCCTCGCCCCCCGGACCGCCTCGGCGTCCACCGCCGTCTCCTCGCCGGCGACGCCGCACAAGGTGGTCCTGAGACCGGGCAGGTCGGCCACGTCGACGGTCGGCTGGACCGTCGTCGAGACCGGAGCGGAGACCTCGTGCCCGGCCTCGGCCAAGCTGCTGGTGTACCCGCCGGACGAGCGGTCGCACCTGGAGGTCCGCTTCGTGTCCACCGTCTGCGGCGGCGGCAGGCTCAACGTGACCCCGTTCACCCGCTGACCCGGCCCCGGGACAGTCGCGCAACTCCGCGACCACGGTGCCCGGACATCCAGGCGGCGTCAGGTCTTCGAGGGGCCGTCCGAGACCACGATCTCGTGGCGGTCGCCGGGGGCGAGGAACGCCAGCAGCCGCGCCGCCTCCTGGCCCGCCTCCGCGGGGTCGAACGGCTCCCACCGGTGGATCGTCAGCGTGGTCGTGCCCTTGGCGCGCGCCGTCGTCCAGTCCCCCGCGGGGAACCCGTCCACCAGGATGATCCGCGGCTGCACGTTGTGGGGGACGAACCTCTTGAGGACGTCCACGTGCTCCACCACCCGCGACCTGTCCTCGTGGGAGAGGAACAGGTTGTCGAAGTCGTACATGAGCCGCACCGGCACCGGCAGGTCCTCGGACGGCAGCTCCATGCCGGGAAGGTCGTAGAGCACCCGCCCTTCCTCGTCACGGTAGGTCACCAGGTCGAGCGAGGCGACGACCTCTCCGAGGCGGGTCAGCCCCGACCAGGTCTGAACGTCCTTCACGCCGGCGGGCCCGAACGCCTTCAGGTACCGCAGCACCAGCTCGCCGGCCGTCATCGCCGGCGCCTCGAACCCGAGCCACCCCTCCGCGCCGGTGTGCGCGATCGGCCCGCTCCTGCCCCACAGGCCGCGCGGCGGCACCTGCACCAGCGGCACCAGCCAGCGCACGGCCTGCCCCAGCGCGTGCCGGTCGTTGTCCGGCCAGCGCTCGCCCAGCGCCCTGCCGAGCTCGGCGAAGGTCATCGCCCTGTCCTCCAGCAGCGACCTGGCGAGCGTCTCCAACTCGTCGAGGTCGACACCGGTCAGCTTCCTGCCGAAGGTGGTGCGGGTCATCCGTTCGGTGACGATCTGGACCAGCGGCCGCATCGCCAGGCAGTCACGCGCGCTGACCAGGTGGATGGTCGAGCGCTGCAGCGCGATCCGGACGATCTGCCTGCGTTCGAGCAGGTCGGCCGCCTGCTCCGCCTTGAAGCCCTCGATACGGTTCCACAGCCCGGTGTACCAGGAGTGCGGCGTCTGCGCCTGCAACCCCGCCAGGTGCTCGATCACGTCGATGACCGGCATCATGGTCCTGCGGATGAGGAACTGCCGGTCGAGGGTGGCGCGGTTGAGCGCACGGCGGCTGAGCACGGGATCCATGAGCGACACCCTAAGGCGCGAAAGCTCCCGCTCAGGAGCACATGCCGCCCGGGTACGGGGTGAGGGGGAACAGCCGCTTCCATCCCGCCTCGTCCAGCGCGCCTCCCGCCTTCGCGCAGACGGCCTTGGCGGCCATGGCGGGATCGACGGGGCTCTCCCGTACGCTGCCGTCCTCCCGCAGGCCGATCAGCTTCGTTCCGTCGGCGCTGAAGGCGACGTCGGCGACGTCCTGCCCGAGCGGCACCCTGCTGATCTCGCGCAGCGTCGTGGCGTCCCACAGCGTGGTGTGGTCCCCGCCCATCGCCAGCAGCTTCCCGTCGGGGGAGAACCTGATGCTGGCGCCGTACGCCGACCGTCTGACCGGTTGAGGGGGCCACGTGGCGAGCTTCCACACCGTGAAGTAGTCGGCGTCGGTGACGAAGGCGGCCATCGTGCCGTCGGGACTGAAGGCGTTGGCGAAGCCGTCGCCCGCGCCGGTCTCGACGACCTTGCCCGAGGACAGGTCCACCAGGTCGTGCCCCGCCAGGAGCCGTCCGCCGTCGGGAGAGAAGGCCAGCGGTTGCCGGATGGTGTCGAGCGGGCCCTTGACCAGCTCACCCTCGGGGACGCTCCAGACTTTCAGCCCGTCCTGTCCCACCGCCGCCAGCCGCAGGCCGTCGGCGGACAGCGCCACGTCGCGGACCTCGCCCGTGGGGATCGCGCTGACCTGCGTGCGGGTGGCCACGTCCCAGATCGTGGTGCGCTCTCCACTCACGGCCAGCAGCGTGCCCTCGCCGTCGAAGGACAGCTCACCCGCCACGGGGATCTCGCCCATCGGCCTGCCCGCGGTCGTGTCGTAGAGGCTGGTGCGCTGCCCCTCCTGGACGGCGGCCACCCTGCCGTCGGCGGAGAGCAGGCGCCGCGGCGCCGCGCCGTCGAAGGACTGCCTGGTGAGGCTGAGCGCGACCGCCTGCTGTCCGGGCGCCTCGGTCAGCGCGTCGGAGACGTCGATCGAAAGGACGGTGCCGCCGTCCGCCGTGTAGCGGATCGACCCGCCGTCGGCGGAGAAGGCGAACTGGCCCGTGGCCTTCCTGGCGGGATAGGTGCCGAGCAGGCGCCCGTCGGACAGCCGCCACAGCCGCACGACCTGGCCGAGCTCAGGCTCCGGTTCCGCCTGCGCGAACGCGGCGGGACCCTGGGTGGGCAGGTCGGACACCGGTCCCGTCCATTCAGGAGGAGGCTCGGCTTCCAACTCGTCGGGTTCGAGTGGTTCCAGCAGGAACCGGCCGTCGGGCGAGAAAGACAGCGGCCCCCATCCTCCGGCGCCCTCCTCGTCCTCGTTCAGCCGTGTCTTCGAGTCGCCCGTCATGGTGTCGAGCACGGTGTCGCCGATCACCAGGCGGTGGCCGTCGCGGCTGAACGCCGTGACGGGAGGGAACTCGACCTGGGCGTCGCTGACGTACGGCCTGCTCGCGCGGGTGTAGAGCCGCTCCCGGCGGGTCAGGTCCCACACCTGGACCTCGCCGGAGGCCGCGGCGACCGTGGCCCACCTGCCGTCCTCGGAGGTGACGATCGTCCTGCGGCTGACGTCGAGCAGCGGGGGGCCGCCGCCGGTCGAGTAGAGCCTGGTGCGGAAGCCGGTGGTGACGCTGAGGAGCCTGCCCTGTGCGTGCAGGGCGGGCTTGCCGCCCGGCCAGGCTCCCTTGACCGCCGCCCCCGTGGCCAGGTCCCACACCCCTACCGACGCGGAGTCTCCGGCGGCGTAGATCCTGCCGTCGCTGGACAGCGACGTCCACGCGTGGGAGGGGGAGGGAAGGGGGTGCTCGTCGACCAGCTTCCCGGTGCCGAGATCCCAGCGCCGCACCTCGTCCTTCCGCTGGCCGAGCAGGCTCGCGCCGTCGTCGGCCAGCCGGTAGGCCGTGCCCGCCGCCGGCTGTGGATCGGTGAAGGCGCCCAGGTCGCTCTGGCCGAGCGAGCGCTGCAGCGCGTTGCGGGCCTCCGGCACCGGCGCGAGGCTCCACGCGGCCACGCTCAGCTTCATCGCGGTCATGGGATCCGCGCTGCGCATGCTCTCCGCCCGCGCCGCCACCTCGCGGGCCGCCTGGTGCGCGGCGACGGCCAGGTCGGCCGTGCCGACCCGCCGCTGGCGGGACAGCCCGTTCGCCACGGTCACCACCGTCGCGGCCAGCACCACCGCCACCGCGGCCGCGAGCCCCGCCACGAGGACCCTGCGCCTGAGACGGTGCCGCCTGAACGGGGTGACGTCCTCCGCCCACGAGCGCAGCCTCGGCCACGCGTGGAACAGCGCCGGACTGGCCGGGCCCACCGAGTCGTCGGCGACGGCGACCAGGCGGCCCTCAGGCCGGTCGACGGGCGGCACCGCGATGCTCCGCCGTACCAACAGGCCCGCCTCGGTCAGCGCGGCGACGGCGGGGTCGTCCTCGACCTCGGCCAGCGGGAGCCTGCCCGGCTCGCGCATCCGCAGCAGCACCTCGGGCAGCGAGGACTGCTGCTCGGGCGGCAGGCCCTGGTAGACGCCCTCCGCCACGTCGCCGAGCGGGGGCGGCCCTGTCAGCCCCTCGGGCGGCCTGACGTCGCCGGCCAGGTGCGCGCCGACGGCGGGCTCCGCGCTGCCGGTCAGACCGATCAGCAGCTCTCGCGCGGTCGGCCGCTCGCCGGGCTCCTTGGCCAGCGCCCTCGCGGCCATGGACCGCAGGGGTTCGGGCAGGTCGCTCACGTCGGGGTCGACGGTCAGCACCGCGTGCATGAGCTCGCCCAGGCTCTCGGCCTCGAACGGGTCGCGGCCCGTCGCGGCGAACAGGACCGTGGCACCCCACGAGAAGACGTCGGCCGGCGGCCCCGCGGCGCCCCCGGTGAACACCTCGGGAGCGGGGCGCTGGGCGTCGGCGGTGCCGACGCCGGTGACCCTGGGGCCTTCGGGGCCGAGCAGCAGGCAGTCGGGCCCGAGGTGGCGGTGGACGGCGCCCGCGTCGTGGATCGCGACCAGCGCGGTGGCCAGCGCCACCGCGATCCTGTGCAGCCGGTCGCCCGCGTAGGGGCCGGCGTGCGACACCGCCTCCCGCAGGCTGGGCCCCTGGACGAACTCGCTGACCACGAAACCGGGTCCCGACTCGACCACCCTCGCCACGCAGTGCGGCGCCACCACGGGCGCCCTGCCGCGCGCCATCTTGATCGCGTAGCGCCTGCCGCCGCGGTCGTAGGCGTCGAAACACGAGCCGAGCCGCCCCGCCAGCCAGTAGCCACCCAGCCGGTCAGGATCCCCGGGAAGCAAACGCGTCGTCACTGCAGCTTAGATGCGCCAATCTCGGATTTGGTTGTGACCCATTCCCTGCGCAGCACCGACATCACGATCTCGTCGTGCCACTCGCCCTCCCACAGCAGGGCGTCGCGCAGCACGCCTTCCACCACGAAGCCCACCTTCTGGTAGACGTGCCGCGCGCGCTCGTTGAAGTCGTAGACGCCCAGGCTGACCCGGTTGAGCGGGGTCGTGTCGAAGACATGGCCGAGCACCAGCCTGAGCGCCTCGGTGCCGAAGCCCTTGCCGAAGACCCGCGCGCCGATGAGCGCGATCCGCAGGTTGCACGAGAGGTTGTCGGCGTCGAGCTCGTTGATCACGACCTCGCCGACGTACTCGTCCCCGTGGCAGATCGCCAGGTCGAGCCGGTCATCGTGGTCACCGCGGGTGGCGTACCACATGGTGACAGGCTCGCGGCCGACTCCCGCGCGCGAGCCGGTCAGCCGCCTGACCTCGGCGTCGGTGACGAGCTCCAGCAGACCTTCGACATGCTCGGGGCCGACAGGGCGCAGCGTGACCCGCTCTCCCACGAGGGTGGGTTTGGTGGCGAACATGCGTTCTTCCTATCGGATCGCGTCAAGCGCTCTGTCGGCCACTTCCTGCGGAAGCGCGGACGTCACGTCGACGCGCAGGTCTGCGACCTCCGCGAAGTACTGATCACGCCTGGCCTTCATCACGGCGGGGTCGAAGTCGGGCCGGTGGTCGCTCGACTTCATCCTCTCGGCCAGCACCTCGGAGGAGGCGTCCAGCCAGATCACGAACGCCTTCCGCATCGCCTCCCGAACCTCGGGGCGTTCGACGGTGCTGGCCGCCGCGGTGACGACCTGGTCCTCGCCGAGCGCGTCGAGGACGTGCTCGGCCTCCCGCTCGTGCAGGACGTCGGCGCCCTCCGTCCTGGCGATCTCCGCGGCGCTCTTGCCGTACCGCTGCCTGAGGTAGGGGTCGCTGTCGCTCATCGGCACACCGAGCGCCTGTGCCAGCAGCAGCGCCACGGTGGTCTTTCCCGAACCCATCAGCCCGACGACAACGACGGGTTTGTTTCTCGACATGGGGATAGAGGTTTCCTTGGCTCTAGGGAGGTATTCCATGACCATCGCCGGAAGCATTTTCCTCATCATGCTCGGCGCCGTTCTCACGTGGGCCGTCGAGTGGGACATCGCCGGCCTGGACATCAACATCGTGGGCGTCATCCTCATGCTGGGCGGCGTCGCCCTCCTGCTGTTCGGGCTCTACAGGGTCAGGGTCACTCGCGAGATCGTGTCCCCCGTCGAGCCCGACAGGGAGCGGACGACCGTCTATGAGGAGCGGCGCTACACCGACCCGCCGCAGATCTGACAGACAGGTACAGAGGGGGATCGCCATGCCAGGAAGACAGGAACTGCCTTCGACCGTCGCGCGCTCGCCCAAGAAGGCGCAGGAGACGTGGATCAAGGCGCACGACTCCGCTGTGCAGACCTACGGCGAGGGTGAGCGCGCCCACCGCACCGCGTTCTCGGCGCTGAAGCACTCCTTCGAGAAGGTCGGGGACCACTGGGAGCCGAAGTCCCGCAAGGGTCCCTCGGACAAGGGTGCCACCGACCGCTCGGGACGGACCGCCGAGGGCGTCGACGCCCACGCGAGCAAGGAGCACCTGTACGGCGTGGCGGCCAGGCTCGGTGTCAGGGGCCGTTCCAGGATGACCAAGTCCGAGCTGGTCGACGCGATCAAGAAGGCCAACCGGCGGGAGACGGCCAAGGCGCGCTGACCGCGTGCGAAAGGGGATCCCCAGGGGATCCCCTTTCGCATGGGCCTGTCTCACAGCAGGCGCCGGACCGCGGCCATGATGGCGTCCTTGTCGATCCCCGCGTCGGCGAGCTGCTCGGCGGGCGTCGCCGAGCCCGGCAGCCCGCGGACGGTCAGCTTGATCACCCTCGGGCCCAGCTCCGAGACCGCGTCGAGCACGGCGTCGCCGAGCCCGCCCTCGGGACGGTGGTCCTCGACGGTGATGAGGTTGCCCGTGGTGGTGGCGGCCTCGATGAGCACGGCCTGGTCGACGGGTTTGATCGAGTACATGTCCACCACCCCGACCGAGACGCCCTCGGCCTTGAGCGCGTCGGCCGCGGCCAGCGCCTCGTGCACGGTGACGCCCGCCGCGATGACCGTCGCCCTGTCGTCGGGCGAGTGCCGCAGCACCCTGGACCCGCCGACGGGGAACCGCTCGCCGGGGTCGTAGATGACGGGGGTGTCGCCGCGCGTGGTGCGCAGATAGGAAATGCCGGGAATGTCCGCCATCGTGGTGACCAACGCCGCGGTCTGGTTGGCGTCACACGGGTAGAGCACGGTGCTGCCGTGGACGGCGCGCAGCATCGCCAGGTCCTCGAGACCCATCTGGGAGGGGCCGTCCTCGCCGATCGACACGCCCGCGTGCGACCCCACGATGCGCACGTTCGCGCCGCTGACCCCGCCCATCCTGATGAAGTCGTGCGCCCTGGTGAGGAAGGCGGCGAACGTCGACACGTACGGCACCCACCTGCGCACCTGGAGGCCGACGGCGGTGGCGACCATCTCCTGCTCGGCGATGTAGCACTCGAAGAAGCGCTCGGGGAAGGCGTGCGCGAACTCCTCGGACTTGGTGGAGTCGGCCACCTCGCCGTCCACCGCCACGATGTCGCCGCGGGCCGCGCCCAGCGCCTTCAGCGCGGCGCCGTACGCGGTCCTGGTGGCCGCCTTCGTGCCCACCTCGAAGACCGGCCACTCCGTGGGGCCGCTGTCGAAGACGTGCGGGGGACGGCTGCTGTCGGGCGGGCTGACCTTGACCGTCACACCCCTGTCGCCGCCCAGCTCGTAGATCGCGTGCTCGGGGTCCTTCAGCGGTTTGCCGTGCGCGCCTTCACGGTTCTCCACCGCGTTGACCCCCTCGCCCTTGCGGGTGCGGGCCAGGATCACGGTGGGCCGCCTGCGCGTCTTCCGCGCGTCGGACAGCGCGTAGTCGATCTCGCCGGGGTCGTGGCCGTCCACCTCGATGGTGTGCCAGCCGAAGGCGCCGAACCTGCGCGCGTAGGCACCGGTGTCCCAGCCGTGCCTGGTGGGGCCGCGCTGGCCGAGCCTGTTCACGTCGATGATCGCGGTGATGTTGGCCAGCCCCTCGTAGGCGGCGTGCTCGGCCGCCTCCCAGATCGACCCCTCGGCCAGCTCGCTGTCCCCGCACAACACCCACACGTGGTACGGCAGGTGGTCGAGGCGCCGCCCTGCCAGCGCCACCCCGACGCCGACCGGCAGGCCCTGCCCCAGCGAGCCGGTGGCCACGTCGACCCACGGCAGGCGCGGGGTCGGATGCCCCTCCAGACGGCTGCCGCGCTTCCTGAAGGTGAGCATCTCCTCGTCCGTGATGGCCCCCGCCGCCTTGAACAGCGCGTAGAGCAGGGGAGAGGCATGCCCCTTTGAGAAGATCAGATGGTCGTTCGCAGGGTTGTCGGGATCGTCGAAGTCGTACCTGAGGTGGTGGGCGAACAGCACGGCCATCAGGTCCGCCGCCGACAGGGACGAGGTCGGATGGCCGGAGCCCGCCGCCGCGGAGCTCCGTACGGAGTCCACTCGCAACTGCGCCGCCAGCTCACACAAGTACGGAACATCCCGCTCGGGCATCGGTCCTCCTAGGCTTTCCCGCCGCCTACCCAGCCCGGCCGTCGCTATGTGCGGCGCAGGGCCCTGGTGGCCACGGCACCCGCCGCCGCCACGGCGCCGAGCATGACCAGGACGGACCGGCGGTGCTCGGAGAGCCAGAGCTGCGGGCTCCTGCTGTGGGCGCGGGAGTCGAAGGACCCGTGCGCCCCGTAGTCGCGTTCCTCGTCGGCGGGTTCCCACAGGTTCGCCACCCCGGTCGGCGGCCTCTCCGTGGTGACCTGCGACTGCTTGCCGGTCTTCGCCAGGTAGCGGTCGAGCAGGCCCGGCGCGATCCGCTGGCCGAGCACGGTCAGCGCGGTGGAAGCGCCCACCCAGTACTCCCTGCGCTCGGGGTGGTCTGCGGCGTGGATGAGCGCGCGTGCCGCAACCTCGGGCTGGTAGATGGGCGGCATCGGCTGCGGATGCCTGCGCAGCCGCGACAGCACCCAGTCGAACTGCGGGGTGTTCAGCGCGGGCAGCTGCACCATCGTCACCCGCACCCCGCTGCCCTCGGCCATCAGCTCGGAGCGCACCGACTCGGTGAAGCCCTTGATCGCGTGCTTGGCGCCGCAGTAGGCCGACTGCAGCGGAATCCCCCTGTAGGCCAGCGCCGAGCCCGCCTGCACGATGACGCCCCTGCCGCGCGGGCGCATGAGCTCCAGCGCGGCCCTGGTGCCCCACACGTAGCCGAGGTAGGTCACGGCCGTGGTCCGCTCGAACTCCTCGGGCGTGATCTCGGGGAACGGGGCGAACACCGAGGAGAAGGCCACGTTGATCCACACGTCGATGGGGCCGAGGTCCTCCTCGATGCTCCTGGCGGCCTGCCGTACCTCCTCGTAGTTCGAGACGTCGGCGGGGTAGACGACACCGGAGCCGCCCGCGGAGCCGACGTCGACCGCCGCGGCCGCGAGCCCCGTCGTGCCGCGCGCGATCAGCGCCACGGAGTCGCCGCGCGCGCCCAGCTCACGGACCACGGCCCTGCCGACGCCTCCGCTCGCACCTGTCACCACCACCACCTGGGAAGGACGCATCAGCCTGCCTCTCCCGAGCCGCGCTGCTTCTGCCGCCGTACGGCCAGGACGATGTCGACGATCGTGGCGACGGCCGCCACGCCCGCGACGACGGCCAGCCAGCCGACTCCCGCGAAGATGCTGATCGCGCCGATCGCCACCAGGAAGACGAGGACGAACGAGCCGATCCTGATGTGGACGACGTCGCGCGGTGTCGAGGGGACCATGGGCTTGCCCGAGGCGGACCGCTGTTCGGGACGGTAGTCATCTTCATTCATGTCCCACCCCTGCCCTTGCCGTTTGCCGCGTAACGCGCCGGGTAGCCGGGTGGCGTGCACCCCAGTGACCAGAACGAGCCGGGCATCAGGCGCAGGCGGAGGGGGCGGGGATTCAGCTACACCCATCCCGACGGCAGCGGCGTGCGCGACCCCGCCACGCTGAAGAGGATCAAGGCGCTCGCCGTCCCGCCCGCGTGGAAGGACGTGTGGATCTGCTGCTCGCCTGAGGGGCACCTGCAGGCCGCGGGCACCGACGCGGCGGGACGGCGGCAGTACCGCTACCACGACGAGTGGCGGGCCCAGCAGGACAGGCTCAAGTTCGACAGGGTGCTCGAGATGGCCGAGCGGCTTCCAGCCTTCAGGAAGAAGGTGCGGAAGCAGCTGAAGACCAGGGGGCTGACCAGGCAGCGGGTGCTGGCCGCCGCCGCGCGCCTGCTCGACGTCGGGTTCTTCAGGGTGGGCGGCGAGGCGTACGAGTCGTACGGCCTGGCCACGCTCCGCATGGAGCACGTCAGCTGTGTGAACGGCTCCGTCGTCTTCTGCTATCCGGCGAAGGGCGACATCCCCCGCGAGGTGGAGGTCTCCGACCGTGACGCGTGCAGAGTCGTCAGGTCCCTGAAGGCGCTCGGCCACCAGGGCGAGCTGCTGCGCTACAAGGACGAGAGCGGATGGACGGACGTGCGCAGCGAGGAGATCAACACCTACGTGCGCGAGACCCTCGGCTGCGAGGCCACCGCGAAGGACTTCCGCACCTGGCACGGCACCGTCCTGGCCGCCGTGGGTCTGGCGTCCACGCCGGACGTTCCCGAGGTCATGCGCCAGGTCGCCGACTACCTCGGCAACACCCCCACGGTCGCCCGCGCCTCCTACGTCGACCCGCGCGTGATCGAGGCCTTCGAGCGGGGCAGGACCGTCGGCACCGGCGGCGACGTGGAGCGCGCGGTCGTCGAGCTGATCCGGTCCGTTTGACCGCACTGGCCGGGGGCATCGTGGTCACCTGACGAAGGAGGAAGCGATGGAGGCTCCGCAGTACGTCGCGGCGCGTGTCCAGCGGGCGCTGGCCGAGGACGACAGGTCCCACGAGCTGGGCATCCGCGTGGACGTGCGAGGCGACCAGCTGTTCCTGCGCGGCCAGGTCTCCGGCGAGGAGCACAGGCGCCAGATGGAGCAGGTGGCGAAGGAGGCCGCCCCAGGGCTCCACGTGCACAACGAGCTGCAGGTCGTGCAGGTCCGCGAGCCAGGAGAGGATGAGCATCTTGACTGAGCTGCGTATCGCCGCCGTCGGCGACGTGCACCTGGGCGAGGACGTGCGCGGCAAGTACCGCGAACGCCTGGACGGCATCGAGCGGCGGGCCGACGTGCTGCTGCTGGCGGGTGACCTGACCAGGCACGGGACGCTGGAGGAGGGCAGGCTGGTTGCGCAGGAGTTCCGCGACCTCCCGATCCCCGTCGTCGCCGTCCTCGGCAACCATGACTACCACTCCGACCTGCAGTACGAGATCGCGGGAGAGATGCGCGACCGCGGGATCACCGTCCTCGACGACGACGCCGCCGTGCTCACTCTCCATGGCGTACGGCTCGGCGTCGCCGGCGGCAAGGGCTTCGGCGGCGGGTTCGCCGGCAAGTGCGCCAGCGAGTTCGGCGAGCGGGAGACCAAGGAGTTCGTCCGGCACACCAGGAGCATCGCCGAGAGCTGGCAGGCCGCGCTGAAGGAGCTCGACACCGACCGCAAGGTGGTGCTGTCGCACTACTCGCCGGTCAAGGAGACGCTGGAGGGCGAGCCGCTGGAGATCTATCCCTTCCTCGGCAGCTACATGCTGGCCGAGGCCGTGGACACGGCGGGCGCCGACCTCATCGTCCACGGTCACGCGCACAAGGGCCAGGAGAAGGGCATGACGCCGGGCGGCATCAGGGTGCGCAACGTCGCGCTGCCCGTGCTGGGCCGGGCCTACGGCGTCTACTGCCTTAGTGAGTCCGACTCATGTTAGGTATTGACCGAGCGGTAGCTTGGTGCTGATGTCGGTGCATGGTCGCACGCCGTGTCCTGGCTTTACTCGCCCTGCTGTGCGTGGTCGCGATGGCCGCGCCGACCCAGCCCTCCGCCCCCGTTCGCGGGTTCGTCGACGGGCACAGTCACCTGATGTCCTACGAGGCTTTCGGCGGCAAGCTGCTGTGCGGCAAGCCGTTCGACCCCGCGGGCGTCGCCCGCGCGCTGCTCGACTGCCTCGACCACTACCCCCACGGCGAAGCCGCCTGGTTCGAGAACTTCACCAGGACGGGCTCGCCGACCGGCACCCATGACCCCGTCGGCTGGCCCACGTTCAAGGACTGGCCCGCCCACGACTCGCTCACCCACCAGCAGGCCTACTACGAGTGGATCGAGCGCGCCTGGCGCGGCGGCCTGCGCGTCATGGTCAACGACCTGGTGGCCAACCGTCAGCTCTGCGAGATCTATCCGCTGAAGAGCAACCCCTGCGACGAGATGTGGGCCATCAGGCGCGAGGCCCAGCGCACGACCGAACTCCAGAACCACATCGACACGCTGTCGGGCGGGCCTGGCCGCGGCTGGTTCAGGGTGGTGAAGAGCCCCGCCGAGGCGCGCGAGGTCATCGCGGCGGGCAAGCTCGCCGTCGTGCTCGGCATCGAGACCTCCGAGCCGTTCGGCTGCCGCACGACGCTCGGCGTCCCTCACTGCACCAAGGCGCAGATCGACCGCGGGCTCGACGAGATGCACGCGCTCGGTGTGCGCAGCATGTTCGTCTGCCACAAGTACGACAACGCGCTGTGCGGCGTGCGCTTCGACTCGGGCACCCAGGGCGCGATCGTCAACCTGGGCAACCTGCTGTCGTCAGGAAGCTTCTGGCGGGTGGAGAAGTGCACGGGGCCCGAGCACGACAACCCGATCTCGCCGGCCGTCCTGCCACCCGACCTGGCCAGATGGCTGCCGCCGGGCGTCGGCCTGCCGGTCTACCCGCCCGCCCCGCACTGCAACCCCAAGGGGCTGACCTCACTCGGCCGCTACATGGTGGAAGGCATGATGCGGCGCGGCATGATGATCGAGATCGACCACATGAGCGTCAAGGCCGCCGACCAGACGCTCGACCTGCTCGAAGCCGCCCGCTACCCGGGCGTCATCTCCTCCCACAGCTGGGCCGACCCCGCGTACCTGCCGCGCATCTACCGGCTCGGCGGCATGGTCACCCAGTACGGCCACGGCGCCGCGGAGTTCACCGAGGAGTGGCGGCGCACCCAGCCGCTGCGGCAGGAGATCGGCCGGCCGGGATACGGCTACGGCCTCGACGCCAACGGCCTCGGCCCGCTGCCGGGACCGCGGGCGGGCAGCGCCGTGACCTACCCGTTCACCACGGTCGACGGCGCCGCCACGCTGGACAGGCCCAGCACGGGCCAGCGGGTGTGGGACTACAACGTGGACGGTGTCGCCCACTACGGCCTGGTGCCCGACTGGATCGAGGACCTGAGACAGCTCGGCGGCCAGCCGATCGTGGACGACCTCGCCGCCGGTGCCGAGGCCTATCTCCGCACGTGGGAGGCGGCCACAGCGCCCCCAGCGCGATAGGCGCCCGCCCTCGTCCGGCGTCACGGGTCTCATGACGCCCGGGCCGATCTCGACTCTCGACAAGCGACGGCCGCGGAGCTGATCTGCTCCGCGGCCGTGTGACGTCTCTGCCATGGTCGTCGGTGGCGGCGATGAGGATGCGCCTGTCCCTGGACAGCCGCGGGAGGTGGCCGCGGGCCTCGCCGGAACGCGTCCGTGCCGAGAGCCTGGGGACCGCCTCGCCGGCGGCCGCCTCACGCCGCGCTCGCCCGCGCAGGACGGCCGGCTCACCCTCCCTCCTGGCCTTCAGGAGGAGAGGATGGCCTGGTCAGAGCCTATGTCGGGCAACGCCCTCGGGCGGGCGGGGACTCCTGTGCCCAGCCCGCCCAAGGGTCATACGTTGAAGATACTGACGCCTCCGGGGCCGACCAGGAATCCGAGGACGATGAGGACGATCCCCCAGAGGATGTCGCGACGGGCCAGGATCACGTAGATCCCGGCGATGACGAGGATAACTGCGATGATCCAGAGCAATGTAGCCATGGCATGTGAGCTGCCCTGGAGAAAAGGCACCTAACGTCAAAGCCGCTGGGAAGGCGCCGATTTATGACGGCTTCTACTCCTCCGGAGTGCTCCCACGGGTGCGGTAGAGGTCCACGATCGGCTGGGCCAGCCAGAACCATCCGCCGGACAGAGCCACAGCCCCGGCGAACAGCGCGGCCTGCCAGTTGTTGATCACGGTTTCCGTCACGAGCGCGACCGCGCTCGTGATCGCCACCAGCAGGAAGGCGGCGCCCGCCACGCCCAGCTGGTTGGCGCGATGCAACATCCGCTCCTTCAGCCCCGTCCTGAAGATCAGCCGGTGCTGCGCCGCGGGCGTGATGAAACAGACCGAGGCTAACGCCGACGACATCAGCGAGATGAAGAACAGCCAGCGGCCCACGGTGTCGACCTTCGGGAACCCGGCCTGGAAGGGCAGCGTCAGCAGGAACGCGAAGAGCACCTGCACGCCCGTTACCGCCACGCGCAGACCCTGTAACAGCTCGGCGAGCTCCCTGTCCACCCGTTCCTTGTGCGTCTCACCGGGCTCGCCCCGTTCCTCGTTCACTCGGCCTCCTTCATGAGCTTCACGTACCCGAGCTGCAACCAGTCGGACACGGCCACCGCCGTCATGGTCGCCCCGAACAGCCTGGTCAGCCGCGGCGCGAGCACGAGCCCCGCCGCGTAGCCCGTCGCCACCCACTGCGCCAGACAGAACGGGCAGGCCATCAACTCGCCGATCTTGTCGCGCGGCTCCTCCTCGAACTCCGCCGGCCCGCTCACCCCCTTGAACCTGGTGAAAGGCGCGCGCAACGGGCTGGTCACGGGGTCCTTGGCCAGCGTGCGCGACAGCCGGTGGGTGCTCACGCCCATCAGGAGAAGATCGAGCGGGCCGAGGCGCTCAGGCGGCCGTTTCCCCATCAGTACGGCCAGCGCCGTCACCGCGGCCACGGCCCCGCCGTACGCCGCCATGATCAGCGCATAGCCGCCCAATGGGCGGCCGTATTCCTCGGAGAGCTCGGTCATGGAGGCTCGCTACCCCGGGCCGACAGGTCTACTCGCCGAGCGATCGGGTAGCTCCCCGCCATGGGCAGCCATAGTCATGAGGTCACCGACGCGATCCTGGAAACCCTGAAACGCGCCAGCTCCGGCCTCAAGGAGGCCGGCGTGCGGTACGCGCTTGCCGGGGGCTGCGCCGCCTACGCGAGAGGGGCGGCGCCGTCCCTGCACGACGTCGACTTCGTGGTGCTGGAGAAGGACGCGCCCGCCGCGCTGGAGGCGTTGTCGCGCGTCGGGTTCGACACGGTGCGCCCGCCTGAGGACTGGCTGGTCAAGGCGTACGACGAGGGCCGCCTAGTGGATCTGATCTTCAGGGTCGCCTACCGGCCGGTCACCGAGGCGCTGCTGGACAGGGCCGAGCCGCTGATGGCGGCGGCGGTGATCGTGCCGGTGCTGGAGGCGACGGACCTGGTGATCTCGTGGTTGCTGCCCATGTCGGAGCACGCGTGCGACTACGGCGGTCTGCTCCCGCAGGTCAGGGCGTTGCGCGAGCAGGTCGACTGGAACAGGGTGGCCGCGGTGACATTGGATTCCCCCTACGCCTCGACGTTCCTGACCCTGCTGGAGCGGCTCGAGGTGATCGAGAAGCCGGTGGAGGGCGCCCTGGACCCCTCCTGGCCCTGACCCCCAGCACATGACGGCCGCACAGAGAAGGGCCGCGCCCCCGCCGGGGGCGCGGCCCTTCAGTCTCCGGTCAGAAGGTGTTGGGGAAGCGGCCGTAGTACTCGCCCAGCCGCTGCCGGTAGGCCGGCTCCTTGAAGGCGCCCTCGTCGAACTCGGGCGCGTTCTTGATCTCTTCCTTCGTCCTGGAGACGTGGACGTTGCGCGCCTGCGGGTCGATGCGCGTGATCACCGAACCGGGAAGCATGACCTTCTTACCGAAGATCCACGGCCCGGTGTCGACGATCACGTAGCTCTCGCCGACCTCGTAGGTGGCCTCGTCGATTGACCCGATCTTTCCGTCCGTCGCCTGAACGTGGTATCCCACGAGGTCCAGGCTCTGGTTCCGGTCGTAGACGTCAGGACGATAGTTCCAGAGCTCCATTGGTGCTCTCTCCCTCTCTTCTGTGCGTCTTTCTCGGGCCGGCCTCCTCTACCCGGGCAATCGACGGTAAACCCGTTATGACGGATTTGCGGGCGACTGCTCCCGGCAATCATTCCGCCGCCGTTCACGCTTTCCGTCCTACTTGAAGATCGTTCCAAACGTATCGCGGACAAAGGGTGTTAAGTCCGGATACGATCCGCCATGGCCACCGAGATTTTCCCCGAATGGGCGCCCCCCGGCGTCGATCCCACCCGACCCAGCGTGGCCCGCGTCCATGACGTCCTTCTCGGCGGGACCGAGAACTTCGCGGTGGACAGGGCCGTGGCCGAGCGTCTGCGCCAGGCCGTACCCGACATCGGCGAACTCACCTGGTGCAACCGCGCCTTCGTCGGCCGCGTCGTCACCTACCTGGTCCGCGAAGCGGGCGTGACCCAGCTGATCGACCTCGGCTCCGGCCTGCCCACCATCGAGAACACCCACGAGGTCGCCCAGGCCGCCGACCCCTCCGCCCGCGTCGTCTACGTCGACATCGACCCGATGGTCCAGCCGCACGCCGAGCAGATCCTGCGCGAGAACGGCAGGACCGCCGCCATCGCCGTCGACGCGCGCGACGTCGACGCCGTCCTCGGCCATCCCGCCGTGGTGAACCTCATCGACTTCTCCCGGCCTGTCGGGCTCATGATGATCGGGCTCCTGCACCTCTTCCCTGACGAGGAGGACCCGTGGGGCCTGGTCAGGCAGTACATGGACGCGCTGCCGAGCGGCAGCCACCTGGCCTCCTCCAACATGCACGCCGCGGCCACCCCCGAAGCCCAGGCGCTGGAGCGGACGCTGCACGCCACCATGGGCACCGGCCACTTCCGCTCGCAGGAGGCGGTCACCCGCTTCTTCGACGGCCTGGAGCCGGTGGATCCCGGCGTCGTTCACGTCCCCCGGTGGCGGACCCAGGTGGAGGGCCCGCTCGAACCGTGGCAGGAGCTGCTGCTGGGCGGGGTCGGGCGCAAACCCTGACTCAGCCGTGGCGCAGCGCCGACGTCACACGCTTCAGCAGGCGATCGAGCTCGGTGCCGAACGGGTTCTCCTGCACCATGTACGTCCACGTCGCCGTGGGGCGCTTCAGGTCGCGGGCCGGAGCCTCGAAGGACTCCAGCGAACGGCGCTCGACCTCGGCCAGCAACGTCTTGTACTCCGCCACGGCCTCGCGCTGGAACTCGTCGACCGGGCTCATCCGGCCGAGCGCCCGCAGGTGGATGCCCTCGCGCAGGTCGCTCAGGAAGGCCAGATGCTCGGTCCAGCACGTGTCGATCGCGTGCAGGACGATCTGCCTGGCCGTCTCGTCGCGGGTCTCCTCGTCGAGGGCGTCCCAGCGCTCGGGGTCGGCGGCGGCGAGCGCGCCGGCGGCCGACTCGCTGTGCAGGACCTTGTCGCGCCATTCCAGGATGAGCTCGCGCTGGCGCTCCAGCAGGCGGGTGTAGCGCCAGGTGTTGCGGTGGATCTCCAGGTTCACGCCCTCGGCGACGCGCTGGGCGTGGCCGATGAGATACGCGCCGCGGCGGTGCCGTACCACGCCGTCAGGGTCGGCGGCGGGCGGGCGCTCGTCGGGGACGTACTGCGTGACCAGGTCGTCGCGCATGCTCGCGAAGAAGACGGAACCACCGGGGTCGCCCTGACGGCCCGCGCGGCCGCGCAGCTGGTCGTCCAGCCGGCTGCTGACGTGCCGGCCCGAGCCGATCACGTACAGGCCGCCCAGCTCGGCCACGCCCTCGCCGAGCCGGATGTCGGTGCCGCGCCCGGCCATCTGCGTGGAGACGGTGATGGCGTCGCGCTCGCCCGCGCGGGCGATGATCGAGGCCTCTTCCGCGTCGTTCTTGGCGTTGAGCACGACAGGTTCCATGCCGCGGCGCTGCAGCAGCTTGGCGAGGTTCTCCGAAGCGGCCACGTCGAGCGTGCCGATGAGGATCGGCCGGCCCGTCGCGTGCACCGCCTGGATCTCCTCCACCAGCGCCGCGTCCCTGTCGGGCTCGGTCGGGTAGAGGCGGTCGGGCTCGTCCACCCTGACGCAGGGGGTGTTCGGCGGGATGACCGCGACCTTGAGGCCGTAGAACTCGCCGAGCTGCTCGCTGACCGCGACCGCCGTGCCGGTCATGCCGCACACCTGCGGATAGCGCTTGATCAGCCCCTGCACGGTGATCTGGTCGAGGATCTCGCCCTTCTCTGTGGGGGAGAGCGCCTCCTTGGCCTCCACCGCGGCCTGCAACCCGTCGGGCCAGCGCTGCAGCAGCGCCACGCGGCCCCGCGAGGGGTTGATGAGCTGCACCTTGCCGTCACGCACGATGTAGTCGACGTCCCGCGTCAGCAGCGCGTGCGCGTGCAGCGCCAGGTTGAGCTCGATGAGCGTGCCGGGCTCGTTCTCGTCGTACAGCTCGACGCCGAGGATCGACTCGACGCTGTCGGCGCCCTTGGGCGTCAGGAAGACGTTCCTCGCCTGCTCGTCGATCTCGTAGTGGTAGCCCCTGACCAGGGTGCGCACCAGCTCCGCCATCTCCGGTACGGCGTCGCCCGCGTCGGCCGCGCCCGCCAGCACCAGCGGCACCCGCGCCTCGTCCACCAGCACCGAGTCCGCCTCGTCCACCAGCGCCACCTCGGGAGCGGGCATGATGATGTCGCCGGCGCCCGTGCGCATCCGGTCCCGCAGCACGTCGAACCCGATCTCGCTGACCGGGCCGTAGCACACGTCCCTGTCGTAGGCCTCGCGCCGCTCCTCGGGCGTGGAGTTCTGGCCGATCCAGCCGACCGTGACGCCGAGCGCCTCGTAGAACGGCCCCATCCACTCCGCGTCACGCTGGGCCAGATAGTCGTTGACCGAGATCACGTGGACCCGCTTGCCCTGCAGCGCGTAGCCCGCCGCCGCCATCGCGCCCGACAGCGTCTTGCCCTCGCCTGTGGCCATCTCCGCCACGTGCCCGTGGAGCAGGGCCAGCGTGCCGATCAACTGCACGTCGTACGGCCTGAGCCCCAGCGTCCTGTCGGCGGCCTCCCTGGCCACGGCACAGAATTCGGCCAGGTTGTCCATCTTCGGCTCGGGCAGCTCGCCGGGATAGGACAGCTTGTCGGCCGCCTCGACGATCTTCCTGAACGGGGTCAGGTTCAGGCCACCCGGCCGGTCCAGGATGTTCCTGAAAAACCGTGAAAACGACGCCACGAATCCTCCAACGAGCGCTCAGTCGGCACCGGTTCCCGGATCTGTCCGGTACGGCGGCGCACGCCGTACCGGACACTAGCTCATCCGCGTTCGTGAACGCTGAGTATGATCACCGCGGCCAGCAACACGAGACACCCCGCCGCGGTGAGCAGGGTCAGCCGTTCCCCGAACACCAGCACGCCCAGCGCCGCCGCGCCGACCGCCTCCCCGAGGGAGATCACCGAGACGGTGGTCGCCTTGAGCGCGGACAGGCTCCTGAAATACAGCCCGTACGCCAGGGCGGTCGGCACGGCGCCGAGATAGACGAGCAGGCCGATGGTAGGCAGGGTGACCTGCGGCAGGAAGCCGTCGAACAGCGCGAAGGGGGCAAGGCAGAGGGCGCCCACTCCGAACCCGCCGACAGCGGTGCCGTACGGGTCGTCGTGGTGCCGCCGGGAGTGGAGAGTGACCGCGGCGTACCCCGCCGCCGAAACCAGCCCGAACCCGATCCCCGCCGGCGTCCCCCCATCTCCGATCGCCGTCCCGCGAGCCGGATCGTCCGCGCCGCCGAACACGGTCTCGGCGGTCAGCAGCACCAGCCCCACCAGCGCGGCGGCCACGCAGACCGCGCCCACCCGGTCGAGTCGCTCCCTGAGGAACAACCGCCCCCCGAGCGCGGTGAACACCGGTGTGGCCCCCATCGTGACCACCGTCGCGACGGCCACCCCCGAGAAGGAGATCGCGCCGAAGTAGGCGGTCTGGTACACCGCCATCCCTGCCCCTACCAGCAGCATCCTGCTGTGAAGGCTGGGCCTGCGCCGGACGAGGGTGACGAGGAAGACCGCGCCGAGCAGGTACCGCCAGAGCGACACCCCGACCGGTCCCAGCCCGGCGGACTGGAAGAGCAGGGAACCCGCCGCGCCACCCGTGCCCCAGGCGGCCGCGGCCACGGAAACGTACAGCACGCCGCGCCGTACGGAAACTTGCGTCATTGATTTCTCCGAATGGAGTGGTTGTCGACGTTCGGCCCGTACGCGGGCAGCGACCACCACCGGATCGCCCGGATCCGGAGAAATCGGGAAAGGTGCCGCCCGCTAGTGCGCGGGGGGCGGAGAAATCACGAAGAACGGCACGAGCCTCACCCTACGCCTAATACCCACACGCCACGGACCGCCCCCGACCTGCCCCACCGGTTCCCCGCGTTCCGCCGTCCCAGAGGCTTCTCACCGGTTCGCCCCGCGCCCCGCCTCTCGCGTTCCTGCTCGGCGGTCGGTTGCATGTCCCGGGATGGCACGCGGATGCCGTCGAGCCACTCGCCACAACTGCTCCCCGTGCTCGGGTATCAGGTCGGGCTGGTCGGAGCGGGATTCTGTACCTGACACAATCTGACAGGTATGGCAGGAAGACTGGCCGCATGACAACGAAGGCAAACCTCATCGCCGTCACCGTCGACTGCGAGGACCCCGTTCGGATGGCCGAGTTCTGGCACCAGGTCACCGGGTTCGAGATCCAGGTCGCCGAGGCCGAATACTCCGCCGTCGGAGACGGCACGAACACCATCTACTTCGCCCGCCTCCCCGGTTACAAGGCCCCCGCGTGGCCCAGCGACGACAAACAGTTCCATCTCGACTTCCGGGTGCCGGACGTGGCGAAGGCGGTCGAGGAGTACCAGAACGCGGGCGCCACCAAGCCGGACTTCCAGCCGGGCGACGGCTGGGTGGTCATGCAGGACCCCGAGGGGCATGTGTTCTGCGTTTGTCCTGAGAGGTCGTCCTAAAGTCTGATTCGAGTGATGCGGTCGGCACCATAAGCTGGAGCAATGCTCGTGAATTTGCCCCTGCGTGGGCGCCCATGACCTGGGTCGGCCTGATCATCGCCCTCGCTGGGGCACTGGGATACGCCGTCGGGGCGGCGCTGCAGCAGTTCGAGGCGGTCGCCGAAGGCGCCTCGCTCAAGCTGGTGAAGCGCCCGCGCTGGTGGGTCGGCGGCGTCATCGGTTTCACCGGCGCCAGCCTGCACGCGGTGGCGCTGAGTTTCGCGCCCCTGGTGGTCGTGCAGCCGGTGTCGGTGGCGACGTTGGTGTTCGCCGTGCCGCTGGCCGCCTACCTGTACGGCCGCAAGCCGTACAAGGCGGAGGTCCTCGGGTCGATCGCCGTCGCGGTGGGACTGTTGTGGCTGACGCTGCTGGTGCCGCACACCGACGTGACGCCCGAGCTGTCCACCCCCGCCGCGCTGGGGTTCCTGGCGGTGATCGGGCTGATCGTGCTCGTCGCGAACCTGGCGGCGGCAAAGTCGACGGGCGCGGCGAAGGCGCTGCTGCTGTCGGTCGGGGCGGGCGTCGTGACCGCGAGCGTGTCCACGTTCGTGCGGGTGGTCGGCGGCGGCCTGCATGGCGATCTGTCCAGGCTTGTCCACTGGTTCACGCTGGTCATCCCGACGATGCTCGTGTTCGCGGTCGTCCTGCTGCAGCGCTCCTACGCGGTCGGCTACTTCGGTATCGCCTACGCGGGCGTGCAGGTCATCGACCCGATCACCTCGGTGCTCGCGGGGGCGATCCTGCTCGGTGAGCCGTTGCCCACCTCGCCGTCGACGGCGGTGCCGGCGCTGCTGGCCGCGGCGCTGACGATCGGCGGGACGATCACACTCGGGCGGCTGGCCCCCGACCAGTCGCGGCCGCTTCCCGAGGTGTCCATCCCAGTACCTCATCCATCGACCGCAGCATCAGATCGGGGCTGAGCCTGCCCGCCAGCGCCATTCCGGTGTCGCGCAGCCGTACGGCGAGTGGGTTGCGGATCTTGGTCATCCTGCAGATCCTCATCGACCGGGCCACCACCTTCGACGTACGGCCGAGTCTGGCCGCGGTGTAGGCGGGCAGGTCGCAGGGGTCCATCGCCAGCACGATCGCGTCCTCGACGGCCTGGCACGCGCCCTGGCCGAGGTTCGGCGTCATGGGGTGCGCGGCGTCACCGACCAGCGCCACCCTGCCGCGGTGCATCGCAGGCAGCGGAGCGTCGAGAGAGTAGGGCCAGCTGGTGGCCTACGGCGAGGGCATCATGTTCGACGCGATCGCGGGCGCGGGTGTGATGCCCTCGATCGAGGACCTTCGGGCGGGCCTGAGCGAGTTCCTGTCCGGCATGCTGTCCTGACCGGCCGCCCCGTCGGGTTCAGGCGTAGGAGTCCACGAGGCGGGCGCGGTGCGGCGGCCACTCCTCGGGCAGGATGCCGAACACGACCGCGTCCCGCCACGTCCCGTCGGGCCGCTGCCTGTTGCGTCGCAGCGTCCCTTCGTGCACGCCGCCGATCCGCCTGATGGCCGCCTGCGACCTGGTGTTCAGGTGGTCGGTCTTCAGCTGCACCCTGTTGTAGCCGATCACGTCGAAGGCGTGGTCGATCAGCAGGACCTTGCAACTGGTGTTCACCGCGGTGCGCCACACCGCCCTGCCGTACCAGGTCCATCCGATCTCGACGCTCTGGTCGAAGCCGGGCACGTCGAGATAGGTCGTCCATCCGACGGCCTTGCCGCTCTGCTTGAGGACGACCGCGTGCGCCGCGTACTTGTCGCTGTCGATGATCTCCGCGGCGACCGTGGCGAGTTCCTCGGGAGTGCGCGGCATCGGGGCAGGCATCCAGCGCCACACGTCCTCGTCTCCACCCCCCGCCTCGAACAGGTCGGGAACGTGGTCGAGGGTCAGCGGCTCGAGCCGTACGACGGCGTTCTCGTGCACGGTGGCGGAGGGCAGCTTGGCGGTCATGCGGCACACCGTACCGAAGGCGCTCACCTGCGCTTATGGCCACCCGCTCGGTTTTCCTCGCGACCACTTGTCGACACTCATACCGGCCGGTCGGTATGGTCAGAGCATGGACTTCGCCTTCGACACCGTCACCGAGGACCTGCGCGAGCGGCTGCTGCGCTTCATGGACGAATGCGTCTACCCGGCCGAGGAGGCCTTCGAGGAGCAGGCCGCCGCGAGCGGCTGGAGCAGCCCGCCGCTGATGGCCGATCTGAAGGAGGAGGCGCGCAGGAGGGGGCTGTGGAACCTCTTCCTGCCGGGCGAGCACGGCGCAGGCCTCACGAACCTGCAGTACGCGCCGCTGGCCGAGATCACCGGCCGGAGCCCGAGGATCGCGCCGACGGCGACCAACTGCGCCGCGCCCGACACGGGGAACATGGAAGTGCTGTCGATGTTCGGCAGCGAGTGGCAGCGCAAGGAGTGGCTGCAGCCGCTCCTCGACGGCGAGATCCGCTCGGCGTTCGCGATGACCGAGCCCGACGTCGCCTCGTCCGACGCCACCAACATCTCCACCCAGATCGTCAAGGACGGCGCGGAGTACGTTATCAACGGCCGCAAGTGGTTCATCTCAGGCGCGATGAACCCGGACTGCAAGATCCTCATCGTCATGGGCAAGACCAACCCCGACGCGCCCAAGCACCGGCAGCAGAGCATGGTGCTCGTCCCTCGCGACACCCCGGGCCTGCACATCAAGCGCGGCATGCACGTCTTCGGTTACAGCGACGCCGACCACGGCGGCCACGCGGAGGTGGTGTTCGAGGACGTGCGGGTGCCCGCCGACAACCTGATCGGCGAGGAGGGCGGCGGCTTCGCGATCGCGCAGGCCAGGCTCGGCCCCGGCCGTATCCACCACTGCATGCGCATGATCGGCATGGCGGAGCGGGCGATCGAGCTGATGTGCAGGCGCTCGCTCCAGCGGACGGCCTTCGGCAAGACGATCGCCGAGCAGGGCGTCGTCCAGGACTGGATCGCCGAGTCACGGGTCCGGGTGGAGCAGCTCAGACTGCTGGTGCTCAAGACCGCGTGGCTGATGGACACCGTCGGCAACAAGGGCGCCCACACGGAGATCCAGGCGATCAAGATCGCCACGCCCCGCGAGGTCGAGTGGATCCTCGACAAGGCCATCCAGGTCCACGGCGCGGGCGGGGTCAGCCAGGACTTCCCGCTGGCGGGACTCTGGGCGGGAGTGCGGTCGCTGCGCTTCGCCGACGGGCCCGACGAGGTGCACAAGCGTTCGCTCGCCCACAGGGAGTTGAAGAAGTGGATGTAGTCGACAGGTTCCTGGAGAACGCCCCCTCCGACCGCCTGGAGTTCCTGCGGGCACGGTTCGACGCCGGGCTGGCGTGGGTGCACTTCCCCGTGGGGCTGGGCGGGCTGGACGCGCCCCGCGAGCTGCAGCAGGAGGTAGAACGCGCGCTCGCGCACACCCCGCAGCTCGACACCGGCGTGCAGGGCATCGGCCTCGGCATGGCCGCCCCGACGATCCTCGCGTTCGGCACGGAGGAGCAGAAGAAGCGCTTCCTGCGGCCCCTCTGGACGGGCGAGGAGATCTGGTGCCAGCTCTTCAGCGAGCCGGGCGCGGGCTCCGACCTCGCCACGCTGGCCACCCGTGCCGTCAGGGACGGCGACGAATGGGTCATCGACGGTCAGAAGGTGTGGACGTCCGGCGCCCATCACGCCCGCTGGGCCATCCTCGTCGCCAGGACAGACCCCGACCTGCCCAAGCACCGCGGCCTGACGTACTTCATCTGCGACATGGACGCCCCCGGAGTCGACGTGCGCCCGCTGCGGCAGATCACCGGAGAGGCCGAGTTCAACGAGGTCTTCCTCACCGGCGTCCGCCTCTCCGACGACCTGCGCCTCGGCGAGGTCGGCGACGGCTGGAGGGTCGCCCAGACCACGCTCATGAACGAGCGCGTGGCCATCGGCGGCGCGCCCGTCCGCAAGGGCGGCGGCATGGTCGGCCTGGTCGCCGACGCCTGGCGCGAGCACCCCGAGCTGCGCACCCACGACCTGCACCAGCGCCTGCTCGCGCTGTGGGTGGAGGCCGAGGTCACCCGCCTTTCAGGGGTACGGCTGCGCGAACAGCTCGCCGCAGGGCAGCCGGGCCCCGAGGGCTCGGGCATGAAACTCTCGTTCGCCAAGCTCAACCAGGCGCTGACCGGGTTCGAGGTGGAGTTCCACCGCGACCTCGGCTACGACGACTGGGCCTTCCGCCGCTCCGATTCGGTCGACTTCCTCGGCCGCGGGCCCGGCTACCGATACCTGCGCGCCAAGGGCAACTCCATCGAGGGCGGCACCTCGGAGATCCTGCGCAACATCATCGCCGAGCGCGTGCTCGGCCTGCCCTCCGAACCCCGCGTCGACAAGGACGTGCCGTGGAAGGACCTGCCGCGATGACGCTGCTCTACACCGACGTCGAGGAGGAACTGCGGGCCGCCGTCCGCGACCTGCTCGCCGACCGCTGCCCGCCCTCCGCGGTGCTGGCCAGGGTCGAGGGCACGCCCTACGACCTGGACCTGTGGAAGACGCTGGCGCGCGACATCGGCGTGGCGGGGCTGCTGATCCCCGAGGAGTACGGCGGGGCGGGCGCCTCGGCGAGGGAGGCCGCGGTCGTGCTGGAGGAACTGGGCAGAGGGGTGACGCCTGTCCCGTTCTTCACCAGCTCGGTGCTCGCCACCCACGCCCTCCTCCAGGTGGGCGCCGCGGATCTGCTGACCGGCATGGCGGCCGGAGAGATCACCGCGGTCGTCGCCGTGCCGTTCACGGCCTCGCCGTACAGGGAGGCGGGGGTGGCGGTCACGCTCACGGACGGGACGCTGACCGGGCAGGTCCGTGGGGTCGCGGGCGCCGATGTGGCCGACGTGCTGCTGGTGCCGGTCGACGGCGTCCTGCACGCCGTCCGCGCGGCCGACGCCCGCGTCGAGGTCGTGCCCTCGCTCGACCTGACCAGGCCGATCGCGCACGTCACCCTCGACGGCGCGGCCGCCGAGCCGCTGGGCGCGTTCGACCTGGCCGAGACGCTGCGGTTCGGGGCGGGGCTGCTGGCCTCCGAGCAGCTCGGCGTGGCCGAGTGGTGCCTGGAGACGACGCTCGCCTACGTCAAGGAGCGCTACCAGTTCGCCAGGCCCGTCGGCTCCTTCCAGGCGATCAAGCACAGGCTCGCCGACCTGTGGCTGGACGTCGTCAGGGCACGGGCCGCCGCCCGCGGGGCCACCGACGACGCTCCGATGTCGGCCGCGGTCGCGCAGGCGTGGAACGCGGGCGTGGCGGTGCACGCGGCCGAGGAGGCGGTGCAGCTGCACGGCGGGATCGGGATGACCTGGGAGCATCCCCTTCACCTGTACCTCAAGCGCGCCAAGGCCACCGAACTCGCCCTCGGCACGCCCGGCGATCACCGGGACGCGCTGGCTCCGCTCGCCGACCTGCCCGGCCCTGCCTGACGTGGTGCACGCCGTCCACCGGGAGTGGAGCGCCGGCCCGCTCGGCAAGCTGACGCGGGCGCTCAGCGGGCGGCGACGCCGTACATGAGGGTGTCGAGGAGGCGTGCCGCCAGCGCGTCGGGGTCGGCGTCGGCGGGCGCGGTGTGCGCGGTCTCGGACAGCAGCGCCAGGTAGGCCTGCCGTACCCAGGCGACGTCCACCTCGGCCCGCACCAGCCCCGCCTCCTTCGCCCTGGCGAAGACCGCCTCGCATGTGGCCATCACGCTCTCCTGCACCTGCCTGGCCTCGGCGCCCATCGGCACAGGACTGGCGAGGGTGAACCGCCATCCGGGCTTGACCTGCAGGATCGCCGCCGTCGCCTGGTGGAGGGCGACCAGCGGGGGAGCGGTCAGCGGGCGCGCCGCGTTGACGATCGCGTCGAGCTCCCGCCACGCCGCCAGCTCCATCGCCTCGACGAGCGCCTCGCGGCTGGCGAAGCGCCGGTGGACCGTGGCCCGTGCGACGCCGGCCGCCTCGGCGATCTGCTCCATCGTGGCCGAGGGGTTCTCGCTGAGCAGCCGCTCGGCGGCCTCCATGATCGCGCGGACGCTCCGCTCGGCGTCCGCACGCAACCGCCTGACCGTCATGCGTCGACGGTACAGCACTTAACTGAGACAGGTCGTTGCAGTTAGCTATAGAACTGCTACATTTACTCTCATGAACAGGACTTCTCTCGTCACCGGCGCCTCATCTGGGATCGGCGCCGAGTTCGCTCGTCAGCTCGCCGCCCGTGGCCACGACCTCGTTCTCGTCGCCCGCTCCGTGGATCGGATGCAGGCGCTGGCCGCCGAGCTGAGCGCCACGCACGGCGTCGCCGTCGAGGTGATCGGCCAGGACCTGTCCGCCCCCGGCGCCGCCGCCGCGGTCGCCGAGCGGCTCGGAGGCCGCAGGATCGACCTGCTGGTCAACAACGCGGGATTCGGTACGGCAGGCCGCTTCCAGGACCAGTCACCCGAACGCGAGCGCGACGAGCTCATGGTCAACGTGGTCGCGCTGGTCGGCCTCACCCACGCGCTGGTGCCCGGCATGCTGGCGCGGGGTGAAGGGGCGGTCGTCAACGTCGGCTCCACGGCGGGCTTCAACATCGCGCCCTACTTCGCCACCTATGGCGCGTCGAAGGCCTTCGTCCTCAACTTCAGCCTCGCCCTGTGGAGCGAGTTGCGCGGCACGGGGGTCAAGGTGCTGGCCGTGACACCGGGGCCGGTCGAGACGGCGTTCTTCGACGTGCTGGGAACCAGGGACGCGGCGCTCGGCGGCCGCATGGTCACGCCCGAGTTGGTGGTCGCGGCGGCCCTGCGCGGCCTCGACCGCGACCGCGGCTACGTGGTGCCGGGCGCGAGCAACTTCGCGATGGCCCACCTGATGCCGCGCAGGCCGCGCAAGCTGCTGGCCCTGATCGGCCGGATGGTCACCAGGGCCGTCGCCCGCACCCCTACGGCCGCAGCGACGTGAGCAGCAGATCGGCGAAGTGCGCGCCGACCTGGGCGCCCGACAGCGCGCCCTCGGCGTGGTACCAGGAGCCGAGGTGGTGGACCGAGCCGAAGAAGTAGTCGACGACGATCTCGGCGGGCACGTCCGAGCGGAACACGCCCTCCCGCTGGCCCTCGTCCACCAGGTCGCGGAACCTTTCGTGGTAGCGCCGGCGCTCGGCCCTGACGGTCTTCTGCGTCTCGGGGGCGAGCAGATGCATCGACCTGAAGAAGATCTTGGAGTCGTCGAGGTTGTCGGTGGTGGTCTCCACGACGTCGGCCGCCGCCGCGTGCAGGCGCTCGGACACGGTGCCGGGGCCGTCGGCGATCTTCGTCAGCCGTTCCATCTGCATCCGGAGCACGCGACCATAGATCTCGTGGAGCAGATCGTCCTTGGAGTCGAAGTAGTGGTACATCGCCCCCTTGGTGACCCCGGCAGCGACCACGATCTCCTGCACCGACGTGCTCTCGAAGCCGCGATCGGCGAACAGCCGCGTCGCCTCGGACAACAGTCGCTGTCTGACCGGTTCATCCTGTGCCATGGTCATTAGCATACCGACTGGTCGGTCGAGCGTCCGGAAGGGGCTCCTCACGGCTAAGTTAGGCTTGCCTTGGGTATCTGATGACCAGCGAGGGATCTTCGGCGTGGCAGATCCATGGTCAACCTTCTGAACTCGGGGAGTTTGCCGTGCCCGGTGGCTCGATCTACGTGCAGCAGGACGAGAAGTTCACAGGCTCGTCCCCGCAGTGGTGGTACGAGAAGTTCTTCCGCGAGGACGCGAAGAACCGTCAGCGGTCCAGGGCCGTCAAAGCGGGCGTGGGGCTCGTCGCGGGGCTGGCGCTGGCCTTCCGCTTCGACCTCCCGTGGATACCCGTCGTGGGACTCCTGAGCGCCGCTCTCGTGGCGGCCCTCGACTGGGGCATCGTCTGGTACAACTTCAACGCCACCTCCGTCTGGCGCGGCCGCCGCCGCGGCGAGGTGATCACCCAGCGCAAGCTCAGGCGCGGTCTCAACAGCTCCGGCTACCGCATCCTGCAGGGCAGGGCCATCCGCGGTCAGGCCTCCATCGACCATCTGGTCATCGGCCCCGGCGGCGTCTGGATCGTCGACAACGAGTCGTGGTCGCCCGACACCGACATCGCGGCCTACGGCGGGCGGCTGTTCTTCGGCGAGAAGTTCGGCTCCCACGTCGCCAAGCCGCTGGTCGCCACCGCCGACGCCTTCGCCGAGCTGCTCGGCAGGGAGACCGGGATCGCGCTGTCCATCCAGCCGGTGCTGGCCGTGCACTGCGGCAGGCTGCCGCGAGGCGGCATCGTGAGCGGCGAGGGCGTGACGCTGCTCAAACCCTCCCTGGCCGCCAAGGTCATCAAGAGGGCCGACAGGGTGGTGCTGAGCGAGGAGCAGATCGAGCTCCTCGCCCGTACGGCGGCGCGTGAGCTGGCTAGGCCAGTCGCTCGATGAACTCCGCCAGCTGGGAGATGTTGCGGCACTCGCGCATCGGCACGATCGAGCCGTAGGCGGTGGCGAGGGAGTCGCCACTGTCCCACTGCTGTCGCGGCTCGGGATTGAGCCAGTACGCGTGCCGGGCGCCCTTCGCCAGCCGCTTCAGCGTGTCGAGCGCGGGCGGCTGGTAATTGGAGCGGGCGTCGCCGAGGATCAGCAGGCTCGTCCTGGGCCCGACGGCGTCCTTCTCCGCGAACTCCTCGAAAGCCCGCCCATAATTCGTCCGCCCAAATCGCGACATATTCGCTTCTGTTGCAAGTTTGGCCAGCGCCTCACCCACATCACCACCGGGCGCGAAGAACCGGGTGATCTCGTCCACCGTGTCGACGAACCCGAAAGCCCGCACCTTGGTGAACTGCTCCCTGAGCGCATAGGTGAGCAGCAACGTGAAATGGGCGAACGAGGAGACCGAATCGCTCGTGTCGCACAGGACGACCAATTCGGGCTTGTGCGGGCGCGGCGGTCTGAACCTCGGCTCCATCGGCACGCCGCCCGTGGACAGCGACGCCCGCACCGTCCTGCGGAAGTCGAGCCGCCCCCTCCTGCCGTGCTTGTGCCTGATCGCGAGCCGCGTGGCCAGCCTGCGCGCCAGCGGATACACCTCTCTGCGCAGCCTGACGAGGTCCGCCCTGGTGATCCGCAGGAAGTCCAGCTGATCCACCGGAGGCCGTACGGCCGAGCGGGCGATGCGCTCGATGCCCGAGTCCTCGGCGATCCTGCGTCTGACGTCGGTGGCGACGGCGTCCTCGAAGCGTTTGATGTTGGCGTTGACGCGCTGCCTGGCCGTCTTCTCCTCCAGACCGCCCCTCGTCACGCCCTGCAGCAGCCGCGCCATGAGCGTGTCGGGGGACAGCGCCCGCATGACGCTGTAGGAGAACCAGTTCTGCCTGCCCTCAGCGGCGGGCTGGCGGCCGAACCGCTCGACCATCGCGCGGGCGAACGCCCTCATCTCGGCGTCCGTCGAGTCGCGCAGCAGCTCGGCCAGGCGCTCACGGGGATCCGCGTGCTCGTCGTGCCCGCCGTCCCGCGGCGGCCCGCTCGGTCCGGCCTCCAGGCCCGTGGTGGAGGACGGGAACCACAGGTCGAACAGCACGTCGAAGCCGGGCCGGTAGGCGGGCTTCTTGACCAGTGTCGCGGCGTAGGCGGCGCGCAGCGACTCGCGCTCGGCCAGGTCGATCACCCGTAGCGCTCTGGCCGCGTCGAGGCCTTCGGCCAGGGACACCGGCAGGCCCGCCTCGCGCAGGGCGTGCACGAAGCCGACATGCCGGTCCACCAGGCTCACAAGCCCAGCTCCTTGCGGGCGCGCGCCTGGTCGGAGGCGTGCTTGAGCACGACGCCGAGCGTGCCGGAGACCGTCTCCCCGTCGAGCTCCTCGCGGCCGAGCGCCAGCAGCGTGCGCGCCCAGTCGACGGTCTCGGCGACCGAGGGGGCCTTCTTCAGCTCGAGCTCCCGCAGCGTGGCCACCGTCCTGGCGAGCTGCTCGGCCAGGTCGACGGGCAGGGTCGGCACCTGCGCCAGCACGATGTCGCGCTCGCGTTCCGGTGTCGGGTACTCGATGTGGAGGTAGAGGCAGCGGCGCTTGAGCGCCTCCGACAGCTCGCGCGTGGCGTTGGAGGTGAGGACGACGAAGGGCCGCAGCGTGGCCTCGATCGTGCCCAGCTCGGGGATCGTCACCTGGAAGTCCGACAGCAGCTCCAGCAGCAGGCCCTCGACCTCGACGTCGGCCTTGTCGGTCTCGTCGATCAGCAGCACGGTGGGACCCGCGCTCCTGATCGCCTTGAGCAGGGGACGCTCCAGCAGGAACTCCTCGGAGAAGATGTCGTCGTCCGAACTCGTCGCCTGGATGCGCAGGAGCTGCTTCTTGTAGTTCCACTCGTACAGCGCCCTGGCCTCGTCGAGTCCCTCGTAGCACTGCAGCCTGATCAGGTCGGCCCCGCTCGCCTGCGCGACGGCCTTGGCCAACTGGGTCTTGCCCACTCCTGCCGGTCCCTCGGCCAGTAGTGGCTTGCCGAGGGCGGCGGCCAGGAACACCGAGGTGGCGATGGAGTCGTCGGAGAGGTAGTCAACGGCGGCGAGCCGCTCGCTCACGTCGGCGGGCGAGTTGAACATCGATGCTCCTGTCTGGCGTGGCCGAACTTTATTCTAGCAGAGTGAGCAATAGGTCCGAATTACGTTGTTCTGTGGCATTTGGAGAAATGATGATAAACGGGGGTTCTGCCTGAATGCAGTAATGGTCATGGCAAGAAGCGGATTGTGCCGGTTCGGCGGACGTGCGAAGCGGGGATTTCTCGCAATGACTTCATAGTCACTCAGAGAGGAAAAAGCGATGCGTATCGCAGTTGCCGCCACCGGCCTGATCCTGGTCGCTGGCTTCGGCCTCGCCTCCACGGCGACCCCCGCTTCGGCGCAGACCCCGACCGCCCGCGTCGTCCTCACGGGCGACGACTTCAAGGACCGCTTCCATGACTTCGGCGACTGCCACGGGCCTCTTTGCAGCAACACCTGGAGCCGCTTCAGCGGCCACCACGGTGGTCACGGCGGCTGCGGTGGTCACGGCGGCTGCAACGGCTGGCGCGGTGCCTGGCCGGGTAACTGGGCCTGGGGCGCGGGCGGCTGGCGCGGCCCGCACACCGGCGGTGGCGCCATGGCCAAGGCGACCGTCCGCAAGTGATGAGGGGACACATCATCGGCCGCCACGCCCTGTGCGTGGCGGCCTCCTTCACGACCCTGGCCCTGGCGCCGCCATCCGCGCACGCCGGTATCGAACGGGCCGAGGCGCCCAAGCCGGTGCGCGCGAAGACGGAGCCGGTGCGCGCGAAGACGGACAAGCCCGTCAGGCCTGCTCGCACCGAGGTTCCCCGGCCCGTTTCCTTCGACACTCCCAAGGCCGGCCGGGACGAGCTTCCCAGGACCGACCGCACCGACACTCCCAAGACCGGATGGGGTGGACTTTGGCGGGTCGATCGCGCAGACACTCCGAAGGCCGGACGGGACGAGTGGTCCACGATCGATGGCGTCAACCAGGACAGGGCCGCCAAGCCTGCCGGCCTCGCGAGCGTCAAGCCCACTCGCGCGGAGACCGAGGGAAAGGGCAAGGCCGTGTCCGTCGGAGTCCCGCCCGCCACCATCCGGATCCCCAGTCTGGACCTCGGCGCGAGCGTCGTCCGGGTAGGCAGGGACGAGGACAGGATCGCCGCCCCGCCCCTCAGTGCGCCGGGGAAGGTCGGCTGGTTCGAGGGCGGTCCCAGACCGGGCGCGCAGGGCGCGGCCGTCCTGCTCGGTCATTACGACAGCACCACGGGCCCTGCCGTCTTCTACAAGATCAGTGAGCTCCGCCCCGGTCAGCGGATCTTCGTTACCCGCAAGGACGGAGAGAGATTGCGGTTCGTCGTCACCAAGGTCTCCACCTATCCGAAGGACGACTTCCCCGCTGACAAGGTGTACGGCGACCCCGGGTATCCCGCCCTGCGGCTGATCACCTGCGCGGGCGCGTTCAACCTCACCACCAGGCACTACGTCGACAACACGGTGGTCTTCGCCAAGCTCGTCCACGGGGGTGAGACGGCCTGATTCCCGCTGATTCGACCTGCGTCGCGAAGCCGGGTATATTTCTTCCCGCGGGCGCCGCTAGCTCAGTTGGTTAGAGCAGCTGACTCTTAATCAGCGGGTCCGGGGTTCGAGTCCCTGGCGGCGCACAAATCGAAAGCCCAGATCGGTTCTCCGGTCTGGGCTTTCGCTGTTTCCGGGGAAATGCCAGGCGAAATGACCCGGCCCGGCACAAGGGCCGCCTCGACCGTGGCCCGGCACCTGACGACGAGCCGACCGGCGGGACGACGGCAAGCGGGCGGCGGGACGGCCGCCAGGACGACGGCAAGCGGGCGGCTACTCGCGCTTGCGGCGCTTGCGCTTCACGTCGACGCCGCCCCAGAACGAGAACCCGGTGATCCTGATCCGCGGTGCACCTGGCGCCCCAGCGCCGCCGGCGGCGTGGTCGAAGCCGCCCATGACCCCGATGCCGGTCACGTCGACGTCGGCGTCCTCGGGCACGATGATGTCGACCCCGCCCATCACGGCGAACGCCCTGATCGTGATCTCCCCGCCGTTCAGCGTCGCCTCACGCAGGTCGATCTTGCCGCCGCCCCAGAAGGCGACGGTGGTCAGCACGCGCGGCGCCCGCCAGATGCCGGTCCGCTTGAACCCGCCCATGACGGCGATCGCGACGCCGCTGTCCGCCCCCGAGGTCGTCGAGGGTGACGACACGGGCAGGGGGGTGTGGGCAGGGGTGGGCAGGTCGTGCGTGAGGAGGTCGAGCTCCGCGTAGGTCTTGGCGGAGTAGACCTGGTCGAGCCGCTCATGGAACTCCTCCATGCCCAGCCGTCCGTCTCCCGCGGCGGCTCGGAGGATCTCGGCGGTGCGCTCGCGGTCGAGGTCGGCGGCGCGCATCTCCCGCGGGTCGCGGTCGGGCAGGGGGGTCATGGGTAAAGCCTAGACCGGTTTCGCGTGGCCCGTGAGCTCGTGCGAAGCTGTCAGTGTCCCCAAGACCAGGAGGTCCTGATGGCTGAAACACCGGCGGAACCCGAGCCCATCGAGGCTCCCGAGGATGAGCTGAAGCGGAAGTTCCGCGAGGCGCTGGAGCGCAAGAACAACGCGCACGCAGACTCGGTTGCGGGCGGCAAGGGAAAGGATCCCTCGAAGATTCACGGCGCCCACGGTCCCGCCTCGAGCAAGCGGACCTTCCGTCGTAAGAGCGGCGGCTGACGCCTCAGGTTCCAGGGAGGGTACGGCGCATGCCGTACCCTCCCTCTCTTTGTGTTGCCTGAAACGATTCACCATCGAGTTGAGCTGCGGTGATGTGGTTCGGCGATAAATATGAGAAACATTCTCAATTGCCGCGTGGCGGAATAGCCTTGCCACTCGGATGGGCTTTTTCGCTCCTCTGGCTATAAATATCCATAACCGTGATCTCGCCCTTTTTCGGGGCGGCACGTGCTCCTCCTACGCTGTCCCGGTCAGCGCGATGGTGAGGGAGGGTTCGTGCTGGGACTCGATGACTGCCTGGCCGAGGTCATGGCCATACCCGGCGCCCTCGACGCGATGGTGGTCGACCACATCAGCGGCATGGCGGTGGCCGCGAGCGGAAGCGAGGGCCTCGACGTCGAACGGTCGGCGGCGGCGCTGAGCGAGGCGCTGCGCCACACGACGGACGGGCTCGCCCAGAGCTCCCCGGATGGAACGATCCGCGTCGACGAGATGCTCGTCACCACTGACAAGGGCCACCACCTGGTGCGCCACCTGGTGTCGCCGTTCGAGGGGCCGCTGGTCCTCTACGTGCGGCTGGACAAGGAGCGAGCCAACCTCGCCCTTGCCCGCTACCGACTGCAGGCCATCTCAGGACAGTTGACCAAGTGACATGCCGGTACTGGACACGCTGCTCGCCGGGCTGGCGAGGCAACGCTCGACGGGCGCCCTGCGGGTGGGGCGGGCGGGCACGATCTTCATGGACGCCGGACGGGTCACCTACATGGAGTGCGCGGACACACCGAGGGCCGAGGACGTGCTGATCGCCAGCGGCAGGGTCTCGGCTCCCGCGCTGCGCAGGGCCCAGCGAGAGGGCGGCGGCGCGCGCCTGGTCGAGGACGGCATGGTCACCAAGGGCGAGCTGCAGCACTGCGTGCTCGGCGCGGTGCTCGACGCGGCCTACTTCCTGTTGCCCGTCACCGGGACCAGGCCCAAGTTCCGGCCGGGGGAGCGGCACTGGCTGGGCTCCCACTGGTACTTCGAGGTCGAGGAGATCGTCCGCGAGTGCGGGCGGAGGAGGGCTCAGTTGACGGGGATCTGGCCGTCGGCCGACGTGGACACAGCGCCCGTGGCGCCGGTCAGGCGGCTGCCCGGCCATCGCGTCGTGCTGAACGACCTGCAGTGGGAGATCCTCGTCCACGCCGACCGCGCGGCCACCCCACTGGAACTGGCGATGAAGCTCGGCAGACCCGGTTACGCGACGCTGCTGGCCGTACGCCGCCTTGCCGCGGCGGGGCTGCTCGCACGTTCGGAGGGCATGCCGCCGCCGCTGCCCAGGCGGCTCGGCCGGGACGAGGAGTCGCGGCCGCGGCCCGACCCCGACGCTCCTGCCCTGCCACTCGGGCCCGTGGTGACCGCGGACCCGACCGACATCAACCTGCTGATCCGGCTGAAGAAGGCGCTGGAGGAGCTGTCGTGAGGTTCCCCTCACTCAGAAGGAGGCCACCGGTGGAGCTGCGGGACGAGGTGCTGAGAGAGATGGTGCTCCTGCGTGAACGCACTCCCGACGTCAGCGGGAGCATCGCCTGCAGCGTGGACGGGCTGACCATCGCCAGCGACCTGACGGGCGGCAACGTCGAGCAGACGGCGGCGCTCTCGGCGGCCCTCCTCGCGCTCAGCAAGCGCATGGCCATCCTGGCAGGCAAGGGCGCCCTGGAGGAAACCCTCATCTCGGGCACCGCGGGCTTCGCCGCCTTCTACGCGGCCGGCCCCACGATCGTCCTCACAGTCCTGGCCGACCCTGGCACCAACCTGGGGCTGCTGCGGCTGGAGGGTCGCAAGACGGCGGCGAGTGTTGCCGCCATCGCATCGCGAAAGTGACTCACATCCACACGGAGGAATGCATGGCGAGCATGGACGTCTCCCTCAAGGAGATGATGGCGATCGACGGCGCTCTCGGCGCCGTCGTGGTCGACTACGGCAGCGGCATGGCCCTGGGCGCCCTGGGCGGCTCCAAGGACCTGGACCTGCAGGTGGCCGCCGCGGGCAACACCGAGGTCGTCAAGGCCAAGATGCGCACGATGGACTCCCTCGGCCTCAAGGACACCATCGAGGACATTCTCATCACGCTGACCGGCCAGTACCACATCATCAGGCCGATGACCGGCAGGGGCGGCAAGGGACTGTTCCTTTACCTCGCGCTGGACCGCGGCAGGGCGAACCTGGCGATGGCGCGGCACCAGCTGCGCTCGATCGAGGAGAAGCTCGAGGTCTGACGGACCGCGCCCCGTGTCCGCGGCGCGGCGGACACGGGGCGTGCCGTACGGCCTGGGCCGCGCCCCTCGCGCCGTGCCGAATCCGGCGTTCGACCATGACTCTTCCATGATTTTTGACTTCTGATCGATTTACCATGCCGGACCCCGTGAAACCCGTTGTTTCGCAGGGGTTTTCGTGTCTTCTGGGCCTGTCGATTCGTGACGATAAAAGGTAGATCTTCTTTCCGATTCATGGCTTTGCTTTTGCCTTTGGGGTGGTTTGCGCCTAGAGTCCATTGCGTTACCGACCGGTGACGTGCCCTTCACAAGGAAGAGCAGGCTGGTCGGCGCCGAATCCCGCGAACGCGGGAACCGGGGACCCATCTCTTTGGGGTGAATCCGGCCCAGTGCCGGTAGGGCATCTCCACGCCCGAACCCGTCAGCTAACCCGGTAGGCGAGATGGAGAGGACCACACTCGTGTACTACCACCCCCCAAACTGAGCGGCGCTTTCCCCCGCTTCTTCGCGCTCTCCTTTGCGTAGCGACTGTTAGGCCCATGCCCGGCTACGCCTTTGCCTGATCTTCATTCGAGCGCGGATTGCCCATTCCCTCGCACAAAGGACTTTCATGACCCGCCGCTTTGGCATGCGCGTTTCCGCCCTGCTCGTCACCACCGCCCTCGCCGTAGGCACCGGTGCCGCCGCCGCTCTCGCCGAGCCCTCCGGGCCCGACATCAGCCAGGTCACCCAGCAGCGGACCCTCCTCCAGGGGTCCACCACCGCCTCCTACTACTGGGACGACGCCTCCGGCCGCGCCGGTGACACCGGCCTGCCCGCCAGTGGCATTCCGATGCGCAAGGGTCTGATCGCCAGCCCGAGCTGGCCCCTCATGACCGAGGGCTACGTCGTCTACAAGGGCAAGAAGGCCCCCTTCTTCGTCGGCGACCGCGGTCCCGGCAACCCCTCGAACAACGGCATCATGCTCGACCTCGACGCCAAGACCTTCGCCGAGCTCACCGGCGGCAGGTTCAACTCCGACACGCTGGGCGTGGACGGCATCGGCGGCGAGGGGCACATCAAGATCCAGTACGTCATCACCAAGTGGGGCAACGGCGTGGGCAAGAAGAACCACCCCGTCGCCTTCTCCACCGGTGCGTGGAGCCGTAAGGACAGGAACCCGGCCAAGCCGCCGGTCGACCTCCTCGCCCTCGCCAAGGCGAAGAAGGCCGAGGAGGCCAAGAAGGCCGAGGCCAAGCGGATCGCCGCGGTGAAGGCCGAGGAAGAGGCGCAGGGCGGCGCGTCCGTCCAGCCCGCCTCGTTCGACACGGGCGCCGCCACCACCACCGCCGCCCGTACCGAGACCACGGACGAGAACGGCCACACCGGTACCGCTCTCGCCCTCATCGGCGGTCTGGCGATCGTCGGTGGCGTCGGCTACCTGGGCCGCGGCCACCTGCGCAAGGTCGTCTCCCGCTAGGCCCTTGCCGCCACGCGAAACAGAATGGGATTCTGTTTCGCATGACGCTCAAGGCGCATGCCAACGGTATCGAGATCGCCTACGACACCTTCGGCACCCCCCGTGACAGGCCCCTCCTGCTGATCATGGGACTCGGATCCCAGCTGGTCCACTGGGACGACGAGTTCTGCGAACTGCTCGCCGGGAGGGGCCACCACGTCGTCAGGTACGACAACCGCGACGTGGGGCTCTCCACCCATTTCTCCGAGGAGGGCGTGCCCGACCTCACCCCGGGCGCGGCGGCGCCCTACCTGCTGAGCGACATGGCCGACGACGCGGCCGGCCTGATGGACGCCCTCGGCTGGCCCGCGGCCCACGTGCTGGGCGTCTCGATGGGCGGCATGATCGCTCAGGCGCTCGCCATCGCGCATCCCGGCAGGGTGCTCACGCTCACCTCCATCATGTCGACCCCCAGCCCCGACGCGGGGCCGCCCACCCCCGAGGCGACGGCCGCGCTGTTCTCCGCTCCCGCTCCCGACCGGCAGGCCGCGATCGAGCGGGCCCTGGAGGTCTGGACCGTGATCGGCTCACCCGGTTACGAGCTCGACCGCGAGCGGATCGCGAAGCTCGCGGGCCTGGCCTACGACCGCGACTACGATCCCGCGGGGACCACCAGGCAGCTGGCCGCCATCCTGGCCTCGGGCGACCGTACCGAGGGGTTGGGCCGCCTGCGGATGCCCGCCCTGGTGGTCCACGGCGAGGCCGACGTGCTGGTGCAGGTCTCCGGCGGCAGGGCCACGGCCGCCGCGATCCCCGGCGCGCGGCTGATGACCTTCCCCGGCATGGGCCACGATCTGCCCCGCCCGCTGTGGGAGCAGATCATGGACGCCGTCACAGATCTTCAAGAGCGCTCTTCAGTCGCCGCAGCAGACTGAGGTCGGCCGGCTCGTGCCGCACCTCGGTGCCGGGGGGCTTGGCGACGCGCTTGGGCAGCCCTCGCTCGCGACGGGGCTTCACCAGCAGGTCGGCCGCCGCCAGCTCCCGTACGGCGAGCAGCACGGTGTACGCCGTCGTGTCCAGCCGCCTGGCGAGCTGGAGCGGCGTCGCGCTGCCGTCGGCGTGGACCAGGACCTCCCACTGGCGGTCGGTGAGCGTGACGCGCTCGCCCGGCAGGCGGGGGACGGGCACCACGGGCGCGGCGTCGAGCTCGTCCGAGGGCCAGACGTCGTCCAGCTCCGTGCTCCTGCGCCCGCACTCGGCGATGAGCTCGTCGACCTCGAAGTGCCAGTGCGGGCCCAGCCAGTGGCGCTCGCTCGGCTGGAACTTGGGCCTGGTGTTGTCGATCCCGAACAGCACGAGCGCGGCGTCGAGCACGACCCTGCGCAGATGCTCGGCCAGCTCCTCGCGCGTCAGCAGGCCCTCGCCGAACAGCGGCTCACCGCCCTCGCGGCGCGCCACGGCCCTGTCCAGGTCGGCGGGGGTCACCCGGCCGCCGCCGGTGAGCAGCTCCTCGATGCCAGGCGTCTCGGCGCTCTCCATGTAGGTCACCTTGCCCTCGAGCAGGTAGACCACGCCCGCCCTGCCCACGCGCAGGGCGCCGGACGAGCACACTCCCGCCAGCCCGGCGAGGAGGCTCTCCAGCGGACGCACCGAGCCAGGCTATGAAGGCTCGAGCCGGACCGGAAGAGACCGGTGATGGATATCTTCATCCCGGGCGGAGAAAAGCTGCCCCGGGTAGGAGAGATCACCGTGCGTGGTCGGCGGCCTCCCTGCTGCTGAGAATCCTGCCGATGTTGCTCTCCGCCCACCGGGCGACCGCGGCGACCGGCTGGTGCAGCGAGTGGCCCAGATCGGTGAGCGTGTACTCCACCTTGGGCGGCACCTCGGCGTAGACCTTCCTGGTCAGCAGTCCGTCGTACTCCATGGCGCGCAGCGTCTGGGTCAGCACCTTCGGGGTCACGCCGCCGATGCGGTCGCGCAACTCCGTGAAACGCATCGAGCCCTTGGCGAGGCTCAACAGCACGAGCACCGACCATTTGTCGCCGATGCGGTCGAGAACCAGCCGGGTCGGGCAGTTCGCGTCGAAGGCATCGCCAGTATCCATGAGGTACCTATAGCACGATGAAGTAACCAGTATCAAATGGATACTATTGAGGGCATGAAGATCCTACTTTTCGGCGCGACCGGCATGATCGGTCAGCGCATCGCCGCTGAGCTGGGCGATCGCGGTCACGAGGTCACCGGCGTGAGCAGGTCGGGCCCGGTCAAGGGCGACGTCACACAGACCGGAGAACTCGCCAAGGGGTATGACGTGGTGATCTCCGCGATCGCGCCGCCACGCGACGGCTCGGAGCCCGAGGCGCCCTTCCTCGCCGCCACCAGGGCCCTGATCGACGGCGTCCGCGAGGCGGGCGTCAGGCGGCTGATCACCGTCGGCGGCGCGGGCGGCCTCGAGGTGGCGCCCGGCCTCGACCTCGTCGACACCCCCGACTTCCCGGAGATCTACAAGAAGGAGTCGCTCTCCCAGCGGGCGGCTCTCGCGCTCTACCGGGAGGTCGCCGACCTCGACTGGACCTACGTCGCCCCCGCCGCGGTGATCGAGCCGGGCGAGCGGACCGGCTCCTTCCGCGTCGGCGGCGACCAACTGCTCACCGACGAGCAGGGCAACAGCTCCATCAGCGCCGAGGACTACGCCGTCGCCATCGCCGACGAAGTGGAGAAGGCCGAGCACGTGCGGCGCAGGTTCACCGTCGGCTACTGAGGATCGTCGGGCAGCAGCGCCTTCTCGTCGGGCTTGTGCACCAGGACGGTGTCGACATAGGAACGGACGGCGGCCGGGAGCCCCACATCGCTCCCGGCCTTCTCCGACAGGAACCAGCGGTGGTCGAGCACCTCGTGGAAGAGCTGCGCGGGCTCCAGCTTGCGCCGCAGCGCGTCCGGGATGGCCTCTATCGTCGGCTGGAAGACCTCGGCCAGCCACCGGTGCGCCACGATCGCCTCGTCCTCGTGCCGCAGGCCTTTGGCCACGCGGAAGCCGTCGAGGTCGTTCAGCAGCCGTCGCGCCTGGTTCTCCTCGGTGTCGAGGCCGGTCAGGCGCAGCAGCCTGCGCTGGTGGTGCCCCGCGTCCACGACCTTGGGCCGCACGATCAGCCGCCCGGTGCCGACCTTGCGGCGCACCATCATCTCGGCCACGTCGAAGCCGAGCAGGTTGAGGCGGCGGATGCGGTTCTCCACCTTGTGCCAGTCGACCTCCTCGATGATCTCGTCCTGGGTGATCTCCTCCCAGAGCCGGTGATAGCGCGCCGTGATCTGCTCGGCGGTGTCGTACGGGTCGATCGAGGGATGCAGCAGCCCTCCGGCCTCCAGGTCGAGCATCTCGCCGAACAGGTTGGTGTAGGCGACCTCGATGTCCTGCAGCCGCTGACCATCGCTGATCATCGGGTGCATCTCGCCCGTCTCCGCGTCGACCAGGTAGGCGGCGAAGGCACCGGCGTCCCTGCGGAACAGCGTGTTCGACAGCGAGCAGTCGCCCCAGTAGAAGCCGTTCAGGTGCAGCCGCACCAGAAGGACGGCCAGCGCGTCCAGCAGACGGGTGAGCGTGTCGGGGCGCAGCGTCCCCGACATGACGGCGCGGTAGGGGAGCGAGAACTGCAGGTGCCTGGTGATGAGCGCCGAGTCGAGCCCCTCCTCCCTTCCCGTCACGTACGCCACGGGCTCCACGGAAGGCGCGTCGAGCCTGGCCAGATCCCACAGCAGCTTGTACTCCCGCTTGGCGTACCGCTCGCTGATCTCCTTGATCGCGTACACCTTCCCGCCGAGCCTGGCGAAGCGCACGACGTGACGCGAGATACCGCGTGGCAGGTCCACCAGGTGACGGGCCGGCCACTCTTCGAGAGGGAGCTCCCACGGGAGCCTGATGAGGTCGGGGTCGCCGAGGGCGCCGGTGATCTGTAGCGGCATTTGACCAGGATATGGTGCGGACGTGGATGAGTTTCTGACCTGGTACTTCTCACGCAACCCTATCTCCGCCACCCTTCTCGGCGCCGACGGCCACGACAGGACGCTCGGCGACTACACCGCGGAGGGCCTGCTCGCCTACGAGCGCGAGCAGGTCGCATGGCTGGAACGACTCGAGACGTGGGAGACCCCCACGCTCGACGACGAGATCGACCGCGACCTGGCCGTCTCCCACCTGCGCGGCGAGCTGGCGCTGGCCACGTGGCCGTGGTGGCGCAGAGACCCCACGGCCTACCTCGGCGGGATCTTCTCCTCGCTGTTCGTGCCGTTCCAGCGGGCGCTCAAGCCCGAGCACGAGCTGGTCGAGGCGGCGGTCGCGCAGCTCGGCGAGGTGCCGGGCGTGCTGGCGGCCTGCCGTACCAACCTCGACCCCGACCTGGCGGCCGACCTGCAGGTGCAGCGCGCGCTCGGCCAGGCCCGCACCGCGAGGGGGCTGATCACCCGCACCATCCCCGCGATGATCGCCGACGAGTCGGCCCGCGCCAGGTTCGCGTCGGCGGCCGAGCCCGCCGCCGACGCCTTCGACGGCTTCGTCACCTTCCTGGAGAACTTCACGGCAGGCGGCAGCTGGCGCATGGGCGAGAAGCTCTACTCCACGCTGCTGACGGAGAAGGAACTGCTCGGGTACGGCGCCGCCGGGCTGCACGAGCGGGGCAGGCAGCAGGTCGCGCTGCTCGACGGCCAGATGAGGGAGCTGGCGCGCAGGTTCGACGGCTCCGACGACTGGCGTGCGGCGCTGGCGACCCTGGCCGAGGACCACCCACCGACGCTGGAGGCCATGCGCGAGGAGTACGAGGCGCAGACCCAGCGTGCCAGGGAGTTCGTCCGCGAGCGCGACCTCGTCACCTTCCCCGAGGGCGAGGAGTGCCTGGTGCTGCCGTCGGCGGAGTACAACAGGCCCATCCTGTCCGTCGCGCACTACATCGCGCCGCCGCCGCTGACCAGCTCGCGGCGCGGCTACTTCTTCGTGCCCTACACCCCCGACGGGTTCACCGACGAGCAGGTACGGCAGCGCCTGCGCACCAACAGCCGCTTCCAGATGCCGGCGATCGCCGTGCACGAGGCCTACCCTGGGCACCACTGGCACCTGGCGCACAAGGCGGGCAACCCCAGGACCATCCGCAAGGTGTTCAGCACGCCGTACTTCAACGAGGGCTGGGGCCTCTACGTCGAGAAGATGATCAACGAGCAGGGGTACTTCGACACCCCCGCCACCGAACTCGGCTTCCTCGACGCGCGCATCTTCCGCGCCGCCCGCATGGTCGTCGACACCGCGCTGCACTGCGAGGACATGTCGATCGCGGACGCCGAGGCTTACATGCTGGCCAACTCCTCGCTCTCGCCCGAGACGGCCAAGGGCGAGGTCAACCGCTACTGCGCATGGCCGACCCAGGCGCCGTCCTACCTGACGGGCGCGCTGGAGATCGACAGGATCAGGGGCTCGTTCACCGGGTCGCTGAAGGAGTTCCACGACAGGGTCGCGGGCTCGGGCAGCCTGCCGCTGGGCCTGGCCGAGAAGGCCGCGCTCGGCTGACGGCGCCGGCCGGCGACGACGAAGCCGACGGCACCGCCCGGCTGGCGGCGCCGCGGCTGGGGCTGGGGTGGCGGTCGCGGTGGGCCCGTGACCGCCACCGGGTTCACGCGTTCCTGCGCGGGAAGACCGGCGGGTTGAGCGACCGCTCGACCACCGCGGCGAGCTGCTCATCGGTCAGCACCACGGGCTTGCCCACGGACAGCCCGCGCACGTAGACCTCGCACAGCCACTCCAGCAGCCTGGCCGCGTCGAACGCCTGGGCCATCGTCGCGCCGATGGTCACCCCTCCGTGGTTGGCCATCAGCGCAGCCTGCTTGCCCTCCATCGCGGACCTGATGTTGGCGGCCAGCTCGGGCGTGCCGTAGGTGGCGTACTCGGCGACCTTCACCACGCCGCCCAGCAGCAGCGCGTTGTAGTGGACGGGCGGCAGCTCGGTCATCGTGGTGGCGACCACCGTGCCGAACGTCGAGTGCGTGTGCACGACGGCATGCGCGGCGGTCGAGGCGTAGATCGCCAGATGCATGGGCGTCTCGGAGGACGGCTGCGTCTCGCCCTCCACCAGATACCCCTCGACGTCCACGATCGGGCACAGCTCGGGGGTCAGCCGGTCGAGCGCGACGCCGGCGGGGGTGACCACCACCAGATCGCCGTGGCGGGCGCTCAGGTTGCCCGAGGTGCCGAGCACCAGGCCCAGCTCGACGGCGCGCCTGCCGTAGTCGCAGATCTGCTGTCTGAGCAGGTCGACGGCGGTCACAGTGCCTCCAGAGTGGTGATCAGGATGCGCTCCAGCTCGGCCCTGCCCAGCTGGTCGGGGTAGAGCAACGATCTCAGGCTCAGGCCGTCGACCAGGGCGAGCAGCCGCTCGGCGACCACGCCGAGGTCGTCGTCCGTGCGGATCTCGCCCGCCGTCCGTGCCTGCTCCAGCAGCTGCCGTACGGCGGCGCGCAGCTCGGCCGCCTCGGCCCGCTGCACCGCGGCCAGCCTCTCCACCGCCAGGCTGCGGCTCCAGAAGCTGATCTCGAGCCGGGTCTCCTGGTCGCGTTCGGCGTCGAGCGGCAGGTTGTCGAGCAGCACCTCGCGCAGTGCCGCCAGGCCCGTCAGGCCCTCGACCCGCCGGGTGATGCGGGCGCGGATGCGCTGGTGCGAGTGGCGCAGCGCCGACAGCAGGATCTCGTCCTTGTCGGTGAAGTAGTGGCCGAGCACTCCGTTGGACAGGCCGGCCTCCTTGGCGATGGCGCGGCTGGTCGCGGCGTCGATGCCGTCGCGCACGATGACGGTGCTCGCGGCCGACAGCACCTCGCGGCGACGCTCCTCGTGGTCAACGATCTTCGGCATGCGTCCAGCATATTGACTTTTTATTCGGACGTCTGTCTACTACCGGCCATGAGCGTTGTGACCGTAGGCGTGCACATCGTGGACGTCCTCACCCGGCCGGTCGAGACCATCCCTGCGGGCCAGGACACCGTGCTGGTCGACCAGATCCGTCTCACGGCCGCGGGGGCCGCCGCGGGCACCGCCGTCGACCTGGTCAAGCTGGGCAACCAGGTCACGTCCATGGGCGCGATCGGCGACGACGAGCTGGGCGACTTCCTCGTCATGATCATGTCGAGGCACGGCGTCGACGTGTCGGGGCTCGCCCGCCGTACGGGGGAGCAGACCGCCGCCTCCATCCTGCCGATCAGGCCTGACGGCGGCAGGCCCAGCTTCCACGTGCCAGGGGCGAACCTGAGCGTCACCCTCGCCGACCTCGACGTCGACGTGCTGCGCCGCGCGAGGGCCGTCCACCTGGGTGGCATGGACGTCACCTTCGGCCTCGGCGACCCCGCCTTCTTCGCGCTCCTCGACGAGCTGCGGGCACAGGGCACGGTCGTCACCATGGACCTGCTGTCGGAGATGCCCGACCTGCTGGGCATGGCGCGGGCCTTCGTCCCGCACGTGGACCACGTCCTCCCCAACGCCTCCCAGGCCCTCGCCATGACGGGCGCGGACAGCGTGGAGGCGGCCGCCTCGGAGCTGCTATCGGACGGAGCCACGGGCGTGCTCGTGACGCTCGGCGGCGAGGGCAGCCTGGTCGTCACCGCCGAGGGCGCGACCCGGGTGCCGGCCCTGGAAGTGGAGGTCAGCGACACCACGGGGTGCGGCGACGCCTACTGCGCGGGCTTCCTCACCGGCCTGCTGCACGGGCACGACCCCGTCACCGCCGCCCGATGGGGCACGGCCGCCGCCGCCCGCGTCGCCACCGGTCTCGGCTCCGACGCGGGACTCATCGACCTGGAATCGACCCTGAAAGGACTGTCGTGAAGGACGCCGAGCTGAGGAAGCGCGCGCAGCAGGTCATCCCCGGCGGCATGTACGGTCACCTCAACGCGGCCATCTTCGCCCCCGGCTACCCGCAGTTCTTCGCCCGCGGTGAGGGGTGCAGGCAGTGGGACGTGGACGGCCGCGAGTACATCGACTTCATGTGCTCGTGGGGCCCCGTCGTGCTCGGCCACCGGCACCCCGTCGTCGAGGAGGCCGCCGCGCGGCAGCTCGCCCTCGGCGACTGCCTCAACGGGCCGGGCCCGATCATGGTCGAGCTGGCCGAGCTGCTCGTCGACACCATCCCCAGCGCCGACTGGGCGATGTTCTCCAAGAACGGCACCGACGCCACCACCCAGGCGCTCATGGTGGCGCGGGCGGCGACCGGCCGTACCAAGGTGCTGATGGCGCACGGCGCCTACCACGGCGCCGACCCGTGGTGCACGCCCTCGCCGGCGGGCACGACCCCCAACGAGCGCGCCGATCTCGTCGAGTTCGCCTACAACTCGCTGGAGTCGCTCGAGGCGGCGGCCGCCACCGTCGAGGGCGACGTGGCCGCGATCATCGTCACGCCCTTCAAGCACGACTCCTTCGAGGACCAGGAGCTCGTCGAGCCCGCCTTCGCACGTGGCGCCCGCGCCCTCGCCGACCGGCTCGGCGCGGCCCTGGTCATCGACGACGTGCGCGCGGGCTTCCGCATCGACCTGCGCGGGTCGTGGGAGGAGTACGGCGTGCGCCCGGACCTGACCGCCTGGTCGAAGGCCATGGCCAACGGCTACCCCATCGCGGCGGTCACCGGCACGGACGCGCTGCGCGGGCCCGCCCAGTCGCTCTACTCCACCGGCTCGTTCTGGTTCTCGGCGGTCGCGATGGCCGCGGCCAAGGCCACCATCGAGACGCTGCGCGACACCGACGGCATCGCGACCATGTTCAGGTCGGGAACCCAGCTCCGCGAAGGCCTGTACGCCCAGGCCAAGGCCCACGGCTTCACCGTCAACCAGACCGGGCCCGTGACCATCCCCTGGCTGAGCTTCGAGGGCGACGCCGACCTGTCCGTGGCCCTGCACTGGAGTGACGCCTGCCTGCGCAACGGCGTCTACATCCATCCCTGGCACAACTGGTTCATGTCGGCGGCCCACTCCGAGGCCGACGTCGCCCGCGCCCTGGAGGGCACCGACCAGGCCTTCGCCGAAACCCGCGCGCACTTCGGGGCGTAGGACCCCCGCAGCGTCGACGCCCGCGGCGACCCCGGCGCCCCGTCCCGGACGCCCCCGGTGAAGACCCGGGGGCGTCCGGCGTTTGCAGCGGAGATCTGCCGGAGTGTCCGGTGTTCCCGGTCTCCTGGATGTTCGGGGTTCGCGGTGGAGGTTCCCCGGGGTGTCCGGTCTCCCGGTCTCCTGGATGTTCGGGGTTCGCGGTGGAGGTTCCCCGGGGTGTCCGGTCTCCCGGTCTCCTGGATGTTCGGGGTTCGCGGTGGAGGTCTCCCGGGGTGTCCGGTCTCCCGGTCTCCCGGTCTCCCGGGCGTTCGGGGTTAGCAGTGGAGATCTCCGGGGTTGTTCGGTGATCGCGGTGGAGGCCTCCAGGGTGTGTCCGGTGTCCACGTCCAATCGAGGGTGCGTTTCAGCCGCCTCCGGGTGGTTTCTCTCGTCCGGGCAATGCCGTTCGGCGGGCGTTCTCGTTCGCCTGGTCACGCCGTTCGGCGGGCTCCGGCGGCGCCTGCCGGGATACGCGGGGCCCAGGACCGGGCGCGCCCGTTGACGGCGGCCCTGACGGCGTCGGGCGGCGCGCGGCGTCCCGCTCCTTTGAAGATCGTCTGTGACACCCTTGCCGTCCATGCCGTTGTCGACGATGCTGTCAGCCTCGTCGCCGCTACGCGCGGTCCGCGTACGCTCGACATGGGTCCGACCTTCGCCCCGAAATCACGGTGTGGCCTCTCAAGGTCACAGCTGCGTCTCGAAGTCTTGACCCAGGTCGTCGGCCGTCCGTACCTTCAGGCAAAAGTTTAGGAAACTTTCCTAATTGATCCAATCGGGAGACCCCATGACCCACCCGGGAGAGATCACCAGGCGCCAGCTGCTGCGCCGGATCGGCCTCACCGCCATCGCCGCAGGCCCCGGCGCGGGCCTCCTCACCGCGTGCGCGACCGGCGGCGGGGCCGAGCCCGCCGCGTCGGCCGGCGCGAGCGCGGCCGCCTCCAACCTGGTCTCCGCAGCCAACCCGCTCGGCGTGGACGCCAAGAAGCCTCTCGAAGTGGTCATCTTCAGCGGCGGATACAGCGACGCCTACGCCAAGGACGTCCATGAGCCGCTGTACTCCAAGGCGCACGCGGGCGTCCAGATCAAGCACGTCGGCACCCAGAACATCGGCACCCAACTGCGCCCCCGCTTCCTCAGCGGCGACGTGCCCGACGTGGTCAACAACTCAGGCCCCGAGGCGCTCGACCTGGCCGCGCTCGCCGCCGAGGGTCACCTCGCCGACCTGACCCCGCTGTGGGACGCCCCCTCCGTCGACGACCCCAGCAAGAAGGTCCGCGACACCATCACCCCCGCGGCCATCGAGAACGCCAAGCTCAACGGCCAGGACCTGGTCCTGAACTACACGGTGTCGCACCGCGCGCTCTGGTACGACGCCAAGCTCTTCGCCGCCAAGGGGTGGACGCTCCCCGAGACGTGGGAGGAGTTCAAGGCGCTCGGCGAGACGGCGAAGAAGGAAGGCATCGTCCTGTTCGCCTACCCGGGCCAGAAGGGCCCGTACTACCAGCTCTGGAACATGCTCTACACCGCCGCGAAGATCGGCGGCAACCAGGTCATCATCGACATCGACAACCTCGTCGACAACGCGTGGAAGTCCGAGGCGGTCAAGGCGTCCGTCACCGCGTGGCTGGAGATCCAGACCGCCTACGGCGACAAGGCCTACCTCGGCCTCGACCACACCCAGACGCAGGTCAAGCACCTGCAGCACAAGGTGCTGTTCTACCCCTGCGGCTCCTGGCTCGAGAACGAGATGGTCAAGGACAAGCCCAAGGACTTCGAGTACGCCATCGCGCCTGTCCCCAGCGTGACCGCCGCCGACAAGATGCCCTACGGGGCGATCCAGGTCGGCGTGGGCGAGAACTTCGTCGTCGCGGCCAAGGGCAAGAACCCGCAGGGCGGCCTGGAGTACTTCCGCATCATGCTCTCCAAGGAGGGCGCGAAGGGCTTCACCGAGAAGACCAAGAACCTCACCGTGGTCAACGGCGCGGCCGAGGGCCTCGACCTGACCCCGGGCCTGGTCAGCGCCGCCAAGGCGCAGGACGCCGCGGGCCAGGACATCATCACCGACGCGCGCTTCGAGGGCTGGTACAAGGAACTGTTCGACTTCGCCTGGCAGCAGCAGAACACGCTGATGGCCGGCCGTCTGACCGTCGACGAGTACCTGAACAGGGTCCAGAAGAAGGCCGACGACATCAAGGCCGACTCCTCGATCGCGAAGCAGACGAGGAACGTCTAGCGGCGATGAGCACAGAGCGAACCCGACGCAGTGAGCGGAGTGGGTCCGTGAGGGACGAGCGGGCCCGCGGAGCGAATGAGGAGGGTGAGCGACGATGAATACAGAGCGGCTGCGCAAGTACGGGTTCATCGCCGGGTTCCTCATCGTCCCTCTGACCCTCTACCTGGTTTTCGTGATCAGTCCCTACATCCAGGCGTTCCAGCTGTCGCTGACCAACTGGAACGGGTACCAGAGGAATCCGGCCTACATCGGCCTGGAGAACTTCGGCAGGCTCTTCGAGGCCGAGGTCTTCTGGCAGGCGATCCGCAACCACGCGGTGATCCTGCTCGTGCTGCCGCTCGTGACCATCGCCTTCGCGCTGTTCTTCGCCTTCCTGCTCAATCTGGGCGGCGGTTCGCGCGGGGCGGGCATGAAGGGCGTCTGGGGGTCGACCTTCTACAAGGTGGTCTTCTTCGCCCCCCAGGTGCTCGCCGTCGCCGTCGTCGGCGTGCTGTGGAAGGCGATCTACCGGCCGGACGAGAGCGGCGTCATCAACGGCGCGCTCATCAAGATGGGCTTCGACCCGGTCGGCTGGCTGACGGAGCCGAACCTGGCTCTCTGGTCACTGCTGGCCGTGATGATCTGGCAGGCGGTCGGCTTCTACGTGGTGCTGTTCTCCGCCGGTATGGCCGCCATCCCGAAGGACTACTTCGAGGCCGCCGCGCTCGACGGCGCGGGACGCTTCCGGCTGTTCTTCTCCATCACGCTGCCGCTGCTGCGCGACACCATCCAGGTCGGCTGGGTCTACCTGGGCATCGCGGCCTTCGACTGCTTCGCGCTCGTCCAGGTGCTGTCAGTGGACGCGGGCGGTCCCGACGGCGCCACCACCGTGCTCCCCGTCGAGATCTACAAGACGGCCTTCTCCTACAACAAGGTCGGATACGCCTCCGCCATGGGGGTCGCCCTGTTCTTCCTGACCATCACCTTCGCGGTGCTGACCCTGCGCGTCTCCAGGCGCGAGAAGATCGAGCTCTGACATGCGGAACAAGCGCACGCCCAACGTCTTCAGCGGTCTCTCGCATCTCGCGCTCGTCATCTGGGCCCTACTGATCATCCTGCCGCTGCTGTGGACGTTCCTGGCGGCCTTCAAGAACAACACCGAGATCTTCGGTGACGCGCTCCAGCTGCCGGGCGCGCTGCGCTGGGACAACTGGGCGCGCGCGTGGGACAAGGCCCACGTCGGCACCTACATGATCAACACTGTGATCGTGGTGTTCTTCGGTACGGCGGGCACCATGCTGTTCGGCTCCATGGCCGCCTACGTGCTCGCCCGCTACAAGTTCCCCGGGCAGCGCCTGATCTACCTGCTGTTCGTGGCGGGCATGGCCTTCCCGGTCTTCCTGGCCATCGGCCCGCTGTTCTTCATCGTCAAGCAGTTCGGCCTGCTCGACTCGCACATCGGCCTGGTCATCGTCTACATCGCCTACTCGCTGCCCTTCACCGTCTTCTTCCTCGCGGCCTTCTTCCGCACGCTCCCCGAGGCCGTCGCAGAGGCGGCGAAGATCGACGGAGCCTCGCACACCAGGACGTTCTTCCAGGTCATGCTGCCGATGGCCAGGCCGGGCATCATCAGCATCACGATCTTCAACGTGCTCGGCCAGTGGAACCAGTACCTGCTGCCGCTCGCGCTGGTACCCGGCGACAAGGAGAAGTGGGTCATCACCCAGGGCATCGCCGACATCTCGACCATCGCGGGATACGAGGCGGACTGGCCCGCCCTGTTCGCGGCGCTGAACCTGGCGATCATCCCGGTGCTCGTCATCTACATCGTCTTCCAGCGCCAGATCCAGTCAGGGCTCGGAGCGGGCGCGCTGAAGTAACGTGGCCGTATGACCGACTGGAAGCAAGAGGGAGAGGTGCTCCGGCGCAGCATCAGCGCGCCGGACTTCCCCACGGCCATCCGCATCGTCGACGCGATCGCGGTCAAGGCCGAGGAGCTCAACCACCATCCCGACATCGACATCCGCTGGAGGACCCTGCATCTCGCGCTGACCACGCACGACGCGGGCCGCCTCACCGAGCTTGACCATACATTGGCCGCCATCATCGACGACATCGCCCGCGAACACGGGGCGTGAACGCCTGACTACTCAGTAGAGTGGGCACCCGCCTGCTCGTCTGGAGAGTTCGTCATGCGCCTGCCGACACTCATGCTCGCCCTGCTGCCCCTCGGGGCGTGCGCCGCCCCCACCACCGCCCTCGTGCCGACACCGCACGAGGGGGTGCGCATCTCCGGCGGCGGCGAGTTCAGCACCAAGGACACCTCGGCCATCGTCTACGACGCCAAGCTGGCGCCGTCCGGCGCGCAGGCCAGCGTCACCGTCGAGTCCGCCGACGGCCAGACCCGCACGTCCTTCGTCGCCGAGGGGCTGCTGCCCGACCGGAAGTACGGCGTGCACCTGCACACCAAGCCGTGCGGCCTCAAGCCGGACGATTCGGGCCCGCACTTCCAGCACGCCCACGCCAGCCCGAGCGCGACCAACGAGGTGTGGCTCGACATCACGACCGACCGCTCGGGAGCGGCCACCTCGGCCGCGCGTAACCCCTGGGCGCTGACTCCCGACCGGGTGCCGCACTCCCTGGTCATCCACGCCTCCGCCACCGCCACCGACGGCACAGCGGGGGCGCGCGTCGCCTGCCTGACGCTCAAGTAACCCCGGCGCGCGTCTCCTGCCTGCACAGACGATCCTGCGGTAGGGCGCGTCCTCGGCCTGAGCTCAAACGATCCTCCGGTCCGGCGCGCGTGCTCCGCCTGAGCTTGAACGATCCTCCGGCCCGGCGCGCCTCCTCCGCCTGAGCTCGAACGACCCTTCGGCCCGGCGCGCGTCCTCGGCCTGAGCTCAACCGATCCTCCGGTACGGCACGGCGGGGTCGAGGCCACCGCAGGACGACGGTTGAGGCCCGTCCATCACGCTGCTCCAGCGGGACTCCGGTCCCCGCCGTCACGTCATGGCGGTCCTTCACCCACCCTGGCCCTGCAGGGCCGCCGAGGGCTCGGGCCGGTGCGACCTCACCCACGCGCGGTCCCTTGTCGGGCCTCACCCACGCGCGGTCCCTTGCCGGGCCTCGGCCACGCGCGGTCCCTTGTCGGGCCTCGGCCATGCCCGGCTCGCCGAAGTTTGGGCCGGTGCGACCTCACCCACACGCGGTCCGTTGCCGGGCCGGGCCACGTGCGCTCGGGGAGGCGTGTCCCTGGACAGACGCCGGCCCCGCGCCTCGGGTGGCGCGGGGCCGTGCTTGCCGTACGAGACCCCGGGAAGCGGGGCCCCGCGACGGCCGGTGGCGGGACCCCGGAAGCCCGGGAGGTGGGGCCACGCGCGACGGTCGGTGGCGGGACCCCTGGGAGGCGGGGCCGCGCGACGGCCGGTGGCGGGACCCTCGGGAGCCCGGGAGGTGGGGCCGCGTGCGGCGGCCGGTGGCGGGACTCCTGGGAGGCGGGGCCGCGTGGCGGTCGGTGGCGGGACCGCCTGCGATCCGACGGTCGGTGGCGGGACGGTCAGTGGCCGGCTGGGATGCTGCCGAACTTGCCGGACTGGTAGTCCTCGAAAGCCTGCACCAGCTCGGCGCGGGTGTTCATCACGAACGGGCCGTAGTGCGCCACGGGCTCGCCGATCGGCCGGCCGCCCAGCACGATGACCTCCAGCGTGTCCTTCGGGCGCGCCGCGATCCGCAGCCACTCCCCGTCGGTCGTCAGGCCCGGCTTGTCGCCGAAGCCGTCGAACACCGCCAGCTGCCCGCTCGTGATCGGCTGCCGGTCGCCGCCGACCGTGCCGCGTCCCGACAGGACGTACGCGAGGGCGTTGAAGTCCCTGCGCCACGGCAGCGTGAGCTGCGCGCCGGGGCTGACGGTCGCGTGCAGCAGCGTGATCGGCGTGTGCGTGCTGCCGGGGCCCAGGTTTCCGGCCACGTCGCCCGCGATGACGCGGACCAGCGCGCCGCCGTCGTGGCTGCTGAGCAGGACGACGTTGGTGCGCCCGATGTCCTGGTACTTCGGGGTCATCATCTTGTCCTTGCCGGGCAGGTTCACCCACAGCTGGATGCCGTGGAACAGGCCGCCCTTCTGGACGAGCCACTCGGGCGGGGCCTCCTTGTGCAGGATGCCGCTGCCCGCCGTCATCCACTGGGTGTCGCCGTCGGTGATGGTGCCACCGCCGCCGTGGGAGTCGGTGTGGTCCATGACGCCGTCGATCATGTAGGTGACGGTCTCGAACCCGCGGTGCGGGTGCCACGGCGTGCCCTTGGGCTCGCCGGCGGCGTACTCGACCTCGCCCATCTGGTCCATCATCACGAACGGGTCGAGGTAGGCGGGCTTGATCGTCGCCAGGGCCTTGCGGACGGGGAATCCCTCACCCTCGAAACCGCTGGGCGCGGTGGCGACCGTCAGGACCTTGCGCTCGGGCACGGTGACGTCCGGCTGTGGCAGGCGCGGCAGAGTGAGCTGGTTCTCTACGGTTACGGCGGGCATGTCGGGCTCCTTCCTGCGAGTCTCGGATGCTCCAACCAAGTTTAGAATTCAACTATTCCATGCCGAAGACCGCAGGGGGAGGGGCTGGGGCGAGAACGGCGTCCCCGTCGTGGATGGGGGAGGCGCCGGCGACGAAATTCGTCAGCGCCTCGCCGTACACGCAGCGGGCCTGGGTGAGGCCGCCCGCCGCGCGCCTGGTGAGCAGATCGACCGGCAGCTCGCTGGGGGAGGCGGCGATGATCAGGTTGCCGAACCTGCGGCCGCGCATGATGCCGGGCTCGGCCAGCAGTGCCACGTGCTTGAAGGAGCCGCGCACGGTCGCCACCACCCGCCTGGCGAACGCCAGGCCCTTGCCGTCGGCCATGTTGATCAGCAGGGTCCCCGAGGCGCGCAGGACGCGGGCGACGTCGGCCATGTACTCGGCCGTCGCCAGCTCGACGGGCATCGTCGCGCCCGAGAAGGCGTCGAGGACGAACAGGTCGGTGGAGCCGTCCCAGATGGCGGCCGTCGCCTCGCGCCCGCCCTGGACACGCACCTTCAGCCTGGGCACTGAGCGGAGGTCGAGCTGCGAGCGCACGAGCTCGACCAGTGCCGCGTCGGGCTCGACGACGATGTGCCTGGAGCCGGAACGGGTGGCGCTGACGTAGCGGGGCACTGTGCAGGCCCCGCCGCCGACGTGGACGCAGTTCAGCTCGCCCTCGGGCAGGACGTCGATGACGTCCGCCATGAGCCGCACATACTCAAAATCCAGATATGTCGGATCTTCTAGATCCACATACGACTGCGGTACGCCATCCTTGGACAGCATCCATCCGCTCGGCCGGTCCAGATCCCTTAGCAGCTCGACTTCGCCGAAGGTCACCGGATAGCGGCCGGGCATCGGCTCCCGCGGTCCACGTGTCACGTTCGGCTCCCTATCTGGTATATCGAGGTGGAACTTGTTCCTGGGAGAACCGTATGCGTAGGCGAAGGCTGATTGGGCTGCTTGTCGCGCTCGGCGTGGTGGCGGGCGCAGGCGCCTTCGCGTTCGTGGCCTCCTCGGGTGTGCACGGCAGCGCCATGGCGACGGCCGGCGCCTATCTGGCAGCCTGGCAGCGCAGTGACGTCACCTCCATGGAACAGCTCGTGGCCGACCCGCCCGCCGACTTCACCGACAGGCACCTCGCCTTCGCCGACCAGTTCAGGGTCTCGGCGCTCACGCTCAAGCCGGGCAGCCTCAAGGTCACCGGGGAGGAGACGGCGGAGCTGCCGTTCAGCGGCACCAGGCAGCTGACCGGCATGGGGCCGTGGGCGTTCGCGGGGACGTTACGGCTCGCCGTGAAGGACGGCGCGTGGAAGGTGCTCTGGGGTCCCGAGACCCTGCATCCGGCGCTGCGGAACGGAGGCACGCTGTCGCTGGAGGAGACCGAGGTGTCGGGCGTGGAGCTGGTCACCAGGTCGGGGGCGGCCTTCCCGCACGACAGTGCCGCCGAGCCGTACCTCGACCGGCTCAAGGAACGGATCGGCGAGACCAACACCGGCTGGGCGATCAGAGCGACCGCTCCGGGCGCGGAGGGAAGGACGCTGGTCGTCTTCCAGCCGCCGCCCGCCAGGCAGGTGCACGTCACGCTGTCGCGCCCGGTGCAGGCGGCCGCGGCCAGGGCGCTGGACGGGGTCGACGAGGCCGCCGCGATCGTCGCGGTCAAGGCCAGCACGGGAGAGGTCCTGGCCGTGGCCGACCGGCTGGGTGAGGCGGGCGCCTTCGAGCGGCTGTTCCCGCCGGGCTCGACGTTCAAGGTGGTGACCGCCGCGAGTCTGCTGGAGGCGGGGATGACGGCCTCCAGCGCGGTCGCCTGCCCGCCGAGCTACGCGGGCATCGCCAACTCCGGCGACCAGACCGCCACCACGCTGGCGGGAGCGTTCGCGGTCTCCTGCAACACCACTTTCGTCCAGCAGGCGCTCACCAGTCTGGGCGCCGCGCGGCTGGAACGGGTCGCCACGGAATGGGGCTTCGACGGCAGAAAGCTGCCCACCGGCGTGGGCGGGCAGTGCGGCAGGCTCACGCCGGAGGCCGACCGGAGCACGCTGGCGCTGAACTCCATCGGGCAGGGAACGGTCGAGGCCTCGCCGCTGTGCATGGCGGCGCTCGCCGCCGCCGTCGACAGCGGCATCTGGCGCTCGCCGAGGCTCGTCACCGCGAAGGCGGCGAGGAAGCTCGACGGCGCGCCGCCCGCCGAGGTCACGCTGGACCAGCGGGTCGTCCAGGACCTGCGGACGATGATGCGCCAGGTCGTCAGCGAGGGCACCGCCAAGGACGCGGGCCTCGGGGCCGACGTGGCGGGCAAGACGGGCACGGCCGAGGTGCCCGCGGGCAGGCCGCACGCCTGGTTCGTCGGATACCAGGGCGATCTTGCCTTCTGCGTGTTCGTCAAGAACGGCGGATCGGGCGCGAAAGTGGCGATTCCCATAGCCGCCCGCTTCCTCGGCGCGCTCTAACCTACGCTACCGTAGGTTTCATGACGAGTGTCGCCACGTTCCCCAAGCCGCGGCTCCGCGGCTGGCTGCACACCGGAGCCCTCCCCGTGGCCCTGGTCGCCGGATTCGTCCTGGTCGCTCTGGGGCCCACCGTCCAGGCCAGGCTGGCCTCCGCCATCTACGCGATCACCTCCGGCCTCCTGTTCGGCATCTCCGCCACCTATCACCGCAGCACGCTCGGCCCCCGTCTGGCCGAGGTCCTGCGCAGGTTCGACCACGCGAACATCTATCTGATCATCGCGGGCACCTACACCCCGTTCGCCCTCCTCGCCCTCGACGGGCTGCCCAGGGTCCTCGTGCTCGCCATCACGTGGGGCGGCGCGCTGGCGGGCGTGCTGTTCCGCGTGCTGTGGATGTCGGCGCCCCGCTGGCTCTACACCGTCCTCTACCTGGCGCTCGGCTGGACCGCGATCTTCGTGATGCCGCAGCTCCTGCAGGGCGCGGGCGCGGCCGCGGTCGTCCTCGTGGCCGTCGGCGGCGTCCTCTACAGCGCCGGCGCCATCGTGTACGGCCTGCGCAGACCCGACCCTTCGCCGCGCTGGTTCGGCTTCCACGAGGTCTTCCACGCCTTCACCGTCGCCGCCTACCTCGTGCAGTACATCGCGGTGTCGATCGTGGTCTACTCTCAGGCGTGAATCTCGGCCATGAGCAGTACGTCTGCGTGACGACCTATCGCAGGAACGGCACCCCCGTGCCCACACCGGTCTGGGTGGCGCAGGACGGCGACGCCGTCGTGATCTGGACCGTGGCCGACTCCGGCAAGGTCAAGCGCATGCGCGCCAACCCGTCCGTCACCGTCGCGCCCTGCGACGTGCGCGGCAGGATTCGCGGCGAAGAGGTGAAGGCTCGCGCCGAGGTCCTCTCCGCGGAGGAGACCGAGCGCGTCAGGCGGCTGCTGAAGGCCAAGTACGGCCTGCAGGGCAGGCTGGTGCTGCTCGGCAGCCTGCTACGCCGGGGTCGTACTGGCACGGTCGGTGTCCGGATCGCTGATATTTGACCCATACCTGGTCTGTATTCGCCAAACTTTGGGATATCAGACCAGGTATGGAGCAATTGGCAAGCACCTGGTGGCTCATCCTCATCCGGGGTATCTGCGCCGTGATCTTCGGCATCCTGGCGATCATCTGGCCGGCCATCACGGTCTTCGTGCTGGTGATCTTCTTTGGCGCCTACGCGCTCGTCAACGGCATCTTCACGCTGGTCTCCGCCTTCCGGCACAACGTCGAATCCAGGGCCTGGCTCATCATCTCCGGCATCCTCGGCATCCTGGCCGGCATCGTGACCTTCGTCTGGCCGGGGATCACGACGCTCGCCCTGCTCTACGTCATCGCGTTCTGGGCGATCTTCACGGGGGTCGCGGAGATCATCGCGGGCATCCGGTTGCGGAAGGCCATCGACAACGAGTGGATGCTGATCATCGGTGGGCTGCTGTCGGTGATCTTCGGAGTGCTGCTGCTGATCTGGCCCGCGTCGGGAGCGCTCGCGCTGACGTGGCTGATCGGCACCTTCGCGATCGTCTACGGAATCGCGATCATCATGCTGTCGATCAAGGTGAAGAACCTCGCGTGAGCCCGCCCGCGCCGCTGGCTCCTCTCGGTGGCGAGGTGTGTAGAACCTTGTGCGATCAAGCCTCTTTCGCGAAAAGTCTTTACATGGACGCCCAAATATGGGGAACGTATGTCGTGATCCAGCTCACAGAGGAGGGGACATGGACGTCCATGACCGGCTCGCCCGCCACCTACTCGTCGACGGCTACCGGCTGGTGCTGGATCTCGACAGAAGCCAGGGCTCCTGGCTCGTCGACGCCCGCACCGGCCGCCGGTACCTGGACTTCTACACCTTCTTCGCCTCCGCCCCCCTCGGCGTGAACCCGCCGCTCGACAGGGAACTGCTCGGCAGGATCGCGCTCAACAAGCCGGCCAACCCCGACATGTACAGCGAGCACCTGGCCGACTTCGTCGACACCTTCACCCGCGTCCTCGGCGACCCCGACCTGCCCCGCCTGTTCTTCGTCGAGGGCGGCGCGCTCGCCGTCGAGAACGCGCTCAAGACGGCCTTCGACTGGAAGAGCCGCCGCAACGAGGCCGAGGGGCGCCCCCGCGAGCTCGGCACCCGGGTCATGCACCTCACCAAGGCCTTCCACGGCCGTTCCGGCTACACCCTCTCCCTCACCAACACCGAGCCGCTCAAGACCGACCGCTTCCCCGTCTTCGACTGGCCGCGCATCGACGTCCCCGCGACCCACATGGAGGACGTCGAAGCCCTCGAGGTCAAGGCCCTGGCCCAGGCGGCCGCCGCCTTCGAGCGCCACCCCCACGACATCGCCTGCTTCATCGCCGAACCCATCCAGGGCGAGGGCGGCGACAACCACATGCGCCCCGAGTTCCTTCAGGCCATGCAGGCCCTGTGCCACGAGCACGACGCCCTGTTCATCCTCGACGAGGTGCAGACCGGGGGCGGGACCACCGGGACCCCCTGGGCGTACCAGCAGCTCGGCCTCGCCCCCGACATCGTCGCCTTCGCCAAGAAGGTGCAGGTCGGAGGCATCATGGCGGGCAGGCGCGTCGACCTCGTCCCGGACAACGTGTTCAACGTCAGCGGGCGCATCAACTCCACGTGGGGCGGCGGGCTCGTCGACATGGTCCGCTCCCGCGCCATGCTCGAGATCATCGAGCGCGACGGTCTCATCGCGCGCACCGCCGAGGCCGGCGTCCGCCTCGTCGAGGGGCTCGGCAAGCTCCAGGCCGAGCAGCCCGCGCTGGTGTCGAACGTGCGGGGCCGGGGTTTCATGTGCGCCTTCGACCTGCCCGACGCCCCCCGCCGCAGCGCGCTCATCACGCGTCTGCGGGAGGAGGAGGGCGTCGTGGTCCTGCCCTGCGGGGAGCGTTCGGTACGGCTCAGGCCCGCGCTGAACATCCCCGACGAGGATCTCGACCACGGCCTCACGGCCATCTCCCGCGCCCTCTCCCGACCTCTGTGACCAGCTTTCCCCCCGATCGACCCCGTCACCAGGCCCGGCTGAACCCGCCGGTGGATCGGCCCGCAGGGCCCGCCACGACCGCCGGCTCTCAGCTCAGCCGGCCGTAGGGCGCAGGATCAAGGTGACGAACCCCCACGTGTCCCGATAGACGCGCAGCCATTCGGAGCGGTGCGCCGTGGCCACCGCGAGCGCCTCGGCGCTGTCCGGATCCCCCTGGTTGTCCAGAGCCCAGGAGGCCAGCGTCCCCGTCCATGCCCATTCGTAGCCGTCCAGCTCCTCGCGGGAGCTGACGTGCCCGTAGACAGGAGTCCACCCGTCGGCGACGACCCGATCCACGGTGGTCGGCAGATCGGCGAAGTCGCCGAGCATCTCGACGGCCTCCCGAGACGGCTCGCGCAGCCAGAGCCCGTCGCCGACCAGCACCCGCCCGCCCGGAGCCAGGTGCTCGCGCGCCGCCGCCAACGTGGGGAGCAACCCGCCGAAGGCGTGCGCGGCTCCGACACTGAGTACCAGGTCGAACGCGTGCGAGGCGGCGAAGTCCGCGGCCGCCCGGTGATGCAGGACGAGACGATCCTGGACGCCGAGGGCGCCGGCCGCCTTGCGGGCGTGCGCGAGAGCGACCTCCGAGGTGTCCACCCCCTCCGCCCGTACGTCCGGACACGCCGTCAGAGCGCGCAGAAGCCATTCCCCGCCCCCGCACCCGAGGTCGAGCACGCGTTCGTCACCGCGTGAAAGGGCGCGATCCAGCAGCCGCCGGACCGAGTCGTCGTCGAGCGGCGCCGCGATGGGGTGGTCGGCATGAGCCAGTCTGGAGATCAGGTCACGATGCATGGGGCGCAGTGTCACAGAGCCGCCGGTCGCGGCGCACCTGTATTTGTCCCCGTCGGGGATCGGAAAGGAGCCCGCAGGAAGCCGGGGTGACCTGAAGGCGTCAGGACGTGCGGAGGTACCCACGGTGCGGGCCGGCTCGGTGACCCATGTCCACCTCGAACCACCGGGCGCTCGCCCAGGTCGGCGGGCCCTGTCTCGGAGGCACGCGCGCTCAGGGAAGGCTGCTAGGTGTCGCGATTGAGCCACAGGCCGATGGCGGTGACCCGGTTGTCCGCGCCGAGTTTGGCGTAGATCCGGTTGACGTGGTTCTTGACCGTCTTCTCACTGAGAAACAGTCGTTGCGCGATCTCGCCGTTGGACTGACCGGTCGCGATCAGGTCCATCACCTCAGCCTCACGCTTGCTTAAGCGTGCGACGTCGTCGACTCTCATCCGGCCTCCGGGACAGCGAAGTCGGTCAGATCGCCGATTGGCCCCCGTGCTTCCGGCGTAAGCGGTTGACAGCGAGCATAACTCGCATTGTCCTGATTTGGGGCCAAAGTCACGGGAGAAAAGCAGAAGGCCGGCCCCTGAGGACCGGCCTTCTCGCCTGGGGTGACGTGAACCCCGGGTCGGCGAGTCATGGCCTCACGGTGGCTGATGGCCACAAGGGGCGTCCGGCTGACGGAACGCAGGGCACTACCCGTCCCTCGCGCGACGCGCTCACCATGTGCCGCCCGCCTGCTGGCGGGTCGGCGCGTTGAGGCGGTTGAAGGCGTTGGTGATGGCGATGTTGAGGACCAGCACGGCGAGCTCCTTCTGGTCGAAGTATTTGGCGGCCATGTCCCATACCTGGTCGGGCACCGGGTCGGGCCGGTCGGCGAGCCGGGTGATGGCCTCGGTCAGGGCCAGCACGGCGCGTTCCTCATCGCTGAACCATGGCGTCTCACGCCATGCGACGACGGCGTGGGCCTGCTCGTCGGTGGCGCCGTGGTGGCGGAGTTGCTGGGCGCCCCCGGCCACGCAGGGGCTGCAGCCGTTGATCTGGCTGGCTCGCAGGTGGCTCAGCGCCAGCAGCTTCGCGTCCACTCCGGCGCCCAGGATGGCCTTGTTGACGCCCATCAGCGCCTGCATCGCCTCGGGGATCAGGGTCGCAGGGTTCGGCATGCGTTCGGTCGGCATCGCTTTCTCCTTCGTCGTCGTGCTCTGACGGGAGTCATCTGACCACCGGCGCGTCGGGGCCCGCGCCGTCCGTGGGACAGCGTGGGACACCCGGGACGCGGCCAAGCTGCGGAAACGAAAGTCTGTTCCGTGACCGCGGGCTGGGACGGGTACCGTGATCGGGTGTCGAGCGGACCTGAGCACCTGAACGCCCAGCTCACCCGGATCAAGGAGTTGAGCGGGCTCAGCGTGCGCGCCCTCGCCCGCCAGGCGGGCCTCAGCAGCTCCTCACTGTCCCGGTATCTGACCGGACAACTGGTGCCGCCATGGGAAGCCGTCGTGGCGCTGTGCCGGGTCGTGGCCCGCGATCCCCGTCCGCTGCGCGCGGTGTGGGTTGAGGCGTCCAAGGCCGGAGCGGCACCCAGCCCACGCCGGAACGACCTCCCGGCCGACCTAGCCGACTTCACCGGGCGCGAGACGGACGCGGCGCTGGTCGAGGAACTGCTGCGTACCGCGGGCGCGGTCGCGATCGACGGCATGGCGGGCGTCGGGAAGACCAGCCTCGCCGTGCACGTGGCGCACCGGCTCGCGCCGTCCTTTCCCGACGGTGGGCTCTATCTCGACCTGCACGGCTTCACCCCGGGCCAGGAACCGTTGGAGCCGTCGGCCGCACTCGGCCGGCTACTGGGCGCCCTGGGCGTCGCGCACCCTCCGGCCGAGACGGTCGAACGCGCGGCGCTCTGGCGGTCGGAACTGTCCCGGCGCCGGGCGCTCGTCGTGCTCGACAACGCGGTCGACGCCGAGCACGTGCGTCCGCTGCTTCCCGGCGCGGGTAAGTCCGCCGTGCTGCTCACCAGCCGCAATCGGCTGGTGAGCCTGGACGGGGTGCCGCCGGTGTCCCTGGAGGCGCTCCCCCCTGCGGACGCGGCGTCGCTGTTCGGGCGGGCGGCAGGGGTGGACCTGACCGAAGAGGAGGCGGTCGCCCAGGTGCTGCGGCAGTGCGGTGGCCTTCCGCTGGCGCTGCGGATGGCGGGCGCGAGGCTACGGCACCGTCCAGGCTGGACGGCGGCGGTGCTGGCCGAGCGGCTGCGCGACAACGCCGGCCGCTTCGACTCCGTGTTCGGCATGTCGCTACAGCAGCTCGACGCGGTCCAGCGCCGCATGTTCCGGTTGCTGGGCGTGCTGCCCGGCGCCGACTTCGACGCCCCGGTGGCGGGCGCGCTTGCCGACATGACGCCGGACCGCGTCAACGCGGTACTGGAAGAGCTGGTGGACGCGCATCTGGTCCAGGAGCCCTCGCCAGGGCGGTACCGGCTGCACGACCTGATCCGGCGGTACGCGGCCGACATCGCCGCCGATGAGGAGCCGCAGGCGGATGCCGCCGTGCGCCGTGTCCTGAGCCACTATCTGGAGCAGGCGACCGCCTACGATCGGACGCTGCCCCTGCCGCAACGCAAGGAGACCGTGCCGGGCGATCCGGCGAAGGCCATGGCCTGGTTCGACACCGAGTACGCCAACCTGGTCGCCTGTTTCGACACCGCTGCTCGGCTCGGCGCGGACGAGGTGGTGGCTGAGCTGCCGCAGGCCATGCGCGTCTGGTTCCTCCGGCATCGCGGAACCGACGATCAGGTACGCCTGCTCGAAGCGGCCGCGGCCGCCGCGGAACGTCTCGGGCGTAGCCGGCAGCGTGCCTCACTGCTCGTGGATCTCGGTTTCGCCCGCGCCGCCGCCGGACGTCTCGCCGAGGCGCTCGCCGCCTACGAACTGGCCGGACAGTCCGGTTCGGACGATGACGAGCTGGCAGGCGCGCTGGCGTTGCGCACCGGCTTCGTCCGCCGGGATCTCGGCGACCTCGAAGCGGCACAGGCACAGTTCCGGCTGGCGCGCACGCTGTTCGAGAAGACCGGGCATCGCTCCGGGCAGTCCCAGGCGCTGGCCTTCGACGGATGGGTGACCCTCCACCTCGGACGGCGCGGCGAAGCCGCCGAGCTCGCCCGCGCGTCACTCGCCCTGGCCGAAGGGCCCGCCCGGATGACCGGGCTGGTCACGCTCGGTGTCGCACTGGCGCCGGACGACCCGGCGGAGTCGCTGCAAGCGCTGCATGAGGCGTTGCGGCTCACCGAGGTGCAGCACAACAAGGCGTGGTGCCACAACTATCTCGGTGTCGCGCTGCGCGTCATGGGTTCACTCGACGAGGCACTCGAGCACCATCGACGCGCCTTCGAGCTGCTGGAACCGCTGGCCGAGGCACAGCTGGAGATCGACTTCCTGCCCACGTACGCCGAGACGTGCCGCGCGGCGGGCCGTCACGACGAGGCGCTGGCGTTGCATGAGCGCACCATCGAACTGGCGCGCAGGCTCGGGCGGCCGCGTGACGAGGAGCGCGCGCGTGAGGCGTACCAGGCCATCGTCGGCGCCGTCCCAGCCGGCGACCATGGAACGGACTCTCGTTTCCGCAGCTAGGCCGTGTTCCCGGTGTCCCACGGTGTCCCACGGACGGTGCGGGCCTTGACGCGTCGATGGTCCTATGGCTCATGTCAGAACGCACCGACGAACGAGGGACGATCCGCAACATGAGGATCACCCCCCACGGAAGGAAGCCCGCCATGAGCGACGCCAAGCAGCCCGCCAACACCACCGCCGAGGCCGACAAGAAGTACGACGGGTTCACCGCTGAGGAGCGGGCCGCGATGAAGGAGCGCTCCCAGGAGCTGAAGGCGACCGCCCGCCGCGGCTCGCGCTCGGCCAAGCCGGACGGGGAGAGCGAGGTGCTCGCGAAGCTCGCCGAGATGTCGGAGTCGGACCGCGCCACCGGCGAGCGGCTCCACGCCATCATCAGGACCCACGCGCCGTCGCTGTCGCCGAAGCTGTGGTACGGAATGCCGGCCTATGCCAGGGACGGCAAGATCGTCTGTTTCTTCCAGCCCGCGCAGAAGTTCAAGACGAGGTACTCGACGCTCGGCTTCAACGACCTGGCGCTCCTCGACGACGGCACCATGTGGCCGACCGCCTTCGCCCTGACGACGCTGACCGCCGAGGACGAGGCACGGATCGGCGAGCTCGTGAAGAGGGCGGCGGGCTGAGGAGCCGGTGTCGTCGTTCGGCATGCCGGTCCGTGGAGCGGTGACCCGGGGTCGGGCATGGCCGTCTCACCGGCACCACGGACCCCACTCCGGCGGGTTCGTCACCGCCGGGTGGAGCCGACCACCCGGGCGTCACGTACCGCCTCGTCACCGACGTACGGGGCGAGCGCTCCACGTGATACCCCGCGTCTGGTGCGAGCCCTCGGAGGGGCGATGAGGACCTCCGGCACCATCCGGAACCGGAACCAGGAGCTCGTGTCGCGGCTTCTTTCCCATCCGGACACCCGATCACGCAGAAGGCCCGACCACCGGAGTGATCGGGCCTGCTGACCTGACATTTCACTTGGGGTGAGTGAGGGGACTTGAACCCCCGACATCCAGGACCACAACCTGGCGCTCTGCCAACTGAGCTACACCCACCATGTCGCGCCGCCGTGGCAGCACATGGAAAAGTGTAGCGGTCTTCGGGACCCTTTGCGCCACTCAGCCCAGGGACACGCCTTCCGCGAGCGTCCTGGCGGTCGCGGAGTCGGGTCCCGGCTGGCCGACGAACACGGCCGCCCGGTAGTAGCGCAGTTCGCGGATGCTCTCCGTGATGTCCGCCAGCGCCCGGTGTCCGCCCTGCTTCTCGGGCGCGGCGAAGTAGACGCGGGGGTACCAGCGCCGGACCAACTCCTTGATCGACGACACGTCGATCATCCGGTAGTGCAGGAAAGCGTCCACAGCCGGCATGTCACGGGAGATGAACGTGCGGTCAGTGCCGATGGAGTTGCCGCACAGCGGCGCCTTCTTCGGCTCGGGGATGTGGCCGCGGATGTAGTCGAGCACGAGCGACTCGGCCTCCGCGAGCGTGACGCCCTCGGCCAACTCGGGCAGCAGGCCGGAAGCGGTGTGCATTTCGCGGACCACTTCCGACATCTGCTCCAGTGCCTCGGACGGCGGCTTGATGACCACATCGACGCCTTCGTCCAACTGCCGAAGCTCGCTGTCGGTGACGACGCACGCGACCTCGATGAGCGCGTCGCGCCCCAGGTCCAGCCCGGTCATCTCACAGTCGATCCACACCAGCAACTCACTCATACGATCAATCTCCTCGCCCCAGCGGCTCGGAGCTACCCGCCCGCTTGCTATTGACTCCAGCGTAGTGCCCAGGTCAGGAGAGCTTGAGAGAGTTCAGGGTCTGAGTGACGAGACCGGTATCCAGATTGTCGGGAACCGAGAGGTAGAGCAGCGCGGGACGCTTCCCCTCGCCCCTGTCGATGACGGCGATGGCCGCCCGCTCCTTCTTCCACTGGTAGCTCTTCTTCTCGGACTCGGCGGTGAAGTCCATCTCGTACTCCAGGAGCCAGCCCTTGTGACCGTCGACGGTGATCGCCTTGTCCTGGAGGATCTTCCGCTCGTGCTTGACCGGATAGAAGCGGGCGAAGTCGATGAAGACCGTGCCCGTGGCGGCGCGCAGGTTGTCGACTCCCTCGTAGGGATAGCTCTCGTTGAGCTCGCCCGAGTAGATGCTGCCCGTCCAGTCGCTCTCGCCGTCGTACTTCTCCTGCGACACCGCGCTCACCCCCGCCGACCACTGCTGGGCGTTCGGGTCGGGGTTGTTGATCTCGGCGGACCTGGGCACGCTCCACGGGTCGCCGGGCGCGGCGAAGGACAGCCCCGTCTTGGGATCGGTGATGCGGCCGTCGGCCGGCGCGGGCAACTCGGCGCCGGTCCCCTGCGTGGGCGGGTCGGTGGGGGAGTCGCTGGAGGACGGGGTCGGCGACTCGCTCGGGGTCGGCAGCGGGTCGGTCTCCGTGGTGGGAGCGGGGGTCGGCATGGTGGTCGTCGTCTCGCCGCCCCTGTTGACGAAGATGAAGGCCGCGCCCGCGATCAGCGCGAGCACCAGCACCGCGCCGACGCCGCCGAGGATCCACGGCATCGCGCCGCCCGACTTCGGCGGCGGCCCGAAGTCGGGCGCGGGCAACTGCATCGTCCCGCCGCCCCACGGCTGCTGCCCGTACTGCTGCGTCGGCGCCTGGTACTGCGGCGCAGGGCCCGAACCCGGCGCCTGATACTGCGGCCCGGGACCGCCGCCAGGCGCCTGGAACTGAGGCCCGGCGCCCGGCTCAGGGGCGTGGTACGGCTGAGCGCCGGGGCCGGCTCCCGGCGTCTGGTACGGCTGAGCGCCCGGACCCGTCCCGGGCGCGTGGAACGGCTGGGCGGAGGGCCCCGTGCCCGCCCCCTGAGGCGGCCCCCACGGACCCGAACCCTGGGCCGCTCCCGACGGTCCCGAGTTCGGCGACTCCCATGAGCCCTGGTACGGCTGCGCGGGCCCCGACCCCGGCGGCGGGGCCTGGGAGCCGGAATCCATGCCCGGCGCCTGGTACGCCTGTCCAGGCCCTGTGCCCGGTGCTTGATACGCCTGTCCTGGCCCCGTGTCCGGCTGTGCGCCCCCGGCCGCCTGCTGCGGCTGCTCCCCGTGATACGGCGTGCTCCCCACGACAGGACCGGCGGAACCCACAGGACCCGCGCCACCCTGCGTGGAGGGCTGGGCGGGGCCACTGCCGTACCCCTGGGACTCGGTCGGGTGTGTCGCGTCGGTCCACTGGTTCCCGTCCCACCACCGCAGTTGCGGGGAGCCGTAGGGGTCGGGGTACCAGCCTGCGGGGGTCTGCGTGGTCATGGCCGCCAGACTAATGACAACCGCTTGACCATGGGTAGATCAGCACTTGTAGGTGAATGTCGCCTTGTCCTCGACCTTCTGCCCCTCCGGCACAGGGGACAGGATCCGCAGCCGCGCGGTCAGCTTGGCCGTCGCCTCGCCCTTGACCGTCCACCGCAGCTGCACGCTGTGCGTCGTCTTGCCCGACGGGATGGTCTCCGTCTGCTCGATCGGCTCCTTCTGGTCGCTCCGCAGCCACTGGAACGTGACGCTGCCGCCCGAGCCGTTGGTGACCAGGTTCCCCGTGATGGTGGCGGTCTTGCGGCAGCCCAGCGTCTTGGGCGCGCTGACCGTGACCGACTGCACGACCAGGTCGGCGGGGGAGCGCACGGAGAACCACGCCAGGACTGCGCCCGCGACGATGAGCGCGAACACCGCCGACGACACCACGGTCCTGCGGCGCCGCGCCCTGGCGGCCTTCTTCGCGCGCGTGCCGTGCGAGGACAGGACGGCCGGCTTGTTGCCCTCGCGCCAGATCTTCTCCGCCGTGGTCTCCCCGTGGGTGCCGTAGGAGCCGTGCGTGCTGGAGGAGCCGTGTGCGCCGGGGGAAGCGTGTGTGCTGGAGGAACCCTGCGCGCCGGGGAAGCCGTGCGCGCCGGGGGAGCCGTGCGTGCCGGGGGCGGCGACGCCGGGCCCGAAGCGGGCCGACTCGTGGGTCGGCCCCGGCACCCGCAGCATGGTGACGATCTCACCCTCGTCCCTCACGGGGGACATGCCGGGCGTCGAAGGGGTCGCCCAGCGCCGGGCGGTCCCGGCCAGGACGTCGCGGCTGATCAGCCCGCCGGGCAGGGCGTCCCTTCCGGCGAGCAGAGCGTCTCTGGCCGGAGCGAGCCCGTGGGTGGTGGCGGTGGCCGCGACCCTTTCCAGCAGATCGGCCGCACTGGGCGAGGTCGAGGCCCAGGTCGCGGCGAGGCCTCTGGCCAGTGCCGCCCACGCCGTCACGTCCCTTTCGGGCGCGGGCGGCAGGCCTCGTACGGCGTCGGCGAGCCCGCGCTCGGCCAGGAGCGCCGCCCCGTCGTCGGCGATCAGCACCGTGCCGGGATGGAGCGAGCCGTGGGCCAGCCCCGCCGCGTGGAGCGCGACCAGGGTCTGCGCGGTCTCGACGAGGACGGCCGCGGCGCTGGCCGGGTCCATCGCGGGCGCGGTGAGCAGGTCGGAAAGGACGGGCGAGATCGAGTGGCCGACCAGCAGCCACACCTCGGGCCCCGCCGTCACCAGGTCGGCGATGGGAACGAGCCCGCTCACCCCGCCGTCGGTGAGCCTGCGGTCGGCGAGGACGGCCTGGACCAGGCGCTCGCTGGCGCCGGGCACGGCCACGGCCCTGGAGTCGAACCGCAGGGCCCCGCCCCGACGGCCGTCGGGCCCTGTCGCCTCCACCCATGTGCCGAGCTCGGTGACCCTGGCCCTGTCGGTGAGCGAGAAGCCGGCGATCATGCTCATCAGTTCCCCCGGTGACTCGCCCGCGCTATCCCTGCCTCCTGTGCCGTCCTGCGACACGGCGCTTCACCGCAAGTGTGACGGGAACCGCGCCGGACGTCACCAGTCCCAGCGCGAGCAACGCGGCGGGCGCCGTCTCCGCCGGACTCTGCGTGGGCGTCTGGGTGATCCTGGGCGGCTCGACGCCGGGTGGCGGCTCCGAGGTGCTCGGCGTCTCCCGCGGTGTCTCCCGGGGCGTCTCCCGCGGTGTCTCCCTCGGGGTCGACGGCGGCGATGGCGGAGCGGAGGTGGTGGCCGTCTGCGAGGGCGGCGCGGGATCGTTGTCCGACTTGCCGCGCAACGTCATGTCCGGCGTCGGTGTGGGGGTCGCCGACCTGGTCTTCGTGGGTGGCGGAGGCGGCGGGGTCGACCTGCGCACCGGCTTCTTGGACGGCGTGGGCGTCGCGGTCTTCTTCGCCGCGGCGACCGTCGGCGAAGGCGTCGGCGTCGAGGTCGAGACGGGGGCCACCGTCTCCTCAGCGGACGGCTCGGCGGAGGACGGCGCCTCCGCGGAGGGCTCCGCCGACGGGGACTCCGACGGCGAAGGGGCCTCGATCAGCGACATCGTGGGCGTGGCGGGGGAGGTCTGTGCCCTCAGCGCGGGGTCGTCCTCGCCCGAGGTGAGCATCACGGTGGCGACCGTGCCGATCACCACGACGAGCCCGATCCCCACCAGCATCTTCACGCCCAGCTTGGCGACGATCCCCTGTGGCTCGGCGAACTCCGTCTCGGCGAGCGTCGTGCTGGCGTCGAGCGCCTCCTCCCGCGTGCCGGGGAACAGCACGAGCAGCAGCCCGGCGAGCCTGGCCAGGCGGCGCCTGCCCCGCTCCTCCCAGTCGGGACCGTAGGCCCTGGCCGCCACGACCTCCAGCTCGTCGAGGAAGGCCTCGGCCGAGGGCGGGCGCTCGATGGGGTGCTTGGACAGGCCGCGCTCGATGAGCGCCTGCAAGGGGTCGGGCACCTCGTCGATCGGCGGAGGCGTCGCGTGGTGCTGCCTGGCGAGCGCGGCCACCGTGGCCGCGCGGAAGGGCCGCATGCCGGTCAGGCACTCGAAGAACACGATCGTCGCCGCGTAGACGTCGCTCGCGGGCGTGGCGGGGCCGCCCGACCACTGCTCGGGGGCCATGTAGGCGGGCGTGCCCGCCGAGTTCGCGCCCTCGCCCTGCCGTACGGCGATGCCGAAGTCGACGAGCTTGCTGCTGCCGTCGCCCTGCACCATCACGTTCTCGGGCTTGAAGTCTCGATGCACGACGCCGATCGCGTGTGCCGCGGCCAGGCCCTTCAACGCGCCCTTGAGCACGGCCAGCGCCGCCTCGGGACCCGTCGGGCCCTCGGAGTCGAGCAGCGCCCGCAGAGAGACGCCGTCGACCAGCTCCATCACGATCGCCGCGCCTTCGCCGTCCTCGACGTAGCCGAGCAGCCGGACGTTGTACGGGCTGCGCATGCTGCCGAGCATCCGCGCCTCGTGCCTGAACCTGGCCACGAAGCCGACGTCGTCGCGCAGCCTGTCGGACAGGTACTTGATCGCGACCTCGACGCCGTCGTGGTCGCGCGTGGCCAGTACCACCCGGCCCGAGGCGCCGGAGCCCAGCTCGCGCACCTCGGTGTAGCCGGGGACCCCCCACCGGTCCATCAGATCACCTCTGATCCCTCTGGGCCCCCACCCACATCAGACGGATCGTAGCTTAGTGTCCGCCACTCTGGCCCGGAACAGAATTGTCAGTATCTTCTTGTCCGGAATGACCGGGACGCGGAGTAGCGGTCTCGGCCGGGGGTTCGCAGGCAGGCGTCTTGCCTCCGGCGGTGTCGGTGCCGTTCGCCGCGGCCGGGCTGGTGGCCGCTGTCACGGCCCACGTCGATCCGCACGGCAGCCGCGGGAAGGCGAAGGCGACGGTCCTGCTGTAGGAGGTCTGGCCGGACAGCTCGGCCGACTCGCTGTGCTGGGTCCTGCCGCCGACGCCGAAGGCGACGCTCAGCCGTACCGGCTGGACGCCCTCGGTGCTCACGGTGACGACGGCCGTCACGCGGCCCCGCGCGTTCATGGCGGCGCGGGCGATCGAGACCTGCCGCACCCGCGCGGGGCACGGGACCTGGGCCCTGGCGGTGTCCTGCCGGTCTCCGGCCTTCACCGTCACCGCGACCGTCCCGCCGCACGGCCGCTCACCGAAGGTGTGGCTGAAAGCGCGGGTGTAGGCGGTCCGCCCGGACAGCGAGAGGGACCTGGAGGCCACCTGGTCGCCGTTGAGCGCGACCGTGGCGGTCACGGGCACCTTGCCGGTGCCGCTGGTCTCGACCGCGAGCTGGGCGCGTACGGCCCGCCCCGGCGCCTCGGGCACGTCGAGGGACACCCGCACTCCCGTGACGGCCGTCGGGCACTCGGGCAGCGCCGCCCTGACGGTCTTCGCGCCACCGGGGGCGGCGGGCGAGGTGGAGACGGTGAGCGTGACGACCCTGCCGCAGCGCCGTTCGCCGAGGCCGTGGCTGAAGGCGCGGGTGTGGGCGCCGGAGCCGCTGACGCGCTGTCTGGCGGTGTGCACGGCCTGGCCGTCGACCGCGAAGCGGGCGGTGATCGTGACGGCTCCCGTGCCCGTGGTGCGCAGCGAGACGGTCGCGGCGGCCAGGCCGTCCGCGTCGACCGTCAGGCCGCCGACGTTCAGCGCCGACACGGCCGTCGTCGGAGGCGGTGTGGGAGTGCTGGGCGTCGGCGTCGGCGTCGGCGTGGGCGTGGGCGTCGGGGTCGGGGTCGGGGTCGGCGTGGCTGTGGGTGTTCGGGTCGGGGTGGGTGTCGGCGTGGGAGGGGGCGCACCGGTGGAGGTGGCCGGCGGGGGAGCGGAGGTGGCGGATGAGGGCGGCTGAGTCTCCGCGGCCTGGCCGGTGTTCGATCCCGCGCCGCCGGGCTCGCCACTCGGGTCGCCGCCACCTGTCTCGGGGGTGACGGTGGGCAGTGTCGCGGGGCTCGGCAGCTCGGGCGAGGGTGAGGTCGTCGGTACCGCCGCCACCACGTCGATCGCCGTGGGCGGCCGCTCCCTGCCGGCCAGCACGTAGCCGGTCGTGCCCGCGGCCACCACGACCGCCGCGGTGCCGACCAGCAGCCGTTTGCCGTGGCGCCGGGCCGTGCGCCCCGCGGTCCTGAAGACCGTCTGGAAGAACGACGAACTCGTCGCGGGCGGCGGCGTCTCGGGATGCGGCAGCAGCAGCGCCAGCAGCGCCACCAGCGCGGCCAGGCGCCGCCTGCCGTTCTCCTCCCACTCCTCGCCGTAGGCGGCGAGGGCGGCCCGCTCCACGTCCGCCACGAACGCCGCCGCGCTCGGCGGGCGGTCGGCGGGCTCCTTGGCCAGGCCGCGCGCGATCAGCTCGTGCATCTCCTCGGGCGCGTCATGGACGGGGATGGGCGCGTGCAGGTGCTGGTAGCCGAGGACGTGCGACTCGGTCGAGCGGTAGGGCCTGTGCCCCGTCAGGCACTCGAAGAAGACGACCGTGGCCGCGTAGACGTCGGTCGCGGGGGAGGCGGGCTCGCCCGACCACAGCTCGGGCGCCATGTACGGCGGGGTGCCTGTGGCCCGCGTGGCCGTGCCGTGCCGTACGGCGATGCCGAAGTCGACCAGCTTGCTGACCCCGTCGTCACTGACGATCACGTTCTCCGGCTTGTAGTCCCGGTGGACCACGTGCGCCCGGTGCGCCCGCTCCAGGCCGAGGAGCGAGCCCTTGAGCACGACCAGCGCCGCCTCGGGACCCGTCGTGCCGTTCTCGCGCAGCAGCGCGCGCAGCGAGACGCCGTTGACGAGCTCCATGACGATCGCCGCGCCCTGCGGCTCCTGGACGTACTCCCACATCCTGGCGATGTGCGGATCCACCAGCGTGGTCAGGACCTCGGCCTCGGCCCTGAAGGCGGCCAGCGCTCCCGGCTCATGCCGTACCAGGTCGGACAGGTACTTGATGGCGACGCTGATGCCGGTCTCGTCGTGCACGGCGAGGACGACCCTGCCGCTTCCACCCGCGCCGAGCTGCCGTATCTCGGTGTAGCCGGGGGCGCTCCACTCCATGGCGCTCTCCCATCAGAGTCTGACCCACCTGATGAGACGTATGATCTAGCGCCCTGGTTTGCTGTCAACGGTCATTGATGTGGGCGGGTGTCGCAGTCCCTTCCTGAAGAACGCGGTCGGGTACGGGCGCGGCCCACGAGGTGACCAGGGGAAGCACCCCCGCCCAGATCGGCAGCGCGTAGTCCTCGTCCTCGTCCTGCGGGTCGCCCTCGCGCACCTTGACCGACGCCTCCTCCAGCGACAGCGCGAGCACTGCCGTGGCCGCGAGCTCCTTGCGGGTGGGCCGCCTGGCGTAGTCCCACTGGCCGGGCGCGAGCTGCTCGGTCAGGGCCCGCAGGCCCGCCATGCGCTCCTCCTCGTCGGTGACGAGCCTGGCCTCGCCGTAGATGATCGCCGACCGGTAGTTGACGGAGTGGTTGAAGACCGAGCGGGCCAGCACGATGCCGTCGACGTGCGTGACGGTGACGCAGACCTGCCGGCCCTGGCCCGCGCGCAGCGAGCGGGCGCCGGTGGAGCCGTGCAGGTACAGGGTGTCGCCGATGCGGCCGTAGCCGGTGGGCACGACCATGGGGTGACCGTTCAGCACCACGCCCAGATGGCAGATGAGCCCGGAGTCGAGCACCTCGTAGAGATCGTTCCTGTCGGTGCTGCCGCGGTGCTTCTCTCGGCCGAGTGTCGTGCGAGGTGTGGTGGAGAGCATGCGGCCACGGTACTGAGATAGTGGACCTGTCGTTAATGTCCACTAATAACCGCTTCTTGGAGACCACTTCCTTGCGCACGCTCGTTGACCTGCCCGTCTCGCTGACCAGGGACTCGGCGGTGCCGCTCTCCGTGCAGCTCGGCGACTGGCTGCGCGACGCCATGCGCGCGGGCGCCCTGACCGCCGGAGCCCGCCTGCCCTCCTCCCGCGGGCTCGCGGCCCAGCTCGGCGTCAGCCGTACGGTGGTCACCGAGGCCTACCAGCAGCTCTACGCCGAGGGCTGGCTCGACGGCCGCCACGGCTCCGGCACCTACGTGGCCGACCTGTCGGAGGACGCGCCGCGCGCGGCGCCCTTGCCCGCCGCCGTCGCGCCCCGGCCCGTACGGCGGTCCGTCCCGCTGATCGACCTCACCCCTGGCGACCCGTGGGTGAAGGACTACGACGTGTCGGCGTGGAAGCGGGCCTGGCGCAAGGCCGCCGACCTGCCGCCCGGCGACGACCCCGACCCCTACGGCCTGCCGCACCTGCGCGAGCTGCTGGCCGTGCACCTGCGCAGGACGAGGGCGATCGCCGTGGGCCCCGAGAACGTCCTGGTCACCAGGGGCACGGGCAACGGACTCCTCCTGGTCGCCATGGCCCTGCTCGGCCACGGTGTGCGGGCGGGCGTCGAGGATCCCGGCTACCGGGTCGCCCGCAACGTCTTCGCCGCCAGGGGCGCCACGATCGTGCCCTGCCCCGTGGACGAGGACGGCGTGATCGTCTCCTCCCTTCCCGACGACCTGCGCGTCCTCTACACCACCCCCGCGCACCAGTACCCGGTGGGCGGCAGGCTCCCCATCCCGCGCAGGGAGCGCCTGCTGGCATGGGCGCGCCGTACGGGGGCGGTGGTCGTGGAGGACGACTACGACGCCGAGTTCCGCTACGACGTCGCCCCGCTGCCCGCCCTCTACGGCCTCGACCCCGCGCACGTGGTGTTGCTCGGCACGCTGTCGAAGTCGCTGGCACCCGACGTCGGGGTGGGCTGGCTGGTGGGGCCGCCCGAGCTGCTGGGCAGGATCGCCGCCGTCAGGGACGACCTGTCCGACCGCACCAGCGGCCCCGTGCAGCAGGCCGTCGCCACCCTGCTGGAGCGCGGCGACCTCGACCGGCACCTGCGCAGGATGCGGCTGGAGTACGCCCGCCGCCGCGCTGCCGTGGTGGAGATCCTCGGCCCCGTCTGCCGCCTGCGCGGCGACACCGCGGGACTCCACGTCCTGGCCGAGCTGCCCGCCTCGGCGGTGCGGGGCATCGTCGGCTCGGCGGCCTCCGCGGGCGTGCTGCTCGACACGACCGCCCGCCACCACCACGGCGAGACGCAGGTGCACGGCCTGGTCATCGGATACGGCTCCGCCTCGCTGCCGGACGTGCGGCGCGGCTGTCAGATCGTCGCCGGCCTCATCCGCGGGCTGGAGTGAGCTCGCGCAGGACGGGCAGCGACCGGTGGGCGTAGACGGGGTCGACGGGCAGCACGTGCTCGGCCCACCACCGGGCGTCGCCGGGAGAAGGGGACGGCGTCGTGAACGAGGGGGCGTAGTCGTCGTAGGGAGGGGCGTAGAGGTAGCCGGTGGCCACCCCGCGGCGTTCGAGCGCGGCGACGGCCTCGTCCCGCTCCTCGACCAGCAGCGGCACCCTGAACAGGGGCTGGTCCAGGTGGTCGAGGACACCCGCGGCCACGCTCGGCAGCTCGGCCAGCCGCCGCACCCCGACCAGCCGGCGCGGCCGCAGTCGCGCCACCTTCGCCACCTTGCGCCCCTGGTACCAGTGGGACAGCGGCCCCCGCCTCGCCCTGTAGGAGTGGAGGTCGGCGCGGACCCACGGGTCGAAGGGCGGCAGCGAGGGCACCGTCTTCATGGCCAGGTCCAGCTCGGTGGCGCGCAGCGCGATCCGGTAGCCCTCGCGCTCCTCCTCCATGCCGAGCGCGCGCATCAGCGTCAGCGCGGGCCTGACCAGGTCGAGGGCGAGGGCGGCCTGCCGGGCCATCGAGCTGGCCACGCCCAGCGCCTCCGCGCGCCACGACCCCGGCTGGAGGAGCTCGTCGCGAGCCCGCTCCAGCGCCGTGAAGTCCGCGGCGCTCTCGACGGCCAGCACGCCGCCCGAGCCCGCGCCCGCGTGCTTGGAGAGGCTGAAGACGCCCGCGGCGCCGAACGTCCCGAGCGGGCGTCCGCCGACGGTGGTCTCCATCGCGTGGGCGACGTCCTCGATGAGGGTCAGGCCGGAGAAGGCGGCCAGGTCGTCGGGCAGGCCGTACAGATTGGTGGTCAGCACGGCGTCGACCTCTGACAGGTTCACGCGTGAGGGGTCGATGTTGCCCGTGCGGCGCGACAGCGGCGCGATCACCGGCCGCAGGCCGGCGGCGAGCACCAGGAAGAGGATCTCGTCGGCGGAGATCGGCGACATGAGCAGCCGCTCCCCGGGGACGCAGAAGTGGCGCAGCGCGAGGTAGAGGCCGAGCCTGTTGGAGGGCAACGCGAGGCAGCGGCGGCCGGTGCGTTGCTCCAGCGCGCGCGTGGGGCTCACGCCTGCAGCGCCGTGCGCAGGCGGCCGTAGGTCTTCAGCGCGCGGTCGGCCGTCTTGAGCAGGACGGGATTGGCCATGACCGCGCCGCGCGCCTTGCGTACGGGAACCCTGATCATCCAGTGGACGCCGGCCCCCGCGCTGGCGCGCGCGACCCTGCCCTCGGCGACGTGGAGCTCCCCGGTCTTGAGCTTCTCCTTGTACTCCTTCGTGCCCCTGCCCATGTCGATCAGCTTGATCCCCGCGGCGGCCGCGGCCTCGGCCATCGCGAGATGGTGGATCAGGCCGGGCGACGACTTGGCGAAGGCGGTGTCGTAGGCGGGGAACCAGCCCACGAGCGTGTTCCTGGTGCGCAGGCCGAAGTGCCCCGCCATCGGCACCCCGTCGACGTAGACCATGTCGAGCACGCCCGCGAACGCCTCCGTCTGGGTGGCGAGCAGGCGTTCGACCAGTTCGACGATCCAGCGGGTGGCGAACCTGTCGGTCCGGCCGGTCCTGCGGTACTGGTCGGTCTTCCAGCCCAGCAGCGTGCGCAGGGGCGCGGGATCGGTGCTGGCGTAGTCGTGGCGCAGCGGCCCGACGTCGCGCTGGAGCTTGCGCGACTTGGCCAGCGTGCTCTTGTACGTCTTGCCGGAGTTGGCGGTGAGATAGTCGGTGTAGGCCGCCCATCCGTCGCTCAGGTCGATGATCGGCGAAGGGTGGAGCTCGTGCCGCTCGGCCAGCATGGGCTGGCCGGCCACCAGGTGATCGAACTCGAAGACCCCCAGCCCGCAGGCCTTGATCAGCGTCTGGGCGTCGATCTCCGCCTTGGCGTCCTTGACCATGCCCTGGGCGTCGGTGAGCCCGGCGGCCACAGGTTTGCCGATGCCGAGCGGGTGCCGCTCGAAGGGGAAGAACGCCACCACGTCGTTGCCGTCCTCCACGACGGCGACGCGGGTCTGATCGCGCGACTCGCCTACCGCGATCGTGAACTCCGGCGACAGGAAGGGGTTGTCGAAGGTCGGCTCGGCCTCCTGCAAGGCTCGCCACCGGTCCACTTCCGGGCGCCCCAGGTCACGGGGGTGAACAAGAGTGATGCGCATGGGCTCCTACTGGGGTGTGCGGTCCCCGACCACCATCCGACATGGTCCGAGGGGGATGGGAGTCCTCCTCACGAGCAGATCATGCGCGGCGGTGTACAGCAACGTTAAGGGATGAGCGAGTGTGGTGGACGACGCCCGAGCGCAAATTTAGGGAACTCTCATTTTGCCTGCGCGAACCGAATCGAGTTCTAATGAGGTCCTATGACGGTACCTGGCATTGACTGGCCGCGCCTGGTCGCGTGGATGGGCGAGCACGTGCCCTCGGCGGGCACACCCGTCTCTGTGTCGCTGATCTCCGGAGGCAGGTCCAACCTGACCTATCTGGTCGAAGCGTCCGAACAGCGCGTGGTGCTGCGCCGCCCTCCGCTCGGCCACGTCCTGCCGACCGCGCACGACATGCGCCGCGAGTGGCGGGTCATCTCCGCCCTGTACGGCACGCCGGTGCCGGTCCCCCCGCCCCTCGCCTTCTGCGCCGACGACGAGGTGATCGGCGCGCCGTTCTACCTCATGGGCCACGTCGACGGCGCCGCCGTCCGCGACAGGGACGAGCTGGGCACGCCCGGCGTCGAGGAGACCAGGAAGCTGTCCGAGCGGCTGGCCGAGGTGCTGGCCGAGATCCACGCGGTGGACTACGCGGCCGTGGGCCTGGCCGACTTCGGCCGCCCAGAGGGCTACCTGGCCAGGCAGCTCGACCGCTGGTGCCAGCAGTGGTCGCGCTCGGCCGACCGCGAGGAGCCCGTCTACGACCGGCTCGTCGCCAGGCTGCGCGACCGCCTGCCCGCCACCTCGGCCTCCACGCTCGTGCACGGCGACTACCGGCTCGACAACACGCTGGTCAGGCTCGCGCCCCCCGAGATCCGCGCGGTCGTCGACTGGGAGATGTCGACGCTCGGCGACCCGCTGGCCGACCTGGGCCTGACCCTGACCTACTGGCACGACCATGGCGACGAGGAGCGCGCCTCGATCCCCGTGGCGGGCGACGTCACCCTCGCCCCCGGGTTCCTTAACGCCGCCGAGTTCGCCGCCCACTACGCCAAGGTGTCCGGCAGGGACCTCACCGACCTGGACTTCTACGTGGCGTTCGGCAATTTCAAGCTGGCGGTCATCGTGGAGGGTATCCACGCAAGGTTCCGGCAGGGTAAGACCGTGGGGGAGGGGTTCGAGCGCATCGGCGGCGCCGTGCCCGTCCTGCTCGCCCGCGCCCACCGCACCCTCGACAGGGGCACCCCGTGAGCTCGTCCGGCAACCGGTCGGGGCGCTCACCAGCGACAGCGAAGGAGACCCGATGAGCAGCGTCGTCCTCATCACAGGAGCGGCCAGCGGGATCGGCGCCGCGGTGGCGCGCAGAATGGCGGCAGGGGGCGCGCGTTGCGTGCTCGTCGACCGTGACGAGGCGGGCGTCGAACGCGTCGCCAAGGAGGTGGGCGGCGTGTGGCTGGCGGGCGACGTCAGCGACCCCGAGACCTCCCTGCGCGCGGTCGACCTTGCCGTCACGACGTACGGCAGGCTCGACCTCGTCCACCTGAACGCGGGCATCTCCAGCGGAGTCGACCTCGCCGACTTCGACCTCGAGCGGTATCGCGTCGCCATGGGCGTCAACGTGGACGGCGTCGTCTTCGGCGTCACCGCCGCGGTCCCCGCGCTGCTGCGCTCGGGCGGCGGCGCGATCGTCGTCACGGCCTCGCTCGCCGGCCTGGTCGGCTACGACGGCGACCCCGTCTACACGATGACCAAGCATGCCGTCGTCGGCCTGGTCAGAGGTCTGGCCACGCCGCTGGCCAGGGACGGGATCAGGATCGGCGCCGTGTGCCCGGGGTTCACCGACACCCCGCTGGTCGCCGGGCAGCGGGAGATGTTCGTCGGCGCGGGTTTCCCCCTGCTGACAGCCGAGGACGTGGCGGGGGCCGTGGAGTCGGCCTTCTACACCGAGGAGCCGGGTACCCTGCTGGTCGTTCAGCCAGGCCGGTCGCCCGTGCCCTACCGATATGCTGGCGTGCCGGGGCCGGCAGGGGGACAAAGGCCACCGATTCCCAGCTAATCGATAGAGCGACATTCAAGCGTTCTGCAAACGGTCCGGTTACCTTGGTGTTTGAGCCGGGCGCGACGACCCGGCTTCGTCGTGTGGAACGCTACAGGAGGCTTCGGTGATACCGACGAACGGCCGTCACGCGCAGAGGCGCTCGCCATGGCCGATCGCCCTCGCAGCCGGAGTCATCGCGCTGGTCCTCGTCGCGGGGATCATGATCTACGCGGGCTCCAGGACCAAGGCCTCGGGAGAGCAGAACACGATCCCGCCGTCGCAGGCGGCGCCCACGCTGGCGCAGCCGCCGGTCACGGAGGACTGGCCGCGCTGGGGCGTCACCCACACGCAGTACAGCGCCGACCAGGAGGTCAAGCAGGTCAGGGACCGCGCCGCGAACATGCTCGGCCGCGAGCCGATGCTGCAGAACCAGCACATCATGGGCTGGGGCGCGGGCAACCCCGAGCCGAGCCCCGGCAAGTACGACTTCCGCGATCTCGACCGGCGCATGAAGCTCGTCTCCGACTCGCGGGGCATCCCGATCATCACCCTGTGCTGCGCGCCCGACTGGATGAGGGGCGGTACGGCGGGCCGTACCGACTGGACGAAGAACGCGACCACCGCTCCCAGGCGTGAGCACTTCGACGACTACGCCAAGCTGGCCGCGACCGTCGCCAGGCGCTACCCGACCGTCAAGCACTTCATGGTCTGGAACGAGTTCAAGGGCTTCTGGAACCAGGCCACCAACACCTGGGACGCCGAGTCCTACACCGAGCTCTACAACAAGGTCTACGACGCGCTGAAGCAGGTGAACTCCGAGATCAAGGTCGGCGGCCCCTACGTGCCGATCGACCACCACGCGCCCACGGCGGGCACCTCGCCCGTCAGCGGCTCGTGGGGCACGGTCGACCGCCGGGTGCTCGGCGCCATCGAGTACTGGATCCAGAACAAGAAGGGCGCCGACTTCATCGTCGTCGACGGCGCCACCATGACCAGGGACCAGCCGCCCACCCCCGACGAGTTCAGCGCGACGGCCAAGTTCTCGGCGATCACCGCGTGGCTGCGGCAGCAGGCGCCCGACCTGCCCGTGTGGTGGGCCGAGTACTACATGGAGCCGGAGAACACCGGCTGGACCGAGGAGCGGACCGCCGCGGTCCAGGCGACGGCGATGATGGAGTTCGCCAAGAGCGGCGTGACCACCGCGCTCTACTGGAACCCCCACAAGAAGGACGAGCGCGAGTGCCACGGCTGCCTGTGGGTGCCCGGCCGTGGGGACGAGATGCCGATGGCCGGGCTGCTCAGCGGGTTCGTCAAGTGGTTCCCCGCGGGCGTGAAGGTTGAGCAGCCGACCTCGAGCGACCCGAAGGTGCGCGTGCTCGGCCAGCCGGAGCAGATGGTGATGGTCAACACCACCAACGCCGCTCTCACCGCGACCGTGGACGGCAAGCAGTTCACCTTCGGACCGTACGAGATCAAGTGGAGCCCGCGCGGCACCACCTCCTAGACGGCCTTGAGGAACCCGCCGTCGACGACGAACTCCGCGCCGGTCGTGCTGGCCGAGCGGGGCGAGGCCAGCAGGGCGATCACGTCGGCGACCTCCGACGGCTCGACGAGCCGGCCCGTCAGCAGGTTCATCATCTGCGGCGCCACCGTGTCCATCACGCTGTCCCGGTCGGAGCCCGTGGCACCGGCCAGGATGTCGGCCGCGCCGCCCTCCTCCGTCCACCACGCGGTCCTGACCGGGCCGGGGGCGACGGTGTTGACCCTGATGCCCTGCGGGGCGTACTCCTCCGACAGCGCCTTCGACACGTTCAGCAGGCTCGCCTTGGCCGCCTGGTAGTCGACGTTCATCGGGCCGGGCTGCCTGACGGCGCCGGTGGTGACGTTGACGATCGAGCCGCCGCCGCGCGCCAGCAGGTGCGGGATGGCGGCCCTGATCGCACGCACGACCGCGAACAGGTTGAACTCGAACATCTCCCGCCAGTCCGCGTCCGTCGGCGCCAGGAAGGCGAAACGGGGCAGCTTCGTGCCGGGCGGCGGACCGCCGGCGTTGTTCACCAGGATGTCGAGCCCGCCGTAGACCTCGACGGCCCGGTTCACCGCGGCCGCGGGCCCTTCGGGGTCCATCAGGTCGATGGCGGCGTGCGTCAGGTCCGGCCCGGCCAGCGCGTCCAGGCCGGGAGTGCTCTTGCGCGAGACCGCCACCACCTTCGCGCCCTCCTCCAGAAGGGTGGCGACAGTGGCGAGACCGATGCCCTTGGAGGCGCCGGTGACGACGGCCACGCGGCCGGACAACTGCAGGTCCATGAGTGAGCCTTTCATCGAATGCGTTTGCACCCTCTGAAACACCGGCACCCTCAGGACGGTTGCACCCGTGTCGTCGGAATCCTCCAGTAGGTGAGCGCGCGCAGGAGCCACTCGACGGGGCCGTAGCGGCGGCCGCGCAGCCACCAGTGGCTCACGACGGCCTGAAGGGCGAACACGGCCATCGCGATGAGCACCTCGGCGGGCGGGCTGACCCGGTCGACGAGCGCCAGGCCGTACCCGGTGAAGATCAGCGAGCAGATCAGCGACTGCCCGAGGTAGTTGGTCAGCGCCATGCGGCCAGGGGCGGCCAGCAGCCGGGCCACGCGCGGCAGGTGGGGCAGCAGGCGCAGCAGGGTGGCGGCGTAGGCGGCGGCGAGCAGCGGGGCCGTGACGAGGTCGACGGACTGGCCGAGCAGCCGCAGCACGGCCCCCGAGCCGCTCCAGGCCGAGTAGGCGTGGAAGGCCTGCCCGGCGACGCCCACGGTGAAGCCCAGCCACTGGAGCGTGGGCAGCATCGCCTGGTTCGGCTCGCGCAGCGCGCCCCTCTTGCCGAGGGCGAGCCCGAGCAGGCAGGCGGACAGCACGGCCGGGCCCTGGAACAGCACCCGCAACACGACGATCATCGACAGCTCGTGCAGGTGCTCAGAGATGATCTTGCCGGGCCCGCCGCGCAGCAGCATGTCCGCCCTGAGTGCCTCCGCGACCCCGCCCGAGCCCGCGCCTGGCACATGGAAGCCGAGCGTGGCCGCCACGGCGGCGAGCGCGAAGGCCGCCGCGAGCAGCGACGTCAGCGTGACGGCCAGGACCACCGCCGTCCTCGGCTGGATCTTCCTCAACGCCAGCAGCACCAGGCCGACCATCGCGTAGGTGGCGAGGATGTCGCCGGGGAAGAGCAGCACGGCGTGCGCCAGCCCGAGCAGGAACAGCCCCGCCAGCCGGCGCAGGAACATCGGCGAGAAGGCCGTGCCACGCCTGGCGGCCGAGTCGAGCTGCAGGGTGAGGCTGTAGCCGAACAGGAAGGAGAACAGCAGGTAGAACTTGTTCTCCATGAACATGGTGACGAACCAGCGCACACCCCAGTCGAGGGTGCTGTCGAAGCCCGGCTCGGGCAGGCCTGCCATCCGGTAGCCGGAACCCAGGAAGGCGATGTTGACCACCAGGATGCCGAGCAAAGCGAAACCACGCAGTGCGTCGACGGCGGTGATCCGGTCTCCGGGGGCGCGAGCAGATGTCCACATCAAGTGGACATCATCTCGCAACCTTCGAGTTTGCTGTGACTTTTCTTGAATTACTGGAACATATTCAGCCCGATGTAGAGGAATCGGAAGACCACCACGGCCACGGCGATCACGAACGCGGGCACCGCGACCCACAGCAGCCGCCTGCGCGCCCTCGGAGCTCTGTCCGTGCCGCGCAGCCGGATCATCTCGTAGGAGAGCAGCGTCGCCCATGTGAGCCCGAGGGCGAGCACGCCGACCAGGTCCCACGGCGAGGAGGGCTCACCCGGCCCGCCGACCGCGTAGCGAGGCAGGGGGATCTCGGTGCCCTTGACGAACTTCTTCCACGTGTAGAGCGCCGCGTTCGCGTTGGAGTACACCTTCTTGAGGTCCTTGGACCGGTCGAGCGCGGCCACGAACGCCGGATACCAGTCGGCCGGATAGCCCTCGTTCAGCTGCAGGTAGGCGGCCTGCCCGGTGGTGACGGCCAGGAAGGTGTTGCGTTCGCTGCTCTTGAGCTTCGCGACCACGTCCTTGATGTCGTTCGGGTCCTTGTGCACCAGCGCCTGCTGGGTGTAATCGACCTTCTCGAAGTCCTTCTCGCCCCACGGCAGGATCGGCGTGACCTCCGGGCCGAGCTTGGGAACCAGGTACAGCACCCTGGCGCTCGGCTTGTCGTGGTCGTAGACGTAGCGCATCGCTGCGACCTCGCCCGAGGTGGTCCGCTCGAACTTCTCGTTGCCGTAGCGGGCGATGAGGAAGGCCATCGAGAAGCCGAGCGCCACGCACGCGGCCAGGACGATCGAGACGATCCTCGTGGTCCTCGGGTTGAACCTCACGTTGCGCCGGCGGAAGGGCACCGTCTCGTCGGAGGCGTCCTCGCTGTCGGCAGGCAGGTTGGGGAAGAAGGCGTAGGCGGCCAGCAGGCAGGCGCCCGGCAGCATGAACATGTAGACCCGCAGGCCCATCTCGCCGCCGTAGCTCTGCAGGCCCATGGCCAGTACAGGCACGCACAGCAGGACGAGCGCCGCCCTGTCGAACACGCCGCGCCGCAGCCGTCTGACCAGGCCCGCGGCCGCCAGCAGGAGGACGGCCGCGCAGATGCCCAGCCGTGTCTTGAGCACCATCGCGTGGACGGGGTCGCTGCCCGCGATCCTGTCACCGGTGCCGCGCTGGAGGTTCTCCAGGAGCCTCCCGATGCCGCCGAAGATCGCGTCCATGTGGCCGGCCCAGAACCCGACCGTCTGGTAGCTGATCCACGCCAGCACCACCAGGCCGAAGAAGAACGGCAGCGCCCACGTCAGCGAGGTCCGCTTGACCAGCAGGAAGGCGGTCAGCACGCCCAGCATCATGAAGGGGGTGATCTGGTGGGACGCCGTCGCGGCGAAGAACAGCGCGATCAGCATCATCAGCATGAGGAGCTTGTCGGCGCTGTACGTGCCCGTGAAGGCCAGCTCGCCCGGCAGCATCGCGTCGAGCTTGGCCAGCAGCCTCCGGACCCGCCCCTTGGACGGCAGCGGCTTGTTCCGCGTTTCGACCTTGCCGAACCAGCGCAGCAGGATCGCCACGAACGCCAGATAGAGGGCGAAGGTGAAGCCCTGCGGCGAGAAGTAGTCCTGCCCGATCCACTGCACCAGGACGAACAGCAGCGCCGCGAACCATCTGGCCCGCGTGGTCGCGACCACCTGGCGCAGGATCAGCACGAACGGCAGCAGATAGAGCAGGTTCGACAGCAGCGGCGTCCAGTTGAGGATCGTCGTGAAGTCGGTGATGCCCGCCGCCTTGCCGACGAACGCGAAGAGCGCGAAGAAGCCGGGCCAGGCCATGCGCGCGTCCAGGCCGATGGCCGACTCGCCGGTTCTGGCGATGAAGTCGACCAGGCCCGCGTGCACGTACGCCGTGGGGAAGCGCGGCGCGTCGGCCACGATCGCTCCCGCTCCATGGAGGGCGAACGTGATCGCGGCGATCTGGAACAGCAGCAGGAACTTGCGGTCGGTGCTCTGGGTGACCGTCACGAAGAACGAGACGATCATCAGGATGATCGCGAAGAACGCGCTCAGCGGCATCGCGGAGATCAGTCCGAGGCCGTCGATGTCGGCCGGGTCGACCCCGCGCAGCGGCCCCGGCGAGACGCGCAGCGCCAGGACGTACATGACCAGGCCCTCGAGGACCAGCAGCACCGGCAGCCAGCGCGGCGCGCCCTGCACCAGCGCCGTCAGCCGCGCCCCCCACCCGGGGGCGGGGGCGGCGGGCTTCCTCGCCGGTACGGCAGGCGCCTCGGCGCCGGAGCGCCCGGTCTCGGCGGCAGCCTCAGCGGCGGGACGCGCTGCTTCGGCGGGAGCCTCGGCGGCGGAGCGTCCGGTCTCGGCAGGGGCCTTCGTCGGGGTCAGTCTGGAGGCGGCGGAATCCTCGGTCGAGGCAGGAGCCTCGGGGCCGCGCCCGACCCGGGCGGAGGTGGGGGCGGGGACGCGCTTGGCGACGGTCGTGTCCTCGGCCCACTCCTCGGTCTGCTCCCCGACCAGCGCCTCGGTCTCCTCCTCGGCCTCGCCGGACCGTCCTGCGGCCTCGTCGTCCGGCTGCTCGGCGCTCCGGTCGGCCCCCGCCCGCTGCTCCACGTGCGCTTCGGCCTGTTCCTCCGGCCGGGGTCGCAGGGGCAGACGCACGATCTGGGTGACGTCGGCGACGTCGTCCGCCTCCGCGTCCCGCTCTGGGGGCCGGATGGCGGGGTTGGTCTCGTCGCTGTCGACCTCGGCGGATCGAGGGAAGGCGGTCTCCTGAGTGACCGCGTCGTCGGCGGCCTCAGGGTCATCCTGTGCCGTGTGGGCGACTTCAGGGTGGTTCTGCGCCGTGTGGGCGGACTCCGGGTCGCCCTGTGCCGCCTCCGGCACCGAGGGGAGCGCGGTCTCCTGCGCGGCCTCGTCCTCCTCGGCGGCCTGGGGACCGTCGTCCGCCCGAGGGGAGCCGGTCTCTGGGGAATCACCCTCGAGGGAATCGCTCTCCACGGATCCGGTCTCCGAGCTGGGGTCGGTCTCGGCGGCGGCGTCCTCCTCCAGTGCCGCTTCGTCCGCCTGCCGAGCGTCCGCGTCCGGGGCCGCCGGGTCCTTCTTGGGCACGGTGATCCGCGGGATGACACCGGTGGCGTCAGGATCGAACTCCGGCTCCTCGGACACGTCGCTCTCCTCCACCTCCGCGGCCTCGGAAGCCGCGGACGTGCCGGTCGTCTCCGTCGTCATCGCATCGCCCGCCGGTTGCCTCACGTTGACCATCATGCGGCCTCGGGCGACCTTTGGGTGACACTCGACTGCCCGGTATCGCCGTATTTGAGAATTTTACGAAGGCCTCTGAAGATCAACAACGCTACCAAAATCTCACTGAAAAGCAGACCGTATCCGACCGCGTTCACGTCCACGAAGGGGAAGAGGGCGAGCATCGAGGCCAGCACCAGCACCGCGAGCCCGATCTGCACCAACGCCAGCTTGCGCGCCTGCCCGAGCGCTCGCAGAGAGCTCAGGTAGATCTCGATGAGCACCCTCGGCAGGACCGCCAGCGCCATCAGGCGCAGAAGCGTCGTCCCCTCCACAGCGAATTCGGAGCCGAAGACCGTAAGGATGAGTGGGGCGGCGAGCAGCGCCACCCCGATGATCGGGATGATGATCGTCAGCGCGCGCTTCAGCGCCCTTCTGGCGTTGGCCGCGAGCATGGAGCGGTCGAACGAGCCCTCCACGGTCAGCGAGACCGCCATGTTCATCGCCAGCAGCTCGATCATGCAGCCCAAAGTGTGCGCCATGGAGAAGCGTCCGAAGGTGGCCTCACCGACCCTGGCCGCGACCAGAACGGGCACCAGGTAGACGATGGCCAGCATCGAGAGCGTGCCGGGGAAGTCACCCGCGAGGAACCGCCCCATCTCGCGCAGCCTGGGCGGCTGAGCGGTCTCCGCGGTCGCGCGGATGTGCCGGGGCACCTGGATGCCGAAGATGAGGAAGTTGACGGGCACCAGCGCGATCGCCGTCGGGATCATCCAGGAGACGAAGATGCCGCCCGAGGGCAGCCGGCTGGCCAGGACCGCCAGCAGGGCCATTTTGACCAGGCCGAACACCAGGTTGTTCACCGGCACCCATGTGGCCTTGCGCAGCCCGGTGAGCGCCACGTCCTGGAGGGTGAACACCGACCACACCAGGACCGAGCCAAGAAAGAACAGGCTCATGGCGGGAGTGCCGAGCACCGCGTAGATGTCGCCCCACACGGGCAACGTCATGAGGAAGCCCACGGCGGCGGCGCCGCCCGTGGCGGCCGCCATGCCGTACCCGCGGAGGATGACGCCGCTGGTGCTGCGGCCGGAGATCGGGATGTACCTGGCCAGCGCGCCCACGAAACCGAGCGCGGTCAGAGAGGCGAACAGCCGCATCGCCGTGATGAGCGCCTGCCCCCTGCCGAACTCCTCGGGAGTGTAGAACTGGGTGGCGAGCAGCCAGTAGCCCATGCCGAGCGTCGCGGTGATCGCCGTGTTGGCCATGAGCGCGTAGCCGTTGCGGAAGAGCGGGTTGCGAAGGTCCTGCAGAAGCCTCTGCAGGACCGTACGGTCAGACATTCCCGCGTACCCGCTGCAGTCCGTACCTCGTTCTCCTGACGACCGCGTAGCCCTTGGTGAGCACCCGCTCGCGCAGGTAGATCAGTGGAATGGAGTTGCCCTCGACCGCCCGCCTGAACATGGTCATCGACGTGTGCTGGCCCACGGTGAGGCGCGGGATGGCCAGCAGGTCGTGGCGGTCGGCGGCGAGCGCGTTGTTCACCGCGCACGCGGCCCAGTAGCCCGCCCTGCGCACCTCGCGGCGCACCCGGGCGCTGGAGTAGCCGTAAGGGTAGGCCATGGTGGCGACAGGTGCGCCGATTCTGTCTTCGAGCAGGCCCTTGTTCCTGCGCAGTTCCTGGCGCAGCTCGGCGTCGGGCAGCTGGTCGAGCTGGGGGTGGCTGTGACTGTGCCCGCCGATCTCGATGCCGCTCTGCGCGATCTCGCGCGCCTGGCCCCAGCTGAGCATGTCGTCCAGCGGGTTGCCCGCGGCGTCACCGCCGGCGTCGGCGACCCATCCGCTGGTCAGGAAGACCGTGGCGGGGAAGTCGTACCGCTCCAGGAGCGGCAGCGCGTTGGTGTGGAAGTCGGCGTAGCCGTCGTCGAAGGTCAGCACGATCGGCTTGTCGGGCAGCGACCTGCCGTTGTTCTTGTGCACGGCGGCGACCAGGTCGGCCACGGTCAGGGGGGTGAAGCCGCGCGTGGACAGGTAGTCGAGCTGCTCGGCGAAGTCGCTGGTCCGCACGGCGTGCGGCCTGGTGTCCTGGTTGGGCCGCTCGGTGATCGAGTGGTACATCAGGATCGGCACTCTGATCATTTGCGTACCACCTTCAGCCGGGCGGAACCGACCACGTAGCCCCAGGTCGTCCACGCGAGCCCGATCACGATCGCGAAGGCCCTGCCGGCCCCCGACACGTCACCGCGGACCGCCTCGCCGAGACCGCGCAGCGCGCCGAGCGGGAGCGCCTTCAGCGCGTGCGCCCGCTCGCTCTTCAGCCCGTCCTGGGTGCCCACGCTCTGCGTGACCAGGGCCTTGGACAGGCCCTCCGCGTAGCAGCGGGAGCGGAAGTAGGCGAAGGTGGCGCGCTGGGCCGGCACCTTGTGGCCGATCACCGCGTCGGGCTCGAACAGCATGATCGAGCCCGGCTTGCGCTGGGAGAGCCTGATGCAGAACTCGGTCTCCTCGCAGCCCAGCGGGCGGCTCTTGCGGCCCTGCACGCTGCGGCCGATGCCGCTGTGGAAGCCGCCGACCTCGCCGACGGCCTCGCGCCTGAACGCGGCGTTGCCGCCCATGACGTTGCGGATGGGCGACCGTACGGCGGGCATGCCCCGGTAGCTGCACCCCACGGTCCAGTCGAACTCGTAGGGGAACCATCCGGGGCGCCCGCCCGTTTGCCAGAGCGGATCCGTCCTGCCTCCCACACCGACCACAGCGGGGTTCTGGAAGCCCTCCTCCAAAGCTTCCAACCACCCGGCGTCGGCCACGGCGTCGTCGTCGAGATAGGCGACGATGTCACCGGTCGCCACGTCGGCCCCGGTGTTCTTGCCGCCGGACAGCCCCTTGTCGTGGACGTTCTCGACCACGACGGCGCGCGGGTAGGCCTGCTTCAGCCTGAGCAGCAGATCCGGGTTGTAGTCGACGACCAGGATCAGCTCGTGCGCTGGGCGCCGCTGGCGCTCGACGGACTCGACCGCTTCCCTGATGTCCTCCCAGCGGTCTTCGGTGTAGACGCAGATGACGACCGAACTCTTCATGACCGGACCTTTACGCGACGCCCCGGTCGGCCGCCGGGCGGGCGGCGGGCTCAGGCAGGGGCTGCGCGGGACGGCGGCGCCGCTCGCGCAGGATGGTCTTGAGCACCCTGATGCCGTCGCGGACGGCGTGCAGGTTGCTCTCGCCGTGGATACGGCAGCGCTCGTGGCTGGGCACCTCGTGCACGCGCAGACCCGCCTTGGCGGCCCGCACGTTCATCAGAGTCTCCACCTCGAAGCCGTCGCAGTCCAGGTTGAGAACCGGCAGGTGACGTGCCCAGAAGGCGTTGTAGCCGTAGCAGAGGTCGGTGTACTTCGTCCGGTAGAAGACGTTGACCAGCGAGGTCAGCACCTTGTTGCCGAAGTAGCGGCTGAAGGTCAGGTCGTCGCTGCCGCCGCCGGAGATGTAGCGCGAGCCCTTGACGAAGTCGGCGCCGGTGACGAGAGCGCCCACGAACGAGATGATCTCGTGGCCGTCCGTGGAGCCGTCCGCGTCGATCATGACGATGATGTCACTGGTGCAGGCGGCGAATCCGGCGGCCAGGGCGTCGCCCTTGCCCTTGCCGGTCTGGGTGACGATCTTGACGTTCGGCCTGAGCCTGCGGGCCACCGCCACCGTGTCGTCGACCGAGTTGCCGTCGACGAGGACGATCTCGTCGATCCACTGGGGGATGGTGGCGAAGACGTGCGGCAGGTTCTCCGCCTCGTTCATCGCGGGCACCACCACGCTGACGGTCGGGGAAATGGCCAGGTGAGGCGTGAGGGGCGTGAACCGTTCGATCGGCGGCATCGATCGCAGGGCGGCACCCTGGACCTTGTGGCCGTTTGTCTTGATGATCTCGGGACTCATGGTGCGCTAAATCCTTCCGGGACCTGTCGCTGCCGTACGGACCCGGGGCCATCCGCGATCCTATGGATCATCGGGAATGGCAGAAGTGACGAACGGTGCATGAAGGGTCCATGGGGTGAGGGTGCCAATGGAGGTGCTGGTGTTACCAGTGGTGCTGGTGGTGCTGGTGCTCGTGCTGGTGGTGCCGTGGTGCGAGGGTTGGGGGCGCTTAACGCGCTCCCGAGGGTTCCTTGACGACTGACTCCGATGACGAATCGGACTGCAGAGTCGTTCGCACCCGCCCGAATCCCTTCAGTACGCGATCGGCCACCTTATAGAGAGACGGTCGATCGAGCACGATTGTTCGCGCCTTGTTAACAGGAGTCCTGCCGATCCAATGGACGGCCGCGGTGGCGGAGGGCCTGGACACGCGTCCTTCGGACACGTAGAGCACGCCGCTCTTGAGCCAGTCCTTGTACTCCTTGCCGCCCTTGCCCATGTCCACGGCGAGGACTCCCGCCCTCGCCGCGTGCTCGGCCATCTGCAAGTGGTGCACGATGCCGGGCGAGTAGCGGGCGAACTCGGTGTCGTAGGCGGGGAACCAGCCGACCAGAGTGGTCGCCGTGCGCAGTCCGAAATGGCCTGCCACCGGAGTGTCACCGGCATAGAGCATGGTGAGCACGCCGGAGAAGTCGGCGGATTGTTCGGCGTGCATCAGATCGATGAGCTCCACGATCCACGGCTGGGCGAACCTGTCCACCCTGCCGGTCCTGCGGTACTGGTCGGACTTCCAGTTGAGAAGCACGCGCAGCACCTCGGGATCGGCCGAGGCGTACTCGAAGCGCAACTCGCCCTGCTCCCTGCCGAGCTTGCGCTCCTTGTAGCGCACGGTCTTCAGGTTCTTGGGCGAGTTGGCCTTGACCTGCTCGATCCAGACGTCGAACCCCTCGGTGAAGTCCATGATCGGGGCGGGTCTGACGTCGGTCTCGAACGGCGCGAACGTCGCCTGACCCGCCACCATGTGGTCGAAGTCGAAGACGCTCAGCTTGGCGGCCCTGAGGAGGGCCTTCGTGTCGATCTTCAGCCCGGGGGCCGAGATCAGGCCATGACACGTGGTCAGAAAGCCGCCGAGCGGCTTGCCGATGCCGAAGCTGTGCCGTTCGTAGGGGAAGAACCCCGCGATCGAGTCGCCGTCGTGGACGACGGCCACTCGCACGTAGTCGCGCAGGCGATCCATCGCGAGCGCGAACTCGACCGACAGGAAGGGGTTGTCCAGCGAGGGATCCGCCTTCTGCAACTCCCGCCATCGAACCCGTTCGGGCTCGCCGAGCTCGCCCGGGCGAACGATCGAGATTCTCACCGTGACCTCGCCCCCTGTTCGCTCTGCATGTTCTTCCCCCGATACAACACGCGCAGTACGTACATGAACCCAGCGAGCACGGCGACTGTCGCAACGCCGGCCCGTGGGGACCATGCGTCGAACAGAAGCATGGCTTGGGCAAGGAGAACGTTAAGAATGAGACTTGCCGCAGCTCCTACTGATAGTGCGGCAAGTGGGTCACGATCACGCAACAGTCCGACTACCGCGGCGCCAGGAACGACCAAAAGGAACAGAGAGATCAGAAGCGGACGCAGTGGCGTCTGGATGTCGGCGAGCGCGATCACCGCCCCCGCGATGCACGCGGCCGCCAGCACCCATGTGAGCGCCCTCCACTTGCTGACCATCTCCCCACTCCTGGCTGCTAGCTGGCTAAGACACGATTGATCGCATTATTCATGGGATCAACCTTGCCTTGGGGTCGTCAATGCCGACGTCTGACGGCAGCTCCAGGTTTACCGAACATGCCGAGATTCCAATGTGTTGTTCAACACACTGTCAAGAGCGTCCAACACTGCGTGGCCCCACAGGCCATCTAGCTTGCCCTATTGACGGAGATCATCACCGCCCAAAGTCGGGTTTGTTGGTCTTTGTCACCAAAATGAGGTCTTAATCACCTTGCGGCTCATGCGTCGATGTGCTGCTCGCCACACCCGGGGCAGGTGTTTCGGTGGGGGCTGAAGAGGTGGGAGGTTCCTCGGTCGGCTCGGGCTCGTTGCCCTCCTGCCCGCTCCACGAAACGGCGCAGGAACCGCCGCCGCCGTTGGACCTGATCGTGACGGTGCCCGTGCCCGCGGCGCCCGGATCGTTGACCGTCACCCAGACGGACGCCGCCTGACCTGCCTTGATCGAACCCCCGGCGGGGAACACGTCGAGACCGTCCGACGCGCCGGCGCTCCAGGTGACGGTCATGTTGCGGGCGGCCAGCCGTACGGTGCCGGCTCCTTCGACGGCACCCGGGCAGGTGACCGAGAGCCTGGCGGCCGGGGCGGGCGGCTTGGTGCGGGTCGCGGTCGGCCTCGGCCGCCTGGTCGACGGGGGCGAGGCGGGGGTCGGCGCGGGCCTGGCCGCCGGCCGCGACTGCGGCACCTGCCCGTCCGTACGGCCTGCCGTGGGCGTCGGCTCGGCCGTCTCCTCGCCTTCGTCCTGCGGCTCGGGCTCCAGCGCTAGCTCCCCCGAGGGATCGGCGGACGGATCGGCCACGCCCGGCGCCACGCCGGAGACCGAAGGCGAAGCGGAAGGGACGACGCGCAACGCGGCGGGCTCGGCCTGGCCGTTCATCACGACCATCGCCCCCGTCGCGGCCAGCACGCAGGCCCCGACCGTGAAGACCGGCGCCAGGCGGCGCGGCCTGCGGCGCGAGCGGCGCTCCACCGTCACGGGGAAGCCCGTCCTGTCGAAGCTGTCACCGCGCTCGGTGATCAGTGTGCGGGTCTGGTCCCGCGCGGGGCTGGTGCAGGTGTCGATCACCCTGCGGCGCAGCGAGATCGGCGGGAACGCGACCGGCACCATGTCGAGGAGCCTGCCCGCGGAGACGTGCCGGTGCCTGCCCTCGGTGCAGACCTCGCAGCCGCCGATGTGCCCTGACAGGCGGCGGCGCAGGATCGGGGTGAGCGGCCCCTCCCACGAGTCGACCATCGCCGACAGGTCGGGGCAGTGCGCGCGCCCGGTCCTGGCGAGCACGACGGCCGCGGCGGCGTTCTCCAGGTGGTCTCGGGCCCTGCCCAGCCTGGTCGCGGCCTGCCTGGAGGTGAGCCCGAGCACCGCGCCCACCTCGGAAGGGGTCAGCCCGTGCCGCAGCGAGAGCTCGAGCACCTCGCGCTCGCCTCTGCTCAGCTCGCCGAGCGCCTCGTGCACCAGCTCGGCCAGCTCGGGGTCCTCGGGGTCGTCCAGGACGGGCGGAGGGGTGCCGGTCGTCTTGGGGGTCTTGGCGACGCTCTGGAAGCGCGCCAGCGCGTAGAGCCAGGCCCGCAGCCTGCCGCTCTCCTTCAGCTGGTCGGTACGGCCCTGCGCCGTCACCAGCGCGTCGTGCACGGCGTCGGCCGCGGCGTCGCGGTCGCCGGTCAGCGAGCACGCGTAGTCGTGGAGCCGCTCGGCGTAGGCGTCGTAGAGATGGGCGGGGGCGTCGGGGTCGGCACGGCGCAGCGCCTCCACCAGTTCGTGATCGTCGGCGCGGTCGACAGTAGGCCATCCGGGCACGGATCTTCCTCCCCGTGGGCGAGCTCGTTCTCACAGCCCCACGCGGGTAGGACGCCCCCTCCTGGAAGGGGGTTGCCTTGGCATAACGACCGGGTATCGGTGCCTTTGTCAGCGGCAGTCGGGCGCGCACAGGCGCCGCTTCATGCCCTGCACGAAGAACTTGCGGACATCGAGGATGTTCTCCGCGATGTAGGCCTCGCCGCCGCTGGCCGCCGCCAGCGCGTCCATCTGCTTCCTGCCCTTGGGCGCGTCGGGCCCGAACGCGATGATCAGCAGGTTGACCGGCCGCTTCGGGTCGTACTCCTCTTTCAGGAACTCCACCATCCGCGCGTTGGTGATCTTGCCGGTGGGGTCGTCGTTGCCCGCGCCGTCGGTCAGGATCAGGATCGTATTGATCTTGTCGCGCTCGTAGCTGTCCTTCATCGCCTTGTAGGCGGCCGTCAGGGTGTCGTTGAGCCCGGTGTCGCCGGTGGCCTTGGCCTGCACGGTGGTCAGCTGCTGGCCGAGGATCTGCTTGCGGGGCACGCCGTTGACCATCTCGCTCAGCGGGCCGACCGAGACCAGTTCCTTGTAGTCCTTCTGGCCGTCGAGCAGCGTGGAGAAGCTCCAGACGCCGATCTCGCTGTCGGCCTCGAACAGGCTGAGCCCCTCGCCGGCGATCTTGCTGATGGCCTGCATGCGCGTCATGCCCGCGCCGGGGACGGGCAGCGCCATGGTGCCCGAGACGTCCAGCAGCGCCAGCATCCTGGTGCCCAGGTTGAGACGTGACCAGGTCTGCCGCATGCTCGCCACGTTCTTGGTGTCGGGCGAGGGCAGCGCCTGGGGGGCGTCCTGCTCGAAGCCCTTGTCCGCGGCGAGCGCGCCGCCTCCCTTGCCGTCGGGGGTGCGGAAGCCGAACTCGCGCAGCGTCGACTTGGCGGAGTCGGTGGCGAGTTCCTGCGTGAACGCGGCGGCGGCCTTCTGGGTGGCGGCGTCCTTGGCGGTCACGACGATCGGGTAGTCCAGGCTCAGCGTGCCGTCCTCCGGGTACAGCGGCACGACGGGCGAGGCGGACTTCTTGGCGTTGTGCGCCCAGACGCTCTGCTCGGAGGCGACTCCGATCGGCACCTTGCTGCCCGACTTGACGGTCAGGCTGGCCAGCAGCGCGCTCGGGTCGGCGGCGATCTGCTCGGAGAGCTTCTTCAGCGCGCCGATGAGCTGTTCGTCGCCCAGACCCGCCTCCTTGGCCGCGCCCGCGGCGGCGACGAGGGCGCCCAGCCCCGCGGAGTTCTTGGCGGGGTCGAGCGCCAGGACGCGGATGTTCTTGCCCGGCCCGTCGGCGTTGGCCACGTTCGCCACGCTGATCAGGCTCTGCCAGCTCGGCTTCAGACTCTTGGCCAGGTTCGCGGCGGCGCTCTTGGCGGCGACCAGCACGATGGGCGAGGTGGCGGCCGAGCCGGTCGGCGCGGGCAGCGTGACCCCCGACTCGGCCTCACGCAGCATGCCGACCAGCAGGCTCGAATCGGCGATCCACATGTCGGCGTTCAGGTTGCCGTTGGCGTAGCTGTTGGCCGACTTCGCCGCCGACTCCTTGGCGACGGTCACGGTGACGCAGTGGCCGTCCACGGCCTTGCCCGTCTTGTTGAACGACCCTGCGACCTTGTTCAGCGCGGGCGTGATGTCAGGAGTGGCCACGACGCGCAGCGCGAGCGGGTCGCCCGTGCAGCCGCGCTCCCTGGTGAAGATGACGAAGGCGGCGACACCCAGGAGGACGGCGAGCGCGACCGCACCCGCCAGGGGAACCAGCACCCTGCCGCGCCCTCTGCCGGGGCGTCGGCGGGGGGTGCGATAGCCGTCATCGAGCTCGTCTGTACGGTGTCGCCCCACGTTGCCCTCTTTGGTGTCGATAGATTCGGGTCACCATACCGGGAGAAACTCCGCGGTGCTCACGGAACGATACTGGGTGCACTTGGTGTGGCAAAACCACTGATTTGGTGCATCGATTACCGAGAGTGCCTGTCAGTGGCAGCAGTCGTGACCACGCCACGCACGGGCTCCCTCGCGCACGGCTACCGCCGCCAGCCCCACCGCCACCGCCGGATCGACCCACCACCAGCCGAGCGTGTTGAGCCACAGCCCGGCCAGGACACCGCCGGCCACCGCCGCGCACATGAGGTTCTGTGCGCCCTCCCCGCGCGTGGCCGCCGATCCGAGCCGCGCGCCGAGCCGCCGCTTGGCGAGGCCGAGCGCCGGCATGCTCACCAGGCTCACCGCCGTCACCGCGATGCCCAGCACGGTCGGGGTCGCGCGGTAGCCCTCGTCGAGATCGTGCAGCACGTGGACGACCAGATAGGGCGCCAGCACCCAGAAGCTCACCGCCACCGCGCGCCTGGCCCGCCCCTCCGCGTGGGGGGAGAGCGTGCGCGCGCCGGTGAAGCGCCACACCACGATCAGGCTCGCCAGCGCCTCGACGAGGGAGGACAGCCCCCACCCGATCAGCGCGACCGAATGCGCGGCCAGCCCCGCCGCCAGGCCGAGCGTGCTCTCCAGGCCCAGCCATACCAGGGTGAGCATCGACAGGGTCCGCGCCCTCGCCGCGTCGCGGAGCCAGGCGGCCGACACGACCGGATGCGGGCGACTCCGCTGGTCAGGAACCATGACCCCGATCACATCCCTCCAGGCGACGGCAGCGCTCCGTACCTTATCCATCACGCACCGTTATCGTGCTGTTTCTATGCAAAGCTCGGTCAAACATCACCGGGGGAGAATCTGTGCCGTTCACGCCGAGCCACATCGCCGCCGTCGTCCCGTTGTTCCGGGTGAGATGGCTTGATCCGTGGGCCCTCGCTCTCGGCGCGATGGTGCCCGACCTGCCGATCTTCCTGCCGTTCCTGCCCGACTACATGCTGTGGCACTCCGTCGCCTGGGTCGTCACGGTCAACCCGGTCGTCGTGTGCGTGCTGATCGCCGCCTTCGAGGCGATCTTCAGGCTGCCGCTCGTCGCGCTGCTGCCGCCGGGACTCGTGGGACGGGCCGCCTCACTGCGTCCCTCACGCCGGGTTCTGCCCCTCCTGGCCGGCGCGACGGCCGGTTCCGCCACCCACGTGTTCTGGGACTCCTTCACCCACTCCTACAGCTCGCAGGTGTGGGGATGGACCTGGCTCGACCACGAGGTGCTCGGCGTGATCACGGTCTTCAGGCTGCTGCAGTACATCTCGTCGGCGGCCGGCCTGGCGTTCGTGACATGGTGGGCATGGCGCGGCCTGTCCCGGATGGACGACGTGGCCGCACCCGGGGAGCTCCTGCTGCCCGGCCGGGTACGGCGAGCCGTGCTGTGGGCGGGCGTTGCCGGCGCCGTGGCGGGCGCGGCCTGCTGGCCCGTGCTGAACCCGCCGGGATCGAGCGCCGCCGCACTGGTCACCAGGCTCGGCGCGGGAACGATCGTCGGGCTCTGCGCCGTGCTCACCGTCTACGCCGCGACCTGGCAGGTCAGGCGGCTCCGGCGGCTCATGGCAGGATTCGACGGTGCCTGAGTACGTATCCGACGCCCACGACCCCCGCCTGTCCGACTTCACCGGCCTGCGCGACGTCGAACTGCGCAAGAGCATGGAGGCCGAGCAGGGCCTGTTCGTCGCCGAAGGCGAGAAGGTGATCAGGAGGGCGATCGGCGCGGGCTACCCCGTACGCGCGGTCCTCACGACAGAGCGGTGGCTGCAGTCGCTGGCCGACGTGCTCGGCGACGTGACCGTCTACGTGGTCTCCGAGGAGGTCATGCACGGCGTCGCCGGATTCCAGGTGCACAGGGGAGCGCTGGCCTCCATGGAGAGGCTGCCTGTACCGCCGGTGACCGAGGCACTCGAACGCGCCTCACGCATCGTGGTCCTGGAGGACCTGGTCGACCACGGCAACGTCGGGGCGATCTTCCGGTGCGCGGCGGCTCTCGGGGTCGACGCGATCGTCCTGTCGCCGCGTTGCGCCGACCCCCTCTACAGAAGGTCGGTCAAGGTGTCGATGGGCGCGGTCTTCGCGATTCCCTACGCCCGCATGGACAACTGGTACGACGGGCTGGAGCAGATCCGCGCGGCGGGCTTCCGGACGCTGGCGTTGACCCCGGCCCAGGACGCCACGCCTATGGACACGGTCGAGATGAGTGATCGGGTGGCGCTGCTGCTCGGGTCGGAGGGGGACGGGCTGTCCTCCCGCTGGTTGCGGGAGGCCGACGAGCAGGTGTGCATCCCGATGAGCCCAACCGCGATGGAGGCGGGCGTGGACTCGCTCAACGTGGTGGCCGCCGCCGCGATCGCCTGCCACGGCCTCATGAGAGGCACGTCCATCCATCGAGGTCGGCGGCAACCGTAGCAACGCCCTAGGTGTTCGTGATCACCCCAACGTGGAACTGCGGTGCGTGAGCCGCCGGTGGGGCGACGGGTGCGACAGGAGGTTCGCTTGACGGCGCATGGGCAGGTTCTGACCACCGTCTCGTAACCAGAGGAGGCGCTCACGCTGGCTCGTCGTCTCACAGCGCAGCGCCTCGCTGCTGGTACGGGCTGCTGTGTCTTCCATCTCATCGGCGGCTCTGTGAGGACTTCAAAGCAGATTGCTCGACAAGGGTCCGCTAGTCCGTCATCTGGTCAACGTTCTCGCAAGGTTGCCGTAGCTTGGCTTGCTATTTCGAGATTCGAATCCTGGGCAAGGATCTGAAGAACAGAAGTTGGGGTGCTAGGCCAGGTTGCGAGCCACCATCGAACGTTAATGGATCGATCGCGTGCAAGCAGGCGCAGATCATCTTCTTCGAGTGGTACGAACTTGAGTAGGTTCGCGCGGACGAGGGCCGAGCGGTCACGAGCAAGAGAGTGTCGCTGTGCGGCTGTGGTGAGGCCATTTTGAGCTGCACCCGCCCGCACGTCGTTATCGTGTTCACTCAGCAGGGTCTCAAGGATGTCAGGATACGTTGTGTGAGCAGCCAAGGCTGCTCGAACCGTTTCGGCGTCATCAGACAGCAACAGTCGGGCTGTTTCGTAGTCGAGGCTCGCATCCTCGGCCATCAGGCGACGCAGGTCGACATCTGGTGATTCGGTAATTGCGTGACGGACCTGCGAGTTCGTGTTCGGGTGCGACGGCAGGTCCCATCGGACCGACCAATGAGGATCATGCACCAGCTCGACGAGAATTTCTGGAGGGCAGATCGGGTTGGCCGCCAAGGCTTGACGAGTCTTCAGGTCTGGGTCGTGGGCAAGCCGATGCAGAGTCTCTCGCACATGGAGATCGTCGCGAGCCGCGAGGGTGCGTCTGACCGCAGGAGACGGATCGCTCACAAGTAGCGCGATCACGCTCTCCGGTGCAGAGACAGCCTGGGCGGCGAGCACACGCTGTTTGACTGTCTTAGCTCGTGCAAGGTCCCAGAGTTCGCTATCTCCGATTGGCATGCGTAGCGTACTCCTCCATAGTTCACTTTATCGTTCGGCCGTCGAGTGTGGCTACCCTTCATAGAAAGGAAGCGCGGATGCGAATCGGAATGCGGCGAGCAACGCGAATATGCCCGCGACAAGCAGCATGAACTTATGTCGACGAAGAATCGTCATGACCATGACGGCGGCCAAAGTGCTCGCACCAGAAAGGAGTAGAATAAACAAGACCGCATCTGCGTTGACTTGTGTCTCTTCGCCCGAACTCCAATGATTGCTATATATTGACACGAGATAGCTGAACGGTACTGCGAAGAATGCAAAGGCGCCGCAAAGGCTGCTGGTCAGGGCCGCTGCAGCTGGTCGGCAGCCATCGCGAGGATGACTCACATGCGAATTCCCGGAAATCACTTTCAGCACATCCGACGTGGTTGCGCGCCGTCAGGGCTCGGTGGCGGCGATCTGCTCGTCGGCGAAGTCGAGCAGCCTGCCGGCGGTGGTGAACCGGCGGGAGTCCTGGTCGCCGAGCAGCACGCCGATGACGCGCCTGCCGTTACGGTCGGCCGCGAACAGCAGGCAGAAGCCCGCCTTGCTGGTGAACCCGGTCTTCACCCCGATCACGCCGTCCGACGAGCCCAGCAGCTTGTTGGTGTTGGTCCAGGTGTGGGCCCGGTGCAGGGCGCTCTTGGCGACCTTGTGGGTCTTCGTGGACACCACGGTCCTGAACGTCGGGTCCTCCAGCGCGATCTGTGCGAGCTTGGCCTGGTCGACGGCCGTGGAGTGGCCGCCCTGCCGGGGCGCGGGCAGGCCGTCGGCGTTGGTGTAGAGGGTGTCGGCCAGGCCGAGCTTGCGGGCGGTGGCGTTCATCTTGGTGATGAAGGCGGTCCTGCCGGGGCCGTAGGTGCGGGCCAGCGCGTTGGCCGCGTCGGCTCCTGAGGGGAGCATCAGCCCGTACAGCAGGTCGCTGACCGTCAGCTTCTCGCCGGTGCGCAGCGCCGCGCTGGTGGCGCCGTTGTCGGCGGCGTGCCGTACGTCGGCCTTGGTGATGGTGACGACGTCGCCGAGGCGGCCCTCGCGCAGGACGACGTAGGCGGTCATGACCTTGACGAGGCTGGCGACCGGCACTCTGCGGGTCTCGCGCTTGCCGAAGTGGACCGTCCCTGACGAGTCGACGATGTACGCGATCCGCGCGCCCACCTCGGGAGCTCTCGCCGTGTGTGTCTTCGCCTGGGTCGGCGGGGAGAACCCCACGACCAGTGCGAGCGCCGCTATGCCAGTTAGTAGTCGAATGCCCCCAATACGCATGTCAGTCATGGTGACAGGTGATCAACCGTTGATATGCGGAACTTGACCCTATGCCGGGAAAACGTCGTCCGGGACGCGGGTAAATGATCCCTAGAACCGTCATATCGGGGGAGATCGACATGGCAGGCAAGTTCGTCATTACCAAGGACAGGCGCGGAGAGTTCCGCTTCAAGCTGGTCGCGGGCAACGGTCAGACTCTCGCGGTGAGCGAGGGCTACACGACCAAGGCGGCGTGCGTGAACGGGATCGAGTCTGTCCGCAAGAACGCTTCCGACGCGACGGTAGACGACACCACGATGGCCGCCGTCTGAGCGGCAGGGTCCTCGTCGGGAATCGTCAGGCGGCGAGGACCTTCTCGCTCTTGCGGCGCCTGCGCCACACCACGAAGGCCGTGACGGCGCTCGCCGCGATCACGGCTGCGACGGCGGCGGCCACGGGCGAATGCGCCGCCAGCTCCAGCCAGCCCCAGATCACCGAATAGAGCGCGAACGAGGTCACGGGCACCCAGGTCAGGCAGCCGAGCGCGCTGGCCACGACGTACCAGGGATAGGAGATGCGCAGCGCTCCCGCCACCCACGGCAGGGTGTGGCGCAGGACGGGGACCCAGAAGCATGCGTAGACGGCGAGCGCCCCCCACTTCTCGACGACCCTCTCGACCGAGCGGATGCGTTCGCGGGGCAGTTTCCTGCCGAACTTCGACTCGTAGAGCTTGTCGCCGAGCTTGTATCCGATCCAGTAGTAGGCCTGGAAGGCGCCGAACAGCGCGACCGCTCCGACCGCCACGATCAGCCAGTACGGCAGGCCGAACAGTGAGGCGCGCGTCGGGTCGGGGATGGCGATCGCAAGGTGCCGCATGACAGACATCACCACCCCAACAGAATATTAGGCCAGGCTTACCTTAGGTCATCGCGACCGGCCACGCTACTCGCCACCCACGCTACCCGGGGGTCGCTCCGCCACCTGCCAAGGGTGAGCCGTGACCTGCAAGTCGCCATCAAGTGGACCTCAACCCTCCACCCCTACAAATGGGGTGGATGAGAAGGGGTGTTGATCATGGGGACGAGAAGCAAGGCGGTCCTGGGAACCGGGTCCTCCACCGCCGCCAGGTTGCTGGTCGGCGCACTCGCCTTCACCGCCGCCTACGTCGGCGTCTCGGCCTACGGCACCGCGAACTCCACTCCGCGGGAGACGACGACCGTGAACCTCTCGGCCACCATCCTGCCGATCACCGAGCAGACCGAGCCCGACGTGGGCACCATCACCGTCAGCGCGCTCACCGGCAGGGGCACCGGCTGCGACAAGAGCTTCGTCGCCAGGTCCGTCGTGCTCAACCCCGAGGCGGGCGACACCCTCATGTACCACTGGCGGCTGACCCGATGGAGCTCGGTCAGCCGGTCGTGGAAGACCTACCAGAGCGAGTACGCGGGCTTCGCCGGCGCGCGCAGGAACGTCAAGTGGGAGCTGCGCATCCAGGACAATCCCGGTTGGTACCGGATCGAGCTGGTCGTCGAGGGGGCGAAGAAGCCCATCAGGTCGGATCGGATCCTGGTGAGTTGCTGACCGCCCGCTGAGCCGCCTCCACCCATCGCGGCACCCCGACCCTCCTGGCCACCTCCAGGGCCTTGTGGTAGTGGTCGCGGGCCGCGTCGGGCTGGTCGAGCCTGATCGCCAGGTCGCCGAGGGTCAGCGCCACGGGCCACAGCGCCACCACACCGGTGCCCGCGCCCGCGATGCGGTCGGCGAACGGCTTGAGCTTGTCGTAGCAGTCGACCATCCGCTCGCGGTCGTCGAGCAGCATGCCCGCCAGCGCCCGCCACGTCATGGCGAGCTCGTACAGGAAGTCGGGCCGTACGGGAGGCCTGGTCGCGGCCACCGCCTTCGCGTCCTTGACGTGACCGGCCGAGGCCAGCGCCAGAGCGTAGGCGTCCAGAGTCCACTTGGCGCCGCGCTGGTGGGCCTCACCGAGCAGGTCGACCATCTGCGCCGCCCTGCCGTCGACCAAGTGCAGGCAGAACGTCGTGATCAGCGGCAGGTCCTGGCGGCCCTCCAGCATGCCGGCCCTCGCCGTCATCCTGGCCGCCTCGCGGTAGGCCCGCTCGGCGCCGGAATAGTCACCGGCGATCATCAGCCGCTGCCCCTCGTACCAGGCGACGACCGCGGCGGGAGCCGACAAGTCATACTGCTTGGCCAGCCGCTCGGCGGCTCGCGCGTGCTCGTCGGAGACCGAGAACTCGCCGCGCGCCGCCGCGCACTCCAGGAGCACCAGGTGGGCCAGCGCCTGCACCGCCATCTGTCCCGAGTGCTGGGCGACGTCCAGCAGCTCGCGGCCGATGTTCTCGCGGGTGTCGACGGCGGGGATGTCGTAGGACTGGCGCAACCTGCCGCTCAGCGCCGCGGCCAGCAGCGTCGGGTCGCCGCTCTGCCTGGCCAGTTCGAGGGCCTCCAGCGACGCCTGCCGTCCACGCTCGGGCGCGGACGATCCCTCGAGCTCCAGAGCCAGTGTGGTCAGCAGGCTCGCGCGCAGCGTCTGCTCGCCCTCGGGCAGCTCGATCAGCGCCCGCTCGGTGACGTCGACGATCTCCCACGCGGTCTGGGTGAAGTCGCGGGCCATGCCCTTGTGCGGTACGGCCAGCGCCGCGGCCACCCGCGCGGTCAGCACAGGACTGTTCAGCGGCAGGGCCAGGTCCATCGCCTCGCGCCGCCTCAGCCTGGCCGCCGTCATGTCGCCGCACAGTGCCAGCGCCTTGATCTGGGCGAGCATCAGCTTGAGCCGCTCGGCCGTGTCGCCGCCCGTGCGGTCGAAGGCGGCTATGGCCTGCTCCCACAGCGTGGCGGCCTCGCGGTGGGCGAAGCGGCGCTCGGCCTGCTCGGCGGCGAGCCCCGCGTAGTGGACGGCCTTCTCCGCGACGTCGGCGACGAAGAAGTGGTGCGCGAGCGCCGCCACCTCGGCCGGTCTGCGCTGCTCGATGACGTTCGCCACGGCCGCGTGCAGCCTGGTACGGCGCAGCCTGGAGGCGTCGGAGTAGATCGTGTCGCGCACCAGGTCGTGGTCGAAGCGCAGCAGGCCAGGGCCAGGCTCGGTCACCAGGCCCGCCAGCAGGGCGGCCTCGACCGCGTCGACGACCGCGTCCTCGTCGCCCGCCACCTCGACGAGCACGTCGACGTCGACGTCGCGGCCGATCACCGCGGCCTGCAGCAGGATCTGCTGGGCCCGCTCGGGCAGCCGCGAGATGCGCCGCCGCAGCACGTCGCGCACGCCCGAGGGCACCTGGGAGGCGACCTCGGCGGCGGTCGCGCGCTCGCCGACCGCCTCGGCGTCGAGCAGCCGCACGGTCTCGCGCACGAAGAACGGGTTGCCCCTGGTGCGCTCGACGATCGACTCGACGGCGTCCTCGTCCACCTCGCGCACGCAGGTGGCCCGCACCAGCTCGGCCACCGCCTTCGGGTCGAGCCCTGACAGGTTCACCCTGACGGGCCCGAGCCTGGCCAGCGCGGCGAGAACGTCGGACTGCCTGTCGTCGAGCTCGCTGTCGCGGCAGGTCACCACCAGCAGCACCCTGCTGGTGGCCAGCAGGCTGGGCAGCGCGCGCAGCAGCGCGAGCGTCTGGTCGTCGGCCCAGTGGAGGTCCTCGACCGTGAGCAGGACGGGCGCCCTGCGGGCCACACCCGCGAGGTATCCGCCGACCGCCCGGTGCAGGCGGAAGCCGCCCGACACCTCGTCCTCGTCGGGGTCGGATTCGCCGTCGCCGAGCAGCGGGGCGAGGAGCTGGCCGTACTCGCCCGGGCCTGTGACCTCGACCAGCGTGCGCAGGATGCCCACCCAGGCCCAGCCAGGCGGGGTCGCGCTGGAGTCGGGGCAGGCCCCGGAGGAGGCGATCCAGCCGTCGGCGGTGAGCTTGCCCTCCAGCTGGCGCAGCAGCGTCGTCTTGCCCGCGCCGGCGTCGCCCGTGACGATCGCCACCTCGAAGCGCGCGGTCTTGGCGGCCGCGCCGGTCAGCCTGGACAGCTCGGCGTCGCGGCCGATGAACGGCTCGGGCTCCAGCGGCGGCGGCTCGACGGGGGTGGTCGCCCTGGGCGGCCAGGTGTCGGCGACCGGGGCGGGCTGGCGAGCCGGGCGCGGCGCCGCGGTCAGTTCGAGCTCGGGCGCCTGGGCCAGGATGTCGGATTCGAGCTTGCGCAAGGCCGGGCCGGGGTCGATGCCCAGCTCGTCGGCGAGGATGCCGCGCGCCCTTCGCAGCGCGGCCAGCGCGTCGCCCTGCCGCCCGCACCGGTAGAGGCCCAGGGCGAGCAGCCGCCAGCCCTCCTCGCGCAGCGGGTTCTCGCCCGTCATCGCCTCGAGGTCGGGCACCGTCTCGGCGTGCATTCCCAGGCGCAGCCCGGTGTCGGCGTAGCGCTCGCGCGCCACGAGCCGCAGCTCGGTGAGCCTGTTGACCTCTGCCTCCGCCCATGGCTGGTCGGCGAAGTCGGAGTACGGCGTGCCACGCCACAGCCCGAGTGCCTTGCCCAGCCTGGTCCTGGCCGACTGCGGGTCGTCGCCGTCGAGATGCTCGCCCGCCGCCCTGACGAGCTGCTCGAAGCGCAGCGCGTCGACCTGGTCGGGCGCGACCCGCAGCGCGTAGCCGGAGGCCACGGTCACCAACAGCCTGTTGGGCCCGCCACGCGGTCTGCCGGGCTCGAGCACCCTGCGCAGGCGGGAGATGTAGACCTGCAGGCCCGACTGCGCGCCCTTGGCCGCGTCGTCATCCCACAGGTCGTAGAGCAGGGTGTCAACAGGCACGACCTGCCCTCTGGCCACGAGAAGGCGGGCGAGCACGGCTCGCTGCCGCAACCCGCCGAGGTCGAGTTCGTCGTCGCTGTTGCTTTCGTACGCCTCGACTGGCCCCAGAACCCGGAACGCCACCATGTCAGCCGCCACGCTATGCGCGCTTCCGAAGCACGCACAAGGTCTTTGTCAGGTTCGCGATGGTCACGGCTGCGTTTCCATGTTCGTGTGTGGGCTCTCGCGACGAGTCCTGCGATTTCTTCCCAGGAGCGTCCAGGCGCCCAGAGCCAGCCCGCCGAAAGGGATCTCCACAGTGTAGGTCCAGAATCCGAACAACAACGCCGTGGCCGTGGCGGCAGCGGTGTCCACACCGAAAGCGGTGGTCAGCAGCAACACGACACCACCCTCCATGAGCCCCGCGCCACTAGGTGTGACCAGGACCGCGGTGAGCACCCGGGACAGGGCGAAGACTGCGATCGATTGTGCAAGACCAGGATACGCGCCGGTCGCCTGCATACAGCAGATCATGATCAGCCACTGCAGCACCAGGAAGGCGATCATGCTGCTGGACAGGCCCAGCCACCGGGTTCTGACGATCCCCACGGTGTCTCTACGGAGTTTCTCCAACGATTCGGACGCGGAGAACCTGAGGCGGGCCAGCCGGACGAGCGCGTCGAGGGCGCGGCCGAGCAGCGCGGCGGCGCGGTCCCAGTAGAGCGCGGCCGCCACGACGCCCACGAGGGCGAGGATCGAGACGGCGCCGACCCACCCGGCGTTGGCCACGGTCGGGTTGGGCACCTCGCCAGCCATCAGCAGCGCGATGATGCCGACGGCGGGCAGGATGAACCTGAACAAGGTGTTCCACACCCCGCTGACCAGCGTCATCACCACGATGGAGCGGTTGGTGAAGCCCCAGCTCCTCGCCATGGCGAAGGTCAGCGCCACACCCGCGGCGCCGCCGAACGGCAGCAGGTTGCTGACCGCGCTGCCCGCGGCGTTGAGGGCGAGGGCCTGCAGGTTGTTCAGGCCGGGCATCGAGTTGGTCAACACGAAGGTGTAGGCGATCAGGCTGCTCAGCCACACCGCGGTCATCAGCGCGATCGTCCCGGGGCTCAGCGTGGCGAACACCGCGCCGATCTCCACCCACGAGACCTGCTTGCCGGTGAGTGCCTGGACGATCTGCGGGAGGTAGACGACGAGCGTCACCGCCAGTCCGAGGGAGGCCACCGACAACGTGATCTGGAGCCATTTGTTCTTCATCGGTACCACCCTGCCCCGGTTCGCGGGTGTTCAGCGTCGTCCTGAGGGAGGAGGCGGCGGCTGGTACTCACGGCGCCTCATCGAACGGGTGCCTGAGGCGGGTGCCCGGGGGCAGATCGCGCCGGACGTACCACTCGGTGCCGAAGACCACGCGGTAGAGCGGGCCGGGGATCTTCAGCAGGACGGCCAGCGTCCTGTCGCCGTCGCCACCGCTGGCCTGGGAGACGTGTGCGGTCATGCTGGCCCGTTTCTGCCTGGCGTACTTCCTGACGTTGATCCTGTGGGTGATCTGGTCGCCCGCCGTGTAGGCGCTCTCGAACGTCCTGAGGTCGAACTCGGGAGGGAAGGTGTAGACCTTGCCGGCCAGCCGCAACGCCCTGATCAGCGGGTCCCTGTTGACCGTGGCCTCCAGCACGATCGGCGTCTCCGCGATCTGCGCGGCCCGCCTGCCCACCCTGTGCACCTGCACGTGGTCGGGATGGCCGTAGCCGCCCGCCGGGTCGTAGATCGACAGCAGGTCGGCCTTCTCCTCCTCCAACACCGCCGCCAGCGCCTTGGCGGCCTCTTCGGAGTCGGCGTCGATGAAGGCGTTGTCGGGCCGCTCCTCGGCGATGCCGCCTGACGGGCTCAGCCCGGAGTCGCCGTACCCGAGACACACCACGCGCGCGCAGCCCAGCACCGCTGCGGACTCGTACAGCTCCCTCATCCGCCTCTCGCCGAGCGCCTCGCCCTTCTCCATCTCGGCCAGGCCGCGTTCGCCCGCGGTGGCCACGACGAGCACCACTCGGTGGCCCTCGGCCGCGAGCATCGCCATCGTGCCCGCCGTCAGCAGGGCCTCGTCGTCGGGGTGGGCGTGGAAGAACACAGCGGTACGTGGTGGCACAAGGTCAGATTAGTGTGGGACGGGTGCGGATCCTTCACGTCAGTGACTGTTACCTTCCGCGGCTGGGGGGCATCGAGGTGCAGGTCGCGGACCTCGTCGGCATGCAGCGCGAGGCCGGCCACACCGTCGAGGTGGCCACCGCGACCAGGGGAGGGACGCTTCCCGGCGTCCACAGGATCGTCGCCAGGATGCCGTTCGACCTGCCCGTCCACCCCCGCGGTGTGGGCAAGCTCACCAAACTCATGACCTTGAGCAGACCCGACGTGGTCCACGTCCACGCGGGCGCCGTCTCGCCGTTCGCGTGGATGGGGGTGCGCGCCGCCGTCAGGGCGGGGCTGCCCGTCGTGGTGACGGTGCACAGCATGTGGGACCCGATCACCCGGCTGGTCTACACCGCGCTCAGGCTGGTGTTCGAGTGGCACACGTGGGGGCTGGTCGCCACCACGGTCAGCAACGCCGCGGCAGGCCCGATCCGGGCGGTCGCGGGCCGGGGCACGCCCGTCCACGTGGTCTGCAACGGGCTCGACGTCTCGGGCTGGCGGCCGTCGGGCGCCCAGCCGCCGTCCGACGGGGAGGTGCACATCGTCGCGGTCGGCAGGTTCGCGCCGCGCAAGCAGCCTGTCCGCCTGCTGAGGCTGTTGCGGGAGGCGCGCGCGAAGGTTCCCGCCGGCGTCCCGATGCGGGCCACCGTCATCGGCGACGGCCCCGCGCGCGGCTCGATGGAACGCTTTCTCACCGCGAACGGCATGACCACCTGGGTCTCGCTGCCGGGCCGCTACACCCGCGAGCAGATAGCCAAGGTGCTCTCGTCCGCCGACGTGTTCGTCGCCCCCGCGCCCCGCGAGTCGTTCGGGATCGCCGCTCTCGAGGCGCGCGCGGCGGGGCTGCCCGTCGTGGCCCGGAGCCAGAGCGGCGTCGCCGACTTCGTCAAGCACGGCAAGGAAGGTCTGCTCGGCCGCTCGTTCGACGACCTGGTGTCGGCCGTGGTCCGCCTGTCGACCGACACCGCGCTGCGCGAGTCCATCGCCGAGCACAACCGCGCGACGCCCCCGGCGGCCGGCTCGTGGCCGCTGGTCCTGGAGGGCTTCGACCGCTGCTACCTGGAGGCCATCGGCTGACCGTCGGCGGTCTTGCGCAGCACGACGTAGCCGTTGCGCTCGAAGACCTTCTCGTAGCCCGAGGCCAGCAGCAGCGAGACGCGCTCGGCCTGGGCGGCGGGCGAGCCGTGCGGGTACTCCCAGCGCTCGACGTCGGCCACGACCCACGGCGCGTAGCGGGGCTGGTGGTCCCACAGCAGCACCGTGGCGCGCGAGGTCAGGGCGGGGCCCACGGAGTTGGCGGCCTCGACGACGACACCCGAGGGCACCTTGGCGACCGCCTCGGCCGCGGCCAGCGTGCGGGCGGAGTCGGCGCGGTAGAAGGCGGGATGGGCGAGCTGGTCCAGCGCGAAGCGGGGGAGCAGGGTGAGGGCGACGGCGGCGACGCCGACCGACCACGCGATCTTCAGCGAGTTGGGGCCCTTGGTCCGGCGCAGCAGCCTGGAGAGCCCGTCGACGCCCGCGCAGAACAGGATGACCACCGTGAACGCGCTGTACTGGAAGTCGGCCTGCCACCACGACGACCTGTCGGACAGCATGCGCTCGAGGACGTGCGGCAGCGCGATGAGCGAGACAGGCGACAGCAGGCAGAGCATCAGCGTCGGCCAGACCAGCAGGAAGAGCGTGTCGACCTTGGCCTCCTCGCTGAACGGCAGCGCGAGCGTGCCGAGCGGGTCGCCGAGCATGTGGAGCAGCGCGCTCGGCACGTCCGCGCCGAGGTGCCCGTAGGCCCAGAAGTCGCCGGTGTCGCCGCCGACCAGCTTGATCAGCACGCCGCGCACCAGGACGGTCCACGCCAGGCCGATCGTGACGCACAGCAGGCCGCGCAGCCGGTCGCCGAGCACGACGAGGCAGGCTCCCGCGCCGATGGCCATCAGACCCATGTCCTCCTTGACGAGAAGGAGGGCGAGCATGGCCAGGAACGCGGGCAGCGGGCGGCCCGCCTGGTAGCGCTCGATCATGATGGCGGTGAGCAGCGGGACGAACATCACCTCGTGCGCGTCGAACGCGGCGGCCTGGGAGATCGGCCACGACACGGCGTAGGCGAAGGCGACGAGGTAGGCGGGGGCCGTACCGAGGATCCTGCGGGTGAGAACCCACAGGAAGGGGATGGCGGCCGCGAACAGGGCGGCCTGGGCGACGATCAGCGTGGCGGGGCCGTCATGGATCCAGTAGAGCGGCGCGAGCAGCGCGTAGATCGGCGAGAAGTGATCGGCCAGTTGCGGGTAGTCCAGGCCGCGGCCGTGGAAGACGCCCACCGAAGGGATGTACGGCATGCCGAAACGGGCGTAGCCGCGCACCGCCTGATCCACGATGACCAGGTCGAAGGTTGTGGCGCGGAAGGTGGCGAGCCTGACCAGGCCGAGCAGGGCGTAGGCGAACGCCGCCGCGAGGGACAGCAGGTAGACCCACAGACGGGGGGAGGTCGTCAGGCGCACGGAGGACAAGGGTAGACAAGCCGGGCGCCTGACCCTGGCCGCCGCGCCGCGCTGCCCCCCACAGGCGGTGCGGCGGCCAGGCGGTTCATCAGGTGCAGGCGCTCTGGATCTTGGTCGAGAAGCCCTGCATCTTGCCGGTGAACTCGGTGAGCTTCGAGGCGTCCTTGAGGTCCTTGATGCTCTCGAAGCCGGCGGCCAGGTCGTTCAGGGCCGCGGCGAGCTCGCCGTCGTACTTGGCCGCGAGGGCCTTGGACTTCTCGGCGGCGGTGTTGGAGGCCTTCTCCATGGCGGCGGGGTCGGTCATGGCTGCGGACAGGCTGCCCGACCACTCCGTCATGATCTTCGTGGCTTCGTTGCCGACCGCGTTGCAGTCGACGGCGTTGCCCACGGCGCCGCAGGCGGTGAGGCCGGCCAGAGTCAGCGTGGCCGCGGAGACGGTGATGGCCCGCTTGAGGAAACGCATTCTGTGCCCTTCGTTGGATGTCCAGCAGAAGGGACATTATGGGGCCAGACTTGATGTTCACTTACATCCCGCTTACATCACCTGTTACATGCGCGGGTAGGAGTCATGGCATGACGGTGAGTCACGAGCTGAAACGGGTCATAGGGCGCAAAGTGCTCCTTCTGTTCGTCGTGGGCGACATCCTCGGCGCGGGCATCTACGCGCTGGTGGGCAAGGTGGCGGGGTACGTCGGCGGTGCGCTGTGGCTGCCGTTCCTCGTCGCCTTCCTGCTGGCCGCGCTGACCGCGACCGCCTACGCGGAGCTGGTCGGCAAGTACCCCCAAGCCGCCGGCGCCGCCCTCTACGCCAACAAGGCGTTTCACATCCCCTTCGTGACGTTCATCGTGGCCTTCTCCGTGATGATGAGCGGCATCACCTCGGCCAGCACCGCCGCCAGGGCCTTCGGCGGACGCTATCTCGCGGAGTTCGTCACACTCCCGGTGATCGTCGGCGCGTTCGTCTTCCTCGGCCTGGTCACGGTCGTGAACTTCGCGGGGATCAGCGAGTCGGTGAGGGTCAACGTGGTACTGACGATCATCGAGGCCTTCGGCCTACTGGTGATCGTCGCCATCGGAATCTACGCGCTCTTCAGCGGGCAGGGCGAGCCCGCCAGGGCCCTGGAGTTCCACCCGGCCAACGGCGCCTTCCTCGGCGTCCTCGGCGGCACGGCGCTCGCGTTCTACGCACTGCTCGGCTTCGAGGACTCGGTCAACCTCGCGGAGGAGGCCAAGGACCCGCAGCGGGACTACCCCCGCGCCCTGTTCGGCGGGATCGTGGTCGCCGCGCTGATCTACCTGGCGGTCGCCTTCACCGCCACGATGCTGGTCGACACCAGGACCCTCGTCGGCTCGACGGGACCGCTGCTGGAGGTCGTCAAGGTGGCGGGCCTGGCCTTCCCGCCCAAACTGTTCGCGCTGATCGCGCTGCTCGCCGTCGGCAACACGGCACTGATCAACATGCTGATGGCCTCCAGGCTCGTGTACGGCATGGCCAGGCAGCGCATCATCCCCGCGGCCTTCGGGGCGGTCCATCCCACCAGGGCCACGCCATGGGTGGCGATCGTCTTCACGGTGGCGATCGCCGCCGTCCTGGTCTCGACGGGCGACATCGGACCGCTGGCCGACACGACCGTGCTCCTGCTGCTGTTCGTGTTCGCGCTGGTGAACGTCTGCGTGCTGTTGCTGCGCAAGGACAGGGTCCGCCACGAGCACTTCGTCGCGCCCACGTGGATGCCCGCTCTCGGTGCGGTGGTCTGCCTGACCCTGACTCTGCCGATCACCGGCCGCTCGGGCGATGTCTACCTGCGGGCCGCGATCCTTGTCGGCATCGGCGTCGTGCTCTGGTTCATCAACCGGATCTTCGTCGGGCCCATCGAGGAGATCGACATCACCAAGATCAACCCGCCGGACTGAACCCGTCCGCCGCCGTACCGCCCGCGGCGGCCACGGATCACATCTCGTCCCTCCACCAGTCGGCGACCGAGCGCCTCGGATAGCGGACCTTCAGCTCGCCGTACTTGATCCGGCCGGTGATCCGCACGTGGAGGATGCCGTGGCGGGGGCGCGAGGGCACGCTCACCTTGGCCTCGCCGCCCCACCCCGCCTGATAGCCGTCCGTGTTAGCGGTGGCGCCCTCGGGCAGGACGATCTTGGCTGAGCCGTACTTCAGGTCGAACTCGATGTCGACCACCGGGTGCTCGACGCTCGCCTCCGACAGGTCGAGGCCGGCGTTGCCGTACTTGGACACGATCTTCAGCCGCTGCGGCACCAGCCAGTCGCCCGAGCGGCTCACGTCGCCGCTCTTCGACTCCAGCACCACCGCGTCCGCGTGCGCGTCGGCGATGACGGCGGGCACGAAGGCGCCCGCGCCCGGCAGGTCGGACAGCGGCTCGGTGAGATCGCCGTAGGTCTTGGCCGCGAAGGCCAGCTCCAGCCGTTCGTCCAGCTCCACAGGAGTCAGCCGGCCCTCGGCGAAGGCCTTCTGGAGCTGCTGCGCGGCCCGCTCGCGATCGGCGTCGGACACGCGCATCCGTCGATCATTCATCGGCGTCTCGGAAGGGGTCTCAGAAAGGGAGGGGTCTGCCGGAGGGGGTACGCAGGTCGAGGGGGACGGGACGGCGAGGGGGACGGGGGCGGGGGACCAGCTGGAGCTTCTTCACCTAGAGGAATCCTTCCAGTGGGACGTACCTATGTAATACCCGATGATCAGGTGTAACTCACCCCGTCGCGGTAACCTCACTGATATGGCGTTCGCGCACCCGGCGTTCTTCTACAGGGACGACGTGGACTACCTCTCGGGCACCGTCCCGTTCATCCGCGCAGGACTGGCGGCGGGTGAACCGGTGGCGGTGGCGGTTCCTGGCCCCAATCTCGAGCTGATCAGAGACGAGCTCGACGAGGCGGCCGGGCAGGTGCGGATGCTGGACATGACCGTCGTGGGCCGCAACCCCGGCCGGATCATCCCCGGCGTGCTGCGCGACTTCGCCGACCACTTTCCCGACCGCCACGTGCGGGTGATCGGCGAGCCCGTCTGGGCGGGCCGCACCGGCACCGAATACCCCGCCTGCGCCCAGCACGAGGCGCTGATCAACCTGGCGTTCGACGGGCGCCATGTCACGATCATGTGCCCCTACGACGCCAAGCGGCTCGAGCCCGAGGTTCTCGACGACGCCGAACTCACCCACCCCGTCCTCCAGGACTCCGGCGGCGAGCGGATCAGCGTCCGCTACGCCCCCATGAGGGTGGTCGACGGCTACAACGTGCCGCTCCACGAGCCGCCCGCGTCGGTCGCGCTCCGCTTCGACAGCGCCAACCTCGCCCAGATACGGCACCTGGCCAACGAGTGGGCGATGGCCGCGGGTATGACCGGCACCCGCCTCGACGACGTGCAACTGGCGGTCTCCGAGCTGGGCGCCAACAGTCTCGACCACGGCGGCGGCTCGGGCGTCCTGCGGCTGTGGTACGAGGAGGGCCGCCTGGTCTGCGAGGTCAGCGACGCCGGCCACATCACCGACCCGCTCGTCGGCAGGTCCCCCGTCGACCCGCGCGTCCCCGGCTCACGGGGACTGCTGATCGTCAACCTGCTCAGCGACCTGGTCCGCGTCCACACGCGCGAGGGTTCGACGGTGGTGCGCGCCTACTTCGACCGGCCGCTATGAGCTGGTAGGACGGCGGCATGACCCTGCTGCGTTCGATGCGGGCGCGCGCGAGGGACGAGCCGCACCGCGTCGCGACCGCGCTGGAGCTGTTCTTCGACCTGTTCTTCGTCGTCGCGGTCTCCTTCGCGGTCAGCCAGCTGGCTCACGCGCTGTCGGCCGGGCACCTGGGAGAGGCGCTGGTCGGCTACCTCACCACGTTCTTCGCCATCTGGTGGGCGTGGATGAACTTCACCTGGTTCGCCTCCGCCTACGACACCGACGACTGGGTCTACCGCGTCATGACACTGGTGCAGATGTCGGGCGTGCTCGTGCTGGCGGCGGGGGTGCCCAGGGCCTTCGAACACCACGACTACCGGGTCTTCTGGTTCGGCTACCTGATCATGCGGTTCGCCATGGCCTTCCAGTGGCTGCGGGCCGCCGCGAGCGATCCCGCGCACCGGGGGGTGGCGCGGCGCTACGCGCTCGGCATCTGCCTGGCGATGGTCTACTGGCTGGTCCTGTTCGTGGTCCCCGAGCCGCTGGCGGTGCCCGCGTTCGCGCTGGGTGTGGTGGTCGAGCTGTGCGTGCCCCTGTGGGCGGAGCGTGGCAGGCCCACCACCTGGCACCCGCACCACATCGCCGAGCGCTACGGGCTGTTCACGATCATCATGATGGGCGAGAACGTCCTCGGCGCCACCGTCTCCGTGCGGGGCGCGCTGTCCGACGAGGGCGCCAAGCCCTCGCTGATCGTGCTGGCCGTCGGCGCGCTGGTGATCGTCTTCTCGCTGTGGTGGATCTACTTCGAACCCGAGACCCCCGAGATCCTCACCTCCAACAGGGCCGCGATACCGTGGGGGTACGGCCACTACGTGATCTTCGCGTCGATCGGAGCCGTCGGCGCGGCCATCGAGGTCGTCGTCGCCTTCGTCACCGGCGAGAGCGCGCTGACCAGGTCGCAGGCCGGACTGGCGATGGCCGTGCCCGTCGCGGTCTACCTGGTCGCGGTGTGGGTGCTGCACATCCGCCCGCACGGCTACGGCAGGGCCGACAGCGCCGCTTTCCTCATCGCGGCCGTCCTGGTGCTCCTGGCCCCGCTCGCCCCTTCGGCCGTCCCGCTCATCGCGGTGATCGTGGCCGCGCTGGTGGTGGTGACCACGCTGATCAGGCGGGCAGCGTGGCCCGCACGGTGAATCCGCCGCCGGGCAGGGGGCGCGCCTCCAGCCACCCGTCGAACAGCGCCACCCGCTCGCGCATGCCGATGAGGCCATGGCCCTGACCGCCCTGACCCCGCCGCTCCTGCGGCCCGTGGCCGCTCGGTGAGCCGGGCGCCGGGCCCTCGTCGGTGATCTCCAGGCAGAGCTCCCTGTGCCGGTGCGCCACCGTCACCGTCACCCTGGTCGGTCCCGCGTGCTTGAGCGTGTTGGTCAGCGCCTCCTGGATGATCCGGTAGGCCGACAGCTCGAGGCCGGCCGAGAGCGGAGAGGGCTCGCCGCGCACGTCGAGCTTCACGTCGAGGCCTGCCACGCGCACCTGGTCCACCAGCTCCTCCAGGCGGGCCAGGCTGGGCTGGGGGACGTTGACTCCCGGCTCGTGTCCCGATCTCAGCACGCCCAGCATGCGCCGCAGCTCGTGAACGGCCTCGCGGCCCGCCTCCTCGACGACCGTCAGCGCCTCCCGCTCGCGTGCCTGCTCCTCGTCCAGGCAGCGACGCACCGCGCCCGACTGCATGACCATGACGCTGACGCTGTGGGCGACGATGTCGTGCAGCTCGCGGGCGATCCTGTTGCGCTCCTCGTTGACCGCCTCCCTGGCCAGCAGCGCGCCGCGCTCCTGCGCCTGGGCGGCGACCTCCCTGTAGCGCTGGACGGCGAAGCCCGCGCCGGCCGCGACGCCGGTCATCACCAGGGCGATGGCGACGTCGCCCGGCCCGACGGGCGCTTCGGTGAAGACGATCACGGCCACGAAGCCGAGCGCGAGGGCCAGGCCCGCGGGCGTCCGCCGGCTCCTCGGCGGGACCTCCGCCATCAGCGTGAAGAGCAGGAGCAGTTCGACGTAGAACTGCCATGCGCCCAGCGTCTCCTCCGACAGCGGGATCGCCAGGCCGCCGAACACGGTGTAGACGGCCAGCACGGCGAACGGTGCGCGCCGCCGTACGGCCACCAGAGCGGCGCTCGCCACGGCGAGCCCGATCCACAACGCCGGGTGGGCGCGGTCGGGCTCGCCGGTGCGGCCGCCGATCTCCTCAGCCAGCGAGAACACGGCCACGATCACGGCGATCGCCCAGTCGAGCCTCATGGGTCCGACTGTAGGCCGTGACCAGGCGATCGCGAGTCACCCGCTAGACGGACATCACTGCTCTATCGACGACATATCGGCATAGCGGGCACCCTGAACGGCGTCAGCCAGGCCGGACAGCGTGGCCAGCTGCTCCGCGGTCAGCGGGAAGCCTGCCGCGGCGGCGTTCTCCTCCAGGTACTTCAGCCGCTTGGTGCCGGGGATCGGCACGATGTCCTCGCCCTGGGCGAGCAGCCATGCCAGGGAGAGCTGCGCGGGCGTGCAGCCCACCTCGGCGGCGACTTCGGCGACGCGGGCGACCAGCCCCGCGTTGTGCTCGCCCGCCTCGCCCGAGGTCCTGGGGTTGACCCTGCGGAAGTCGTCGGCTGCCAACTGGTCGGCGGGCGGCAGCGCGCCGCTCAGCAGGCCGCGGCTGATGGGGGAGTAGGCCACCAGCTTGACGCCCAGCTCCCGCGCCGCGGGCAGGATCTCCTTCTCGATGCCCCTGGTGAACAGGGAGTACTCGCTCTGCAGTGCGTGGATGGGGTGGGTGGCGTGCGCCCTGCGCAAGGTGTCGGCCGAGACCTCCGACAGGCCGAGGTGGCCGACCTTGCCCTGCTCGACCAGCTCGGCCATGGCGCCGACCGACTCCTCGATCGGGACGTCGGGGTTGCGGCGGTGCATGTAGTAGAGGTCGATGTGGTCGACGCCGAGGCGCTGGAGCGAGGCGTCGCAGGCCTGGCGGATGTAGGCGGGGTCGTTGTCGACGCTGCGGACGCCGCCGTCGCGCCTGATGCCGAACTTGGTGCCGAGGAACACCTCGTCGCGGCGGCCCTTGACGGCCCGGCCGACGAGCTCCTCGTTGCGCCCCAGGCCGTACATGTCGGCGGTATCTAGAAAAGTCACACCAAGGTCGAGGGCGCGGTGAATGACGGCAATCGACTCGGCGTCGTTGGCTTCGCCGTAGAACTCGGACATGCCCATGCACCCGAGCCCGATCCTGGAGGTCATGACATCTCCTTGTAGAAATTGATCTTGTAGTCCAGGACCTCGAGGTCCTGTGCCAGTTCGGCGATCCTGGCGGCCACGCGGGCCCTGTGGGTCTCCAGCATCCGCTGGCGCTCGGGCGCGGTGTGCGGCCCCTGCCGCCGCAGGTCGGCGTAGCGGCACATGTCCGCGATCGGCATGCCGGTGCTGCGGAGCCTGGTCAGGAACTCCAGCCAGGTCAGGTCCTGCTCCGTGTAGTCACGGTGGCCCTTGCCATCCCTGTCGACGGAGTGGATGAGCCCGATGCGCTCGTAGTAGCGCAGCGTGTGCGCGCTCAGCCCCGACCGGCGCGCGGCCTCCTGGATCGTCATGTCTCCAGCGTCGCCCTTAGAGTGCACTCGAAGTCAAATGGGGCGCTGTCGACCGGCGCGGGAGCCGCAGCAGGCTGTACCCACCCTGAGGGGGCCAGCCCCACCAAGGGTCGACTTCCGCCAGGTCATCGGGGTGCCGCAGGGGATGGTCCTACCAAGGTCGTAAGGGTCGGTTCAGGGGGCGCGTGGGGCCGATCTCCGATACTCCGGAACGCCGCGTTCCACGAGCGTTGAGGGCATGAAGGGATTGCTCATCGGTGGATTCGCGGCGCTCGGCACGGGTGCCGGCGCGATGCTCACGCTGCAGACGGAGGCCGGGCTCGACCCGATGCACACCTTGATCAGCGAGTACGCCTTCCACCCGATCGGGTGGCTCCTGCCCGCCTCGCTGACGCTGTTCGCGGCCGGCGCGGCGTTCATCGCCGCCGCGCTCCGCAGATCGGGCGCCGACCGCAAGGTCGTGGCCCTGGTGGCGGCCTGGGGGGTGTGCATGTTCCTCCTCGGCGTCTTCCCGACCGACAGGCCGGGACTGCCGCTGTCCCTGTCGGGCGGCATCCACCGCTACGCCGGGTTCGTCGCCTTCCTGGTGATGCCGGTGGCGGGCCTGCTGCTGGCCAGGGCGAAGGTCGGCTACGCGCGGGCGATGAAGGTGCTCAGCGGCTTCGCGCTGGCCGCGCTGGTACTGGTTGTGATCCCCTACGTGGTCAGGATGTTCGGGATCCCGCTGAGCAACACCGACATCCCCGCGGGGCTCACCCAGCGGTTCGTGGTGGTGTCCGAGCTCGGGCTGCTGCTGTTCCTGAGCCTCCACCTGGTACGGCTACCGCACAGGAGGGCCCACCGCGGTCACGGGCTGGTGTCCGTCCAGCACGTCGCTCCAGCGGCGAACGCTCCCGTGCGGACGTCTCGGTCGCTGGCCGCGTAGGCGGTCAACGCTCCCAAGGGGGCGTCTCCCCGAGCTTGGCGTAGTACTTGGCGAGGTGGGCCTTGACCCGGTCCACCTCGTCTTTCGGTATCTTCACCCCGCCCCTCGCGCCCTGCACGACGCCACCCGCCGCCATGATCGCCCGGGGAACGACCTTGAGCGTGCCGTTGACGACGTCGGCGATCGGCAGCTTGTAGCCGCCGAACTCGTCGGCGTTGTCGCTGTCGTACCAGATGTGGGCTTCGCGGTACTTCGCGTTGGGCGCGTCCTCGGCCTTCGCCCAGGACCGGACGCGCCGCTCGGCCTCCGCGGCGTCCCACTCCCTGTCGCGGTCGGCGAGAGGGAGATCACGGAACTGTGTGACGGTCATAGGTCTCGCCCTACCCGCCGAGCGCGTCCGAAACGAATGAAACGCACGTCGCGGGATAGAAGCGGGGGGAGATCACGACGTCAGGGGAGAGCGACATGACCATTCTGGTGGCGTACGACGGTTCGGACGATGCCAAGGAGGCCATCGCCTATGCGGGAACCCTGCTGAAGGGTCAGGAGACGGTCGTGCTCAGCGTGTGGGAGCGGCTGGCGCTCGCCTCGATCAGGGGCTCGGCGGGAATGATCGCGCCGGTCGACACCACGGCCGAGGACGAGGCCGTCCGGGCCGCCACCAAGGAGCTGGCCGAGCAGGGGGCGCTGCTGGCCGTACAGGCGGGACTGGACGCCACGCCCAGGTGGGAGTCCGACTCGCCGGCGGTCTGGTCGACGATCGTCGACGTGGCGAACGAGCTCGACGCCACATTGATCGTGACGGGGACCAGGGGGATGGGCGGGGTCAAGTCGCTCCTGCTCGGGAGCACGTCCGACCGGGTGTTGCACCACGCGGGACGCCCCGTGCTGATCGTGCCGGCCAAGGAGGGCGAGAAAGCCGAGGAGTAGTCGGGGCCCCGGCCTGCGGGCGGGTCGACGGGGTCTCGTGCGGCGGACCCAGCGAGGTGTCCACTCCAGGGGCGTGGGGGCGGACCCGAGTGGTGTCACCCCAGGGTTTCGGTGGGAGACCCGGGGATGTCATCTCCATGGGGCACAGTGGTTCTCTCTCGGATCTCTGGCTCTGCGGAAGGGAAGACGGAATGGCGTCAGGTCTGGCGCGGCGGCTGGGCACCGGCGACGCCGTCGTCGTGGGGCTCAGCGCGATGATCGGCGCGGGCGTCTTCGCCGCCTTCGCGCCCGCCGCCTCCATCGCGGGCCGTTGGCTGCCGGCGGCGCTCGCGCTGGCCGCCGTCGTCGCCTACTGCAACGCGACCTCCTCGGCCAGGCTCGCCGCCCGCCATCCGGAGTCCGGCGGCACCTACGTCTACGGCCGGCGGCGGCTCGGCCCGTTCTGGGGATACCTGGCCGGTTGGGGATTCGTGGTCGGCAAGACGGCGTCGTGCGCGGCGATGGCACTGACGTTCGGCACCTACGTCGCGCCCGGCCTGGCCGTCCCGCTGGCGGTCGGCGCGGTCGTCGCGCTGACCGTGCTCAACCTGTACGGCGTGCAGCGCTCGGCCATGGCGGCGCGCATCATCGTGGCGCTCGTCCTGGCCGTGCTGGCGGCGGTGGCGGTCGCGGGCTTCACCGGCGGCCAGGCGCCGACGGCGACCGCCGGCGAGCTCCACCCCGCCGGCCTGTGGGACGTCCTGCAGGCGGCGGGCCTGCTGTTCTTCGCCTTCGCCGGATACGCGCGCATCGCCACGCTGGGTGAGGAGGTGCGCGATCCCGAACGCACCATCCCCAGGGCCATCCCGCTCGCCCTCGGCATCACGCTCGCCGTCTACACGCTCGTCGCCCTGGCCACGCTCCGGGTGCTCGGCCCCGCACGGCTCGGCCTGTCGCCCGCCCCGCTCGTCGACACCGTGGTCTGGGCGGGCGCGGGATGGCTCGCACCCGTGGTCGGGGCGGGGGCGGCGGTGGCGGCGCTGGGCGCGCTGCTCGCGCTGATCCTCGGAGTGTCCAGGACCACGTTCGCGATGGCCAGGGAACGGGATCTGCCGGGGTTCCTCGACGCCGTCCATCCCGTCAGACGGGTGCCGCACCGGGCGGAGGCGGCGGTGGCCGCTGTGGTGATCGTGCTGGTGCTGGCGGTCGACCTGCGGGGCGCGATCGGGTTCTCGTCGTTCGGCGTGCTCGTCTACTACGCGGTGGCCAACGCCTCGGCCCTCAGGCTGGGGCCCGACGAGGGGGCGCCGCCGAGGGCGGTTCCCTTGGTGGGGCTGGCGCTGTGCCTGGTGCTAGCGTTCACGCTGCCGTCCGAGTCGGTGGTGGCGGGCCTGGTGGTGTTCGCGCTGGGCGGCCTGTGGTGGGTGTGGCGCCGCCACGTGCGCGCCCCCGGATAGCCGGCGCGGGGCCGGGGCCGGGGCCGGTCCGCTGGGCCCCTGCGGGGCTGGGGGCCGGTCCGCTGGTGCCGCACGGGGCCGCCGGGCTATCATGAGCCCATGACGACACGGCGAATGATGGCCCCCTAGGGGCTCGCCGACGTCTTCGCAGAGGCCCTGATGACCGGGGCCTCTTCGCATGTCCGGGGCCCCTTTGGAGGTTCCGATGTACATCACGACGACCATCCCCTACGTCAACGCCCGTCCCCATCTGGGCTTCGCGTTGGAGATCGTCCAGGCGGACGTGCTGGCCAGGCACTACCGCAGGCGCGAACCCGTGCGCTTCCAGACAGGGACGGACGACAACTCGCTCAAGAACGTCCTGGCGGCCGAGGCGGCGAACGTGCCGGTCCAGGAGTTCGTCGACCGCAACGCCGAGGCTTTCGAGGCGCTGCGCGGGCCGCTGGCGCTGTCCTTCGACGCCTTCGTCCGCACCAGCCGCGACCACGCCCACCGGGCGGGGGTCGAGCGGCTGTGGCGGGCCACCGCGCACGACGTCTACGAGCGCTCCTACGACGGGCTGTACTGCGTCGGCTGCGAGGCCTTCTCCACCGACGACACCTGTCCCGAGCACGGCGGCCCGCTGCAGAGGGTCGCGGAGAAGAACTGGTTCTTCCGCCTGTCCCGCTACCAGGACGAGCTGAAGGCGCTCATCGCCGACGGCCGGCTGCGGATCGAGCCCGCCGCCCGCAGGAACGAGGTGCTGGCGTTCATCGAGGCGGGTCTGGAGGACATCAGCATCTCCCGGTCGCAGGATCGCGCCCGCGGCTGGGGCATCCCCGTCCCTGACGACCCCACGCAGGTGGTCTACGTCTGGTGGGACGCGCTGGCCAACTACGTCACCGCGCTGGACGACTACGACCGCTGGTGGTCGAACGGCCGCAAGATCCACCTGGTGGGCAAGGGCGTCATCCGCTTCCACGCCGTCTACTGGCCCGCGATGCTGCTGTCCGCGGGCCAGCCGTTGCCGACCGAGATCTACGTCCACGACTACCTCACCGTCGACGGCCGCAAGATCTCCAAGTCGTCCGGCGCGACCGCCGACCCCGCCGAGCTCGTCGCCCGCTACGGGACCGACGCGGTGCGCTGGTGGCTGCTGCGCGAGGTGCCGCGCGTCGGCGACGCCGACTTCACCGAGGCCCGGCTGGCTGCCCGCCACGACGAGGACCTGGCCAACGGCCTCGGCAACCTCGTCAAGCGGGTCGTCACCATGGTCCACAGGTTCCGCGACGGGCACGTGCCCGACATCGACGTGGCGCCGCTCGTGCCCGACGTCGGCAAGCGGGTGCACGCCGCGCTGGAGGAGTTCGACTTCAGGACGGCCGCCGCGGCGGTGTGGTCGATCGTGGAGGAGGCCAACAGGTACATCGAGCGCGAACAGCCGTGGAAGCAGCCCGACCCTGACGTCGCGCTGGCGACGCTCGTCCACGCGTGCCGGGCGCTCGCCGTCCATCTGGAGGATCTGGTGCCGGGAGCGGCGGCGAAGGTCGCGGCGCAGGTGGAGGGGGAGCGGCTGCCCGCGCCCGCGCCGTTGTTCCCCCGGATCCTTTGACGTAGGTTGGCGCGCACAGACCAGTTGGTATGGGAGGCTCCGCATGCCCACCGTTCCCACCGTCCGCGGCCAGGTCGACGTCAGCGACCTGGGCCAGACCTTGATGCACGAGCACATCTTCGCCCTCTCGACCGAGCACAAGGACAACCATGGCGCGGGCGGCTGGTGGGACGAGGAGTTCAGGGTCGCCGACGCGATCGGCAAGCTCAAGGCGGTGGCGGCGAAGGGCGTGCGGACGATCGCCGACCCGACGGTATGGGGGCTCGGGCGCTACATCCCGCGCATCCAGCGCGTCGCCGAGCAGGTGCCCGAGCTCAACATCATCGTCGCCACCGGACTGTACTTCTACGACCTGCCGCCCCACCCGTACGAGCACCGCGGACCTGGGCTGCTCATGGACATGCCGGACCCGATGGTCGACGACATGGTCCGCGACCTCACCGAGGGCATCGCCGACACCGGCGTCAAGGCCGCCTTCATCAAGTGCGTCGTCGACAAGCGCGGCCTGACCGAAGGCGTCGAGCGCATGTGCGGGGCCGCCTCGCAGGCGCACGTGCGCACCGGCGCGCCCATCACCGTCCACACCGACGCGGCCACACGATCCGGGCTGCAGGCGCTCGACCTGTTCGCCAAGGAAGGCGTAGACCTGCGCAAGGTCGTCGTCGGACACGCCGGAGACAGCAACGATCTCGACTACCTGCGCAGGCTCGCCGACACCGGAGCCATCCTCGGCATGGACCGGTTCGGGCTCGACATGTACAACCCGACCGGGCAGCGCGTCGCCACCATCGCCGCGCTGTGCGAGCAAGGCTACGCCGACCGGATGGTGCTCAGCCACGACGCGGCCTGCTTCATGGACTACTTCGCCGGCGAATGGGACGAAGGGGTGCCGCTGGTGGCGCCGAACTGGCGCTACGACCACATCCACGACGACGTCCTCCCCGCGCTCCTGGCCCGCGGCGTGACCCAGGAGCAACTCGATCAGATGCTGGTCGGCACCCCCGCCCGCTACTTCTCCTGACCCGCTGCCCGCCCACGCGCCACCGGGTGGGCGAGGCGTTCGCCGCGACCTTCGGTAAGGTAGCGGGATCGAAGCGTGCTACACGGGTAGGTGGAGCTGGGTGACTGCGGAGCAGGCCTTGTCGATCAGCCTCGGACTGCAAGGTCCCTGTGTCATCGCGAGGCTCACAGGAGACTTCGACTTCGGATCGGCGGCCGAGGTGCGAGATCGAGTCACCAAGGCGCTCGATCTCAGCCAGCCTCCGATGATCGTCATCGACATGCAGGCCGTCAGCGTCTGCGACTCCTCCGGACTGTCCGTGCTGGTCTACCTCCACAAGGCGGTCACCGCCTCCGGCGGGCGGCTGCTCCTGTCGGGGCTCAACGCACGCTGCAAGCACCTGTTCGCGATCACTGCCCTCGACAAGTTCTTCGACATCAGGAACACCGCCGAACTCGCCATCGCCGAACTCTCCGAATCAGGGAATTCTCCGCCGTTCGCCGGGTAGTCGGGCGGGATGGCTGACCTGTTAGGCGACTACCTCAAGGAGATCGGCAGAATCCCCCTGCTCGCCGCCGAGGACGAGGTCGACCTCGCCCGGCGGGTGGAAGTGGGTCTCTACGCCGCGCATCTCCTCGCCCACGGCGACGACCGGCCCGAGCTGCCGGCACTCGTGCGGGACGGCAGACGGGCCAGGGACCGGCTGATCAGGGCGAACCTGCGTCTGGTCGTCTCCGCGGCCAAACGCTACGCCCACCGGGGCCTTCCCCTGCTCGACGTCATCCAGGAAGGCAACCTCGGGCTGATCAGAGCGGTGGAGAAGTTCGACTACAAGCGCGGATACAAGTTCTCCACCTACGGCATGTGGTGGATCAGGCAGGCGATCGAGCGCGGCATCAACGACACGAGCAGGACCGTGCGGCTGCCCGTCCACGTGGCTGAAGAGGTCGCCCGCCTGTCCAGAATCGCCCGGCGCCTGTCCACCGACCTGGGCAGGGAGCCGGCGGAGGACGAGCTGGCCGACGCGGCCGGCCGTACCGTCGAGCAGATCGCGGGGCTGCGCAGGCTCGCGCAGGAGACGATCAGCCTCGACACCCCCGTCGGCGAGAACGGCGAGGCCAGCGTCGGAGACCTGATCGCCGACGACGACATACCGCAGGTGCAGGAGCTCGCGGAGGTGCGCGCCCTCGCCGCCGAACTGCGCGGGCTGGTGCGGGAGCTCCCGGTGCGGGAGGCGTTCATCATCAGACGCCGGTACGGCCTGGCGGGCGGCAAGGTGCTCACCCACCAGGAGCTCGCCGACACGCTCGGACTGACCAGGGAACGCATCAGGCAGCTGGAGAGGCAGGCGCTGCGGCGGCTGCGCGAGGGCGGGCCCCTGCTGGCGTGGGCGTCCTAGCCCGCCCACCTCGGGGGGCACCCGCATCCGCCACCGCCGTCCACCTCGCCGGGCGCTCTTGGCCCGCCACCCGCCCCGTCCATCTCGGCGGCACTCTTGGTCCCGCCGTCCATCTCGGCGGTACTCTGGCCAGCCACCCGCCGTCCACCTCAGCGGCGCTCTTGGCCCGCCAGCGCCGTCTACCTCGCCGGGCACTCCGCGCCCGCCATCCACCGGGGTCGGTTCGGTCGCGGGTCGGAGCCCCGATGTGCGAAACCGGTGGCCGCCCGCCTCGCTCTCGAACCGCTGAGCGCGGTGTCGGGAACGAGCGAAAGCCCACGGACGGCTCCTGTAGGAAGGGCCGTCTCGCGGGCTGGATCAGCGAATACCCTGGATCAGGCGGTGATCATGAGGGCGAGGCCGATGAGGACGACGATCGGGACCACCCAGACGACAGCCTCGGCCGCGAACTCCTTGTACATGCTGTAGCTCTCCCTCAATGGGCCGCAGAAAAGGTCACTGCGCAGCATAGCCGCACCGGTCAGCGGTCCGTCCCCCGGTGCTCCCTTTCGGCGAGCCTGAGCCGCTTGGCCAGACTGAACCGCAACCCGTCGGCCATGAGGAGCGGAAGGTCCCGAGAGTCGGCCTCGACACGTGCGCGCAGCTCGGGATGATCTCCCAGGTGGCGCGTCCAGGCCCGCAGAACCTGGGGCATCGCGTCGATGGCGGCCTCGCTCATGATCGCCTCTCTGGGCAGCCAGGAGGTGATGAACTGGGTGACACGCGCCGGACTCCACCACGACGGACGGTCGCCCACGAACTCCACAAGAGTGGCGAACGCCTCACTCGCGCCCGGCACATCGGGGAGATCGTCGAAGCGTTCCACGGTGTCGTCCGGCGACAGCCGCCGGCTCTCGGAACCCCTTGAGGAGTCCTCTCCCTGCCCCGCAGCACCTTCTGCCTCGAACGGCCGACCTCCCACGCCAGCCCCTTCTCCCGCCCTCGCTCTCGCTTCTCCCGCCCTCGCTTCTCGTTCTCCCGTCCCCGCTTCTCCCGTCCCCGCTTCTCCTGCACCAGCGGCGGAGCGCTCGGCGGTGCGGGCACGGGCCAGCACGATCGCCCGAGCATTCGGGAAGGTGTCGGCGACCGGCGCGCCCATGATGGCGTCCGTGAGCTCGAACGCGTCGATGACCCGGCCCGCCACCCTCACGGGATCGGCCGGGCGGACGTCGAGATCGTCGAGGAACTTCGGCTCCTCGATCATCGCGTCGACGGCGAACCCGCCGCTCGCCTGGTCGATGCCGACCACCGCCAGGTGGGGCTCCTTGCCGTTGGGATAGACGAAGGAGATGACCGCGAGGGCCTGCTCGCCGTACGGGTCGGCGGTGCCGTACCACGCGCCTTCGGGATGCGCCTGCCCCATGAGCCGCATCCACCGAACCGCAGGGCCCTCGCTCGCGGTCGTCTTGCCGACGCGTTCCTCCATGTTGGCGGTCGCCTCGCCGACGCTCGTCTCATCGCTGGAGGGGGTCTCGCCGACGCGCGTCTCAACCCTCGCGGTCGCTTCGCCGACGCGTTCCTCCATGTTCGCGGTTGTTTCGCCGATGCGTGTCTCATCGCTGGAGGGGGTCTCGCCGACGCGCGTCTCAACGCTCACGGCCCCCTCGACGGCGCTCGTCTCATCGTCGGCGCGCGGCTCGCCGGCGGAGGTGTCGCGAGCGTTCGTCCCCTCCTCCGCGGGCCCGGTGCTCGTCTCCTCAGTGGCGGGCTCGGCGGCCGGGGGCTGGCCGATGGAGGCGAGCGCGGCGAGGACCAGACGCGCCTCGGGGGTGTCTTCGTGGGCGGCGCGCTCCACGAACGCCCGCGCGGCCTCCTCGTCGTCGTGCCATTCGGCGGCCAGCCGGCTCGCCCACAGTTCGGCCCGCAACGGCGATCGCCACCTCAGCAGGTCATGAGCCTGCCGTACGGCGTCGCGGTAGAGGTCACTGGTCTCGTCCATCGCACCCACTCCACGACCGTACCCACTCGATGGGTCGGGACATCGCTCCGTCCGCTCGCCGCTGAACCGGGGCCGGGCCGATGCCGGGAGAGCGGACCCGCCTTCCGGGCCGGGATCCGCAGTGTCGGTGCCGCATGAGGGTGAGTGACGTGGCGCCTGGCTCGATGCGGGCGGAAGCACGGCGGGGCGCAATGCCGACCGGCGGGACCGTCGCTCGCTCGCCCGGAGACGCGGGTGGTGTGACGGTCGTTCGGTGGCGCGGGTGGTGTGACGGTCGTTCGGTGGCGCTGGGTGTGCGGGGTCGTCGCTGGCGGGCGGGG
>NZ_JBHUFV010000046.1:0-113274 GCF_042681425.1 Nonomuraea mangrovi | reverse complement strand
ACCATGACGGTGCCGGTCGGGACGTGCACGTCCACCCACCGCGCCGAGCCGCCGCGCCAGGCCGCGTCGTCGGGGTCCTCGACGACCGCCCACTCCTGGCCGGCCGCGCGGGCGCGGTCGACCGCCTGCTCGCGGTAGGAGGTGAGCAGCTCGCGGAACCGCTGTGACATCGCTGCCTCGATCACCAGCTGGGGGTCGAGGCCGTCCAGGGAGACGCCCACGTCGTCGAGCCAGCCGCGCATCTCGCCCTCTGCGGCGGCCAGGGCCGGGTAGTCGCCGGCGCGTGCCAGGCGCCGGGCGAGCGCGCCCACCATCTGCAACGCCCGCTGGTAGCGGTCGGCGTCGATCATCGCCAGCGGGAAGAGCCTGTCCTCGGCGGCTCGCAGCCGCCGGGCGAGCTCGGCGTACTCCGCGGGGATCGGGCTGCTTGGCAAGGCTTCACTCGTTCACTATCGTCAGTGTGACAAGTCGGATCCTAGACGTCATTCGGGTGATTCGCCAGAACGGCGAAGGGTGGACCCCGTGAACAGGACTGCGGTGGCCGGTCGGGGGGCGGCGTGAAGCCGGCCGTGCGCGTGCTGCGCGACACCTACCTGGACTCCGTCCTCCAGCTCCTCGGCGCCCGGGCGATGGGCGGCACCGACGGCGTGGAGTGGGCGACGGCCGTGATGGCCACCGCGGCCAACCTGGACGCCCTGCGGCAGGAGGGTTTCGACCCGCCCGAGGCCTCGCCGTACGATCTCATCCTCGCGGTCCGGGCGACGGACCCGGAGGCCGCTTTCGCGGAAGGTGAGCGGGCGATGTTCGGCGCCCGTGAAAGCGGCCGGGCCGAGGAGAGCCCGCGCTCGCTCGAGGAGGCGCTGGAACGGCAGCCGGGCAGCACCGTCGCCGTCGTCTCCGTTCCCGGTGACTACGCCGCGCTCGAAGCGCACAAGGCGCTCGGTCACGGCCTGGACGTCCTGCTGTTCAGCGACAACGTCTCCGTCGGCGACGAGATCGCGCTCAAGGACCACGCGGCACGGCGGGGCCGCCTGCTCATGGGCCCAGGCGCGGGCACGGCGGTGATCGACGGGGTGGGGCTGGGATTCGCCAACGTGGTGCGTCGTGGCCCCGTGGGGGTCGTCGCGGCGGCGGGCACAGGGGCACAGGAGGTCATGTGCCTGCTCGACCGCTGCGGCGTCGGCGTGTCGCAGGTGGTCGGCGTGGGCGGTCGCGACCTGTCTCCCGAGGTGGGCGGGCGCATGGCGGCGCGAGCCGTCCGGATGCTCGACGAGGACCCGGAGACGGAGCTGATCCTCCTGGTGTCCAAGCCGCCCGACGAGCAGGTGGCGCGTCGAGTGATGGCGGCCGCGCGGGCGACGCCCCTGGTCGCCAGCCTGGTCGGCGTGGGCGGCGAGACGCTCGAAGGCGGCGTGGTCAAGGCGCTCGGCGTCCTGGGCAGGCCGGTGCCGCCCTTCGACCTGCATCGCGGACCGAGTGTGGAGGAGGCCATCGCCCGCCTCGCGCCGGCGCGCACCACGGTGCGCGGGCTGTTCTCCGGCGGCACGCTCTGCTACGAGGCCCTCGTGGTGCTGAGCGGCGTGCTCGGTCCCGTCTGGTCCAACACCCCGATCGACCCCCGCTACGGCCTGCCCGCGCCACCGGGTCGCCACGTCTGCCTGGACCTGGGCGAGGAGGAGTTCACGAAGGGCAGGCCGCATCCGATGATCGACCCGGGGGCCCGGATCGAGCTGCTCCGCGAAACCGGGCCCGACGTCGCCGTGGTGCTGCTCGACGTCGTCCTCGGCCATGGCTCGCATCCCGACCCCGCCGGGATCCTGTCGCCGGAGCTGGCCCGACTGGACGGTCCGCAGGTGGTCGCCTACGTCCTGGGCACCGAGCTCGATCCCCAGGGGTATCACGACCAGGTACGCAAGCTGGCCGCCGCGGGATGCGCGGTCACCGCGACCGCCGCCCGCGCGGCACGCGCCGCGGCGGCCATCGCCACCAGGAAGAGCACCTCATGAGCCGCGTCGCGCTCCTCACGTACTCCACCAGACCGCGCGGCGGAGTCGTCCACACCCTCGCCCTCGCCGAGGCGCTCGCCGACCTGGGCGTCGACGTGCACGTCTTCGCCCTGGGCGAGGAGGCCTTCTTCCGCTCGCTCAAGGTGCCGTTCACGCTGTTCCCCGTCACGGTCGAGGGCGACTCGCTGGAGGAGAAGGTCTTCGCCTCGGTGGACGCCATGGTCGCCGGGCTGGCGAGGGTGGCGGGCGAGTTCGACATCCTCCACGCCCAGGACTGCATCACCGGCAGGGCGGCGCCGCAGGTGCACGCCCGGGTGGTGCGCACCGTGCACCACGTCGACGACTTCACCACGCCGGCCCTCGTCGACTGCCAGCGCAGGGCGATCCTGGATCCGGGCCACGTCCTGGTCGTCAGCGAGCACTGGCGCGACGTGCTGCTCCGGGACTACGGCGTCGCCGCCCAGGTCGTGCGCAACGGCGTCGACCCGGCCAGGTTCCCGCCGGTCGGCACCCGGCGGAGCGCCGCCCTGCGCGCGTCCGTGGGGGCGGCGGGCCGGTTCCTGCTGCTGGCGGTGGGCGGCGTCGAACCGCGCAAGGGCAGCAAGACGCTGTTCCGCGCCCTGGGCCTGCTGCGGGGTGAGCGGCCGGTGCTGGCGATCGTCGGCGGCCAGTCCTTCCGCGACCACGAGGCCTACCGGCGCGAGGCGCTGGCCCTCCTGCCCGCGCTCGGCCTCGACGTGGTGCAGGTGGGGACGGTCTCCGAGGATCGGCTGGCGGCGTGGTACCGCACTGCCGACGCCCTGGCGTACCCGTCGATCGAGGAGGGGTTCGGCCTGGCACCGCTCGAGGCGCAGGCCTGCGATCTGCCGGTCGTGGCCAGCGATCTGCCGGTGTTCCGCGAGTTCCTCACGGACGGCGTGGACGCCCTGCTGCCCGCCGTGGGCGACCCCGAGGCACTCGCGGCCGCCCTGGAGCGGATCATGGCCGACGAGGCGCTGCGCGCCACCCTCGTCGCCGGTGGCCGCCTGGTCGTGCCGCGGTTCACGTGGGCGGCCTGCGCCGCCAGGCACGTCGAGATCTACCGCTCCATCGTGTGATCGTGGCCGGCGGGCCTGCCGGCCAGCAGCGCCGCCCGCTCGCGCACCTGCCCCTCGACGGCGAGCACCTGTTCCAGGGCCTCGAACCAGCAGAGGTAGTACCGGGCCTCCGGCCGGGCCGCGATGCGCGCGATCAGTGCCCTGCGGAAGTCCTCCCAGGCGAAGACGCCCGCCTCACTGGCGGCCACGGCCAGGCCGAACGCCCTTCCCTCCCATGGCTCGGCGAACACCAGCTCGCCGTTGGAGCGCGGCGGCGCGGCCGGGCTGTCGACGTCGAGCCGGACGGGGAGCGTCATGGCGTCACCTGGGCCACGCCCACCATCGCGTCCCGCGTGACGAGCGGCACGAGCTGTTCCTCCGAGAGTCCTTCGGTCCCGGCCGGTCTGGAGGGGAGCACGAAATAGCGCACCTCTGAACTGCTGTCCCAGACCCTGACCTCGACGTCGTCCGGCAGCCGCAGCCCCATCTCGGCCAGGACGGCGCGCGGCTCGCGGACCATCCTGGCCCGGTAGGCGGGATCCTTGTACCAGGAGGGCGGCAGGCCGAGCAGCGGCCAGGGGTAGCAGGAGCAGAGCGTGCAGACGACCACGTTGTGGACGGCCGGCGTGTTCTCCAGGACCACGATGTGCTCGCCCTGCGGTCCCTTGAACCCGAGCTCGGCGACGGCGGCGGTGCCGTCGGAGAGCAACCGCTCCTTGTAGTCGGGATCCGTCCACGCCTTCGCCACGACCTGCGCGCCGTTCAGCGGCCCGACGTCCGTCTCGTACATCGCGATGTACTTGTCCATGACCGCCGAATCGATCAGGCCGCGCTCGACCAGCAGCTGCTCGAGCGCCTCGACGCGCAGCTCGATCGGCACCCGTTCATCCGTCATGGCGCCTCCTCCAGGTAGTCCTCGTAGAGGTCGACGTGAAGCGCGAACGGCTCGGCGTCGGAGCCGAACAGCTCGGCCGAGCCGAAACGCACCGTGTACACCCACTGCGGGTTCTCCCCCTGGAAGTGGGCGTTCGTGTCCGGCAGCACCTGCGCGGGCTGGACGATCACGACCTCGCCTGTGTGCCCCATCACGTAGCGCGGCAGCCGCGTGTGCCCCGGCGGATCGAAGGCCCTGGCGCGTACGGCGGAGCCCACGGCGAACCGGGGCGCCGACGAGACCTCCCGGAGGGAGCCCGCGGCGGCCGGGGCGTAGTCCGGCTTGTTCGGCTCCGGCGGCCCCAGCTCCTCGGCCGAGCCCCCTGACATGTTGGCGGCACGCGCCTCCACCGTCCCCTGCGCGATGATCGAGCTGTCGAGAAGCAGGTTCTCCGCGCCGTGCAGCCAGCGGCCGTAGTAGCCGTCGTCCAGGTAGTCCCGCCGGTCGAGCCGGTTCATCGCGTGCCGGAAGGCGTCGAGGTTCGTGCCCGACAGCCGTATGGACAACACCGCGAGCGCGAAGGCCCTGGCCTGCCATCGCTCGGCGAAGACCGGCTCGTCGGGTCGGGGCACGGGCGCGGCTCCCCAGCCCTCGGTGCCTCCCATGTCGTGGATACCGGTGGCCTTGCTCATCGTCGCCTCCCAGCCGCCCCGCCGGGCGAACGCGCTCTCACCTGGCGTCGGGCGGTGCTCAGACCGTCCAGGTGTTCAGCTGGAACGCGCCTTCCTTCCACGCGGTGAGCGCGGCGTCGAGCACGTCGAGCGGGTTGAACGGTGTCACGCCGGGGATCAGGTCGTCCTCGCGGAAGCCGTAGAGCGCGCCCATCGCGAAGCGGCAGGCGTAGATGTTGGCGCCTTCCTTGATGAGGGTCTTGATCTGGTTGTTGATCGCGAGGTGCCCGGGGAACGCCTCCTGGCCGACGCCGGGGTAACCCCGCGTGCCCGACGCCAGCAGCACGCCGGGGCCGTACAGGATGATGTTCACGTCGAAGCCCTTGCGCACCAGGCGCGTCGAGGTGAGCAGGTTGACGAGGGCGACCGAACCCTCGTACGGGACGGTGTGGATGAAGACGTAGGCCTTCTGCCCCGGCTCGGCCCGCACGTCGGCGAACACCTTTTCCTCGGTGTCGTACAGGGTCTCGCCTTCGGCTGGCAGCTCGGTGGTGACGGTCTTCGGCATGGTGACCTCCTTGACTAGACGGCCGGGCCGGCGGGCGTCGTCGGCTTGGGCCAGTGCCGGCGGTGGCTCCCGGGCATCGCGGCCAGCAACCTGCGACGGACCGGCCAGGGTGTGAGCCGATAGATCGGGACGAAGATCCTGCGCCAGAAGAAGGAGCCGCGGATCGGCGGCGGGGTCCTGCCGTGGGCGCGCGCCACCCGCGCCTGCGCGTCCCTGAGAAGGTACTGCTGGGCGTTCTCGCGCAGCCACCGGCTGATCACGTCGACACCCCGGCCTGCGCGGCCGTCACGATGGGCTCGTTGAGGGCGCCGATCGGCGGCGAGTAGACGTTCTCCATCGAGGCCAGGTCGTGCAGGGTGATGCCCTTCCTGACCGCGAGCGCCAGGAAGTCGGCCCGCTCCTTGATCCCTTCGCCGCCGACCATCTGCGCGCCGATCAGGCGCAACGTCCGCGGCTCGGCGAGGAGCTTGACCGTGACCGGCCTGACGCCGGGGAAGTAGCGCGCTCTGGAGATGCCCGTCGCCTTGCCGACCACGTGCGGGACGCCCAGCGCGGTGGCCGCCACCTCGCCCAGCGCCGCGCCGCCGATCATCCACGTGCCGGCGACCATTCCCCACGGGACGTAGACCGGCTGGTACGCGCGTTCTCCGCCCGCGGCGTTGGTGCCCGCCACCTTGCCCTGGGCGTAGGCGTGGCTGCCGGTGAGCCCCTGCAGGGGCAGCCCGCCCACGCCGTGCGGGATCTCGCAGACGTCGCCCGCCGCCCAGACATGCGGGGCCGACGTGCGCATGTGGTCGTCGACGACCAGGCCTCCCGTCGAGCCCGTCCTGAGCCCGGCGGCCACGGCCAGCGCGTTGTTCGCCACCTTGTGCGTGGCCACCACGACCAGTTCCGCGGGCAGCTCACCGTCCGTGGTGGCCACGGTCCTGACGTGACCCTCGCGGTCGCCGGTGAATCCGAGGAGCCTGGTGTCCCAGTGCGTCGTGACGCCCATCTCGGCCCACGACTCCTGGACGGGGGCGACGATGTCGGGATCGCACAGCTCGCCGAGCGCCCACGGGTGCGGGTCGATGACGTGCGTGTCGATGCCGCGATGGGCGAGGGCGGTCACCATCTCCAGACCAAGGGGGGAGGCTTCGACGACGACCGCGTGCCGTACGTTGTCGAGGATCTTGTCCCACTCCATGGCCCTGCGGATGTTCTTGACGTAGTAGAGGCCGCCGAGGTCCTCGCCGGGCACGCCGGGGGGCTTGTAGTCGAAGCCGGTGGCGATGATCAGGGCGTCGTAGCCGCTCGGGCCCTCGCCCTCGACCTGGACGGTCCGTGACTCAGGGTCGAAGCCCAGCACCGTCGTCTCGTACCTGACGTCGATCCCCGCGTCGGCGTAGGCCTGCTTCTCGGCCAGGAACAGCGACGTGAAGTCCGGGATCTCCTTGCCGTGCACGTACGGGATGCCGCACGGGCTGTATCCCACGTCCTCGAACGCGGTGTAGACGATCACTTCCGCCGAAGGCGCGGCGGCCTTCGCCGCACCCGCCGCGCCGATGCCGGCGGCGCCGCCGCCAATGATGACCATCCTCCGTGCCATGGACTCAGCTCCCGCCCGTACGGCACAATATCCATACATTATAGAGGACTTCACGTTGACTATCCTGCATGGCGCTTCGTGATGTCAATGACGAGGGGATTTCATGACCGAGGGTCATCAGGTCGACGAGATCGTCAGCCAGATCGGTCCCAAACTGCGCGCGCTCCGTACGGCGCAGCGCCACTCCCTGCAACAGCTGGCCACCATCAGCGACGTGTCCGCCGCCGCCATCCACAAGATCGAGCGCAACGGGATGGTTCCGACGATCACCACGTTGCTCAAGCTCGGGACGGCGCTCGGCGTCCCCGTCCGCTACTTCGTCGAGGAGGACGACCAGCCGCCGGAGCCGGTGCACTACACGCCGAGCGATCGGCGCCCCACCGTCTACACGCCGCACGAGGGCCTGGCCCTGGCCGGGATCACCGGTTCCTACCGGCAGTTCCAGACGGCCGCCGCCATGGCGACGGTCACGCCCGGCGCGTCGAGCGGCGCCAAGCGCATGCAGCATCCGGGCGAGGAGCTGGTCCACGTCACCGAGGGCACGCTGACCTTCCAGGTGGGCGATCAGACCTTCTCGCTGTCCGCGGGCGACTCCCTGCACTTCTCGGGCGAGGTGCCGCATCGCTGGGCCAACGACGGCGACCACCCGGCCAAGGCGATCTGGATCGCCCTGCGCAACGGCTAGAGAGCGCCCGCCTTGGGCGCCCCCGTCAGCCGCAGTGGCCCCAGCCGCTGATCCACTCGGCCTTGGAGCGATTCCCGAAGGGGAACCGCCCGACCAACTGACCGCCGAACTTGACGCACTGGCCCTTGGCGTGCAGGTAGGTGGGACCCGCGTAGCTCCGGTAGCCCTTGTCCCGGGAGAGCTCATTGTCACCGGACCGCCGAACCGTCGCCGCGATACTGTCCGTCCTGAAGTCCTTGTCACGGCGGGTGATCACACAGTTGTAGCCGGTCGACGTGTTGTAGTACAGGTACACCACCCCGGCCACACGGCCCGCGCCGGTATCCCGAATCTTGTGGGACTCCTGGAGGTAGAAGCCCGCACCGCAGGAAGGGCCCTTGACCGGCTCGGCGTGCGCGGGTGCCGTGGTGAGGACGACCGCCCCGGCGAGTGCGACCGCACCGGCCATGGTTCCGGCCCTTTTCATCACCTGCATGGGACTCCTCTTCATCTTCTTTGGCGGGACGACCTGGTCAGTTCCGCGATCTGCCGGCCGGGCCTCGCCTGCGGTTCCGGTGCGGACCATCAGGGTGCCCGAGGCGGGACATCGACCACGAGTGGCAGGACTGCCTCGATTCGGCAGGATGCTGCCACGCATCATGCCGGGCTGCCGCCGGTGCTCCATCGGGCACGGCGTGTCCGCCGGCGAGCCCCACCCCGGGAAGACGCTCCTAACGCGTGGTGTGGCGGAAGGTGATCCGGGGCGGCTCGCGCAGCGTGTTGGTGACGTAGCAGACCCGCTGCGCGGCCTCGATGAGACGTTCCGCCTGCTCGCCGGTCAGGGTGGAGACGATCTCGATCGCGATCTCGCTGTAGCGCGGCCCGTCGTAGGTGCCGGTGACGCTCACCTCGACCGCGGCCGGCTCCTCACCGCGTTTCCTCGCGCTGTGCACCAGCGCGAGCGCGAAGCACGACGCGATGGCCGCCAGCAGGTAGTCCGTGGGCTGCGGTCCCGTGTCGGTGCCGCCCGCGCTCTCCGGCTCGTCGACCGGCAACCGGAAACCACCGGCGGTCACGGTGACCCGGTATCCGCCCCGCCACCGGGCGCCGACCGTGCGCGTGCTCATCGGGCCTCCGCCAGGGCCAGCAGCGCCGCCTGGAACGCCGCCAGTGGCGCCGTGGCCACGCCCGCGCCGATCTGGCCGGATCCGTCGCGGGCGTGCAGGACGCCGGTGTTCACCCGCGGCGTGATCCCGGTCTCGACGACCTTGCGCACGTCCACGCCGAGCGGCGTGCCGCGGAAGTCCGTCACGGGCAGCTTGAACCTGGTGCTCTCCGCCGCGCAGATCCGGCGCATGTCGCCGGTGACCCGGGCGGCGTCGGCCATCGTCCCGCCCAGGAACGCCGCCACCGCCGGCGAGCCCGCCGTCGCCGCGCCGCCCAGCCCGACCAGCTCGAGCACGGCGCTGTCGCCGATGTCGGGCGCGCCGTCTGGTGGCCCGTACCCGGCGTGGAACAGCGCGGCCTCCACCGGCGGGCTGTCGGTGACGAACCACCGCCGGTCCCCCGCCAGCTTCACGCCGTACGTGGTGCCGTTGCGCGCCATGGTCGTGACGATGCTGGAGCCCGCCACGCGCTCGGCCGACATGGTCAGCGCCTTCGCGCCGGCCATCGCCATGGTGAGGAAGAACAGGTGGTTGGCCGACAGGTACGCGGCCAGCGGTACCGCGTCGTCGAGCGCGGCGATCGCGGGCAGCATCGAGCGCAGCAGGAGGTTGGTCGACGCCTGGACGCGCATGTGCACGTCGTCGCCCATCTGCACGCCCTGGGCGGCGATCGCGAACGTGTCGATCGGCCCCGTCCGCGACACGATCTCCTTGAGCAGCGGACCTGCCACCGTACGGAGGAAGACGAGCCGCTCGACGGCCGCGGCCGACTCCCTGCCGAGCCAGGCCACGTCTCCGGGACCCTGGCCCAGCGGGGCGAAGGCGCGCGTGCCTCCCGCGGGGTTGTCCACCACCCAGACCGGCATGCTCGGGCCGAGTGCCGTCGCCAGCGGCACCACGCTGTCGTGCTCGTTGGCCGCGGCCAGCTCGACCTGTCCGCCGGTCAGCGCCCTCTCGGCTCCTGCCAGGTCGTCGGCCCAGCCCTCGGCGACGACCGCGGCCCGCATCGAGCGCCGCAAGGGGTCGCACACCGCCTCCCAGACGATCGGCGGCCCGGCGTGCAGGATCGTGCGGTCGCCGATCCCGGGGACCACGTCGATCGCCGGGCGGACGTCGACCACGGAGGGAACCTCCCTGTCGAGCCTGCCCGTCACGTCGGCGTTCGCGCTCTCCAGGTCGGCGGAGTACAGGTCCGTCAGCGCTCGCACCAGCACCGGATCGCCGCGCGCCGGCGGTCTTGCGTCGACGTGGACCACCGCCGCTCCCTGCGCCGCCACCGCGTCGGCGAATGCTCGCAGCCCCAGATTGACGACCTCCATCGTCGCCACCTCCTCAGCGTCCTGCCAGGCAGGCGGCGCGGGCGCGGATGGCGTCCTGCGCCGCGTGGAGCGCCGCGCGGCGGGCGGCCGCGTCCTGACTCAGCTCGGCGGCCTGGTCGCGGACCCCTTCGACCATCGGCATCACGGCCTGCGGCGCGGCCCCGCCCAGGCCGGTGCGCGAGGCGACCAGGGCCTCCGGCGTGAGCCTCACCCGCAGTTCCTCGTCGTCGAGCGACCAGCAGGCGCTGACGACCTCGGTGGCCGCGCGCGCGATCGCCGCGGCGTCCAGCGCGCCGCTCTGCCGTACGGCGTGCTGGACGACCCGGTGGGCGGTGCGGTAGTCGGCGCCGAAGCGCCACATGAGCAGCTCCGCGAGGTCGGCGGCCTGGGTGAAGGCGGTGTCCAGGGCGCCGCGCATGCGCGCGGTGTCGGCCTCGAGCGTGCGGACCACGCCGGTGGTGAGGCGGGTGGTCCTGTGGGCCAGGTCGAGGGAGCGCGGGAGCTCGCCGTACAGGTAGATGAGGTTGTCGCTGCGGGCCGACGGGGTCTTGATGACGGCGGTCAGGCCGGTGAGGCGGCCCAGCATGACGCCCGCCGTGCCGCGGACGACCGTGAGGGAGTACGGGTTGCGTTTCTGCGGCATGACGACGCTCGGGCGCCCGTACCCCTCGGCCAGCTCGACGAAGCCGAACTCGGCGCTGGCGAAGATCTCCAGGTCTTCAGCGAGCTTGTCCTGGGTGAGGAGAAGGCTTGTGGCCGCGGCCATCACGTGCGTGAACGGGTCGGTCTGCCACATGGCGTCGCGGGTGTGCGTGATCGCGTGGTCGAAGCCGAGCACCCGGGCGGTCGCGTCGCGGTCGTCGAGGATGCGCGAGCCGTTGGCGGCCCCCGACCCGGCGGGGCTGGCGTTGACGTGCCCGAACTCGGCGAACAGCCGCATCGCGTCGCGGAGCACGGGGTCGGCGAAGGAGAGCAGGTAGTGCCCGAACGTGGTCGGCTGCGCCTGCTGGAGGTAGGTGTAGTCGGGCATCAGGGTGCCGAGGTGCCGCTCCGCCTGGTCGGCGAGGCACGCCGCCAGGCCGGCGGCGTCCTCGACCAGGTCGAGGATCTGCCCTCGCACCCGGATGCGGAAGGCGGTGCGCACGGCCTCGCGCCGGGTCCGCCCTGCCCGCAGCCACCCCGCGTCGTCGCCGATGCGTTGTGTGAGGTGACGTTCGCGAGAGGTGTACGGCTCGCCGTCGCGGGGGTCGTAGCCGACGGCCTCGGCGGGCATGGCGGCCAGGTCGAGCAGCGCGCCCAGCAGCGGGCCGCGCACCCTGGCGGGCAGGACGTCCCGGTCGGCGAGCTCGACGCCGTGGGCCAGGTCTGCGAGGCCCAGCGCGGCGTGCAGCCAGGGCGCGTCGGCCGCCTCCCACGCGTAGCCCGCCGCCACCAGTTCGTCCGCGGGCCCGCCGGTCATGTCGCCGCCCTCGCCAGCAGGTCCAGCGCGGCGGGAAGGCCGCCGGTGTGCCACAGCACGAGAGGAGTCCGCGTGGCGGCCCGCAGCCGCGCGGCGGCGGCCAGCGTCTTCGTGCCGTACTTGGCGTCGACCAGCACGCCGTCGGCGCGCAACGCGGCCAGCATGGTGCGCACGTCCTGGTCGTCCGCCGGACCTGTCGCGTCGATCAGTTCCCAGCCGGCCACCCCTTCGTGGCCCATGCGCGCGACCAGGCCGAGGATCTCGCTCCGGATCTGGGGCAGCGGCCGGCTGACCGACACGCCGTAGACGCGCCACTTCGCCGCGATGGCGGCCCTTCCGACCAGCAGTCCGGCGATCGACGCCCCCGATCCCACCGGCAGCACGACGATCGCCTCGTCGAAGGCCAGCTGCGCGGCCAGCTCCTGCGCGGCATGCGAGAAGCCGAGCGCGCCGACGGGAGTGGCGCCGCCGCGCGGGATCGCGTAGGGAGTGCGGCCGTGATCACGCAGGTGCGCCGCGCGCTCGCCGATCAGCTTGTCGAGCTCGGTCCTGTCCGCGCCGGTGAGGTGCACCTTCGCTCCCGAACAGCGCACCAGGTCCAGGGTGGCGGGCGCCTGTTCCCCGGCCGTCCCGGAGACGAGCACCTCGCATTCCATGCCGCAGACCGACGCCGCCAGCGCCGCTCCCGCGACGAAGTTGGAGGCCGGGGAACCGCCCGTGACCAGCACGTCCGCGCCACGTGCCAGCGCATCGCCAAGGAGGTACTCCAGGGCGCGTGCCTTGGCGCCTGCGAGCCCGAACCCAGTGAGATCATCCCGTTTGAGGTACATGCCGGCGAACCGCTGGAGCGGCGTGGGCAGCAGGGCCAGGCGGCGGCGCGGCGGGTTCATCGCTGGACTCCTGGAGTGCCGCGGGCGACCACCGCGTCGACCATGGCCGCCGCGGTGGCGAGTTCGGGGCGTGCGGTCCAGCGAGCGAGGCGGGCCGGGTCGGCCACGCCGCTGGAGGCGAGCGCGGTCACGAGGTCGGCGTCCGTGTGGAGCGCCTCCTGCATCAGCTCCTGGGCACGGTGCTTGCCCAGGTGCCTCGACAGCTCGGCGAGGACGCGTTCCGACGCCCAGCTGGTCTTCCCGAGGTTCTCCCTCATGCGGTCGGCGTCGACGACCAGGCCGTCGACGAGGTCGGCGGCGAGTGCGGCGGCCGTGCCCGCCGCGAGCGCGACATCGGGCAGCGCCGCCCATTCGGCCTTCCAGGCACGTCCGTCCCGCTCGTGCCCGCCGGTCATGCCTTCGACCAGGACGCTCGACGCCGCCCTGGCGAGCCTGGCCAGCGTGTCCAGATGCTCGCTGGTCTCGGGATTGCGCTTGTGCGGCATGGTGATGCTGCCGACGGCGTCCTGCGCCGTACGCTCCGACAGCTCCGCGATCTCCGGTCGCTGCAGCTCGTAGACCTCGTCGCCGATGCGGGCGAGCGTGGCCGCGACCATGCTCAGGACCGTCCCGAACTCCGCCACACGGTCGCGCGCCGAGGTCCAGGAGAGGAGCGGATCGTGCAGTCCGAGCCGGGCGCAGAAGCGCCCGCGCAGTTCCTGGCCATGCGGCTCGAAGAAGCCCAGCACGCCGACCGCCCCCGCGAGCTGGCCCACCGACCAGCGCTCGGCGCCCTCGGAGAGCCGCACGAGATGGCGTGCCACCTCGTCGGCCCAGGTCACGACCTTGAAGCCGAAGGTGATGGGGGCGCCGGGCTGGCCGTGGGTGCGCCCGCTCATGACCGTGTCGCGGTGCAGCGCCGCCAGTCGCAGCAGCGACCCGTGCGTCCTGGTCAGGTCGTCCTGGACGAGCCTGCCGACGTCCCGCATCACCAGCCCGAACCAGGTGTCGGTGAGATCCTGGACGGTGGCTCCGTAGTAGACGTACTCCCGCGCGGGCTCGGGCAGCAACCGCTGCAGTCCGCGGATGAGTCCCAGCGTGGAGTGCGAGGTGCGCCGCGTCTCCGCGGCCACGAACTCCAGATCGAGGCGCTCCGCCCGCGCGTGCTCGGCGATCTGACCGGCCGCCGCCGCGGGGATCAGCCCGAGCTCGGCCTGCGCCGCGGCCAGCGCCACCAGGATGTCCAGCCAGGTTTGCAGCCGCTCGTCGAAGACGGCGCGGAGCCTCGGCGTGCTCCACAGGTGAGCGTACTCGGCCGATTCGGTCAGACGGGTCGCCATGACGGCTCCCATCCGCGCGCCAGGTGTTCCAGGGCGGCGCGCACCTGACCGAGCGTGGCGCCCCATGGCACGACGACCAGCCCGTCGGATCGCTCGATCCGGTCCTCGAGCAGGCAGCACTTGGTGAGCGTCGGGACGCCGGAGGCGCGGCCGCGCGCCCTGGGGCAGATCTCGACGGTGGCCGCGGCGGGCTCGCCGTAGAACCACTCGTGGATCTCCCGCGACCTGGCGCATCCCAGGAGGGTCCATTTCTCCAGCGCGGGCCGCCGGTCCAGGTAGGCCGCCGGCACATCGCCGACGGTCACGCCCGACCCGCCGCACGGCAGCACATAGCGTTCGGCCGGGGCGCGCGCCGCGAGCTCCTCGAAGCCGACCGTGTCGGCGACCGGCACGATGGGCGGCAGGTCCTCCGCCACCGCGAGCAGGCGCCGCACCTGGTCGAGCAGCTTGGGCGGCTCCGGAGGCACGATCTCCTGTACGGCCAGCCGCAACGGGTCGGGGTTCACGATGAAGCTGACATGCCCGTACCTGCCCTCGACCACCACGGCCCTGACGCCCTGCGCCCGCGTCAGCGCGATGCGGGCCAGCGTGGACGGCACCGCCGTATCGGCCTCCGGCGCCACGACGTAGGCGCACTCCTCCGGTGACGCGAGCACCTCGATCTTCGTGATGGGCGAGAACAGCGGCACCTCCGACTCCTTCTCGACCCGCAGCAACGTCGTGCCGCCCCGCTCGTCGCGGACCACCACGAACCGCGTGCGCCGGTAGGCCTCCCGCCCGAGGAGGAGCCGCCCGTCCATCCTGCCGAGGCGTGCCACGGAAACGCCGCGGTAGGCACTCGGGACCATGTTCGGCGTCATCGTCCGGCGCCATCGTCCGGGGTCATCGTTCGAGGTCATCGTTCGGGTTCATCGCAGCGACAGCGCTGCGGTGTCGGCTCGCAGTCCCCGCCGGAGCGTGGCCAGCGGGAGCACGTCGTCCGGCGCGATGTTGGCGAGGTTGACCGCGGGGCCGAACCGGTTGATCAGCCACGCCTGCTGCGCCATGCGGGGCGCCTCGAACATCACCCGCTCGATGCCGGCCGCGTCGACGGCGGCCTCGACGATGTCCTGCCGGGGGCGGCCCGACCCGTCGTAGATGCCGACCGTCCCGCTCTCCCTGCCTTCGGTGATCACCCATGCGGCGCCGGCGGCCAGGTCCTCGGCGATCTCCTCCCGCCACTCGCCGGCCTCAACGGCCGTCCCTGCGTCCTTGCGGCCCGTCTCGGCGAACACGGTGAAGGCCTGGCAGGCCCGCTTGATCAGCTCGCGCTTGTCGTCCAGGTCCATCTCGACGACTCCGCGGGAAACCTCCACGGCGTCCAGACCCGCGCGCTCGGCCCAGGCCAGGCACTCCTCCGACTTGCCCTGTGACCAGGCGATCTCGAGCAGTGTCCCGCCCAGGCAGCTGATGACCTCATGCTCGCGCAACAGCCACAGCTTCCGGTCGAGACCGCGATCGAGGTAGGCGATGCCCCAGCCGAACTTCCAGACGTCGATGTGCTCGCCGGTGAGCTCCAGCACGCCGGCAACGGCATCGGGGGCGAGGCCCCTGTCCAGGACGTGGGTACGGCCCGCCACGGTGGGTAGTGCGAGAAAACCAGGTCCCACGTTGTCTATGTTACGATTTCTGTTTACTTTCCGACAAGAGGCGGGCTCTCATGGCCGAGCTCGACGACGTCGTCGCGGCAGTGGCGGCAAGCCCGGCGATCCGCGCCAAGCGCTCGATCGGGCTGGTGTCGGAGGTGCTCGGCGCCTCCGGCTGGGTCGAAGGGCCAGGCGACGACGGCGCCGCCGTCGACGTGGACGGCCGCACGGTCATCGCCTGCGGCGAGGCGCTGTGGCCACCGTTCGTGCGCGCCGACCCCTACGGCGCGGGTGTGGCGGCGGTGCTGACCAACGTCAACGACGTGGCCGCGATGGGCGGTCTGCCCTTGGGGATCGTCGACACCGTCGTCGCGGACGAGGCCACCGCGCGCTCCGCCCTGGAGGGCATGCGCGAGGCGGCGCGGCTGTACGACGTGCCGATCGTCGGCGGCCACCTCACGATCTCCGCCGACGCCGCCCCCTCGATCTCCGCCTTCGCCGTCGGATCCGCCGACGCCCTGCTCTCCACCACGCACGTGCGCGAGGGGCAGGACCTGGTCGTGGCCGCCTGCACCGACGGCGTCATGCGCGAGGACTTCCCGTTCTTCCCCTCCTTCGACGAGCGCGGACAGGATCTCGCGGGGGACGTCCGCCTCCTGGCCGACATCGCGAGGAAGGGCCTGGCGGTGGCGGCCAAGGACATCAGCATGGCCGGACTTGTCGGCTCCCTCGCGATGCTCCTCGAATGGGGCACGTTCGGCGCGGAGGTCGGTCTGGCCGCTCTCCCCGCGCCCCGTGACGTGCCGCTGGCGTGGTGGTGCACGTGCTTCCCCTGCTACGGCTTCCTGCTGACCTGCGAGCGCGGCCAGACCAACGCCTGCGTGCACGCCTTCACCTCCCGTGGCCTGTCGGCCGCCAGGGTCGGCGGCATCGACGGAACAGGCGTGATCACCCTCACCGCCGGCGGGCGCTCCCTCCCGGCCCTCGACCTGACCAGGGTCAGGGTGACAGGGCTCGGCGTGCGCTAGCCGTACCGCGGCCCCCGGCGGAGCCACGCGTCTGCCCGGCGGCTGCGATCCTCCAGGCCCGCCACCAGACCCTTGCGCCAGGCCGATCCCTCCTCTAAGTTATGGCCCATAACTAAGGGAAGGCTTACCTATGAAAACCGGTGGGCGCACGGCCGCCTTCACCCTCCGTGACGTGGTCCGCGCAGGGACGCGGATCGGTCTGGCCGAGCTCACCGTGCAGGGCGTCGCCGACGCGCTGGGCGTCACGACGGCGGCGGTCTACCGCCGTGTACCGAGCCGTTCGGCGCTGGAGAGCCTGGTCGGCGAGGCCATCCTGGAGGATCTGATCCTCGTCGACGACCCGGCCGAACCCACCGTCGCCCACCTCGTCGGCTTCGCCGCGCAACTGCGGCGGTTCACGCTCGGGCGTCCGGGCACGGCCCAGTACCTCCAGCGGCTGTTCCCGCGCGGGCCATCGGGCATCCGGCTCCTCGAGCACCAGATCACCGCCCTGGGCCGGCGCGGCTACGACCCTGCCGCCGCCACCGTGCTCAGCTCCGCGATCGCCACCATCACCCTGGGGGTCACCGTGGCCGAGCAGGAGCGCGCGGCCCACCTCGATTCCGAGACCACCGACGAGGCGCTGGCCGCGATGGCAGGCTCGGCACTCGTGCGGCAAGCCCAGGCGGGCATTCCCGCGCACACTCCGGAGGACTTCTTCGTGTTGATGCTCACCGCGGCCGCCGAGGGGTTGGTCGCCCGACTCCCACCCGGCCGGCCGATCACGGTCCCGGGGACGGCCGGCTGATGGCGAGAGGGTACGGCGGCGCTGTCGCCAAGGCGTTCGGCGCGCAGGACCACACGCTCACCGTCGTGGCCGTCCAGGACATCACCCCGCACTTTCGCCGCATCACGTTCGACGCGCCGACCCTCTTCGACGGCGGGCCGATCGAGCCGGCCGCCTGGGTACGCCTGTGGGCGCCCGATCCCGACCGTCCTGGACGCGAGCACCAGCGCGGCTACACCCTCGTCGACCCCGACCCTGGCCTGCGGCGAGTCAGCCTGGAGTTCCTGCTGCACGAGCCGGCGGGTCCTGCGTGCGCGTGGGCGGGACGGGCCGGGGTCGGCGACACCGTCGAGGTGACGAGGTGGGCCTCCACCCACTTCGCCGCCCCCTACCCCGCGCCCGAGGGTTACCTGCTGGTCGGCGACGCGGCCTCGCTGCCGGGGATCAACGCGATCCTCACCGCGGTGCCGGACACGACGCCGGTGGAGTTGCTGCTGGAGCGGTTCCACGACGAGGACGGGGAGATCCCGATCACCGCACATCCGCGGTGCACGGTGACGTGGCTGCGGACCACCGGCGACCCGGCCACGCTGGCCCGCGCGATCGGCGAGCGGGACTGGTCGAACTGGTACGCCTGGGTCACCGGCGAGACGGCGGCGGCCAAGCAGGTCAGGGCCAGGTTGAAGGAGCTCGGTTTCCCCAGGCCGGACATGCACGGCAGGGCGTACTGGACCCGAGGCAAGGCGATGGGGGTCGACCGCGAGCGAGCCGTGGACCAGGAACCTGCCGAGCCCCGTGAGGGAGCCGTGAACCAGGAGCCGTCCGCGCCCCATGAGGGAGCCGTGGACCGGGAGCCGTCCGCGCCCCGCGATGGAGCGACCGACCAGCCACGCGGCACGCGGCCAGGAACGTCCGGCCGCGGGCGGTGGCGGTCGCGGGCGGGCGCGCACCTCCTGGCCCCGCTGCGCACCCGTCTCCTGCTGGCCGGCCTGTTCCAGGCCGTGGTCTCGCTGCTCCAGCTCGCCCCCTACGTCCTACTGGTCGAGCTGTGCCGCAGGCTGCTGGCGGGCGGAACCCGCCTGGCCGAACTGGGCGTGCTCGCCCTGATCCTGATGGGCGCGGGCGCGGCCCTGGCAGGCCTGCTGGTCGTGGCGATGCACGTGCTGGACGCCCGCTTCGGCCATGAGGTGCGGGTGAAGGTGGTGGACAAGCTGTCCCGCCTCCCCCTGGGCTGGTTCACCGCCCACAGCTCGGGCAGGATCAAGCAGGCGGTCCAGGACGACGCGGCCGACCTGCACTATCTGGTGACCCACGCGGTTCTCGACGTCGTGGCGGCCCTGGTGACCCCGCTGGCCGTGCTGGCCTACCTGTTCTCCGTCTCGGGCCGGCTCGCCGCCGCCCTGCTGATCCCGCTGCTGGTCTTCTTCGTCCTGAGCGCCCGAATGGTCCAGGCCTCCACCTCGCAGCTGGCCCGGTTCACGGCGTGGGAGGCACGGGTCGGCTCGGAGGCGGTCGCCTATCTGGACGGCCTGGCCGTGGTGCGCGCCTACGACGCCGGTCCTGCGGGCGGCTTCCGGGCCACCCTCGCCGAGCGCGCCCGCTTCCTCGAGGCCTGGCAGCGGCCGCTGTCGAGCCGCAAGACCCTGGTCGACCTGGTGACCCGCCCGCTCACCTCCCTGCTGCTGATCATCGTGGCGGGCGGTCTGATGCTGGAAGGCGGCCTGTTGAGCGCGGCCGACCTGCTGCCGTTCCTGCTGCTCGGGGTGACCTTCGGCAGCCGGCTCCTGAGCGCCGCGTACGGCATGGGCTCGATCAGGGAGGCGCAGGCGGCGGCCCAGCGCATCGGCCTGCTGCTGGAGGAGCCGGAACTGGCCGAGCCGGACCGGCCCCGTTCCCCGCAGGGCGAGCGCCACACGGTCCGCTTCGAGAACGTCGGTTTCAGCTACGACGGGCGGCACGCCGTCCTGGAGGGTATCGATCTGGAGCTTGTTCCCGGCACGGTGACGGCGCTGGTCGGCCCCAGCGGCGCGGGCAAGTCCACCCTCGCCGCGCTGCTGGCGCGCTTCCACGACCCGGCCGAGGGGCGTATCACCCTCGACGGCGTCGAGCTCGGCGAACTCTCCCTGGCCGAGCTGTACCGCAAGGTCGGCTTCGTCTTCCAGGACGTCTCCCTGGTCCGGGGCAGCGTGCACGACAACATCGCGCTGGCCCGGCCGGAGGCGAGGCGCGAAGAGGTGGAGCGGGCGGCCAGGGCGGCCAACATCCACGACCGGATCACGCGCCTGCCCGACGGCTACGACACGCACGCCCGGCTGTCCGGAGGCGAGGCCCAGCGGATCACCATCGCCCGGGCGCTGCTGGCCGATCCCAGCGTGCTCGTCCTGGACGAGGCGACCGCCTTCGCCGACCCCGAGTCGGAGCACCAGGTGCAGCAGGCGCTCAGCCGCCTGGTGGCCGGCCGTACCGTCCTGGTCATCGCGCACCGCCTGCACACGATCGCCGGCGCCGACGCCATCGTGGTGATCGACGGCGGGCGCGTCGTGCAGCGCGGCACGCACCCTGAACTTCTGGCCGTGGCAGGCCTCTACCGCGAGCTGTGGCAGGCCGCCCAGTCCTCCGAGGTGACCGCATGATCCTGAGCCTGATCGACGACCGTCGTGCGGTCACCCGCTACGCCTGCCTGCTCGCGACGAGCGCCGTGGTCAGAGCTGGGGCCGTGCTGACTCTGGTCCCGCTGCTGTCGGCGCTCTTCTCCGGCGGCGACGCGCTCTTCTGGGTGGCGGCGCTCACGGTGCTCGTGGCGGCGGGCTGGGCGTTGGACCACCGCGTCGCGGACGCCGGCTTCGCCATCGGCTTCGAGCTGCTTGGCGGCCTGGAGAACCGGCTGGTCGACCGGTTGCAGCGCACTCCGCTGGGCTGGTTCACCACCGAGCGGAAGGCCGAGGGGCGGCGGGCGCTGACCTCGTCGGGACGCGAGCTGTGCCAGGCGGTCGCGTGGCTGGTGACCCCGGCCGCCAACGCGCTGCTCACCCCGGCGCTGGTCGGGCTGGGCCTCCTGCCGGTCGCCCCCGCGCTGGGCCTGGTGGCGCTGGCGGCCGTGCCGCTGCTGCTGGGCGCCCTGTGGGCGAGCATGCGGTGCGTGCGCGCCGCGGACGACTCCTACGCCTCGGCGTCGGGCGAGGCGGGTGAGCGCATCATCGAGCTGGCCCTCGCCCAGCCCGCGCTACGGGCGGCCGGCCGCGCGGGCACGAAGGGCACGGCCGTCGGCAGGGCGCTGGCCGGGCAGCGCGCGGCGGCGCTGCGTCTGATCGGGTACGGCCTGCCGGGGCAGCTGATGTTCGGGCTGGCATCGCAGGCGGTCCTGCTCGCCCTGGTGGCCACCGCCGTGCTGGCTGAGCTGGGGACCCCCGAGATCGTCGCCCTCGTCATCGTCGCCGTCCGCTTCGTCGAGCCGTTCACCACCCTGGCCGACCTGTCCCCCGCGCTGCAGAACCTGCGCGGGACGCTCGCCCGGGTGCGCGACCTGCTCGAGGCACCCGTGCTCGACGGCTCCCGGCCGGCACCGGATCCCGGTGCTCCGGCCCTGGAACTGCGCGACGTGCGGTTCGGCTACGAGCCTGGCCGCGCCACGATCGACGGAGTCTCCTTCACCGTGGAACGCGGCACCACCACCGCCGTCGTCGGCCCGTCGGGCGCGGGCAAGAGCACTCTGCTGGCCCTCATCGCCCGCTTCCACGAGGTGGACTCAGGCAGCATCCGGGTGGACGGCCACGACGTGCGGGACTTCGACCCGGCCGCGCTGATGGGCCGGCTGGGCATCGTCTTCCAGGACGTCTACCTGTTCGAGGCGAGCCTGCGCGACAACGTCCGGCTGGGAGACCCGCGGGCCACCGACGAGCAGGTCCGGGCGGCGGCCTCGGCGGCCCAGCTCGGCGAGCTGGCGGAGCGCCTGCCCGACGGCTGGGACACCCGGGTCGGCGAGCGGGGCGCGAGCCTGTCGGGCGGGGAGCGCCAGCGGGTCAGCATCGCCCGCGCCCTGCTCAAGAACGCGCCCATCCTGCTGCTGGACGAGGCCACTGCCGCGCTGGACACCGGCAACGAGCGCGCCGTCGTCGGCGCTCTGGAGGCGAGCGGCAGGGAGCGGGCGACCCTGATCATCGCCCACCGGCTCAGCACCATCGCCCGCGCCGACCAGATCATCTTCCTGGAGGCGGGGCGCGTGGTGGAGTCGGGGACGCCGGCCGAGCTGCTGGCCCGGGAGGGCAGGTTCGCCGCCTACTGGCGGCAGCGCGAGCGGGCGGCAGGCTGGACGCTTACCGAGGTCGCCACTCCCACTCCCTGACCGGGCCTTCCCCAGGGGAGCTCACAACGCCGGGGTCTCGTCCTTGAGCGGGGAGGCCGGGACACGAAGGAGCCGGGCGGCCCAGGCGGGCAGCCACCAGTTCCACCGGCCCATCATCGCCACGGCCGCCGGGAGGAGGACGCCGCGGATGAGGGTGGCGTCCAGCAGGACGCCCAGCGCCAGGCCGCTGGCGAAGACCTTGACGTCCAGTTCGGGGGTCATGGCCAGGGCCGCGAACGAGACGAACAGGATCAGCGCCGCGGAGGTGACCAGCCGTCCGGTGCGGCCGACGCCCTCGACGACCGCGTGGCGGGTCTCGCCGGTCCTGTCGTACTCCTCGCGCATGCGGGCCAGGATGAACACCTCGTAGTCCATGCTGAGGCCGTACAGGAACGCGAAGATCGTGAGGGGGACGAACTCGCCGATCGATCCGGTGGGCTGGATGCCGAGGATCTCGCGGGTGCCCCAGCCGAACTGCCACAGCAGCACCATCGCGCCGATCACCGCGCCGAGCGACAGCAGGTTGAGCGCGATCGCCTTGACCGGCAGCAGCAGCGACCGGAACGCGCGGGCCAGCATCACGAAGGTGACCAGCGCGATCATGGCCAGCATCCATGGGACCGCCCCGTAGGTGTGAGCCCGGAAGTCCATGCTCTGTGCCGCGTTCCCGCCGACGAGCACGCTCTCCGGTACGGCGGCGCGGACGCGGGTGACGGTCGCTTCGCCGTCGACGGCGCCGCTCTCGGCCTCCGGCAGCACGGAGATGACCGCGCTCCCGTCACGCCGCCAGGCGGACGACTCCGGCGCGAGCACGGCCGCCACTCCCTCCACCTGCCTGACCCGGTCGACGACGCCGAACGAATCCCCGGTGACCAGGGCGTCGATGGGGGTGATCACGCCCGTGGGAATGCCGGCCAGGGTGAGCGCGGCCAGCCCTTCGTGCCCGGGGCCGGTGGCCGGCAGGTGACGGCTTTCCGGCAGGCCGAGGTTGACGCCGAGACCGGTCGCGGCCAGAGCCAGCAGCAGCCCGCCGGCGCCGAGGATCGCGGCCCGGCGCAGCCGTACCACGCCGCGGGCCCAGGCCGACCACGCCCGCCCCGCGGCGGCCTCGCGGGCGAACCGCGCGCCGGTAGCGCCGCGGCGGTCCAGCCGCCGGCCGGTGAGGGCGAGCAGGACCGGCAGCACGGTCAGCGTCGCCGCCACGCTCACCGCACAGATGATCATTCCCGCGATGCCCAGGCTGCGCAGGAACGGCACCGGCAGCACCACCATGGTCACCAGCCCGGTGGCGACCGCGGCGCCGCTGAACAGCACCGCGCGTCCGGCGGCCGCCATGGCCCGGTGCACCGCCTCGTCGCCGCGCACGCCGCCGGCCTGCTCCTCACGCCAGCGGGCCACCAGCAGCAGCGAGTAGTCCACGGCGATGCCCAGGCCCAGCAGCGGCATCGTGGTCAGCGCCACGTCGTGCACGGTCATCATGAGCGTGAGCGGCAGAATCACGATGAACGACACGAAGACCGACAGGACGGAGATGAGGATCGGGACCAGCGCCAGCGCCGAGCGGAACACCAGCGACAGCACGATCACGGCGGCGAGCACCCCGACACCGATCTTGGCGGGCACGTCCACGCCGCCGGCGTCCACGCTGGGGGCGAGCGTGTCCAGCCCGGTGACGTGCACCCGGGTGCCCGCCGGCAGGTGCGGGATCATCGCCTCGACGATGGCCGGGCTCTCGTCGGGCGTCTCGCCCAGGCCGCCGCCCGGCGGGCTGCCGTCGGAGTGGGTGCCGGGGAAGACCAGCCCGAACGTGGTCCGGGCGTCGGCGCCGACCAGTCCGGGGTCACCGGTGTCGGCATACGACACGACACGTGCCTGGGGCAGCTTCGCGGCCACGGCGGCGAAGGCACGCCCGATCGCCTCCCTGCTCGTGTCCGCGCGCCGCCCGCGCGGCAGCACGACGACCGGTACGAAGGGCCGCTGGTGGCCGCCGTTGCCGTAGATCCTGACGATCTCCTGGTTGGCCTCGAAGGCCGGCATCCCCGGGTGGGCGTACTCCTCCGACAGGCGTTGGATCGCGATCGGGGTCGCGCCCATGCCGACGAGAAAGGCCAGTAAGGCCAGCAGGGTGACCAGTCGCTTACGGCGCAGGACCCAGGCCGAGATTCTCTCCATGGCCCCAGCGAAACAAAACGATCTTCAGCGCCCCTGTGACAGGCCTTGGACCCGAGTGTGACCATGACTCCACCCCGCGAGCCCACATCGTGTTGGATGGTGACCCGTGCGGATGAAGATCATCGTCCAGCGGGTGCGCATGGAGGGCGAGGAGTACCGGGTGATCCGCCCGGCCAGACCTCTCACCAACGGGGCTCTCTACGACGACGGCCGCCACTACGCCATGTACGTGGACCGGGTGGACGGCCGGCGAATCGGCACGCTGTGGCTGCTCGCCGCGCGATCTCCGCGCTCCTTGACATACCTGCCGATGCGCTCCACCCCGCCCGCCCCCGGGATCAACCCCGACCTCGACCGGGAGGAGAGGTGCCCGGACCGGCCGCTCGACCTCGTGCTGGCCCACCACTCGTTGCAGTTCCCACCGTCACGCTGGAAGCGGCTGCGGGCGCGGATCACCGCGGGGAGCCCTCCGCACGAGCTCCGGACCGCGAGCGTCCCGGACGCCGACCTGCCCGCCGACGAGGACATCGACTACCGGGCCCTGAACTTCCACGAGAACAGGGACGCGCTCCACCAGCGTGTGCACGCCGAGACGCTGTTCCTGACCGGCAGCGCCGCGGCGTTCAGGGAGCCGGCCCGTCACTTCTTCGCCGTGGCGAAGGAGGGGCCGGTCGCTGCCGCGAGGTCGCTGTACATCTCTGGCGCGTGCAACTACCACGTCTGCCGGCTGTTCTACTGGCCGCATCTGGATCCGGGCGGTGGACAGGACATCCACGTGGAGTACTGCCCTCCATGGACGCGTTGACGCGCGGTCCCTGTCCACGCGGGGCTAAGGCCCGGACAGGGCGGCGGCGGTGCCGTTGACGAGCGTCCGCAGGCCGTGTTCGAAGGCGTCCTCGCCGAGCGGGGGGCCGCCCTCGCGGACGGCCCGCAGCAGGGTGGCCGAGGCGCCGCCCTCGAGCACGTCGGCCAGCGCGGCCAACCGGTCCTGCGGGGTGTCGGCCTGCTCGCGAGGCACGCTCTGCTCCTGGAGGACGAAGCCGGTGACGTAGTGGCTGACGGCCGTGATCGTGCGCAGCGCCAGCACCGGGGTGAATCCGCAGCCGACCATGGCGGTCAGCTCGTCGTCGAACATCCGCGTCGCTTCCAGGCTCAACTGCCGGGCGTTGACGACGACGCGGGCGCCGTCGCGGTGGGCGAGCAGGGAGGCGCGGTAGGCGCGGGCACGGCGGGTGAGCCACTCCTGCCAGGGCTCGCCGTCGCGGGGCGGCCCCATCCCGGCGGCCCTGACGATCGCGTCGGCCATCCCGTCGAGCAGTTCCTGTTTGGTGCGGACGTGCCAGTACAAGGCCGGCGACTGGACACCCAGTTCGGCGGCCAGCCTGCGTACCGTCAGCCCCTCCAGCCCGACGTCGTCGAGCAGCCTCAACCCGGTGTCGATCAACGTCTGCCGGGTCAGACCTGGCCGCTTGCTCGCGCGCACGGTTGACACCTTAGCATCGCTAAGTCAGGCTTAGCAGTGCTAAGGAACTCTCGGCCACACCGGGGGCATGATGTTCACGACCGTTTCGGCCGACGGCACCGAGGTCCGCGCCTACGACGATGGGCAGGGCCCGCCGATCGTGATGGTCGGGCCAGGCCTGGACGACGGGACCCGGCTCCAGAAGGTCGCCACGCTCCTGTCCGGGCGCTTTCGCGTGCTGCGCCTGCACCGCCGGCAGTACCGGCTGGATCTCAAGACCGATCTCCGGCAGGGCTCACCGTGCTCCGTCGCCGAGGAGGCCGAGGACGTCCTCGCGGTGGCGCGGGCGGCCGGCTCACCGGCCGTGCTCTACGGCCACTCCTCCGGCGCGGTCGTCGCCCTCGAAGCCCTGGTGGCATCGCCGTCCTCGTTCGCCGGCGCCGTGATCTTCGAGCCGGCCGCGGTGACAGGGCCGCCGCTGGCGAGCGCGGGCGGCGAGGTGCTCGAGCGGGCGCGGGCGGCGATGGAGGCAGGCAGGCCCGGCCAGGCGATGACCATCTTCATGCGGGACACCGTGGGGCTGCCGGACCTGCAGGCTCGGCTGGCGGGCCGGCTCACGGCCCTTGTCCCCCGTTACCGCAGGCTGGTGCCGTGCCAGCTCGACGACCTCGAGGCGCTGGACCGGCTGGGTGTTCGCCTCGGCGCTTACGCCACGATCGAGGTTCCGGTGATCCTGCTCGGCGGAGACCGCAGCCCGGCGCACCTCGTCGAGCGGCTCGACGCCCTCCAGCGGGTGATGCCGAGCGCCGAACGGGTGGTGATGCGCGGGCGGGACCACGGCGCCGACCTGAAGCATCCGGCGCAGGTCGCCCGGATCGTGCAGGATCTGGCCGGCAGGGTTCTCCCGCCGATCTTGTGACTGTGGCGGAGTTCCGCGCGCCGGTGGCCAGGTCGACGCTCAGTCACCACCCTGCGGGTCCTGCGTGATGCCCGGACGTCGGCATCGGGTGAGCGTGAAGGACGGTCCGCAGCTCGGTTGAAGGCTCGCCGCGACCAGCGTCTCGCGGCAGGTCATGGCGCGGCGACGCTGCGGTGATCTTGGTCGGGTTCATCATCCACAGCACCTGGTCGATGCCCTGCGCGGAGGCGCTGACCGTGAGGACGGTGAACACCTGCCCGTCGCGGCGCAACAGGGCGGAGGTCTGTCCGTTCGTGCTGGCCCACGCCACTTCGACACCGTCCCAGAACTGGTTCGCGAACGCCTTGACGTACTTCGCCACCCGGAATGCGCCGACGACGGGGATGCGAGAGGCACGGACGGCGCCGCCGCCGTCGGAGTAGCTGGTGACGTCGGCGGCCAGGAGCTCTTCCAGCGCGCCCAGGTCGCCGGAGCGGGCGGCGGCGACGAAGGCCGTCAGCAGCCTGCGCTGTTCCGCTTTGGTCACGGACGCGCGGCGCCCGCGGAGCACGTGTTTGCGGGCTCGGCTGACCAGCTGGCGGACCGCCGCCTCGTTGAGCTGGATGATGTCGGCGATCTGCCGGTAGGGGTAGTCGAACGCTTCACGCAGCACGTATGCCGCGCGTTCGGTGGGCGAGAGCCGTTCCAGCAGGAGCAGGACCGCGAACTCCAGAGCTTCGCCGCGCTCGGCGCCGAGGTGTGGATCCGCGGTGGTGTCGACGGGTTCGGGAAGCCAGGGGCCGACGTAGGCCTCGCGGCGGACCCGCGCGGACTGGGCGGCGTTGATGGCCAGCCGCGTGGCCGTCGTCGCCAGAAACGCGGCCGGGTTGACCACCGCGGCGCGGTCACAGGCCTGCCAGCGCAGCCAGACGTCCTGCACCAGGTCCTCGGCCTCGGCGACGCTGCCCAGCATCCGGTACGCGATCCCGAACAGGCGCGGCCGCACGCCGGCGAAGACCTCTGCGGCCTGTTCGAGGCCTTCCGGCCCGCCGGATCCGCTCTCCGCCACGGCATCTGCCACTGTCATCGCCCCCTGATTCGCCGGTGTCCCACACACCGCCGGTGGTTCCATCTTTCCGCCACTTCGGCTGCCGCCTGCCCCTCGGGTGCCGCGTTACGGGACGGCCCCGCTGCCCCTCACGACTCGGAAATTTTCGCTGAGGCTGTCACAGGCGGGGAGGCTGCCCGGTCTTAGCTGGCGACCGAAGGCGGCAGGGCCCCGGCGTACAGAAGGGTTCGACATGAAGATCGTGGTGGTCGGGTCGAAGCTCGTCACCAAGCTCGGCGAGTGCGCGGCCCCGCCTTCATAGAGCCCGCGCCCGTCCCGAACGCGGGCGGCCCGCCTTCGCGGGCATGACGCCTTCCTGGAAGGTCTACTACGACGCGTATCTCACGGCGGGGGTGCCGTCCGGGGCCCACGTGCCGGGCATGGACGAGGCCGGCTGACCCGCGGCCAGGCCACGATCACGAGCGCGACCGGAACGCGGGAATCAGCAGGAGAAATCCATGATCTCCCAGCATCGGCTCCTCATGCCGCAGGACGGTCGGTCAGGCCGCCGCGTGTCGCCTGTCGCCTTGTCCTGATGACGACGGCGCCGAACATGGCGAGCCCGCTGATGACGATGCGCGGCGCGCCCGGCTTGCCGCGCCTGGTGCCGCGCTTGCCGAACAGGCCGAACAGCCCCAGGCCTCTGACCTTGACCTCGATGTCGTCGGGGACGACGATCTCGGTGCCACCCCACAGGGCGAGAGCGCGGATGCGCGTCTCGTGGGCGGTGAAGGCGGCCTCGCTCAGGTCGATCCTGCCGCCGCCGAACATCGACACGACGGAGAACCTGCGCGGGACGACCCACTGACCCTCGTGCTCGAACCCGCCGAACAGGCCCAGCGCGAAGCGGGAGGTGGGCTGCTGGTCCACCACGAGCAGGTCCGTGCGGCCCGGTTCGGGCAGATCGCGACACACCCGCTCCAGGTCGGCGTGCGTCTTGGCCTCGTAGATCCTGGTGAGCCGCGTATCCAGTTCGGCCAAGTCGATCCGCCCGTCGGCGGCGGCCACCCGCACGCGGTCCGCCGCGCGGTCACGCTCGTGGTCGGAGGCCCGCACCTGCTGGTCCTCCGTGCGCCCGGGATGCTCCATCATGTTCAGTCCTGTCATGTCGATCCACGCCTCGCACCACGCGAGGGTGCCGCCCGGTTCGCGCGGCCGAGGTCCACCTTATTATCCAACTGGAGAATAGGTTGGCGCCAGTGCGCTGCGGTCGGCGCTCTGCCGTAAACCGGGCATCACCGCGTAGGCGAAGGCGGCGAAGAGCCCTGCCATGAGTCCGGCGCTGAGCGTGGACAGGACGAGGGCGATGGTGCTGAGGGCTTTCACACTGCTCTCCATGGAGTGGTGGACCGGCGCTCTCAGGCGACGGTCAGGACGATCTTTCCGGTGGTGCGGCCGCTCTCGGCGATCTCGTGGGCCTTGGCCGCCAGCTCCAGGGGCAGCGCCGCCTCGATCCTGGGGCGCAGGCGGCCGGCCGCGGCGAGGGCCGCGATCTCCCGCATGCCCGCCTGGTCGGCTTCGACGATCATGAAGGCGGCGCGGAGCCCGAGCGGGCGCGCCTCGGCCGCCAGGTACGCCTCGGCCGGTGAGGCCAGCGAGACGACGATGCCGCCCGCGCGCAGCGTCCGCAGCGAGCGCGGGCCGTACTCGCCGCCGATGGTGTCGATCACCACGTCGATGTCGCCGGTCGCGACGCCGAAGTCGGCCTCGGTGTAGTCGATGACCTCGTCGGCGCCCAGGCCACGCACGAACTCGTGCTTGGCCGCGCGGGCGGTGCCGACGACGTACGCGCCGCGCGCCTTGGCGATCTGGACGGCCAGGTGGCCGACGCCGCCTGCCGCGGCGTGGATCAGCACCCGTTGGCCGGACCGCACGTCGGCGGTGTCCACCAGCGCCTGCCATGCGGTGAGCCCGGCCAGCGGCAGCGCGGCCGCCTCCTCGCGGGAGAGCCCGGCGGGCTTGCGGACCAGGTGCCGCGCGGGCGAGGTGACGTACTCCGCGTAGGTGCCGGCGGGCAGCGGGTGGCGCGGCAGACCGAACACCTCGTCACCCTGCTCGATCGTGGTCACGCCCGGCCCGACGGCCTCCACCACGCCGGACACGTCCCAGCCCAGCCTGACCGGGGCGTCGCCGCCCGCCAGGCCCCCGCTGGCCCGGTGCCAGATGTCGGTCGGGTTGACCCCGGCCGCGCGCACCCGCACGAGCACCTCGGCCGGGCCTGGCTCAGGCCGCTCGGCCTCGACCACCTGCAACACCTCAGGGCCGCCGAAAGAGTCCTGACCTACAGCGCGCATCATCGCATTCCTCCCGTTTCGTGTGGAGTAAGCCTGGCGCGGCCGGCGGGGGCCCACGAGTGGCCAGATAGCCAATATGTGGAAGGATCTGGCCATGCATCGCGTCGTCGTCCTGGCCCTCGAGGGCGTCTACCCCTTCGAGCTGAGCATCCCGGTCCGGATCTTCGGCACCGCCACCGCGAACGACGGCGCGCCGCTGTACGAGGTCATCACCTGCAGCCTTGACGGCGCCCCCGTCACGACGAGCGCCGACTTCGCGCTCGCCGTCCAGCACGGGGGCGAGGCGCTGGAGAGCGCGGACACCCTGGTGATCCCTCCGTTCACCTGCGGCCCCGCGGAGGAGAGGAACTGGCTGCCCGAGGAGCTGTCCTCGGCGCTCGCCCGCGTCCAGCCCGGGGCCAGGATCGTGTCGATCTGCACCGCGTCGTACGTGCTGGCCGCGGCCGGCCTGCTCGACGAGCGCCCCGCGACCACGCATTGGAACGAGGCCGATCATTTCCAGCGGATGTTCCCGCGGGTCAAGGTCGATGCGGCGGTGCTGTTCGTCGACGACGGCAGGGTGCTCACCGCGGCCGGGGTGGCCGCAGGGGTCGACCTGTGCCTGCACATCCTGCGCCGCGACCACGGCAGCGAGGTCGCCAACCGGGTGGCGCGGCTCTGCGTCGTACCGCCATGGCGCGAGGGCGGCCAGGCGCAGTTCATCGAACGCCCCTTGCCCGAGCTGTCAGCCTCGGGCACGTCGGCGACCAGGGCATGGGCGCTCGAACGGCTCGGCGAGCCCATCATGCTGCCCGAACTGGCCGAGCACGCCCGCATGAGCGTCCGCACCTTCTCGCGCCGCTTCCGTGAGGAGGTGGGCATGACCCCGCTGCAGTGGCTCACCCAGCAGCGCGTCCGGCACGCCCGGCGGCTGCTGGAGACCACGGACCTGTCCGTGGACCGCGTGGCGGCCGAGGCGGGGCTGGGCAGCGGCGCCTCGCTGCGCCAGCACCTGGCCGCCGCGGTCGGCGTCTCGCCCACGGCCTACCGCCACACCTTCCGCGCCAAGGACCACGGGGCCGTGTAGGGCTCAGCGCTTGCGAACGAGCGTCACGCCGTCGCGCACCGGCAGCATCACGGACTCGACCCGGTCGTCGCCGAGGACGATCTCGTTCATGCGCCGCATCGCCACCTGGTTGTCCTCCTGGAATGCCGGGTCGAAGACGCGTCCGCCCTGGAACACGTTGTCGAGGACGATCAGGCCACCCGTGGTCAGCCGCGGGACGATCTCCTCGTAGTAGGCCGGGTAGTTCACCTTGTCGGCGTCGATGAAGGCGAAGTCGAAGGCGGGCTCGGCGGGGAGCGCGCGCAGCGTGTCGAGCGCGGGGCCGATCCTCAGGTCGACGCGGTCGGCCACGCCCGCGCGCCGCCAGTACGGCAGGGCGATGGACGTCCACTCCTCGCTCACGTCGCAGGCGAGCAGGAGGCCGTCGGCCGGGAGCGCGCGGGCGATGCAGAGGGCCGAGTAACCGGTGAACACGCCGACCTCGATCGCGCGGCGCGCGCCGATCATCCTGACCAGCATGGTCAGCAGCGCGCCCTCGTCATGCGAGATCTGCATCCCCGCCGCGTCACCGGTCGCCTCGCGCGTCGCGTTCACCAGGTCCCGCAGCAGTTCGTCGGCCGGCGTGCAATGGGTGAGCACGTAGTCCTCGACGACCGGGTCGATGATCTGCATGTCGTCGCCGCGCAGGGGCGCCGTCCATTCGACGCGGAGCTCCTCCCGCGTGGCGAAGCGCAGCAGGTGGCGGGTGACGACGTCCTGGACGCCGGCCAGCGCCTCCGTGTCGGCCGCCGTGGCGATCAGGCGCAGGTGGTCGCCGGCCGGGGCGAGCACGCAGCCACCGTGGCGCAGGGTGACCGTCCCCCTGCCGTCGCTCGACAGCTCGGTGGTCGCCTTGTTCCCCAGGTGGGAGACCAGTTGCTTGATGTAGCGCTCGGGGCGGTCGGTCGCGACGTGCGCGGTCGAGGAGGGCATCGGAAATCCTTCGGCTGGACGACGAGGAAGCGTCGACAATATTCGACACTTAAGGGCGTTTGTCAAAACGTCGAGATTCCTCGACACTTTTCTTGTGAACGACCGGCCGACCGACGACGAGCAGCTGACGTTGCGTACGTCCGCGCAGTTCAAGGCGCTCGGGCATCCCGTACGGCAGCGCATGATGAACGTGCTGCGTCAGCGGCCCGCGACGCTGGCGGAGCTGGCCTCGGCGCTGGGATCGGCCAAGGGCACGATCGCCTATCACGTCCGCGTCCTGCGGGAGGCAGGGCTCGTTCGCCTGGCCTACACCCGGCAGGTGCGCGGTGGCACCGAGCAGTACTTCACCAGGGCCGCCGGCGTCATCAGGCTCGCCCCTGAGATGGGCGCCGAGTTCCTCCTCAAGGAGGCCATGGCCGAGATGCTGCCGGTCCGCCAGGACCAGGGGCACACCGTGCTGCAGCACCTCTGGCTCACCCCCGAGGAGGCCGGCGCGCTGGTGACACGGATCAAGGAGTTCGCCGCCGCGCAGCGCGAGAACGACGACCGCCGGGGCGAGCCCCACGGCCTGCTGCTCAGCCTCTACCCTGCGGACATCCCCGCGCTACCCCCGGCTCCCGAGCCGGGCGCTCCATGACCGCCCGAGGGCGTGCTCAGAGCCCGAGCACCTCGCGCTCCACGTGGTCCAGGGCCAGCCGTACCCCGCCCAGCGCGACGCTCTCGTCGCCGAACGTGGAGGTCACGACCTCGGGCACGCTGAGGCACAGGTCGTCCAGGTGGCGGCGGAGCGGGGCGAGCAGCACCTCGCCCGCGCGCGCGTAGCCGCCGCCGATCACCACCATGTCGGGATCGATGGCGAGCACGAGCGCCGAGGTGCCCACCGCGAGGTTCCACGCGAAGCCGTCGACCGCGTCCACCGCCGACTCCTCGCCCGCGCCCGCGGCGGCGAACACCTCGTCGGGCCTGCCCTTCTCCGTCAGCGCGCGGCCCGCGTCCTCCCAGCCGACCTGACGAAGAGCGCCGATCTCGCCGGCGCCGCCGCCGCGCCCGCGGTGCACCCTGCCGCCGATGACGATGCCGGCGCCCGCCCTGCGCCCGGCGAGCACATAGACGATGTCCTGGGCGTGCTGGGCGCTGCCGCACCAGTGCTCGGCCAGCGCGGCCAGGTTCGCGTCGTTGTCGGCCAGGCCCTTGCACCCGAACCAGCGACCCGCGTGCGCGGCCAGGTCGACGCCGGTCCAGCCGGGCAGCACCAGGGAGAGCGTGACGCGGCCCGTCCTGTCGACGATGCCGACCGTTCCCGCCGCCACCGCCCAGACGCGCGATCTGGCGATGCCGTACCCGTCGGCGCAGGCCAGGGCGGTGCGTTCGGCCGCGGCCAGCCGCTCGGGCGCGCCCGCGGCGTCCTCGACGACGGTCCGCTCGGAGGCGACCACCCGCCCGTTGAGGTCGGCGAGGGAGGCGAGGATCTTGTTGGCTCCGACGTCGACGCCCATCACGTAGCCCGCGTCGGCGCGGAAGCCGAAGCGCCGCGCCGGCCTGCCCATGACGCCGCCGTCGGGCGGGATCTCCCTGACCCAGCCGCGCTCGCCCAGTTCGTCGAGCACCGCCTCGACGGTCTGCCTGGACAGCCCGGTGATGCGGCCGAGTTTGGTCAGTGTGGCCACGCCCTCACTCCGCAGCGCACGCAGCGTGGCCTGGGTGTTGACCTTGCGTACCAGAGACGCGTCCCCCAGCACTTATGAGACCTACTCTCGTAACTGCCCCATTGACGTCCAACGGCCAGGATTCTAGCATCAGCCGACATACGTAAGCCGGTTACATAAGTGGAGGCAAGATGGTGACTCTCGCCGTCGTCGGCGCGGGTTCTCGGGGGACCTCCTATGCCCGCCACGCCATCGCGTCCGGCCGGGCCGAGGTGGTCGCGGTGGCCGATCCGCTGGCCGTACGGCGGGACAGATTCCCCGAGGCGACGCCGTACACCGACTGGCGGGCACTGGCCGCGCTCCCCCGCCAGGCGGACGCGGTCATCATCGCCACACAGGACGCCGACCACGTCGAACCCGCGGAGCGCTTCGCCGAACTCGGCTACGACATCCTGCTGGAGAAGCCGATGGCGGTCTCGGAGAAGGACTGCCACCGGATCGTGGCCGCGGCCGAGCGGCACGACGCCGTCTTCGCCGTCTGCCACGTCATGCGTTACACCCCCTACACCAGGACGTTGAAGTCGCTGCTCGACGCGGGCCGGATCGGCGAGATCGTCAGCGTGCAGCACCTGGAGCCGGTCGGCTGGTGGCACCAGGCGCACTCCTACGTCCGCGGCAACTGGCGCAGGGCCGACCAGTCGACGTTCATGCTGCTCGCCAAGTCCAGCCACGACCTCGACTGGCTGGTGCACATCACCGGCAGGTCGGTCACCAGGGTGTCGTCGTTCGGCGGGCTGCACCACTTCCGGCCCGAGAACAAGCCCGAAGGAGCCGCAGGCCGCTGCCTGGACTGCGCGGTCGAGGCGGACTGCCCGTACTCCGCTCTGCGTATCTACCTGCCACTCGCCGGGCAGGACGTGTGGCCGGTGTCCGTGCTGTCCGAGGACGTCTCCGAGCGGGGGCTGCTCGAGGCGCTCAGGACCGGCCCCTACGGCAGGTGCGTCTACGACTGCGACAACGACGTGGTCGACCACCAGGTCGTGAACATGGAGTTCGAGGGCGGCGCCACCGCGTCGTTCACGATGACCGGCTTCACCCCCGCCGCGCACCGGCAGACCCGCATCTTCGGCACCCGCGGCTCGGTCGAGGGCGACGGAGAGCGCCTGACCATCCACGACTTCGTCACCCGCGAGGTCGAGACCGTGGACACCCGGCCCATGGGCGACTCCACGGCCGCCGGTGGGCACGGCGGCGGCGACCAGGGGCTCGTCGACGCGTTCCTCACCGCGGTCGCCACCAGGGACCGCTCCCCCATTCTCTCCTCGCCCGGCGAGAGCCTGCACAGCCATCTGATCGCCTGGGCGGCCGAGAGGTCACGTCTCAACGGCGAGACCGTCACTCTGGAAGGAACAACCCCCCATGCACGGTAAGCAGATCGCGGCCGTCCTGGCCCTGGGCATGAGCCTGGTGGCCTGCGGATCCTCGACCCCCACCGCGGAGGAAAGCGCGGAGTCCGGCGGCGACCGAGGGCCGATCACGTTCGCCAGCGGCAAGTTCGAGGCCGAGGCCACCCAGAAGATCGTCGACGCCTGGAACGCCAAGCACCCTGACGAGAAGGTGACCTCCAACCTGCTCCCCGAGAGCGCCGACGAGCAGCGCCGCAAGCTCATCCAGAACGCCCAGACCAAGTCGGACTCGTTCGACGTGATCCTCATCGACGCCGTGTGGACCAGCGAGTTCGCGGCGAACCGGTGGGCCGAGGAGCTGACGGGACCGCGCTTCGACGTGACCGGGTTCCTCCCGCCGTCCATCGAGACCGGCAAGTACCGCGACAAGCTCTACGCGATGCCGCTGTTCACCGGCACCGGCCTGCTGTACTACCGCAAGGACCTGGTGGAGCAGCCGCCCAAGACGTGGGCCGAGATGAAGAAGATCTGCGACGAGGTCCTGCCCGAGCAGAAGGGCATGAGCTGCTACGGCGGGCAGTTCGACAAGTACGAGGGCCTGACGGTGAACTTCGCCGAGGCGGTCAACTCGGCCGGCGGCCAGTTCCTCGACTCGGCGGGACAGCCCCAGGTCACCAGCGACGCGGCCAAGCAGGGCGCGCAGTTCCTCGCCGACGGCTTCAAGAGTGGGCTGATCCCCAAGGAGGCCATCACGTTCAAGGAGGAGGAGGGCAGGGTCGCCTTCCAGGAGGGAAAGCTCCTCTTCTACCGCAACTGGGCCTACATGTACGAGGCCGCGAACAAGACCGACGGCTCCAGCAAGGTCAACGGCAAGTTCGACGTGGCGCCCATTCCCGGGCTGTCCGGCCCCGGCGCGGGCACGCTCGGCGGCAACAACCTGGCGGTCTCGGCCTTCTCCAAGCACAAGGAGACGGCCAGGGACTTCATCGCGTTCGTCACCTCGGCCGAGCAGGAGAAGGCGTTCGCGCTGATCAACTCCACGCCGATGGCCCGCGCCTCGCTGTACGAGGACCCCGACCTGATCAAGAAGTACCCGTACCTGCCCGCGCTCAAGGAGGGCATCCTGGCGGCCAAGCCGCGCCCCGCCGCGGTCAAGTACGGCGACGTGACCGCGGCCATCCAGGAGTCCGCCTACGCGATCGTCTCCGGCGCCAAGCCCGCCGACCAGGCCCTGACCGAGCTGCAGTCCGCGCTGGCTCCGCTGCTCAAGTAACCGCCATCCGGTACGGCACGCCGTACGGACCGAGGGAGGTAGCAGGACGGTGGTCACGCTGACCGAGAACCCGCGCCCGGTGACCACCGGGTCCGGCAGGCGGCGAAGGGGGGCGGGGGCGCGCGGCCACTCGTGGCTGGCTGCGGCCATGCTCTCGCCCACGCTGATCGTGCTCGCGCTGGTGGTGTTCTATCCGCTGGTGGCGGCCATGCGCGAGTCGTTCTACACCAGCGGCGAGACGCTGGACGCCGACGGTTTCGTGGTGGAGGGCGAGCAGTTCTCCGGGCTGGCCAACTACGCGGGCGTGGTGGGCGAGCGGTTCATGAACGCCGCCTTCAACACCACGCTGTTCACCGTGGTCACCGTCACGCTCGAGGTCGTGCTCGGAGTGGCGATGGCGCTGGTCATGAACAGGGCCTTCCGCGGGCGGGCGGTCCTGCGGGCCAGCATCCTCATCCCGTGGGCGGTGCCGACCGCGGTGTCGGGGCTCATGTGGAAGTGGATCTTCCAGGCGGACGGCGTGGCCAACGCGCTCCTCGGCACGGAGATCCTGTGGACCGCCGAGGGCGTCCACGCCAAGTTCGCGGTGATCATCGCGGACGTATGGAAGACGGCCCCGTTCGTCGGCCTGCTGGTGCTGGCCGGGTTGCAGATCATCCCGCACGAGGTGTACGAGGCGGCCAGGGTGGACGGGGCCTCGCCCAGGCAGACGTTCTGGCGGATCACGCTGCCGCTGGTCAGGCCCGCTCTGCTGGTGGCGGTGCTGTTCCGCCTGATGGACGCGCTGCGCATCTTCGACCTGCCGTACGTCCTGATCGGCCCGCGCAAACACTCGGTGGAGACGCTGTCCGGGCTGATCTGGGACGAGGCGACCAGGGTGCACTACGGGCCCGCCTCGGCGTACGGCACGGCCCTGTTCCTGTACATCGCGGTGATCGCGTTCGTGTTCGTCAGGCTGCTGGGCGCGGACCTGCTGAGCGACGTGCGCGGCCGCGGGAAGGAGGCCGTGAATGCTGCGTAGGACCGGCATGATCGGCATCGCGCTCTACTGCCTGGTGCCGTTCTACTGGATGGTGGTGTCGAGCTTCCGCCGCACCGCCGACATGTACGACAAGACCCCCGTCCCCGTGCCGTGGTCCGTCGAGTCGTACCAGGCCGTCTTCGAGGAGGGCGTCGGGTTCGGCCGGTCGCTCGTCAACAGCCTGATCGTCGCAGGGGTGACGACCGCGGTCACGCTGCTCGTCGGCACCCTCGCGGCCTACGCGCTGGCCAGGCTGACGTTCCGCTTCAAGAACCTCATCCTGGCGCTGATCATCGCGGTGTCCATGTTCCCCGGGGCGCTGCTGATCGTGCCGCTGCTGAAGCTGTTCACGGCGATCGGGTGGATCAACACCTACCAGGCGATGATCGCGCCGTCGATGTCGTTCGCGCTGCCGCTGACCGTGTGGAATCTCACCACGTTCTTCCGGCAGCTGCCGTTCGAGCTGGAGCAGGCGGCCATGATCGACGGCTGCACGCCGTTCACCGCCTTCCGGCGGGTGATGCTCCCGCTGGCGGCGCCCGGGCTCTTCACCACGGCGATCCTGGCGTTCATCGCGACGTGGAACGAGTTCATCATCGCGGTCACCATGATCAACGACCCGGCGACGCAGACGGCGACCGTCCGCATCGCCCAGTTCACCGGCGCCGCCAAGTACGACACCCCGTTCGGGACGCAGATGGCGGCCGGCGTCCTCGTCACGATCCCCCTGGTGCTCCTGGTCCTGTTCTTCCAGCGCCGCATCGTCACGGGACTGACGGCGGGCGCGCTGAAGTAGCGCCCGTCGCCTGCGGAGGCAGGCGGGAAGGGGTGAGGCAGTACGATTCCCGGCATGCGCGATCTTGGGGCCTTAGTCGCCTCCCTCGTGGTGGGCGCCGGACTCGTCGGCGTCCCCCTTCCCGCCTCCGCCGCGACGACCCCGGTGACCTGTTCGGCCGTCGTGCCCGTCTACGCCGTCGACAGCGGCGGCAAGCTCCGCTGGTACGGTCACCGCCAGGGCGCCTCCGGCGCTGACGCCTGGGCCGACGGCAGCGGCAGAGAGATCGGCCACGGCTGGAACACGCTCACGAAGGTGTTCTCCGGCGGCGCCGGCGTGATCTACGCCATCGACAGAGACGGCGACCTGAAGTGGTACCGCCACCTCGCCCCCTCCACCGGCGAGGAGGGCTGGGCTCCGGGAAAGCGGACGGTCATCGGCACCGGCTGGCACGACATCGTGGACGCGGTCTCCACGGGCTCGGGTGTCATCTACACCCTGGACAGGTCGGGTGACCTGCGCTGGTACCGCCATCTGTCCCCCACCACGGGCGCCGAAGGCTGGGCGGCCGGCAGCGGCAAGGTCATCCGTTCCGGATGGACGGCCGTCACCCGCCTGATGACCGGCAGGGACGGCACGCTCTACGGCGTCAACACCAAGGGGTACGTCCGCTGGTACCGCCACACCGACCCCCGCGGCGGCGGAACGGCCTTCGGCGAGGGCACCGGGCTCGTCGTCGGCGAGGGCTGGGACGGCTACCGCAGCATGTCGGCCGCCGGCGGCGGGGTCATGTACGGCCTGGACCTCACCGGCCGGCTATGGTGGGAGCGCCACGCCGACCCGCTCGCGGGCGCCCCCGTCTGGCAGGCCCGCAGGACCGCCAGAACCGGCCTGGCCGGCCTCACCTCCGTCTTCGCCGACGCCACGGCCTGCGCGGCGAACACCTCCTTCTCCGGCTACGCCGCGGGCAGGCAGGGACAGACTCTCGCCTACCGGAACGGGCGCGTGCGGGCCGCGTTCACCGTGGGGGCGCGGACCGCGCTGACGTTCGGCGACCTCCGCACCCTGACCGAGGCGAACAGCAAGGCGAGCGTGGCCACCAGGGCCCGGGTGTCGCTGCTGCCCGCGCCGTGGGCGCTCGGGGCGCCGTGGGCCGGCGAATGGCTGGATCGTCCGCGCGACGCCGGCGAGGAGGACCTGCTGGCGATCGCCACGCAGTACCTCGCGCAGGCTCCCGACAGAACCAAGGACGGCCTGCGCTACGCGGGAGACGCCGACTACGGGCCGCTCCTGGCGGACGGGACCCGGCAGGAGGGGTCGGACTTCAACGACTATCTCGGCGTCCCCTGGTCCTACCCCGGCAAGACCGACGCGCCTGAGGCGAAGCAGAAGGGCGCCCTGGACTGCTCAGGATTCGTCCGCATGGTCTTCGGGTATCGCGGCGGGCTGCCGCTGGGCGTCGAGGGCGCGATGCCCGCGGGGGCGCTGCCGCGCCGCGCGGTCGAGATGGCCGAGGACACGGCCCCTGGGGTGACGGTCATCGACGGCAAGGGCGCCAAGCCCGCCTCGTACGCCGACCTGCAGCCTGGCGACCTGCTGTTCTGGGACGGCTCGTCCGATGACGGCACGGCCATCGACCACGTAGGCGTCTACCTGGGCATCGACTCCACGGGCAGGCACAGGTTCGTCTCCAGCCGCAAGTCCGTCAACGGGCCGACGCTCGCCGACGTCGGCGGCCCGTCGACGCTCGACGGCGAGATGCTGTACGACAGGTCCTGGCGCAAGGCCCGCCGCATCTGACCTCGGCTGTCAACTCCCTTGCAAGTGAACTGAAAGGGATTAACAAGCAGAATCGAGTACAAAGCGGGCATATGACTGCGTGGTTCTCGGATCGCCGGTACGGGAGGTCAGGCCGGCCGCCCACCGCGTTCGAGGCCGCCCGATCGATATCGGAGAAAGTGGATGACAACACACGCCACTCCCGCCGAAACCTTCAGCGGCCGCCGGGCCGTACTCCCGTCCGTCCTGGCCGACTCCCGGCGGTCGCGACCGCCCGCGCCGCCGTTACCGGCAGGTCCCGCAGGCTGAAGGCCGCCCGCGAAACCGCGGGCGGCCGGGGGAATCGCCTGTCCGCGCAGGACAGCTCACCACGGGGAGACATATGCCCACACCCGACACCCATGCGAAGCCCGGAAACGGACGCCGGCTCACCGCCGCCGCGGCGCTCGCGCTCGTCCTCGCCTCCGGCGCGGCGGCGGTCACCGCCGGCACTGCCGACGCCTCAGTCGCCAGGCCGGGACCGTCGCCAGGGCTCAGCCACAACCACAACGAGACCGTGCTGGTCCGAGACTGACCGCGCGGCACGGAGGACAGCATGTCCGCACACGAGAAGAAGCCGGGAGCCGAGACCGGACGGCGGCTTGCCGCCGGACTGCTCACGCTCCTGCTGGCCTCCGGCGCGGCAGCGGCCACCACCGGCGCGGCCGACGCCGCGGCGAAGCCCAGGCCCGACAACCGGCTGAGTCTCAACCACAACGAGACCATCCTGATCCACGCCTGAAAGCACGAAACCGATGGAATCCGAGCAGGACATCGTCCACGCCCTGGCCGAAGCAGTGCGGCACAGGAGCGAGGGGAACTATTCCGCCGCGCTGGAGCACGCCGTCCAGGCGCGCCTCCTGCTGACCGGAAGCGGATCGGCGACCGAAGCCGACACGGCCGAGGCGCTGGCCGCGGTCCTGCTCATGGAAGGCGGCCTGCGCCGGCACCTCGGTGACCTGCCGCAGGCCGCGACGACCCTGAACGAGGCGCTCACCCTGAGCGAGCGAGCAGGCGCCACCATCGAGGGGGCCCGGCTGACGCTGTCCGTCCTGGGCGAACTCGCCGCCGTCCACCGCACCGACGGCGACTACGACCAGGCCGAACGGCTCCTGCGCGCGGCCATCGCCCGGGCCAGGCGACTTCCGGGGCCCGAGCCGCCCGAACTGGCCAGCCTGCTCAACGAACTGGCCGTCACGTTCAAGTACTCCGGCCGCTTTCCCGAGGCCGAACAGCTCTACCATCAGGTCCTCGAACTCCTGGAGCGGGCGCTGCTCCCGCACCAACTGGACCTGGCCGCCGTCCACCACAACCTGGGCGGGCTCGCTCACGCCAGAGGCGACTTCGCCGCCGCCGAACCGCATGCCCGCCGTTCGCTGGCGTTGAGCGAGCGCGCCCTCGGCGCCGATCACCCTGTCACCGCCGCCGACCGTGCCGCCCTGGCCGCGATCCTGGACGCCCTCGGCCGGCACGAGGAAGCGGAGGCGCTGTTGATCCAGGCGCTGAAGGTCTTCACCCGCGTCTACGGCGACGACCACCCCGAGGTCGCCGTCACCTGCAACAACCTGGCCGCGATCGCCTACCGGCGCGGCGACCTGGCCAGAGCAGAGCAGCTCTACCGGCGATCCCTGGCCGTCAAGGGACACACGCTCGGCTCGGTGCATCCCGAGCTGGCTCCCACGCTCAACAATCTGGCCCTGCTGAAGGAGGACCAGGGCGACAGGGCGGAGGCCGCGGCGCTGTACCACCGCGCCCTGGCGATCCTGGAGGGCGCGGTCTCGCCCGACCACCCGGTGCTGGCCACCTGCCGCGCCAACTACGCCGCGCTTCAGGGCGCGCGGCGCGGCCGCGACTCCTGACCGGCCGCCCACCGGTCGCCCACCACCGGCCGGTTCACCCCGCACGGGCATCACGCACGGGGATCACGCCGGGTCACCTGCTCGCGCGCGCGGGACGTCGTCGTCCATCACGATCACCAGCTTGCCGCGGGCAGCGGCATGTTCCTCCAGGCGATCACGTGGTGGCTGGAGAGCGGCCGGCGAGCCTGGCGTCACCAGCCGATCGAGATCGTCCAGGTGGGGTGGACCCACAGAGATGTCTAGAGGATTACTACAAATGATCCCGAGATAATCACCGCAAATAGCGACGTTCCGGACGTGCCTTTTGGTAGAAACGCACTTTGATCGTGGTTGGCACGTGAAGAAGGCGAGGCAGGAGCGGCATGACTCGGACCATCGGCAGGATCCCTCGGCTGCCACCGGAGAGCGGTCTCAACATCGCGATCCTGGCCATGGCCGCCGACATCTCCGGTACGCGGGAGGGGGCGGAGATGCTCGCCGAGTGTGCGGAGACGCTGCTCGCGAACGGTTCTCGCGCGGAGGCGCTCGACTGGTTCTCGCGCATCGTGGAGGGCGGCGAGCCCGAGCTCGCCCCACACGCGGCCCTGCGCATCGGCGACGTGCTGGTCGACGAGGATCTGGAGGCCGCCCAGGCCGCCTGGCGTTACGCCACCGACCATGGCACCAAGCGAGTCGGGAAGGCCGGGCGCGACAACATGAAGGTCCTCGCCCGGCACGACATCACCCCTCGCGAGACCCCGGCCACCGCCGAGGAGGTGGTCGGCCGCGCGGCGCTCGGACGCGGCCGGCTGTGGGTGGCCGAAGGGGATCTGGACGCTGCCGCCGAGGCGTTCGGGCAGGCCTCGGACTCCCCGATCCTGGAGGTGGCGGCGGAAGGGCTCGCCTACCTGGGCTCGGCGCTCTCCATGGCGGGTGAGCACGAACGTGCCGTGCCCGTGCTCGAACGCGCGATCGCCACCGGACATCGGAGGTACGGGCCCATGGCGGCGATCGACCTGTCCTCGATTCTCAGCGCCCGGGGCCAGGCCGGCCGCGCGGTCGCCGTGCTGAGACAGGCACAGCACGGGGAGGGCTGGGCCGCGGCCATGGCCGCGGTCAACGTCGGGGTGCTGCTCGCCCGCGAGCTGGGCGATCTCGGAGCCGGCATCGCCGAGCTGCGCCAGGTCTCCCACAGCCCGGACCCGCTGGCCGCCGCGGGCGGGCTGTTCAACCTCGCCACCCTGCTGGAGGAGAACGGGGACGCCGACGGCGCGCGGCGGGCCTACCAGGACGCCGCGGACCTGCGGCAGCCGATGTTCAGCGGCAAGTCCGCCGTGAACCTCGGTGTCCTGCTGACCAGGGAGACCGACTTCAGGGGCGCCGAGGCCGCCTGGCTGCTCGCGCTCCAGATCGGCACCCCCGAGGACCGGGCCAGGGCCCAGGATTCGCTCGAGCAGCTCAGCCTGCTCGGCGACCTGGACCAGGCGCGCAGCACGGTGGAGGGGGTGGATCTGAACGATCCCGACCTGGTGGGTACGGCTGCGCTCCAGGCCGCCGAGCACTTCCTCGCGCAAGGGGACATCGGGGCGGCGGTGCGCTCGTACGAGCGGGCCATGGACACCGGCCATCCCCTGCACGCGGCGTGGGGAGCCGCCCTGGTCGGGCTCATGTTCTCGTACGAGCACGGCTCGCGGGGCGCGGAGATCGGGATCGGCCGGCTGGGCGAGGTGGGACTCGGCCCGCTGGAGGCGAGGGCGTGGTTCTTCCACGGGGTGCTGGTGATGCGGCGCGGCGATCTGGCGGGCGCCGAGTCCGCCTGGCGGCGGGTGCCGCGGACGGCTCGTGACGCCTACCCCGCGGCGACCTGCCTGCTGTGGGCGGTGCACCGGGACCCGTCGCAGGCGGAGGCGTCGTTCCACTGGGTGCTCGAACTGGCCGGGGACCTCACGGAGGACGTCGTCCAGGCGGTGCTCCAGCTCGGGCGGGCACGCGCCGAACAGGGTGACCGCGCGGCGGCCCGCGAGGCGTACGAGCTGTGCCACCGCCTCGCGGCCCGGTCCGGGGACGCCACGCTGATGGAGCAGGTCAGGACCGCCATGGGCTCGACCTGACCGGCACCCGCGCGGGCCCGTCACGGCCGTCGGCGGTGCCGTTACCACGGCGCCGATCCGAAGGCGGACACACCCGCCGCCCGCCGTCCCCGAGCTGCCCGGCTACCCTCCCGCGGGGTGGCCGGTCTCGGCCGCCTCTCTGCCCAGGGCCTCCCACAGCAGGTTCAGCGGATGATCGGGCCCGTACCGCTCGCGCTCGCCCTTCCTGGTGAACACCGCCGAGACCATCTCCAGCTTGGGATCGACGTCGTGCGTCAGCTCGACGACGCGCAGTGCCGTGCCGTCCGCCGCCTCGACCGCACGGCGGCCGAGCGTGCGGGTCACGATCATGCAGCCCTTGGCCAGCCGCGCCCTCAGGAGCGCGACGCCGTACTGGAGATCCTCGATCTCGGCCACGATGTTCAGCCGGTCACGGAACGCGGGACCGAACCAGCGCGCAAGGAAGTCGGCGATCAGCCCGCTCACGGGCACGATCAGCGGCAGTCCGCCGAGTGCGCTGGTGGCGACCGCGTCACCGGGCAGGTCGGCCTCCGGAAGGTTGGTCAGCAGGACGGGGCTGCCGCGGCGCCATTCGATGCTGTCGTACTTGCCGTGGCTGGCGTGGTCACCGACCGGCGTGACGACGCTGCCGCACAGCAGGTCCACCTGCCCCTCGTCCAGGCGGGACCAGAAATCCCTGGTGCGGACGTGCACGAGCCGGAATTCGACGCCAAGGCGCGCGAATTCGTCCGCGAGCGTTTCCCAGGCACGGGCGAGAATCCAGAGCGTGAATTCCGTCGTGCCCACCGTGAGCGTTTTCCCGATGCGCCGCCGAGATTCGTGAAGGTCGTCCATCGAGCGCGCGAGCACCGCTCGCGCGCCCTCGACGAGGATCTCGCCGGTGGGGGTGAAAACGAAGTCCTTCCCTCTGCCGCGCTTGCTCACCAATATCTCGCCGCACAACGACTGGAAATTGCGGTTGAGCGTGTCGAGCTGTTTCTGGACGCTGGACTGCTCCCTGCCGAGAAGCCGTGCCGCCTGCAGCGCCGACCCCGTCCGCCGAACGACGATCAACGTCCGGAGCTGGTCCAACGTGGTGTCGAGCAGCGCGGGCGGGCAACTCAGGAGTTCGGCCATCGGGTCGGCCGGCGGCACCAGTTCGGGAAGCGGCGCTGACATGTGCGGCTCACATCCTCACTTTCGTGTTGCACGGAAGGTCCCGTGGAAACTGATCCCAGTTCCCGCCGAACTCATCCGAAGATTCTTTCGACTTCCGATGGACATCGGTGATCGAAACATAGAGCATTGCTTCTCGCCCCCGCCGGGATTCATCTCGAAAGCGGGCCGTCCGCGCCGTCCGGTGCGCCGGGCATTTCAGCATGACAATCGTCTCTGACCAGGAGTGATCATGGCATCATCGCACGCGTATACAGCCGCGCCGCAACACGGCGGCCGGCCGCCGGCGAGACCGGCGACGCTGAGGGCGGCCGCGGCCCTCTTCGCGCTCGCGGCGCTCGCGGGCATCGGCAGCCTCGTCGTCGCGCTGACCGGCGGCAGGGAGCTGCTGCGCGGCCTGATCGACGAAGTGATCAAGAGGGAGCTGGGCGGCTCCGCGGACGCCGCGAGCCTTGGGGAGACGCTGATCGCGGCGGCCCTGGACGACGCCTACTCCACGCTCACCGCGCGGACCTCGATCATGGCGTTCGTCGGAGTGACGTTCCTGTTCTTCGGGGCGTTCGTCTGGGCGCGAAGGAACTGGGCACGGATCGCGGTCATCCCGTTCGCCCTCATCGGCCTCGGCATCTGGTTGCTGGACCTCACCGACGACGTCCCGACGATCCTGCGCTTCCTGGACGGTGTCGGCGTGGCGGCCACGGTCGCGGCACTGGTCCTGATGTGGCTCGGCCCCTCCAACCGCGCCGTCAGGGCGCGCAAGGAGGGGCGGAACTGACCCGGGCGTCGCCGCCCGGGGGATGCCCTCACGCGACCCAGTGCGGTCGCCGGGAAGCGGGTGACGGCGATGGGCCGTCGGCGAGAGCGGTGGCCATCCGGCGCACGGCCTCGCGCAGGGTGTCCGGCGGCATGGTGTAGGGGATGCGCAGGCGCTGTTCGAAGATGCCGGGGTCGGTGGCGAAGTAGGCGCCGCCCTCGATCCGCACGCCGTAGTCCAGCGCGCGCTCGGCCAGCGCCGAGGCGATGGGCTCGCCCAGGTCGACCCACAGCGAAAGGCCGCCGGGCGGCGGTCGCCAGGTCCAGTCAGGCAGGTGCTCGTTCAGGGCGGCGGCCAGGGCGGCGCGCTGCTCGCGCAGGTGTTCCAGGCGAGGCGGCACCAGCTCTCCGGCCCTGGCCAGCAGGGTGAGGGCCAGCAGCTGATCCAGGACCGAGCCGCCCATGTCGGTGGCGACCCGCTGCCCGGCGAGTTCGGTGACCAGGCGCGCGGGGGCGCGCAGCCAGCCGATGCGCAATCCCGCCCAGTGGGTCTTGCTCATCGAGCCGATGGTGATGATCTGGCCGCTCCCGCGAGGCGTGGCGTGGGAGGCGAGAGGCGGCGGGGCGGGGACGTCGAGGGCGAGTTCGGCCAGCGTCTCGTCGACGACGAGCCACGTGCCGGAGCGTTGCGCGGCTCGCAGGAGACGGGCGCGCTCCTGCTGGGGCATGAGGCAACCGGTCGGGTTGTGGAAGTCGGGGATCAGGTACGCGAGGCGGGGCACCGCCTGGCGCAGGGTCGACTCGATGATCTCGATGTCCCAGCCGGTGTCGGTCACCGGGACGGACACGGTGCGCAGCCGCGCTCTGCGCATGGCGTCCAAAGCGTTCGGATAGGACGGATTCTCGGCCATGACGCGGTCCCCGGGGCGGCACAGCAGCGCCAGGACCAGCGTGAACGCGTGCTGGGCGCCGGAGGTCACCAGGATCTGTTCGGGCACGGTGGCAAGGCCGCGCCGGCTGAAGCGCTCGGCGACGGCGGCGCGCAGGTCGGGCAGGCCGTACGGGTGGTAGCCGGGGGTGTTCGCGTGCTCCGAGAGGTGGGGGGCGACGGTCGCGAGAGCGTCCGCCAGCGCCTGCCCGGGCAGTCCGGGGGCTGCCCTGGCCAGGTCGATCGCGATGTCCTCCGGGCCGAGGAGCCGGGTGACGCCGGTGGTCCCGCGGCCTTCCTGCAGGTCCGTCCAGGTGCCCGAACCCTGGCGGCTGTGTGCGAACCCGCGCTCGCGCAGCAGGTCGTACACGGCGGTGATCGTGGCCCTGCTCGTGTTCAGGACGATCGCCAGTTCCCGCTCGGCGGGCAGCCGTACGTGCAGCGCGATCCGTCCGTCCAGGATCAGCGCGCTGATCGCCTCCGCCAGGTGGCGATAGGCGGGCCGCGCTCCGGCGAGGTCGGGCAGCATGGCGGCGAGCTGCCGGCTGCCCAGGGCCCGATCGCCGCGTTCCAGCGGGTTCGAGTCGGCCATACCAACCATTCCCCTGAGATTGGCCATGTCTTCTGAGCCAATCACTCTACAGACTCGCCTCATTGGCCTTGAAGTCAGACGAACCCCTGGAGGCGAGCGGTATGGAGCAGGAGATCACCGACGGTGACGGGCACCGGCTGGAGCGCCGCCGTCGGGCACGTGTCACGGCTCGGCCGGCCCCTCGCTCCACCCCCTCCCCTCCCCCGCTCACCTACGTCCGCCTCACCGAACGTCCACTGCGACGTCTCCCCCAGCTGTTCATCGGCCTCGCCCTCTACGGGTTCAGCCTCTCGGTCATGGTGCGGGCCTCGCTCGGTGTCAACCCGTGGAGCGTCCTGTACGAGGGGCTGGAACGCCACACGCCCCTGAGCTTCGGCACGATCAGCGCGGTCATCGGCGTCGTGGTGCTGCTGCTGTGGATCCCGCTCAGGCAGGCACCGACGTTCGGCACCGTCGCGAACATCGCCGTCCTGGCGTGCTCGTCCGACCTGGGCCTCCTGCTCATCCCCCAGGACCTCGGGCTCCCCGCCCGGGCCGGTCTGCTCGCCGGGGGGATCCTCCTCAACGGACTGTCCGTCGCCGTCTACGTCGGCGCGCGCTTCGGCCCAGGTCCCAGGGACGGCTTGATGACGGGCGCGTCCGCCGCCACCGGACGCTCCATCCGGCTCGTCCGTACCTGGATCGAGCTCACCGTGCTCGCGATGGGCTGGCTGCTCGGCGGGACCGTGGGAGTCGGCACCGTGCTGTACGCACTCGCGGTCGGCCCGATCACCCAGTTCTTCATGCCCTGGTTCGCGTACCGCGACGCCGCCGACCGCGCCGGCGGGCAGCCCTCGCCCGACGAACCCCGCGCCGACTCCCATCCCCTACCCTGACGCCGGGCCCACGTCGCCGGAGATCGCGAAGGCGTGCGCTCACGAATGCGCGAGCGAGCGGAGAGATGAGCGAACCAGGCATCCGGTCTCTTCCACCCGAGCCACATCGTCGACCTGGACCCGTCCATCGCGGCCACGGCCACGCTGCCGCTCGGGCACATCGCCTGGGTCAAGGCTGGTACGGCAGGACCCGGTCGTACTCGATGGCGAGGTGGCGCGGGCCGCGCAGCGTCGAGCTCGGGCGGTAGGGCGGCGGGTCGGTGACGAGCCTCGGGTTCACCAGCCGCCTCGCGAGCTCGCGAAGGGCGATCTGGGCCTCCAGGCGGGCCAGCGGAGCGCCGAAGCAGTGGTGGATCCCCCCGCCGAACCCGAGGTGCTGGATGTAGGGGCGGTCGGGGTCGAACCGGTCGGGATCGTGCACGTGCGCCGGGTCGCGGCTGCCCGACGCGAGGGCCAGGGCGATGGAGGAGCCCTTGGGGATGGTGACGCCCGCGATCGTGATGTCGTCGAGCGCGACACGCTGCGGCAGGAACTGCACCGGCGGCTCGAACCGCAGGAGCTCCTCGACCGTGTGGATCACCAGGTCGGGCTCGTTACGGATCCGTTCGATCAGCCCTGGATCGCGCAGAAGGGTCAGCATCCCGTTGGTGATCAGGTTGACCGTGGTCTCGTGCCCCGCGATCAGCAGCAACGTGGCGGTGGTGATCACTTCGATCTCCGAGAGCGCCCCGTCGGGACCCTCGTAGGTGACCAGTCCCGACAGCACGTCGTCGCCCGGGTTCTCGCGGCGGGCCTGGGCCAGTCCACCCAGGTACGTGGCCAGCGCCATGATGGCGGCGTGGCGGCGCCTGGCCCGCTCCTCCACGCCGCCCTCGCCGACGCCGAGGGTCTCCACGATCTCCTCCGCCCAGTGGTGGAACTTGGGCTCGTCCTCGCGGGGCACGCCGAGCAGGTGGCAGATGACGGTGACGGGGAACGGGTAGGCGATGTCGTCGACGACGTCGGCCTGCGTCCTGTCCGCGATGCCGTCGATCAGGTCCTTGACGATCTCGTGCAGCTCTCCGCGCATGTCGTCGACAGTGCGTGGCGCATGGGGTGGTCCGAAGTGACGCATCGCGAGCGCCCTGAGCCGGTCGTGCTCGGGCGGGTCGGTGGTGATGAAGGAGGGCGGCAGCGGTTCCTCGGGGGGCGGGTTGTCCGCCTTGCGCTTGTCTGAGCTGATGCGCGGGTCGTGCAGCAGCGCGACGATCTCGTCGTAGGTGCTGACGACGTAGCTGCCGTCCTCCAGCCTCAAGACGGGCGTCTTGCGGAGCTCGGCGTACAGCGGGTACGGGTTCGCCCGGTTGGCGAACTGGTGGATCTGCTCGTAGATGGTTGCCGGCTCCACGGAGCGTGCCTCCCTGTCTCGTCGTTCGAGGGTCCTACTGCTGATGCCGAACGAGCGAGACGCGGCGTTCGGCCGGATCGTGGCCGGTCACCACGACGGTCGCGCCCTCCGCTGGAGCCATCCGCTGCGGGACCTCGGCCGGGACGGGCCGCAGTTCCTCGGGTCTGCCGACCATGTGGAAGTCGGGCGGGAACGGCTCGGCCCGCTCGATGAGGTCGCGGTAGAAGTCCAGCCACATCGCCTGGTCGAAGGTGACCGCGGCGGTGATCCTTCCGCGGTATCCGTACACGGCGACGAACCGGCGGTTCTCGACCGAGCCCTGCGCGATGACGACCTCGTCGGCGACGCTGGGCACGCCGACGGACTTGATGTTGGTGTTGAACTGGTTGGACCAGAAGACCGGCAGCGACAGGTGCGGCCAGCGGTGGGCCTGGTCGCTGAGCATGTTGTGGGCGGCGATCTCGGCCTGGGCGACGGCGTTGCCCCAATGCTCCAGCGCCATGAACTGGTAGTGGTAGACCGGGTGCGGGAACCGCGCGACGTCGCCGGCGACGAAGATGTCATCGGTGACCAGGCCGTTGATGTCGACGGCGCGGCAGCCCGCGTCGGTGGCCACCCCCCAGGGTCCCGCCGCGAGGCCGGAACCCTCCAGCCACTCGACGTTGCGGAGCGCGCCGAGCGCGACCACGGCCATGTCGGCCTCGACCCTGCTGCCGTCGGACAGCCGCGCGCCGACCAGCCGCCCGTCGGCGTCTCCTTCCAGCGCCGTGACCGTGACCTCGCAGCGCAGGTCCACTCCGGCCTCGCGCTGCATGTCAGCGGCGATGTCGCCGATCACCTTGCCGAACGCGCCGACCAGCGGAGCGGGACCCGCTTCGACGACGGTCACCTCCAGCCCGAGGCTGCGGCAGACCGAGGCCACCTCCGAGCCGGTGAACCCGGCCCCGATGATCAGCACCCGCCCGACCCCTGCGGCCAGCCGCTCGCGCATCCGGTCGGCCTCGTCCAGCGTGCGCAGCACGTACACGCCGTCGAGCGCCGCCTCCTCCTTCTTCGGCCATGGCCTGGCGCGCGCGCCCGTGGCGATCAGCACCTTGTCGAAGTCGATCTGCCTGCCGTCGGCCAGGCGCACCTGCTTGGCACCGATGTCCAGTCCCGTCGCCGGGGTGCCCGCGAGCCATTCGACGTCGATGTCGCGCAGCTGGGGAAGCATGGTGTGCTCGGCGTCGACCTTGCCCGCGAGCACCTGCTTGGACAGCGGCGGCCGGTCGTACGGCGGGTACGGCTCGTCGCCGATCAGGGTCACCGTGCCCTTGAAGCCGTCCCTTCGCAGGACGCCGGCGGCCCGGCCACCGGCGAGCGAGGCGCCGACGATGACGATGTGCCCGTTGCGCTTGAACTCGTCGTCACCGTCCCTGGTGGGATGGCGCAACTCGGGGTCCACGGTTCTGTGCTGGGTGGCCATCCTGTCGACGTGGATGGCCTGGACCGGACATGCGGCGGCGGCCTGCAGCACCTTCTCCCGCTGTTCGTCGCCAGGGTCGGTGTCGTACATGAGGGCTTCCTGGCCGTGCATCGTGAACGCGTCAGGCGCCAGGAAGGCGCACTGCCCGTATCCCTGACAGCGCGTGAGATCAACGACAACTCTCACAGCCACTCCCCCGTCGATCTGGGCCGGGACACGCCCCCAGGCCGATCTGACACCCCCTTACCCGGCACTCTCTCGGCGATAAGCGAGGAAAGGTCATGGATTGGGTATTTTCGCGGTCAGGCGGACGCCATTGCCCGCCGGCGGTGCGCCGAGCAGGAAGCAGCCCACGGCCAGGACCCAGACGGGGAACAGCATCTCCGTCCAGACGACGGTTCTGACGACGAGCAGGAGCACCAGCCCGGCGAGATAGCCGAGTGCGCTGAGCCAGCGGGGGAAGATGCCGAGACGGGTGGCGATGGTCGTGGCCGTCAGCGTGAACACGGCGGCCATGCGGGGCGCGTACTCGGCGAGCAGGGTGAACGTGAGATAGCGCCCGAAATGGTGGAGGTTGCCCGGCTGTCCGGCGGCCTTCATCTCCTCGATCGTGTCGAGGTAGGCGCCTGCCGTCGCTCCGAAGACGAGGAGCATCGCCACGTACAGCAGGCCCGCGCCGAAGAAGACCGTCGCGAAGAACCTGTCCTCACGCGCGCCGATCGAGTCCCGCAGGGCCCCCATGAACCACAGGAAGAAGATCCCGCCGTACGGCAGCAGCACCAGGGCCACCCGCAGGGCACGGTGGCTTGAGGTGTCGGCGAGGTACTCGGCCGCGTCGAGCGGCCGGTCGGGGAACGCCAGGCGCACCAGGACCATGGCGCCGCCCAGCATCAGGGCGGCGAGGATGCCCGCGGCGCCCGCGGCGCGGGGAGTGCGCAGGCTCTTCGCCGGCGGATCGGCACTGCCCTGCATGCGGTCCCCCATTCCAGCGCACCCTGTACGGGCTTTCGTATCCTTCCGCTACGGTGTGTAACCGCCCTGGCGGGCTCAGCGGCGAGCAGAGGGGCGTCAGCGGGGTGTGAGCCGGGGAGGTCTCGTCTGGATCCAGGTCGCCTTCGGCGCGGTGTACTCCTCGACGGCGTGCAGGGACTTGTCGCGCGCGGTGCCCGACTGCCCGAACCCGCCCCACGGGACCGACCAGTCGCTGCCGTCGTAGTCGTTCACCCACACCTGCCCGGCCCGCAGCCGCCCGGCCACGTGCAGTGCCAGATCGATGTCCCTGGACCACAGTCCGGCGCCGAGGCCGTAGACGGTGTCGTTGGCCATGCGCACCACCTCGTCGACCTCGTCGAAGGTGAGGACGGACAGCACAGGCCCGAAGATCTCCTCCTGGGCGATCGTCATGTCGTTGCGGACCTGGTCGAACACGGTCGGCGCGAGGAAGTGCCCGCCGGTCTCGGCGAGCACCTCGTGGCCGCCGGTGACCAGCCGCGCGCCCTCGGCGCGGCCGCGCTCGACGTACCGCATGACCCGCGCCTTCTGCTCCGCGCTGATCAGCGCGCCCAGTTGCGTCGCCGGATCGAGCGGGTCGCCGACGCGCAGCTCGCGTGCGCGCCGTACGACGAGGTCCAGCAGGTCGTCGACGATCTCCCGGTGGGCGAACAGCCTGCTTCCCGCGCTGCACACCTGGCCCTGGTTGTAGAAGATCCCCCATATCACCGCCTCGGCCACGACCTCGAGGTCGGCGGCGTCGGGAAAGACGATGTGCGGCGACTTGCCGCCCGCCTCGACGCACACCTTCTTGGCGTTGGACTCGGCGGCGTAGCCGAGGAACCGGCGTGCCGTCCGCGTCGAGCCCGTGAAGGCGAGGACGTCGACGTCCGGGTGGCGGCCCAGAGCGGCACCCGTGGTCGGGCCGTCGCCGGGAACCACGTTGAGCACGCCGGGCGGCAGGCCTGCCTCCATGGCGAGGGCGGCGATCCGGATGGTCGTCAGCGGGGTCTGCTCGGCAGGCTTGATGATCAGGCTGTTCCCGGACATCAGCACAGGGCCGAGCTTGTAGGCGGCCTGGTACAGCGGGAAGTTCCACGGGGTGACGCAGCCGACCACCCCGAGCGGCTCGCGGCGTACCACGGCCAGCACGTCGGTTCTCGTCGGCGCCACCTCGTCGTACAGCTTGTCCGCGGCCTCGCCGTACCATCGGGTCATGTCGGCCGACTTCGCGATGTCCCCGGTGAGCACGTCGCGGACGGGTTTGCCGGTGTCGAGGCACTCCAGCAGTGCCAGCTCCTCCCGGTGCTCGTCCATGAGCTCGGCCAGGCGTCGCAGCACACGGCCGCGCTCGCGGGGCGAGCGGCCTGACCAGCGCCCGTCGTCGAAGGATGCCCTGGCCGACACGACGGCGGCGTCCACGTCCTCTCCGGTGGACATCACCACCTTGGCGATCACCTCGCCGGTCGCCGGGTTCTCGGTCGCGAAGGCGTGACCGAGCGCGCCGGTGCGGTACTCGCCGTCGATGAAGGCGCGCGTCTCGGGCCGGAGCCGTCCGGCCATGGTGCTGATCTCGGCGACGTCGCGGTCGAGCAGCATGTGTTCGCTCCTGTCCTGTGGTCGGAGGTCGGCGGCGCCTCGACGGCGTCGTGGGGCCGTGGCGGTCATCGCGAGGAGGCCGGTACGGCCAGGGCCGGGCGGTCGAGAGAGAACCGGGAGACCGGGCGCGCCGTCGTTCCCGTCGTGAGCAGATCGACCATGATCTCCCCCAGGACCGGGCCGAACTTGAAGCCGTGACCCGAGCATGCCGACGCGACGCCGATCGTGGCCTGGCCGGGAAGCAGGTCGAGGACGAAGTCCTCGTCGGGTGTCATGGTGTACCGGCAGGTCTCGGCACGGACGAGCGGCCCGAGTCCCGGCAGCCGGTGGCGGGCGTGTGCCATGAGCCGCTTGAGCGCCGGCTCGTGCACGACTCCTGACAGATCGCCGGCATCGATCTCCGGGCCGTCGCGGTCGAGCATGAGCTTCACGCCGCCGCCCGGCTCGAGCTCGGGGAACATCGAGATCATCGGGGGCCGGCCGGCCCGGTGCTCGATCATGACGGGGAAGCGGTCAGGCCCGAAGGCGGTGGAGGGGGCGGCGAAGTAGGCGACCTGCTCGCGCGTCACCGACAGCGGAAGGGGGCGTCCCATCTCGGCCAGCAGCGGACGGGTCCACGATCCCGCGGCGATCACGGCCGCCGCGGCGCGAACGTCCACGCCGTTGACGTCGGCGGCCACTCCGCCGGGCACGGGCCTGAGCCGGCGCACGCGTGCCTGCTCGCGTATCTCGGCCCCGTGCGCCCTGGCATCCGTGGCCAGCGCGCGTACACAGGTGTCGGCGTCGAGCACACCGGCGTCCTGCTGGTAGAGGCCCTCCATGCCGGGGTCCGGGCGCAGCTGCGGGAACCGGCCGGCCAGCTCGTCCGGCGACAGCCGCTCGAATTCGACGTCGCACGCCTCCATCGTCCTGGCGGTGGCCCGCAATGACGGCGTGTCGGCTGAACCGAAGTCGAGCCCGCCGGTCCCGCGCAGCAGCCGCTGCCGGACATCGTGCCCCACCCTCCGCCACAGCCCGTAGGCCTCGCGCGCGAGAGCGACGTAGTCGGCGCCGTCGTAGGCGAGTCGGATGATGCGGGACGGCCCGTGGGAACTTCCGTGGGGGTTGCCGATGTGGAACTGCTCGACCAGGAGGGTGCGCAGTCCCCGCCGGGCGGCGGCCGAGGCCGTGGCGGTACCCGTCACTCCCCCGCCGACCACCAGCAGGTCCAGGGCGCTCACCGGTCGTACAGGTGGTAGTGGGTCACACGGGATTCCTTCTCCAGCAGGTAGTCGCTGTCGAAGTCGTAGTACTTGGCGACGGTGACGTCGTCGCCTGCGAAGGCGGCGATCGACCGCTCGGACTCCCAGAACGTCAGCGTGAGGAAGTGGGCCGCCTCCGCGTCCTCGTGGTGCAGCACGTAGGCGCCCTGGTTGCCGGGGGTGGAGCGGTAGTCGGGGATGGCGACTTCGCGCATCAGCCTCAGGTAGTCGCCGGATTTGTCGAGCGAGGTGGCGCCGTGCCAGATACGGGCGATCATCGTCTTCCTCCCCATGAGGACTTCTGTACTGGTACAGTTGTTCATCTGTTCTGTCATAGAAGCATCCAGCGTGGTGAGAGGTCAAGGCGCTCGGCATGATGAACCCAGGCGTCGGCGACGAGGAGGCACAGTGAGCGGTTGGCAGGACGTCATCACCGGACGCAGCAGGAAGGAGCTGGTGCTCAGCGTCGAGCGCGCGGTCAGCGCCGGAACGCTGGCGCCCGGCCAGCCGCTCCCCTCCGTCCGCGTCCTTGCCCGCCATCTCGGCGTCAGCCCCTCGACGGTCGTCGGCGCCGTCACAGAACTGCGGCAACGCGGGGTGATCGTGACGAACGAGCGCCGCACCAGCGTCGTCGCACCTGTACCGCCGCTGAAGCTGGACCTGCCCGCGAGCCCTGCCCCGCCCTCGCAGCCGCCTGGCATCGACCTCAGTCACGGCGGGCCCGACCGCGCGCTGCTGCCGAGCCTACGACCGGCCCTCCTCGCGGCCGCCGAGGAGAGCCACACCCCCCGGCTGTACGGCCAGCCCACAATCGACCCCGAGCTGCGTTCCCTGGTCCTGCCCCAGTTGCACGAGCTGGTGAAGGGGTTGTCCGCCGATCACGTCGGGGTCACCAGCGGCGCGCTCGACCTCGTCGAACGCGCGTTGCTGGCCTGCTGCCGCCCGGGCGACCGGGTGATCGTCGAGGACCCCGGCTACCCGGACCTGTTCGACCTGATCCGCGCGGCCGGGCTGCAGGCCGTCCCTGCCGCCGTCGACGACGAGGGTCTCCGGCCCGAGGCCGTACGGGCCGCGCTGGAGCGGGGGGCGTCCGCGCTGGTCCACACCCCGAGCGGGCAGAACCCGTTCGGCTCCGGCCTGTCCGGCAGGAGGGCGGCCGAGCTGGCCCAGACGCTCGCCGACCGGCCGGACCTGGTCGTGATCGAGGACCAGCACCTGTCGCTCATGGAACCGCCGCGCGCCAGCCTGGCCGGACGGGTCCAGCGGTGGGCGGTCGCGCGGTCCGTGGCCAAGTCACTCGGGCCCGACCTGCGGCTGGCCATCGTCGCGGCCGAGCCGCACCTGTTCGCCAGGGTGTTCGGCCGGCACGCGCTCGGCCCTGGCTGGGTGTCGCACGTCCTGCAGCGCACCGTCGTCCACCTGCTGCGCGACCCGGCGGTCCAGGCGGGGCTGCGGCAGGCCAGGGAGCTCTACGACGCGCGCCGCAACGCGCTGCTCGCCGAGCTGCGTTTCAGGGGCGTGCCCGCCCACGGAGCGACAGGGCTGAACGTGTGGGTGCCCGTCCACCAGGAGGGCAACGCGGCCGTGGATCTGGCTCACCGCGGCTGGGCCGTCAGCCCCGGCGGCGCCTACCGCAAGACCTGCCCTCCGGGAATCCGCGTCACCACGTCGACCCTCGACCTCGCCGACGCCTCCCGGCTCGCCGACGACATCGCCGACGTCCTGCGACCGCGCGCCTCCCGGCGAGGCTGAGACGGACCACGACCCGTCGCCGCGTCACCTGCTCACGCGTGGGAAAGCGGGTTCCGGCGCAGCCAGTCCAGCACCTCGGCGGCGTGCGTGTCCGGCGGGAAGATCGGATAGAAGACGTGCTCGACCGTGTTGCCTCGCACCACCATGGTGAGGCGTTTGTACAACGTCAGGCCGTTCGCCTCGAACGTCGGCAGGTCAAGCGAGCGACCGAGGGCGAACGTCGGGTCGGACACCATGGGGTACGGCAGATGCAGGCGCCGGACCAGCTCGCGCTGGTACTCGGCTCGGTCCGTCGACAGCGCGACGACCCGCTCGGCGCCCTCCGCACGCAGGGCGGCCAGAAGGTCCCGGAAGCCGCACGCTTCCTGACTGCATCCGCGGGCGCCGGGGATCTCGTCCCAGCCCTGGGGATGTCGGCCCCCGGCTTGCCGGTCAGCGGATAGACGAACAGTACCCAGCGTCCGTCGCACACGTCGTCGAGCCGTACCTCTCCGCCGTCGGTGGCGGGGAACGCGAGCTTCGGCAAGGTGAGCCCCGGCAGGTGCCGGGCGGCCCCGTCGTCGACGGGAGCGGGCAGGTCGTCGGGCAGGATGTCGGGCTGGGGCAGCATGTCAGGCGGCTCCTGGTCAGGGTGATGGGATCCGAAGCCCCGCCCTGCCGCCGCGTGCATCTGCCGCGTCAGCTGCCGGCGGGTCCGCGAAAGGCGTGCGATGAACGCGTCCAGCTGCTGGATCTTGCGGTGGTACGCCGCCAGCGATTCCGGGCAGTCGTCACCGACCTCGTGCCCCTCGCGCAGGCAGTCGAGGAATGGCCGGGTTTCCTTCGGTGACAGGCCGAGCGAGGTCAGGTTGCGGATCTCCGCCACCAGCCTGACGTCCTGCCCGCTGTAGTCCCGATAGCCGTTGGGAAGGCGCGCAGGCCGCACGAGGCCGAGGTCCTCGTAGTACTTCAGGGCCTTCACGCTCACCCCGGCGGCGACAGCGGCCTCACTCGCGCGCAACGGAATCTCCCTTCGCGTCACCTCTCTCCCCCACGCTAAACCTGTCCCTTCGGGTGCAGGTCAAGCGATCGTCTCCCCCGACCGCCGCAGGACGTGCCCGGCCCGACACGGATGGAAGCCCGCGGCTGGATCGGCCTGCGCATGGAAGGTCACGACGGCGGGCAAGAGCTCACCGTTCACCAGGCCTTGACAGGTACGCACATCCGACCGACAACCCACCGAGGGAACAGAAGTGATCACCTGTGTCGTCGACTACACGATCGACCCCACGAAGCTGGCCGCGTTCGAGGAGTTCGCGCGCCGTTGGATCGCGTTGGTGAACCGGCACGGCGGATCACATCACGGGTACTTCCTTCCCGCCGAAGGCGCCAGCGACAAGGCGCTCGCGTTGTTCAGCTTCCCCAGCCTCGCCGCCTATGAGCAGTATCGCGGGCTGTTCGGAAAGCATCCCGACTTCATCGCCGCCGACAGGATCAGGGACGAGAGCGGCTGCGTGGTGCGGTACGAACGGACGTTCATGCGACCGCTGCTCCCCGACTAGCGCCGACGGGCTGCTGACCGGCGGCGACGCGGGACCGCACGCGGGGTGGTGACGTCGCCGTCACGCGGGCTGACGGCCCGCCACAGCCGGACGTACGGCCGGCGGCGGTGGCAGATCTTGATGCGCGACGGAGGGCGAGCAGGGAGGCGGGTATGGACCGGGTTGCGGCCGTGCCGGACGTCCGACGACGCCGGGCGGATCGGGCGAGGCAGGTCGCGGACCTGCTGAGGAGGCAGATCGTCCACGGGCAGGTCGCGCGCGGCCAGCTGCCGCTGGAGGCGGCGCTCGCACGCGAGTTCGGCGTCTCGAGGAACACCGTCCGCGAGGCGCTCGACCTGCTGCGCGACGAGGGTCTGGTCGAGCGCTGCCCTGGCGTGGGCACCACGGTGGCCGCCGAGAAGTACCCGCACGGCCTGCACCGGCTGCTCGGCCTGGCCGAGCGGCGGGCCGCCGCCACCGGTCTCAGGGAGCTCGTCGAGGTCCTGCCCGCCACCCCCGAACTGGGCGCCGCGCTTTCCGAACGGCTGGCCAGCGCGGACGCCGTGGTCCGGGCGACCGGGCTCGACGTGCTGCTCGGCAAGCCGTCGGGCGCGCTGGCGGTGCTCGCCGCCGACGGCGATCCGCTGGTCAGGGCCGCCGCGCTGGAGTCGTCGGGCACCGTCGGGCAGCCGCTGGAGGCGGAGGCCGTACGCGGGCTGAAGGACGCCGACTGGCAGGTGCGGGTGGGCGCGGCCCGCTGCTTGGGCGCGGCGGACCGGTCGACGGCCGTGGAGCCGCTCGTGGCGGCGCTGTCGGACGCCAACCTCGACGTGCGCAAGGCGTCCGTGCTCGCGCTCACACCGTGGGCGGCCTCCCCTGAGGTCGGCGCCGCCCTGCGATCGGTGCTGACCGACGCCGACGCGGACGTGCGCGCCTACGCGCGGAGGGCCCTGGCCGACCTCGAATCTTGACTGTTTGTTCCAGATCTGGACTAGAGTACCTCGCGTGGCAAGGACGAGGGAGTTCGACACCGACGCGGTCATCGACGAGGCGGTCGGCGTCTTCTGGCGAAAGGGCTACGCCGCGACCTCGGTCCAGGATCTGGTCGAGGCGACGGGGATCGGCCGCGGCTCGCTGTACGCCGCGTTCGGCAGCAAGGAGGGGCTCTACGAGGCCGCGCTCACGCGCTACGCCGAGCGGTCCTCAGCCGAACTGATCGCCCGGATGGAGAGCGCGGCCCCCGTCCACGAGGTGCTCCGTGACGTGCTGCTTCACCTCGTGGACGCGACGGTCGCGGACCCGGAGCGGCGCGGCTGCCTGATCACCAACACGGTGACGGAACGACTGCCGGGCGACCCCGTGGCCGCCCGCGTGGCCGGCGGGGCCCTCGACCGCAATGCCATGGCCCTCACCGCCCTGCTGCGCGGCGCCAGGGCGCGCGGCGAGTTGCCGCCCGACGCCGACGTGACCGCGATGGCCGACTTCGTCATGACGACGATCCAGGGGCTGCGCGTCCAGGGCAAGGCGGGCGCCGACCGGCGGCGCCTCGTGGCGGTCGTCGATCTGGCGCTATCTGTACTGTTCATTCACGATAGGAGTTCGCTATGACCACCGTCGCGCTGCTGGGTACGGGGATCATGGGCGCGGCCATGGCACGCAACCTGCTGAAGGCCGGCCTCGATGTCAGGGTCTGGAACAGGACCAAGGACAAGGCGCTGCCGCTGCAGGCGGACGGCGCCGTCGTCGCCGCCGACCCTGCCGAGGCCGTGACCGGCGCCGACGTCGTCATCACGATGCTGAACGACGGCGACGCGGTCCATGACGCCATGTCCGCCGCCGCCCCCGGACTGCGCTCCGGTCAGGTATGGGCGCAGATGAGCACGGTCGGCGTGGCCGCCCTCGAACGGCTCGGCGAACTCGCCCGCGCCCACGGTCTCGTCTTCGTGGACGCGCCGGTGCAGGGCACCAGGCAGCCCGCCGAAGCGGGGACCCTGGTCATCCTGGCGGCGGGGCCGGCCGACGAGCGGCTCGAACCTGTCTTCTCCGCCGTCGGCGGCAAGACGCTGTGGGTCGGCGAGCCGGGGGCGGCCACCCGGCTCAAGCTCACGACGGTCGGCTTCGGGATCGCGCTGACCTCCGTGCTGGCCGAGGCTCTCGCGCTGGCCAAGGGGCTCGGGGTGGACCCCGCGCTGTTCGGCGAGGTCATCACCGGCGGGCCGATGGACAGCCCTTACCTGCAGGCGAAGATGAAGGCCATCGTCGGCGGGGACTACACGCCCAGCTTCACCGTGCGCAACGCCGAGAAGGACACGCGGCTCATCGCCGAGGCGGCCGCGAGGGCGGGCGTGTCGGTGGACCTGGCCGAGGCCGCCGGCGAGCGGTTCAGGCGAGCCGAGTCGCAGGGGCACGGCGACGACGACATGGCGGCCGGCTACTTCGCCAGCTTCCCGTCCGCCTAGGTTCGCCGCCAGGCACGGTCGGAGCCCGCGGCGCGAGCGGGTTCCGGCCCTCGGCGGCCTCGCGATGAGTCTGCGGATCCGCGCGGGTTGTAGTCCTGAAGGACGCACCGACCCGAAAGGAAAGTCATGCAGACCGACGACGAGCGGATCCGCGCACTGATCGAGCTCTGGGCCGAAGCGGTCCACGGCGGTGACCTGAAGGGGGTTCTCGCTGATCACGCGGAGGACATCGTGATGTTCGACGTTCCGCCGCCCTACGAGGGCGTGCGCGGCCTCGACGCCTACCGTGACACGTGGCCGCCCTTCTTCCAGTGGCAGGCGAACGGCGCCTCGTTCGAGATCGAGTCGCTGGAGGTCACCGCCGGTGAGGACGTCGCCTTCGCCCACGCGCTGCTGCGGTGCGGCACCCGGGAGGAGTTCGCCGCCAACCCCGACAATCGCCTGCGGCTGACGCTCGGCCTCCGCAAGGACGACGGCCGCTGGGTGGTCGTCCATGAGCACCACTCCTTCCCTGTCGGTCCTGCCGTCGGCTGACCCCGGCGGGTCGCGGGGCGGCAGCCGCGCCGGTACGCGATCTCTTCGGCCGCCCCCTTACCCCGAAGTGTCGGACTCGGGTGCTTTTGTCGGTCGGCGCCGCTAGCGTTCCGCGCATCACAGCGGGCGGGAGCTGACGTTCCCGTGTGTTCGACGACGGCGAAAGGCGGGGCAGCGTTGGGTTGGCTGGCGGCGGGCGACGGGTACGAAGTCGCCCTCATAGAGGGCAGGGTCGCGGCGAGGGCCACGTCCGGCAGGGCGGCGGGACGGCAGCTGAAATCGCTGCCGAAGGCGTTAAAGGAGCATCCGGAGGTCGACCGGCTGCGCCGCCTCGCCGAGTGGCTCGACCGGCACGCCGCCGCGTGCGTGGCCCAGGTCGACCTCTGGATGGTCTCGGCCCTGCCCGTCCCGACCGGCCTGCTGGCCCGCGTGTGGCCGGATGAGGCCTGGCAGTCGGCGCTGCGGGACATGGCCGTGGTCGGCGACGACCCCGACGAGGTGGGGTTCCTGCGCGACGCCACCGATGCCGGTGAGCTGCGGGTGGTCAACCTCGACGGCGAGACCGTACGGCTGTCGCCCACGACGGTGACGCTGCCGCACCCGGTGCTGCTGCCCGATCTCGACGACCTGCGCGAGTTCGCCGCCGAACTGGGCCTCGTCCAGAAGGTCGAGCAGATCCACCGCGCCACCTGGCACAAGCCGGCGGAGCTCGCCGAGAAGGCGACCGAGGTGAAGGAGTTCGCCGGAGGCAGGTACGACTCCAGGTTCGGGCTGGCCGCGCGCGCCACCTCGCTCGGCTACCGGGTGTCCGGCGGCTACGCCACCTGCAGGGTCCGCGACGCGGAGCGCATCACCGAGGCCAGTGTGTGGATCGGCGAGCCGTACTGGGACGACGAGGTGACGACGGGCGGCCTCAGCTGGAACGACCAGGAGGGCAGGTCGCTCCCGCTTCGCGAGGTGGGCCCTGTGGCCTGGTCGGAGGGGATGCGGATGGCGGCGGCGCTCTACGCCGGACGGCGGGTCGACGAGGGGAAGGACGCGTGAGCATGCGGATGTCGCCGGCGGAGGAGCTGCTGAGGGCGGGCGCGGTGCTGCCTCCGGGCACCGAGGGGGCCGGCGAGCGGGCGGTGCCGCTGACCGCCAGGACCTACCGCCATCCGGGCCTAGACGGCCGGGTGGTGGTCCGCCTGGTCGCCGCCGAGCTCGGCGCGGCCGAGGACCTGGCGGCGAGTTTCCTCGGCCTGTCGCCCGACAGGGAGCCGGAGGTCGTCGGCCTCGGCTCGCGCCGGTCTCTCGGCTTCCCCGAGTGGGTGCTGGTGCACCATCCTGAGGACGGTCACCACGCGCTCGCCGTCGTGCCGGAGCTGGAGCGCACGGCGCGGCAGGCCAAGTCCAAGCCCAAGGCCGCGCTGGACGCCTACCAGGAGCTCGCCGGCAGGCTGGCCGCGTCGGTCCCGCACTTCCTGCCCACGTTCTACGAGCAGGCCGGCCGGGTGTTCCTCGAGGTCGAGAACGCCACCTACGCCGCGCAGCTGTTCGGCCACGCGCGCAAGGCGGAGGCGCAGCACGGCCTGGCGGTCGACGAGGACCGGCTCGACGCGGTGTTCCTCGAGTTCGCGCTGGCGGGAGCGCTACCGGTCAAGGTGCTGTCCGGCTACGCGAGGGAGCTGGCTGCCCGGTTGCCGGCGGACGAGGCGCTGCGCAGGTTCGCGCGGCTGTGCGTGCGGCGCACCGCGGGAGGGCTCCCGCCGTCGACGCAGATGGCGACGGATCTGCGCAGGCTGGCCAAGGCCGCGGGCGCCGACGCCGACGCCGAGGAGCAGGCGTTCCTGGCCCGGCTGCTCGGCCTGTCTGCCACCCTGCTGGCCCCGACCGGCTGGTGGAAGGCGCACCGTCCGGCGATCACGGCGCTGGCCCTGCGCGATCCCGAGACGCGCGGGAAGCTGCTGAACGTCATGCCGCAGGCCGGGGATCACGACCTGCCCGGTCTCTGGCTGGACATCCTCGAAGGGTCGGGCGCGACCGTGGGCCTGGCCGGCGGCGAGGTGCCCGAGCAGGAGCGGCCGGGCGACGGTACCGCGGGCTGGCTCGAGCGTTTCCTGAAGGCCCGCGACGAGGCCTGGGGCGTCCCGCCCCGCCTGCCCGCCCTGTACGCGCTGGTGGAGCGAGTGGCCGACGTCGTGCGGTCCGAGCTCGCCGCCTCCGGAGGGGCGCTGACCGTCGAGTACGACGTCGACCTGCTGGATCTCCTGCTCGCTCTCGACATCCCCGTGGCCGACTCGGCGGCGTCGGGCTCACTGCGGCTGGAGGAGTGGGCACGCGGCGAAGGCCAGCGCGACCTGCTCGCCCTGGCCGCCGACGCCCGCTATCACCGGGCCTTCCATTACGCCGCCGACAGGTTCTGCGACGACGAGGACGGCAGGCGGGCCGTCCGGCTCCTGGCCGGATCCCCCGGCGGGCGGCCCCTGCTGGCCGAGTGGGTGCGGAAGGTGGCCGCGCGGTCGTCGGCCGCGGGGCTGCCCGACCTGCCGGGCGCCATGCGGCAGCTGGCCTGGCTGCCCGGCGAGGCGCTGGCCCTGGCGGAGGAGGAGGTGCGCGCGGCCGCCGGCGCCGACGTCGCCGAGGTGCTCGCCAGGACCCTGCGCGCCGGGCTCTTCGACGAGCTGGGCTGGCCGGCGTGGGACGAGGCGGCCGCGGCCCTCGTGCCGAAGAAGGACATCGACGACCTGGTGGTCGCCGACGCCTGGCCGTACCTCGTCGTCGGGGGTTCGGCGCAGGTCCGCGTGCTCGGCGCCGAGGGCGCCGTGCTCACCCACGACCTCCGCGTGCCTGCCGACGACACCTGGAGCGACCTCGGCTTCCACCACGTGGACGGCGAGCTGCTCGTCTACTGGCAGTCCCGCGCGCTGGACGGCGGGCTGCGCGGATACTGGCACAACGCCCCCGACCGTCCGCGCCCGATGGAAGGCGGCAGCGGCCCCCGCGGCACCCGCATGGACTGGTACCGCGGCGACGACCCCGTCACCCTGCCGGTTCCCGGGGGCGGGCGGACGACCGGCCACACGCTGCTGCACAAGGGCGACACGGCCATGCCCGACGAGCGATCGGTGATCAGCGACGGCACCTCGTTCTGGGTGTGGACGTGGGAGGAGGACGACCGGGGCGGAGCCGACTGGCACGAGTTCGACCCCGTCGGCGGACGCCGCGGCAGGAAGGCCAGGCCGGGCTTCCTCGCCGACGCGCTGCGCTCCGCGCCGGCCGGCAGCGCCTTCCACGCGGGCTGGGTGCTGCCCGCCCCTTCGGACGAGGTCACCCCGGCCGCCGTCCCCGTGGACGGCGTATATGGCTGGCGGGTGGTGCGGCTGCCCGACGGATCGATGCGCGGCGAGGACCTGTCCGGTCGGACCGTCACCGTCGGACCCGACGGCGGGCCTCCGGTGCGCGCGCTGACGTTCCCGTCGGACGAGCGGCACACAGCCGTCGTGCGGCCGGGGAGCTACCAGGTCGCCCTGGTCGACGCCGACGGTGTCGTCACGGCCACCGCCAGGACCGACGCCGCTCCCGGCGCGTTCGCGGCGGGCACGCTCATCCTGCCGCCGGTGCGCTACTGGCACTGCCTGAGGCCGAGAGACGCGGACGGCTCCGCCGCGCTGCGCCGCGTCGGCAGGGACACCGCGTCCGCCCTGCTCGACGCGGGCGAGGCGAAGGAGAACGACCTGCCCGCGCGGATCCGTGCGGTGCTGCCGCAGGTGAGCGACGACGCGCTCGTGGCCGGCATCGCCGGGGTCGTGCGCTTCGCCGCCGCCCAGCGCACCGCGCTGCGCGACGTCGTGACCAGGCTCACCGAGGTGCTCGAAGGCGGCCACAGGGAGACAGCACCTGTGGGGCCCACGGACGAGCTGATCGACGCCGCGCTCAACGGCCTCGGCAGCTTCGTTCCCTACTACTGGCACCGCCAGGACACCGACGGCGCCCACCGGCACATGCACGCGATCGGCGCCGCGGTGGCGGAGGGCGCGCCCGCCGCGCCCGCCGGCCGCACCCACCTCGACCTGCCCGGCCTGCCCGACTCAGCGCTGCACTGGGACGCGCTGCTCGACCACCCCGCCGCGGCGGCGGTCAAGGCCGCGGCGGCGACGACCGAGGAGGATCACCGCACGGTACTGCGCGGCCTGCTCGGCGACCTGCACGGCCTCGGCCTGCCCGTCACGGCCGGTCAGGACCGGTGGCGCCGGATGTCGCTGCGCCTCGACAACCACCACGTGCGCACGGCAGAGGGCGGCCTGCGCGCCGGCACCTGGCTCGGCCTGCTCCCGCTGGCCGGCGGCGCGCTGCTCGCCTTCGTACGCTGGACGGTCGACGACGCGGGGGGTGAGTGGACGGCGCTGTTCCACGACCCCGCGGGCCGGTTCGAGGTCCCCGCCCCCTACACCGTCAAGTCATCCTCCCCTGTCGGCGGAACCGGGCAGGCGGGCTGGCTCGAGGCGTTCCTCGCCGAGCTGGACGCGCGGGGCCCCGCGCCGTGGCGGCCGGCGGCGGCGGAGGAGTTCGCGCTGCTCACCGGCGTCTCGCCGACGCTGGCCAGGCTGGTCGTGTCCGGCATGCCGTACGTGGACAGCCATGAGCGGAGCTTCCTGCCGAAGGAGACGCGCGCCGCGCTCGGGGTGAAGGTCGGTGACGCCGCCATCGCCAAGGACGAGCTGCGCGAGGTGAGCGTCACCGTCCGCAGGGCGGTCGTCGCGGCTCTCCTGCCGGACGACCCGGCGAGGCTCTGGACGGACGGCCCCGACGTCGCCCGCGCGGCCCGGATCTGGATCGAGGCGGTGGGGCGGCGCAGGCCGATCCCCGAATGGCTCGCCGCCGAGGCCGGCCGCGCGCTGAAGACCGAATGGGACAGCGCCCGGGCGCTCGGCATGCTCCTCGACCCGGCCGCCGCGCCCGAGCTGACCCGCGACCTGGTGTGGACGGTCAGCGGCGACCGCGTCGCGGCCACCGAAGGGGCGAGCGCGGGGTTCACCGGCGACGCCCTCGTCGTGGCCGTCGACACGGCGGGCTGGCTGGCGCACCGGCTCCCCGCGGGCGACCCGATCCGCGCGAAGCTGCCCGAGACACTGGCGGCGGTCCGCGCGCGGCTGGCCGCCCCTGGCCTGATGCTCGACCTCGACCGGTACGTCGACCTGCCCGCGTTCAGGAAGGCCGCAGGCGCGCCGACCGAGGTCACCGAGGGCTACGAGAGGTACGGCGCGCTCGTCATGCCGACCTACGACGACCGGCCCGCGCCCGGCATCCGCGTCGCCCTGCTCGACGCGGCGGGCGAGGATCCCTACCTGCGCGCCCTCCTCGCCACCGAGGAGCCGTTCCCCGTCGACATCGCGCTGCGCACCGCCCGCGACCCGCGGTTCGAGGCGCTCCTCGCCGACCCCGGCGACCCCGTGGCGGGAGAGCGTGACGCCGACGGCACATGGTGGCCGCAGGACCCCACCAGGTCGGTGCCCGACCTGGTGGTCGAGGTGGCGAAGGAGCACGGCCTCGGCGAGGACGCCGCGGCCCTGTACCTGATGCTGCTGGCCATGCCCGATCCCACCGATCGCCACGTCGCCCGATGGACCGGCTGGAAGCCCGCCAGGCTCAGGTCGGCCCGCGCCGAGCTGGCCGCCACGGACCTCGTCGTCGAGGCCACCAGGAACCGGGCAGGGCGCTCGCTGTTCCTGCCCGGCGGCTGGCGCGAGCTCAGGTCGCCGCGCCTTCCGCTGGAACAGTGGAAGACGCCCCTGTTCGACGTGTCCGAGAACCGGAACGGCCCGCTCGTTCCCGCCGAGCCCGCCGCCGGCCTGTACGGCAGGGCCTGGCGGCGCGTGAAGGACGGCGACGCCCCCCGGTTCGCCGAGCTCCAGGTCAGGCGCGGCAAGCGCCGCTGAGCCCGGTCACCTACCCCAATCCACGACCTCGAGGACTTCCCTTCCATGACCCTGACAGAAGACCAGGCGACCGCTCCCCGGCAGGTGCTGCCCGCCGAGGAGCGGCACGCCGCCGAGCTCTCCTTCCTCGCCGCCCACGACGACGGCCCCCGCCCGCCCGGCTGGGCCCTGACGCCGCGCGCGGTCGTGACGTTCATCTGCGGCAGCGGTGACGACACGCTGGAGGTGCCGAAGAACCGCCGTCCCGACGACGGCACCCCGGCCCGCATGAAGATCGCCGCCAAGTTCATCGGCGAACGGGCGCTCGTCGAACGGTGTGTGGTGACCCTCGCGGGCGAACGCGGACTGCTGCTGGTCGGCGAGCCCGGCACCGCCAAGTCCATGCTGTCGGAGCTGCTGGCCGCCGCGGTGTGCGGCACCAGCGCGCTCACCGTGCAGGGCACCGCGGGCACGACCGAGGACGCCTTCCGCTACGGCTGGAACTACGCGCTGCTGCTCGCGCAGGGCCCCAGCCGCGGCGCGCTCGTCGACTCCCCCGTGCTGACCGCCATGCGGTCGGGACGCGTCGCCAGGATCGAGGAGATCACCCGCTGCCTGCCCGAGGTGCAGGACGCGCTCGTGTCGATCCTGTCCGACCGGCGGGTCAGCGTGCCCGAGCTCGCCGGCACCGCCGACGCGCAGGTGGCCGCCGCGCCGGGCTTCACCGTGATCGCCACGGCCAACCTTCGCGACCGCGGCGTCTCGGAGATGTCGGCCGCGCTGAAGCGGCGTTTCAACTTCGAGACCGTCGACCCCATCTCCGACGCCGGCGCCGAGACCACCCTCGTCCGCCGGCAGGCCACCGCGGTCGTCCAGCGGGCGGGCGCCGCGTTCGCCGTGGACGACGCCGTGCTCGAGGCGCTGGTCACGGTCTTCCGCGACCTGCGCACCGGCCGCTCGGACGAGGGCTGGGACGTCGAACGGCCCGGCACGGTGATGTCCACCGCCGAGGCCGTGCAGGTCGCCGCCTCGCTGGGCGTCGCCGCCGCCTACCTGCCGAGCGGCGACGTCCTCGACCTGGTGCCCGGCCACCTGCTCGGCGTGGTCCGCAAGGACGACCCCGCCGACCACGGGCGGCTGCTCGGCTACTGGGACGGGCCGGTGCGGCGCAGGGCCGAGGACGGCTCGGCCATGTGGCGCAGGCTCTGGGACCTGCGGGAGAGCCTCCGTTGACCGCACTGGTTCACGACGACCGGGCAGCCGATCCCCGGCGGGCCGTCGCCGCGCTGGCGGCGTCCGGCGTGCCGTACCTGCTGGGGGTGCGCCACCACAGCCCCGCGCTGGCGGTGGCGCTGCCCGCGCTGCTCGACGCGGCCGACGTCGAGGTGGTCTGTGTCGAGCTGCCCTCGGACTTCCAGCCGTGGCTGGAGTACCTGGCCGATCCCGCGACCATCGCGCCGGTGGCCCTCGCGGGGTCGGGGGCGGAAGGGCGGCTCGGGTTCTACCCGTTCGCCGACTTCTCTCCCGAGCTGGTGGCCGTCCGGTGGGCGTGGAAGCGCGGCGCCGAGGTGATCTGCTGCGACCTCCCGCTGTCGGACCCCGGCTGGCACGCGCCCGACGCGTCCGCCGGCGGCTCGGGCGGCGCGCCGTACGCCCGCGGGCTGTCCGCCTCCGGCACGGGCCGCGAGGGTGACGACATGTGGGACAGGGCGGTGGAGGTCCTCGCGCCCGGCTGCCCGCCCGAAGCGGTGCGGCGTGCCGCCCTCGGCGTCGGCTGGGCGCTGCGCCGCGACGCCGAGGCGGCAGGCGGCGTGCCGGCCAGGGACCTGGCGCGGGAGGCGCACATGCGCCGTGTCCTCGCCGGCGCGGCGGCCGGTGGGCGGCGCGTCGCGGCCGTGGTCGGCGCCTTCCACGCTCCGGCGCTGGTCTCCTCCGATCCGCCGCCCGATCCTGCGGTGCCCGGCACTCCTGCGTCTGTCACCTCGCTCGTGCCCTACGCCTTCGACCTGCTCGACTCGCGGTCCGGCTACCCCGCCGGCATCCGCGACCCCCGCTGGCAGCAGGCGGTGTTCGCGGCGGGCGGCGACCCCGACCTGGTCAGGGACGGCGCCGCCCGCGCGATCACCGACGTGTGCAGGGAGCTGCGCGCCGCCGGGCACACCGCGGGCACCGGCGAGGCCGTGGAGACTCTCCGCCTGGCCTGCGACCTCGCGCGGCTGCGCGGGCTGCCCGCCCCCGGCAGGGGCGAGCTGCTCGAAGCGGTGACGACCGTACTCGGCCAGGGCGAACCCCTCGGCAGGGGCCGCGCGCTGGCCCAGGCTCTCGACAAGGTGCTCGTCGGCGCGGAGCGAGGCAGGACCGCCCCCGGCACTCCCCGGTCCGGGCTCGGTCCCGCCGTCGAGGCCGAGCTCGCCGCCCTGCGGCTCCCGTGCCCCGACAACCCCGAGCCCCGGGAGGTACGGCTCGACCCGCTCCGCTCCGACCTGGACGCCCGCAGGGAGGTGGCGCTGCGCCGCCTGGTGGTCTGCGGCGTTGGATACGGCGAACCCGTCGAGGTGGCGGGAACAGGTGACGGCACCGCGCTCTCCACCAGATGGCGCCTGGCCTGGACTCCTGCGGTCCCCGCGCTGCTCGACCTGGCGGGCGTCCGCGGGGTGACCCTCGCCCAGGCCGCCGCGGGCACGCTGCGCGAGAACTTCCGCCGCGAGTCCGCCGAGGCAGGACCCACCTGCGCGCTGATCCTGGACGGCCTGCGCGCCGCGGCCCGCTGCGACCTGCCCGAACTGGTGGCCGACCGTCTCTCCGACGCCGCCGACGCGCTGCCCGCCGCCGCCACGCTCGCCGAACTGCTCGACGCGCTCGACCTGCTCGAAGCGCTGCGCCGCGAGCACCTGCCCGGCACCACGCCCGAGGGGCGCGAGCACGCGGCGGAGCTGGCGGGCACACTGCTCGACGCCGCGGTCCGCGCGCTGCCCGGCCTGGCGGGAAGCGACCAGCCGGAGGACGCGGCCGCGCTGGTCGCCCTGGCAGGCAGGGCCGGGGAGGAACGCCTCGGGCTGCGGATGGACGACACGCTGGCCGCTCTCGCGCGCTCCGGATCGCCGCTCATCCAGGGGGCGGCGCTGGCCGCTCGGGTACTGCTCGACCTCGACGGCCCCGACGTGCTCGGAGCAAGGGCTGCCGGATGGGTCGACACCGCCACCGACGCGGACGGGCGCCGCCGCCTGAGCCGGCTGCTGAGCGGCGTGCTCGCGGCGGCGGCGCCCCTGCTCCAGTCGGCTCCCGCGGCGCTCGGCCCGCTCATGGACCGGGTCGACGCGCTGGCCGACAAGGAGTTCCTCGACCGGCTGCCGGCGTTGCGGGGCGGGTTCGACACCCTGGCCCCTGCCGGACGCGCCAGGCTGCTGAACGCGGTGTCGGAACGGCTCGGCGACCGGCTCGACGTGGCGCTGGACGCCCCGCCCGCGCTGCTCGCGATGTGGGCCGCGGCCGACGCGGCGGGCCTGGCCGCCCTGCGGGCGCTCCGGCTCCCTCTCGGCGAGGGATTCTCCGACGAGCCGGGCGCCTCTCCCGAGACGCGCGATCGCGCGGCCGACGCATCCCTCGACACGAGGAGCCGCCCACCGGAGAATCCGGATCAGCCGGCCGACGCATCGCTCGACGCGGGAAGCCGGCCATCCGAGAATCCGGATCAGCCGGCCGACGCCCCGCAGGCACCTCCGGGTGACGCGCTCCCTGAGGGCCGCCCGGCCGTACCGGATGGCATGGCCGCTCCGGGGCTCGTCGTCGCGCGGAGGTTCAGGCCGGCCGACCGGTGGCGGCTGTTGCTCGGCAGGGAGTCCGACCGGCTCCCCGCGGGCGCGCGCTCCTACGCGCGCGCGTTGGACGAGCTGTACGGCGCCGGTCGCGGCGAAGGCGCGAACGACTTCGGGCCCGGCCAGGACGAAGGAGGGAACTCCGGCGGGAGGTGCGACTCGTTCCCCACCGCTCGCGAGTGGGCCGAAGAGCTCGAGGCGCTGTTCGGCACGGACGTCCGTGAGGAGGTACTGGCCAGAGCCGCCGAGGCCGGGCGAACCGACGTGCTGGACGTCCTCGACCCCGCCGCGGTGCGGCCGTCCGTCGAGCTGCTGACCTCCGTGCTGACGCTGGCGGGCGGCCTGCCCGAGCAGCGGCTGGCCAAGCTCAGGCCACTCGTCCGCCACCTGGTCGCCGAGCTCACCCGCGAGCTCGCCACCAGGCTGCGGCCCGCCTTGAGCGGGCTGGCCACGCCGCGCCCGACCCGCCGTCCTGGCGGACGGCTCGACCTCCCCCGCACCCTGCGGGCCAACCTGTCGCACACGCGCCGCATGGACGACGGCAGCTTGATGGTGGTCCCCGAACGGCCCGTGTTCAGCACCAGAGCCCGCAAGGAGGCCGACTGGCGGCTGATCCTGGTGGTCGACGTGTCCGGCTCGATGGAGGCGTCGGTCATCTGGTCGGCGCTGACCGCCGCGGTCCTGGCGGGCGTGCCGGCGCTCTCCACCCACTTCCTGTCGTTCTCCACGCAGGTGATCGACCTGACGGGCAGGGTCGCCGACCCGCTCTCCCTGCTGCTGGAGGTGCAAGTCGGCGGCGGAACGCACATCGCCGCCGGGCTCGCCCACGCCAGGTCCCTGGTCACCGTGCCGAGCCGCACGCTCGTCGTGGTCGTCAGCGACTTCGAGGAGGGGTACCCGATCGGCGGCCTGCTCGCCGAGGTCCGCTCCCTGGCGGGCTCGGGCGTCCACCTGCTGGGGTGTGCGGCGCTCGACGACAGCGGTGTCCCCCGCTATTCGATACCCGTCGCCCAGCAGCTCGTCGCGGCCGGGATGCCCGTCGCCGCCCTCAGCCCGCTCGCCCTCGCCCGATGGGTGGGCGACCGCCTCCGCGGAGAAGCCCGGTGAACGCCCCGATGTCAACCGATCCGTCAGCGGGAGCACTCCCGCCCGCCGCGCCGCCCGTGGTGGCCGCGGCCGTCGAGAGCCTGACCTCCAGGCTGCGGAAGAAGCTGGACGCGGCGGTCGAGCAGTACGCCGCCGTGCCCGCCGTCACCGACGGCGAGGGCATCACCATCACCTGCGGCGAGGACGCGGTGGTCACCCTCTCACCGGGGTCGTCGGGTGTGATCGCGGAAGAGGGGCAGGCGCGGTGCAGTTGCCTGCTGGCACCCCGCTGCCTGCATCGCGCGGCGGTACTGAGCGCCTGCCCGGTACCGGACGCCGACACCCCCGCACCCGCCGACACGGTGGTGGATGCCGGCACCGCGACTGGCGCCGTCACCACGGCTGTCACCGACCCGGTGACGAGCACCGTCACCGGGGCCGGCACCGATGCCCAGGGGGGCGCGGTCCCCGCTCCCGCATCCCACACCGGCTCCGGATCAGGTCCCCATCCCGCCTCCTCCGCCGGCGCGGCCGGACACGCGGGCACGCCCGAACAGGCGGATCCCACCCGTGCGCAGGTCGCGGCCGCCTCGGCGCTGTGGGACGCCGCGGCGGCGGTGCTTTCGGCGGGGGTGCCCGCGGCAGGAGCGGTCCCCCAGGCGGAGTTGCTCAGAGCCGCCCACACCGCCCGGCTGGCCGGGCTGCCCAACGCGGAGGCCGCCGCGCTGCGCGTCGTGCGCGGCCTGAGAGCGGCTCGCGAACGCCACGACAGTCACCGCCTCGCCGACCTGGTGTCCGCCCTTCGCGAGCTCCTGCTCACCGCGGGCAGGCTGGCCATGGCCGACCCTGATCCGGCGCTGGTCGGCAGCGTTCGCAGGAACTACGAGCAGGGCGGGAGCCTGCGGGTGCACGGCGTCTGCAGGGAGCCGTTGATCAGCGCCACCGGATACGGCGGCGTGGTCACCCACCTGGTCACCGAGGACGGCCGGTGGTTCTCTGTGGCCGACGTCAAGCCGGGCGGGGCGGCGCGCGCCCGTGGTGCGGCCACCGCGACCGTCGCCATCGGCTCGGCCATGCTGAACCACGCGCAACTGGCGCGGGCGGGACTGCTGATCACCGGTGCGACGATCTCGCCCGACGGCCGCCTGGGCGCGGGCGCGGGCGTGCGTGCCACCCCGCTCCCGAGCAGGCCGTGGACCACCGGTCCGCTGGCCGCGCTGTTCGCGCGCCCGCTGGCCGACGTCACAGGGACGCGACTGTCGGGTGACGCGTGGCGCGAGCAGGACGTGGCCCGCGAACCGGTCGGCTGCGACCTGGTGATCGTCGGAACGGCCGGCGACGCCGTACTCGCTCGCGAGCTCCTGCCCGCCCCCGCGGCCGAAACGACCGATGCCGCAGGGGGCGTGACGACCGGCTCCGTCACCACAGCCGACGACTCCGTCCCGGGCGGTCCGTCCGGCGCGGGCCGGACGGCCGGCGGTCCGGTACCGCGGGCGCGGCCTGGCGGGCCGCTGATCCGGCTCGTACCCGCCGGCCTGCATCCCGCCCTGGCCCACCTCGACAACCTGCGGCGGCTCGCCTCACGCCCCGGCCTGCTGGTGCGCGTGGTGGGCCGGGTGGATCCCGACAGGGCCGCCACCCTGGTGCCGCTCGCCGTGGGGCCCGTGCCGGGCGCGGAGGCGACCCTGCGCCTTCCGCCCGAATGGCAGGGCAGGGCCGACCTCGGCTACGACCGCCTGCAGGGCTCCCACCTTCCCCCGGAGGACGCGTGCCTCCCGTGGCAGGCGGAAGCGGGCGACGACGTGGACCCGCTGGCGGGCGCGCCGCTGTGGCGGGTGCGTCGCCTGGTCGAGCTGGCCGTGTCGGGCGGGCGCAGGGCGGTGGCCGAACCGGCGCGCAGCGGAGACGCCCGCGTCCAGGCCTCCGCCCTGCGCGGCGCCGGGTTCATGGCCGCCGCGGAGCTGGTCACCGAGCTCACCGCCGAGGCCGACCGCAGGTCTCGCGACGTGTTCGGCCGCTTGGCCGAGTCCGACGCCGATCGATACGCGTGGGCGTGGCTGGCCGCCGCGACGCATCTCGCCGCGACGGAACGGGCCCTGGTTCGGGCCTCCTGGCAGCCCGCGGTGTGACGGCGTGGAGGGTACGGCCGGGCGGGGAACCCCTGCCCGGCCGTACCCGACGATCACGGAGCTGGACGCCCCTGCACACGAGGCGACGAACGTGAGCCCGCGCGAGGCGACGCATGCTGAGCCGGCGAGGCGAGGCCGAGCTAGAAGTAGCGCGAGCTGAGGTCCGTGGTCGGCCAGGTGGTCACCTTGCCGATCTCGGCGTTGATCAGCGGGCTGAGCCCGTCGAAGTCGGGGGACCCGCTCTCCTCGCCCCTGTTGAACAGAGCCGCGTAGGTGAAACCGTTCTGCAGCCTGGCCAGGTAGGTGTAGGTCCCGGGCAACGACCCGTTGTGCCAGGTGTTGAGGTGTCCAGGCACCTGGCGCACCCACCAGCCGGCGCCGTACCAGGCGACGCCGTCGGTGAGGAGTGGGTTCGGCTTGGCGAGCATCCTGTTGATGGACGTCGCGTTCAGCACCGCTCCCGGCGCGTCGAGCACCTTCGCGAACCGCACCAGGTCGACCGCTGAGGCCAGCCATCCGCCGCCCGGCCCGCGGTTGGTCATGCTGAAGCCGCCGTACGGCCTCGGCACCACCGCGCCCGACGCGTCCGTCACGGTCACGGCGGTGCCGTCGGACTCGTAGATCACCTCGCCGGGCGCCGCCTGCGACCTGAGGGTACGGCCGAGCCTGAGGCGGGTGATGCCCACGGGCGCCAGGATGCGCTGCCTGACATAGGACTCGTAGCTCATCCCCGAGACCTTCCCGACGATCCGCCCGAGCAGCATGTAGCCGTAGTTGCTGTAGGCGTACTTCGTGCCGGGTTCGAAGTCGAGCGGGCGGCTGCCGGCGTACTTGATGATGTGGTCCTGGGTGATCGGCAGCGGGACGCCGAGCGCCTTGGAGATGGCGTGGTCCATGTAGAGGTAGTCGCCGGAGACGTCGCGGTCCCAGCCGCCGGTGTGCTGCAGCAGCCGCCACACCGACACCTTCGCCAGCCGGGCGTCGGCGGTGGTCGGCAGTCCCAGGAGGGTGGCGACCGACGCCGACAGGTTGAGCTTGCCGTCCTGCGCCAGCCTCATGATCGCCGTGGCCGTGATGTGCTTGCTCAGGCTGGCGATGCGGAACAGCGAGGTCGGGGTCACCGCGGGGATGGCCCTGCCGTCGTCGGAGTACCGGTAGCCCCTGGCGAGCACGAGCTTGCCGTTCTTGGAGATGGCGAGCTGGGCGCAGGAGATTCCGCGCTCGACGATGAAGGTCTTGAGCACCCTGTCGAAGCCGGCGAGCGCGGTGGGCGCCACCCCTGAGGTCTCCACCGTCGCGGCGAGTGCGGAGCGGGCCGCCGTGGCGCCCCATGTGATGGCCGGCACCGTCACGGCACCGGCCTGGAGGAATCTCCGCCTGCTCAGCATTCCCGCGTCCACCTTCCGGCCGCCGTTTCGGATGAGTGAGGCGCGTATTTTTGCATGGTCATATATCTAGCGGATCAACCTCACTCTTTGCTGGCGTATGTCCGCATTTGTTGCGGCCCCGCAGAGCCGTTATCCGCGTTTCGCGGACGACGGCATGCGCTCGCGGTGGTCGGCACCCGCTTGTGCCCCGAAGAGTGACCTTTCCAGTCCCAGGACCGTCCGGTAGCCGGACATGAGCATGAACAGGTCCGGGTCCCCGCCGCAGAACGTGATCACGAAGTCGACCCATGTGAGCTGCGGGCAGTCCTTCGACGAGAGGCAGATCCGCCGGCGGCGTTCCTCACCTCGATCTCCTCGCCCTCGGAGATCTCCGGCGGGTGCGAGGCGCTGATCAGCCCGTCCGTCGGCACGACGGAACATGGGCCGACCACCCGCCTGTACGGATCGTCACCCGGGCATCGCCGGGCCGCGCAGAGGAGTCGTGGTGCCGCAACTATCGTGGGGTGAAGTACGGCCCCGCCTTGGGGGAGGCGGGACGGGGGGAGTGGACGGCATGCCCGAGACCAGTGCAAACGCAGACACCGAGCGGCGCGACGCGCTCGCCGACAGGCTCTTCCGCGACACCATCGCCATGCAGGAGATGCTGCACATCTACGTGGGCGACCGGCTCGGGCTCTACACCGCGCTCGCGGGAGCCGAGTCGATGTCCCCGCAGGAGCTCGCCGACCAGGCGGGCATCGCCGAGCGGTACGCCCGCGAGTGGCTGGAACAGCAGGCCGTCGCGGGCATCCTGGACGTGATGGAAGACGACGGTGACAGGCGCCGTTACCGGCTCCCGCCCGGGGCCGACGAGGTGCTGTGCGAGCCGGAGAGCCTGTACTACATGGCGCCGTTCGCGCCGCTCGTGGTCAGCCTCGCCCAGGCGCTGCCGCAGGTCGTCGAGGCGTTCCGCAGCGGGGGCGGCGTGCCGTACGAGGCCTATCCCGGCGTGGCCGACGCGATCGCCCGCGGCAACCGACCGATGTTCGTCAACCAGCTCGCCGCCGAGTGGATCCCGGCGCTGCCCGACATCGAGGCCAGGCTACGCGGTACCGACCCTCCCGCGCGCGTCGCCGACCTCGGCTGCGGGACCGGCTGGTCGACCCTCGCGCTCGCCCAGGCCTACCCTGACGCCCGCGTCGACGGCATCGACCTCGACGAGGGGTCGATCGAGACGGCCCGCGGCAGGGCCGAGCGGTCCGGGCTGGCCGAGCGGGTCACCTTCGCCTGCCGTGACGCGGCCGACCCCGGCCTGAGCGGGCGCTACGACCTGGTGACGCTCTTCGAGACGCTGCACGACATGTCCAGGCCGGTCGAGGTGCTGCGGGCGGTCAGGGGCATGCTCGCTCCCGGCGGAACGGTGCTGGTGGGCGACGAAAAGGTCGCCGAGACCTTCACCGCGCCCGGCGACGACGTCGAGCGCTTCCAGTATGGCTGGAGCGCCCTGCACTGCCTGGCCGCCTCCATGGTCGACCCCGAGTCGGCCGCCACCGGGACGGTGATCCGCCCGGAGACGGTCCGCCGCTACGCCCACGAAGCCGGCTTCAGCAACGTCACGATCCTGCCTGTCGAGCATGACCTGTGGCGCTTCTACCGCCTCGACCCATGAGCGTCAGGTAGGCCGCGCGTACGGCGAGCGCGCGCTCGAGCTCGCGGATCACCGGCGGGAAGAACTCCTTGCGGTAGTGCGGATCGGTCATGGTGGAGATCGCGAAGTACATGCTCGCGAACCCGGCGAGCAGCAGCGACACCCGCAACAGCGCGACCGGGAGCACGGGGATCAGATTGGACGGGTTCGGCGGCGATCCGATCCACTGCTGCATCGTCGCCGGGTCGATGAGCACCAGCCCGATCGAGACGAAGAACAGGAACATGCCGACGCCCACCACGGCCGCCTGGGTGAGCTGCCTGCCGGCCAGCAGGAGCAGCAGGTTGAAGCTCTGTCTGCGGGTCAGCGGGACCGCGGCGGCGCATTCGTCCAACGCCCCTTCGAGAGGCGTCCCGCGACAGGCGGAGAGCATCTCCGGGATGGACAGGCGCTGCTCGATCTGCTGGATCTCCTCGCGCAGCCGGGCGGCGGAGGCGCAGACGGTCACGGTCGCGAAGATCCCGATCACCACGCTCTCCCGCCACCACGACAACCTGTCGGCCAGCTGCCACAACTCGCCGGTGAAGAAGAAGAACAGCGTGAGGAACAGCAACAGGGGCAGGCTGCGCGCCTGCAACTGCACGCTGTCCCTGACGTCGCGGACGACGTGCAGGAGGGCGCGCCCGGCCAGCGGCACGAGCCCGTAGGCGGTGGCAAGGTAGGCCACAGGGAAGAACGTCCCCAAAATCACTACGCTGCCGACGGCGCTTACCGTCACCTCCGGCCCGGAGAACTCGACCATCCCGATCGCGCTCGCCCAGTAGAGGCAGACGGACGCGAACCTCGTCCAGCGCACGGCGACGGAGCGACGCGTGACGCCGATCCAGTAACGCAGCGCGAACGCTCCAGCGGCGGCGACGCAGTACAGGACGATCACCATGTTCTGCAGCGGCCTTTCCAACAGGCCCGTCACGCCCACGAAGGCCAGCACGGGTGCCATCCGGGCGAGTGTGTCGCGCCGGCCGTCATCGAGGCGGAGCGTGGGCAGCCCCTGGCGCACGAACCATCGCTCGACCTGGCTCACCCGCGGGTCTCGTCCCGCGCTCGGTTCCGGTGGGCGGCCGGCTTCGCGCACGGCCGCCGAGGCGGATTGCCGCGTGTACGTCACCATCGTCCCCCCGTCGGCGGCTGTCTCGGGCTACCACCGTGCGGGACGCCGGTTGACGACCGCTTGCAATGCCGGTGCTGTGCACTGGACATCGGCCTGAACAGCCCCGGGGCCGATCTCCTGGAGATCGGCCGTCCCGCCCGAGCAGGACGGTGCGCTCGGGCTGCGCGTTCCCGCCAAGGTGGAGCGGAGCCCTCCGACACCGCGTTGAGAGGTGGGAGGACGAGCCTGCGCGGCTGAACGGCGCCACAAAAGGGAGGGGGTGAAGTTCGGCGTGGACGCCAACGCGCAGGACGGCGCGTGCCGCGATGCTGAAGCTCATGGCCGAACTCCTCATCTCCGCCCCGGCCGGGGTCACGATCCGTTCCCTCCATGGCACGCGGGCACTGCAGTGCGCCGACCGACTTCTGCGTGGGGTCTGGGGAACGAGACGCGGCGACGACCCGCCGATCCCGCTGGATCTGCTGTGCGCGTTCGCCCACACCGGCGGGTATGTGGGCGGTGCCTTCATCGGCGAGGAGCTCGTCGGGGTGGCCGCGGGGTTCCGCGCGGCGGACCGCAGCCTGCACTCGCACGTCGCGGGCGTGGCTGCGGGCGCACGCGGGCGTGGCGTCGGCAGGGCGCTGAAGGAGCACCAGCGGGCGTGGGCCGCCGAGCAGGGGCTGGCCGCCGTGTCGTGGACGTTCGACCCTCTGGTGCGGCGCAACGCCTTCTTCAACCTGGCCCGGCTGGGCGCCCGCGTCGACGCCTACCTGCCCGACTTCTACGGGCCGATGACCGACGGCATCAACGACGGCGGACCCTCCGACCGGCTCTACGTCACCTGGCCGACGGATGCGGCCGCTCCCCCGCCGTTGTCGGACCACGATGGTGTGGTGGTGGTCGACGAGGCCGGGACGATACGGGAAGCCGGTGACGCGCCGCTGCTGCTCTGCGCGACCCCGGCGGACGTCGAGTCGATGCGCGCGGCGGACCCGGCGGCGGCCGGGCGGTGGCGGGCGGCGCTGGAACGCGGGCTCGGGGACGCGCTCGGCCGCGGCTACCGGGTGACCGGGTTCACCCGCTCCGGCTGGTACCTGCTCGCCCGCGGGGGTGCGGCCTGAAGCTGGGCACTGTCGGCGAGCATGCCCTGAATGAGCTGGAAGCGCCGCCCGGGCTCTGGACACGGGCATCGTCTGGATCAACACCCACGCCGCCACCGTCGCTCCGCCCGAGCACAGCAGAGCGACGGGCTCCTGTATCGTCGCGCGCCGACCCCCGCCGGCCCGCACCGCGCGGTCAGGGATGAGCTCGGAGCGCCGCTGCCAGCCAGGCGAAGTCGTCCAGGCGCGAGGAGGGGGCCGGTTCGCCGTTGACGGTCGCGAGGAGCTGCCGGTAGCGCCCGGTTCGAGCGTCGCCTCCGGATTCCAGCCGCGCCAGCACCTGGGTCCGGTCGGCCGGGCCGAGGAGCCGGTCCAGCACGTGGGCCGCCGCGGCCGAGTCGGGGCCGATCCCGCGCTCACGGGCCTCGCCGACCATCCCGCCTACCTTCTTGGCGAACCACTGGTAGGCGCCGGGCTCGCGGCCCGGCCCCTCCGGAGGACGTCCGGCGGCGTGCTGCTCGGCCATGGCGCGCATCCGCCGCCGGAAGTCCCTGTCCTGGACGAGCTCGGCGAGCTCGATCCAGGCGTCGACCTGCTCGGGGGTGGGGTCGGCGGGCAGGTCCGCCGGCGTGTGGCGCATGCCCTCCTTCAGTTCGGGGTCGGCGTCGAGGCCGCCGAAGACCTCCTCCAGGAAGTCCTCGATGATCTGACGGCGCTCGTCGCCGGTGAGCCTGGCCAGTCTGTCCAACAGGGTCAACTCCTCTGGTCGGGGGCGTCGCCTGGCGAGCGTGCTGAGCACCGCCCGGCGCAGCCGGAGGACGCGGATCTGCGCGTCCAGTGCCATGACGTGGGTTTCGGCGACGTCCGCGATCGTGGTCCGCTCCTCCAGCACCCGGCGCACGTCCCCCAGTCCCAGCCCGAGCTCGCGCAGGCTCCGGATGAGCTCCAGCCGGGCCACGGACCGGGCGTCGTAGAGCCGGTAGCCGCTTTCGCTCCGGCCCGCCGGCGGCAGCACCCCGACGTCGGACCAGTACCGGATCGTGCGCACCGGCATCCCCGTATGCTGGGACAGCCGGCCGATGGTGAGCGGTTCGCCGCGGTCGTCGTCCATGACCATGAGTGTGGACCTTCCAGCCGCTGGAGACTCAAGCCCTTCCGCTCGCCCCTCTCGCCGACAGCGGGCGACTCGAGCGCCTCCCGCACGCGGCAGCGCAGCCGCCATGCTCGGCGACTCCTCCTGGAGCCTCGTCCTCGCGAACGGCCTGCACGCGCGCGCATGCCTGGGAAACAATCACGGTGACTCCTGGGCGAGTGCGGAGGGAACCGCGATGAGAAAGATCATCTTGATGATGTCGGTGTCGCTTGACGGATTCTTCGAGGGACCGGACCGCGAGCTCGACTGGCATCTGGTCGACGACGAGCTGCACGACCACTTCAACGAACAACTCGGCGCCATGAGCGCCTTCCTCAGTGGCCGGGTCACCCACGAGCTGATGGCCGAGGCCTGGCCGACGGCCGACAAAGACCCGTCGAGCACCCGGCCGATGGTCGAGTTCGCCCGTATCTGGCGGGACATGCCGAAGATCGTGTTCTCCCGGTCCCTGGAGAAGGCCGACTGGAACACCGCGGTGCTGCGGAACGTCGACCCTGAACAGATCAGGGAGCTCAAGGCGCGGCCAGGTGGCGACATGGCGCTCGGCGGGGCTGATCTGGCCGCGACCTTCATGCGCGAGGACCTGGTCGACGAGTACCGGCTCTACGTCCACCCGGTCGTCATCGGGCGGGGCAGGCCCCTGTTCCGGCCATCGGACTCCAGGGCCGAGCTGCGGCTCATCGAGACCAGGGCCTTCGGCAACGGGGTCGTCCTGCTCCGCTATCTGCGCCCCGAAAGGTCAGCCGCCTGACCCTTCGGCGATGATCTGGGCGACCCGCGCGGGCGCGACGCCGGTCGTGTCGACGACCTCGGCTTCGCGGGTCAGCCACGGCAAGGCGTCGCGGTAGTCCGCGAGGTGGTCGAGCCGCCACTGGCGTGCGCCGGTCTCGATGGTGTCGGTCTCGATCCGCCGGGTGAGCGTGTCCTGGTCGGTGTGCAGCACGACGTGACGCAGGGGGATGCCCTCCTTCTCCAACCCGGCGCGGATCTCCGTCCAGTACTCCTCGATCAGCACCGTCTGCGGGATGACGAGCACTCCGCCCACGTAGTCGAGCAGGCGGAAGGCGGTCTGGACGACCAGCGCGCGCCACGGGGTCCACTCCTGGAAGTTCCTGACCTTGGGCAGGCCCTCGACGTGGTAGAGCATGTAGCCCACCTGCTCGGCGTCGAAGATCCGCGCATCGGGAACGACCTCGACGAGCTCGCCCGCAGTGGTCGTCTTGCCCGCGCCGAAAGTGCCGTTCAACCAGACGATCATGACCTGAGCCTAGCCGTTCCGCCCCTCGTCCATGATGCCGATGATCTCTCTTGGCCGGGACCCGCCGGGACGCGGCAGCCTCGTGATGTCGCCTTTCTCGGCCGCATCCGGCGGCGTCCGGGCGGCGGTAGGGTGAATTCTTAGGAGAACACCCCGGCATGTGGTTAAACGACCTTCTGGCTGTGAAGGGTGACGATATGGACGCCATCATCTTCGCCTGCCCGGCCGCATGAGCAACTCGCAGATGCGACCCCGGATCGTGGTCGATCCGTTCGCCGCGGCCGACGGTAGCGAGCTGCTCGACGCCACACCAGGCCTGTGGGTCGATGATCGCGACGACGACGACCCGGTGCTGCTGCGTGCCGACGGCAGCCCGGTCGACACGTGGCGCCAGCACTACCCCTACCCGGTCCGCCTCCAGCGAGCGGAGTACGAGCACGACAAGCGGCTCCTGCAGATCGAACTGCTCAAGCTGCAGTACTGGATCAAGCGCACGGGCCTGCGACTCGTGGTGCTGTTCGAAGGGCGCGACGCCGCGGGCAAGGGCGGCACCATCAAGCGCTTCATGGAGCACCTCAACCCGCGCGGCGCCACCGTGGTCGCGCTGGAGAAGCCCAGCGAGCGCGAACGCACCCAGTGGTACTTCCAGCGCTACGTCGCCCACCTGCCCGCCGCGGGCGAGATGGTGCTGTTCGACCGATCCTGGTACAACCGCGCGGGTGTCGAGCTGGTGATGGGGTTCTGCACCGAGGAGGAGTACCGGGAGTTCATCGAGCAGGCGCCGCGCTTCGAGCAGCTCCTCGTCGAGTCGGGGCTGCACCTGATCAAGCTCTGGTTCTCGGTCTCGCGCGCCGAGCAGCGGACCCGGTTCATCATCCGCCAGGTCGACCCGGTACGTCAGTGGAAGCTGTCGCCGATGGATCTGGCCTCGCTCAACAAGTGGAACGACTACACCAGGGCCAAGGAGGACATGTTCCTGCACACCGACACCGAGGCGGCGCCGTGGACCGTCATCAAGAGCAACGACAAGAAGCGTGCCCGGCTGGAGGCGATGCGCCACGTCCTCAGCAGGTTCGACTACGACGACAAGGACGCCGACGTGGTGGGCATCCCCGATCCACGCATCGTGATCTCCGCCGCCGACATCTTCGACGAGGACCACGCCGCCGATCACGAACGGTAGCCTCGTGGCGTTCTCCCCTCCACAACTCGTCGAACGCGCCCTCACCGTCCCCTTCGAGGGAGTGATGGTGGAACCCGTGGGCGGTGGAGACGTCGGCGTCCTGGTCCTGGCGGGCTCGAGCGGCCGGATCGCGACGGAGCGCTCGCGCCTGCTGGCGCGGACAGGCGCCGTGGCGTTGTCGATCCGCTGGTTCGGCGGACCTGGCCAGCAGGAGGGAATCTGCGAGGTCCCACTGGAGCGGTTCTCCACCGCCATCGGTCTGCTGGAGCGCCGCGGCGTCCGGCGCGTCGGCATCGTGGGTCTGTCCAAGGGCGCCGAGGCCGCCTTGCTGGTCGCCGGACTCGATCCGCGCGTCGACGCCGTGGTCGCGCTCCGGCGCGCCCGTCGCGTTCCGTGCGCTCTACGAACGCAGCCGACAGCGTTTCGCGCGTGAAGCGGAGGCCGCGGCGATCCCGATCGAGCACGCGGCCTGCGACCTCCTTCTCGTCGCGGGCGGAGACGACCTCATGTGGCCCTCCTTGCCGTTCGCCGAGGAGCTGGTGGCCCGCCGTACCGCGTCGGGGCACTCGACGCGCCTCGTCAGCAGTCCGGACGCCGGCCATCGCCCCCGGCTTCCTGGCGAAGCGCCGGCCCCGCCGTCCACGGCCTACGTCTACGGAGGCTCCGACGAGGCGGATGCCGCGCTGGGGACCGCGGCGTGGCCCCACATCCTTGAGACCCTCCAGATCATGTGACGTTCCTGGCGACCGGACTCTGAGGGGTGTGTGGGGAAAGGTTGAACGACGCGGGGCACCCCCACGCGGAGGTGACGCTCCGTGATGTGTTGTACTCAGATAACCCCCGCCTTCGGTGATATCCGTTTCAGCATGGGTTGGAGGCAGGTATGTCCATGAGTCGTGGACCAATGTGTCAGGTCGTCCCCCACTATGACCGGTTGAGCATCACCGGATGGGAGCCGGCGCGATACGTGCCTGCCGCGGAGGACCATGATGGCTCGCACGCCACGCTCACCCTGGAGATCGTCCAGGCGTCGGTGATGGTGATCTGCGAGGTCCACGACTGGTGCGGACGGGTGCCCGTGGACTCCGACTACCGGCCGCCGGGGTACGAGCCCTGGCCGATCTGACGCCTCAGCACGCGCACCAGGGCCCGCCGTCGCCGGGTGTGTCCAGTCGTCCGCCGTCCACGCCGCCAGGGTGGGCGGCGTCGGCGGTACGGCCGGGCAGCACCCTCTGATCGCCGCCTGCGGCGGGTATCGCGGCGGCACTATACACCGAACCAAGCGCTTGCTACGCTCCGCCCATGACGCCCACGATCGTCTGGGGTACCGGCAACGTCGGCCGTGCGGCCATCCGTGCCGTCGAGGCCCATCCGGCGCTGAATCTCACGGCCGTGCTCGTCCACGACCCCGGCAAGGTCGGCCGCGACGCAGGCGATCTCGGCGACCTCGGCTACGACCTGGGGATCGCGGCGACCGACGACGTCGCCGCGGTGCTGGCCGCCGGCCCCCGCGCCGTGGTCTACGCGGCGTCCGGCGACATCCGCCCCGATGAGGCCCTCGCCGACATCATCAGGGCGATCCGGGCGGGAGCCGTGGTCGTCACTCCCTCGATGTACGCGCTCTACGACCAGCGCAACGCCCCGCGGGAACTGCGGGAGCCGGTGCTTGCCGCCATCGCGGACGGCGGCGGCTCGCTGTTCGTCTCCGGCGTCGACCCCGGCTGGGGCAACGACGTGCTGCCCCTGCTGATCAGCGGGCTCGGCACCACTGTGGACGTGATCCGCTGCCAGGAGATCTTCGACTACTCGACCTACGACCAGCCCGACTCGGTCAGGTACCTGGTCGGTATGGGCCAGCCGATGGACTACGAGCCGCCGATGATCGCGCCGACGGTCCCGACCATGGTGTGGGGCGGGCAGGTACGGCTGATGGCCAGGGCTCTCGGGGTCGAACTCGACGAGATCCGCGAGACCGTCGACCGGCGTCCGCTCGAATCCACGGTGAGCACCAGGACGATGGGCGCGTTCGAGGCCGGCACCCAGGGCGCGGTGCGGTTCGAGGTGCAGGGCGTCGTCGAGGGCGAACCCCGCATCGTCGTCGAGCATGTCACCCGCATCCACCCGTCCTGCGCGCCAGACTGGCCGACGCCGCCCGACGGCGAAGGAGCGCACCGGGTGATCATCGAGGGCCGCCCGCGCATCGAGGTCACGGTCGAGGCCACCGACGAGGGCGGCAACCGGTCCGCGGGCGGGAACGCCACCGCGGCCGGCCGGCTGGTGAGCGCCATCGACTGGCTGGTGCAGGCGGAACCCGGCCTCTACGACGCGCTCGACGTCCCCCTGCGCCCCGCGGTCGGCAAACTCGGGAGGAAACAGCCGTGAACATCGACATCCCTGAGGGCAAGGACGCGATCGAGTACGTGTGGGGCGAGATGGTCCCCGGCATCGGGATCGCCGCCTCGAACTTCTCGCTGTCGGTCTACGCCAACACCACTCTCGGGCTCCGCGAGTTCGAGGCGGCACGGCTGCGGATCGCCCAGATCAACGGGTGCGTCTTCTGCCTCGACTGGCGGACCGAACGGGACGGGCAGAAGGTCGAGGAGAGCTTCGCCGACGCGGTGGCCGAGTGGCGCACGACCGACGCCTTCGACGACCGCACCAGGCTGGCCGCGGAGTACGCCGAGCGGTACGCCCTGGATCACCACGGCCTCGACGAGGAGTTCTGGACTCGGATGACCGCGCACTACAGCCAGCTCGAGATCGTGGAGCTGACCATGAGCCTCGGTTCCTGGCTGGCGTTCGGCCGACTCAACCGCGTGCTGGGACTCGACACCGTGTGCATGCTGCCCAGCGGTCCATCGCCCTCTGTCAGGCGATAGCCCCGCTGCGACCCGACCATCAGACAACCGGCTACCGATTCAAGGCGCGAGCACCATGTAGAACCTGTTCTCATTTAGTCGAGTGTGAGGAACGTCGCATGAGCACCACCTCGCGTTCTACAGGCCCCAGAGATCTGTCGCGCCGCGGATTCATCGCTGGAACCGGCTCCATTCTGGGAGTCGCGGCTCTCACCGGCCGCGCCGGCGCGGCCAGGGCGCAGGCCGTAGCGTCCGCCCCTCCGATCGCCAACGGGGCCCACGTCCCCGCCCTGGTGGTCGGCACCGGGTACGGCGGCTCCGTCGCCGCCCTGCGACTCGCCCAGGCGGGCGTCGACGTGCACATGATCGAGATGGGCATGGCCTGGGACACCCCCGGCCCCGACGGCAAGATCTTCTGCAACACGCTCGAGCCCGACCACCGGTCCTACTGGCTGCGCACCAGGACCAAGGCGCCGCTCAACTACTTCCTCGGCTTCCCGATCGACAGGAACATCTCCCGCTACACCGGGATCCTGGACGCCGAGGACTTCAGCGGCATCACGGTCTACCAGGGTCGCGGGGTCGGCGGCGGTTCGCTGGTCAACGGCGGCATGGCGGTCACCCCCAGGCGGGAGAACTTCGGCGCCGTCCTGCCGTCGGTGAACGCCGACGAGATGTACGACATCTACTACCCGCGCGCCAACGCGGGGCTCGGGGTCAACACGATCGACCCGGCCTGGTTCGACTCCGCCGCCTGCTACCAGTACGCCAGGGTGGGCCGCAAGCACGCCCAGCGTTCGGGCTTCCCGTTCGTCTTCGTGCCCGACGTGTACGACTGGGACTACATGAAGCAGGAGGCGGCCGGCACCGTCACCAAGTCGGCGCTGGCCGGCGAGATCCTTTACGGCAACAACCACGGCAAGAAATCACTGCAGCTGACCTACATCGCCCAGGCGAAGGCCACCGGCAGGGTCGCCGTCTCGCCGCTGCACAAGGTCACCTCGGTCGCCCCGGCGGCCGGTGGCGGCTACACGGTCGTCATCGAACAGCTCAACACCAACGGCGACACCACGGCCACCAAGACCGTGACCGCGGACAGGGTGTTCTTCGCCGCGGGCAGCGTGGGCACCAGCAAGCTGCTGGTCAAGCTGAAGGCGACCGGCGCGCTGCCCAACCTGAACGACGAGGTCGGCAAGGGCTGGGGCGACAACGGCAACGTCATGTGCGGCCGCGCCAACCATCTGTGGGACCCGACGGGCAAGCTCCAGTCGACCATTCCCTGCTCCGGTATCGACAACTGGGCCGCCGGTGGCGCGTTCGCCGAGGTCGCGCCGCTGCCGACGGGGATCGAGACCTACGCCTCGTTCTACCTGTCGATCACCAAGAACCCGAACCGCGCGCAGTTCTCCTGGAACGCCGCGACGGGCCAGGTCGACCTCAACTGGCAGACGGCCTGGAAGCAGCCGTCCATCGACATGGCCAAGACGATCTTCGACAAGATCAACGCGAAGGAGGGGACGATCTACCGGACCGACCTCTTCGGCGTCTACAAGATCTGGGGCGATCACCTCACCTACCACCCGCTCGGCGGCGCGGTGCTGAACAAGGCCACCGACAACTACGGCCGCCTCACCGGTCACCCGGGCCTGTACGTCATCGACGGCTCGCTGATCCCGGGCAACACCAGCGTCAACCCGTTCGTCACGATCACGGCGCTCGCCGAACGGAACATCGAGAAGATCATCGCCACCGACCTGCGATGACGTGATGCGGCGGTCGGCCACGGGCGCGTGTGGCCGACCCGTTCTCCGAGGATCCGCCCTGGCCGTACCGCTCCCTGATGAGGGTCACGATCTCCCTGGCACGATGGGATGATGACTGCCTACGTCCTGCGTCCCGCGGTCCCCGAGGACTACGACCCGATCGCCGGCGTGGTCGACGACTGGTGGGGACGGCCGATCCTGCCGTCGCTGCCCAGGTTGTTCCTCGACCACTTCCACCGGACCAGCCTGGTCGCCGAGCGCGAGGACGGCCAGATGGCCGGGTTCCTGATCGGCTTCCCCTCCCCTTCCCTGCTGGACGAGGCCTACATCCACTTCGTGGGCGTCTCCCCTGAGGCGAGGGCAGGCGGCGTCGGCCGCAGCCTGTACGACCGTTTCTTCGCGATCGCCCGCGATCACGGCAGGCGGACGGTGAAGGCGGTGACCTCCCCGGTCAACGCGCCGTCCATCGCGTTCCACGGGCGCATGGGCTTCACCGTCAGCGACCCCGTTCCCGGCTACGCGGGCCCCGGCACCGCGCTGGTCACGTTCGAACGCGCCATCTAGCGCGCCCTCCGTGCCTGGCGCGGCGCGGGAGTACCCGCCGGGGTCCTCCCGCGTCCACCACCCGTCAGCCGAAGTCCGCCGAGCCGTGCACGATGGTGCCGCCCACCATGGTGAGCAGGACCTTGGTCTTCGCGATCTCCTCCGCGGGGATCTTCATGACGTTGCGGTCGAGCACGATCAGGTCGGCCAGCTTGCCGACCTCCAGCGAGCCGGTGTGCCGTTCCTGCCGTAGCTGGTAGGCGCCGTTGACGGTCGCCGCGCGGAGGGCGGCGGCGCGGGTCAGCCGCTGGTGCGGGGTCATCGCGCCCTGCTTGGCGAACGCGCTGCCGGGCGCGGCGGTGCGGGTGATGACGGTCTTGATCGCGGTCCACTCGTCGAGCGGGTCCACCGGCCAGTCGCTGCCGAGGGAGACGCGGCCGCCCTTGCGGAAGATGTCGCCCTCGGGCTCGTAGGTGGCCCAGCGCTCGGCGCCCAGGTACGGCTTGACCGTCTCGACGGAGTCCGGCGCGGGTTTGGCCCAGTGGAAGCCCATGGCGGCGACCACGTCCAGCCTGCCGAAGCGCGGGATGTCGGCCGGGTCGACGAGCTCGGCGTGCGCGATCGCGGGGCGGGTGCCGGTGTACCCCGACCGGCGCAGCAGCGTGTAGGCGTTGAGCGCGACGCGCACCGCCCGGTCGCCGATGGCGTGGATGTGCGGGTCGAACCCGGCCTTCGCCAGCTTGAGCACGACGGCGTCGAGCTTCCCCTGTTCCCAGTACTGGGCGCCCTTCTCGCGGCCCGGCACCCAGCGGTCGTGCCGGTGCACGAGGTACGGCTCGAGCAGTCCGGCGGTCTGGGCGGGGTACTGCAGGACCCCGTCCATGAACAGCTTGACGTTGTGCACGGCGACCTTGGCCCTGGCGGTGACCCTGCCGTTGTCGTAGCGGCGGCGCAGCCGGGCCGGTTCCTTGAGCGGGTCGGCGTCGGTGACGTTGATCAGCGGGGCGAAGTGGGCTCGGGCGGTGAGCTCTCCCCGCTTCTGCAGGGTGGTGAACGCCCGCAGCCCCTCCTCGGAGGCGACGGCGTCCATGAACGTGGTGACGCCCTGCTGCGCGAGCGCCGCCAGGGCGGTGCGGGCGATCTCCACGTTCTCGGCGGCGGTCGGCTTGGGGATCTTCCTCTCGACCAGGGTGGACGCGCCGTCCTGCAGGACTCCGGTCGGCTCGCCCGACCCGTCGCGCTCGATGGTGCCGTCGGGTGGGTTCTTCGTCCTGGCGGTGATCCCCGCGAGCTTGAGCGCGCGCGTGTTGACCAAGGTGGTGTGGCCGTCGGTCGACTGGACGATGATCGGCCGCTTGGTGTCCAGCGCGTCCAGGTGCGCCCTGGTCAGCTTGGTTCCCTTGGGACGCATGGCCTGGACGTACCAGTGGGAGACGACGACCCAGGCGCCGGGCTCCTTGTCCTTGGTTTTGTCCAGGTAGGCGCGGATCTCGTCCTGGAACCGCTCGACGGTGAGGGAGGCGTACTTCAGGTCGCAGCCGATCAGCCCCTGGCCGCCGGACATCGGGTGCATGTGCCCGTCGTGCAGCCCCGGCATGACCATCCGGCCGCCCAGGTCCACCACCGTGGTGCCGTCGCCGATGTGGCGGGCCGCGCCCTCGACGCTGCCGACGTAGACGATGCGGCCGCCGGAGACGGCTAATGCGCGGTGCACGCTGTCGCGGGCGTCGACGGTGTAGACGTAGCCGTTGGTCAGGACGAGGTCGGCGGCCGAGGCGGCTTCGGCGGGCGCGGTGAAGCCGTCGGCGACGGCCGAGGCTGCCACCACGGCGCCGGCGGCCAGCACGGCCCGGCGGGGCGGGTTATTCTCCACGGGGTTCTCCTCAGAATGCGACGGGTGGATGGCTGGACAGAGCGGCAAGACGCAGGAGCGCGGCAGGCAGGCCAGGCGCAAGGTGGTGGAGGCGGCGCTCTCGGTGATCGCCGAGCGGCCGGTGGCGGAGATCCAGGTGCAGCAGATCGCCGATCGGGCGGGGATGAGCCCGGCGCGGGTGCTCTACTACTTCCCGTCAAGGGATGAGATCTTGGCCGAGACCTTCCGGTGGAGCGAGCGCGAGCTGGCCGAGCGGCGAGCCAGGGAACTGGTCGGCGAACCGCAGGAGCGGCTCGAGCGGTATGTACGGATCTATCTGCCCGTGGATCGGCATGACGTCTCCTGGAAGCTGTGGCTGGAGGCCTGGCTGCGCGCGGTGTCCAATGACGCGATGAGCCGCACGGCTGACGAGATCGACAGCGGGTGGATGCGGGATCTGTCCGCGATAGTCCGGGACGGCATGGCGTGCGGGGTCTTCCGCTCGGTGACCGTCGAGGAGTTCCTGCCGTCGTTCAACGCACTGCTGGACGGGCTCGCGGTTCATGTGCTCATCGGACGGCTTGACCAGGCGCAGGCCGTAAGGGCCGCGCTGCGTCATGCCGAGGGAGAGCTGCACGTCCCACGAACTTGAATGGAATTTAAGTTCTGTGGCGCGTGCGCGTCAACGGCTTGCGGCATCGCGCCACCCCTGCCGATCGGAGAGATGGGCGATCCGAGCCTGTCGATCCGGCCGGCGGCCGTTCGTATGGATGTCGAGACGCCGGCACGGTGCCGGCGCGCGAGAGGGGCCGTGATGAGGAAGACCGAGCTCCGGACGCTGCTCACCGGCCGGGGACTGGTCGAGTCGCCGCGCTGGCACGGTGACCGGCTGTACTTCTCCGACTGGTCCGCGGGCGAGGTCATCGCCCTCGACCTCGACGGCGACGACGAGGTGGTCGCGCACGTCGAGTCGTTGCCGCTGTGCACGGCCTGGTTGCCGGACGATCGGTTGCTGATCGTCTCCTCCCGGGACGGGCGGCTGCTGCGCAGGGAACCCGACGGGTCCCTCGTCACTCACGCCGAACTCGGCCCGCCCGGCTGGAACGACATCGTGGCGGACGGCCGCGGCAACGCCTATGTCAACCGCGGCGGCTTCAACCCGATGGCGGGTGAGCCGTTCAGACCCGGTTTCGTCTTCCTGGCCACCGCCGACGGCTCGGTGCGCCAGGTCGCCGACGACATCGCCTTCCCCAACGGGATGGCGGTGACCGCTGACAACTCCACCCTGATCGTCGCGGACTCCTACCGGCACAGCCTCGTGGCCTTCGACATCGGCGCTGACGGCGGGCTGTCGCGACGGCGCGTCTGGGCCGACCTCGGCGAGGGCACACCCGACGGCATCTGCCTCGACGCGGGGAACGCCGTGTGGTACGCCGACGTGCCCAACCGGCGGTGCGTACGCGTGGCCGAGGGCGGCACGGTGCTGGACACCGTCACACTCGACCGCGGCGCCTTCGCCTGCGCCCTGGGCGGCACCGACGGGACGACCCTGTTCATCGTGGCCGCCGAATGGCGGGGCATGACCGAACCGGAGATGGTGACGCCAGGCTCAGGCCAGGTGCTCGCGACGCAGGTCGGCGTGCCTCAGGCGGGCTGGCCGTGACGTGCGCCCCGACCGGCGGCACGCCGTCCCCGACCAGGCCGGCAGGCTCCGCGGCCATCGCCCGCCTGTGGGCCGAGGCCGAACGCCTCACCGGCGTCACCCTGCCCGCCACCGTCGCCTGAGCGGGCGCGAACGCAGCGGCGATCGAGCCCGGAGGCGTCACGCGCCCGCCCCCTACCTGAGAGGTCATCGACGGGCGACGGCCGTTCCGTGATGCTGGAACCCATGAGCCAGGTGGTCATCGGTGTGGTGATGGTCTTCTTCGCGGGGATGGGGATCTACGGTCTGATCTCGCCCGCCTCGCTGGTGGCACCGTTCGGGACGGCCCTGCTGTCGGCCGACGCCCGCAACGAGGTCCGCGCCGTGTACGGCGGTTTCGGCCTGGCCGTGGCCGCGGCCCTCGCCGTCGCCATGCACGACGTCCGGCTGCGTGTCGGCGTCACGACGACCGTGGCCCTGGCACTCGCCGGCATGGCCGCGGGACGGATCATCTCCATGATCGTCGAGCGTCCGTCCCGGTTCTATCCCACCGTCCTCTACCTGATCGTCGAGGCGGCTCTCGCCGCGGCTCTGTCAGCCGCCCACTGATCTGTCAGCCGCCCACCGCGCCGCCACCCGAGCACCGGCGTCAACGCTCTTCGGCGACCCCGGCCGGTGGGGATGCGCGCTCCGGCCCCGCGTCGATCTCACCTGCGGGAACAGACTGCTCCTGGCCCGTGGGTGGCACGTGCCCGAGCCTGGTGATGATGAAGACCGCCGCCACGATCAGGACGCCGGCACTGGCGGTGGCGAAGACGTTCATGCCGTCGGCGAAGGAGTCCCTTGCCGCGGCGAGCAGCGAGCCGCCCAGCCGCGGGGGCAGATCCCCGACCACGGCCACCGCGTTGGCGATGTTCTCCTGCGCGGCGCTGACGGCCTCGCCCGGCAGGCCCGGAGGCGCGCCGGTCGCCAGCCGGCCGGCGTACACGGCGGCGGACACCCCGTGTGCCTGGCCCGCGCCGCGAGGCGCAGACTGGTGGTGCGGATCCTGTCACGGAAGGTTCATCCATGAACGCCGAGGCCGGCGGGAGGCTCGCCCGCGTGCTGGACAGTCCCGTCGTCGGCATGGCTCCGTGGATCATCTTCTCGCTGCTGGTCGGCCCCGGCCGGTTCGAGATGGCGGTGGCGTCGGCGCTGGCCGCCTCCGTCGTTGTCATCGTGGCGGACCGCGTCCTCCGGCGGGGCAGCTCCTGGAAATTCCTCGAGGTCTGCGAGCTGGTGTTCTTCGCCGGCCTGACGGCCGTGGGCGCGGTGGCGAGCGCGGGCACGCACCGCTGGCTGGAGACCTACGCGGGCGAGGTGGCGAACACCGCCCTGGCCGTGATCGCGTTCGGCTCCATGGCGTTCCGCAGGCCGTTCACCCTCCAGTACGCCCGTGAGCAGGTGGACCGCGCGTACTGGAACTCGCCCGCCTTCGTCCGCGCCAACTACGTGATCACCGGCGTCTGGGGCCTGGCCTTCCTGATCGCGGCGGTCGCGGGCGGCTACGGGGATCTCGTCCTGCGCGACCCGGACAACATCTGGACCGGCTGGATCATCCAGATCGCGGCGATCGTCGGGGCCCTTCGCTTCACCGGCTGGTATCCCGGCGTCGTGCGCGCCCGCGCCCGCGATCAGGAGGGCCGCTAGTCGTGAGCCGGCCGGGCGTCACGGCGGCCGGCATCGGGTACGCCGCCGAACTGCTCCTCCGGTCATGAAGGACGCTCGGCCGGGACATCCCGGCCGAGCGTCTTCACCGGCTCATGGCGACGGTCCTGGTTCGCCGGAAAGGTGAGGTCGTTCGTCCCCGATCAACCGCGGGCAGCGCTCCGCAACTGCCTGTTCGCGTCCAGCTTGCTCGGCACGGTCCCCCACCACGGAAGGTCCCGCAACGCCTCCAGCATCCGCATCCGCTCCGAACGAGCCTCGATCAGATCCGCCATCGCCTGCTCGTCGAACGCGGCCTCGCCGTTCACCACGGTCACCGACGCCGGCAGCGCCGCGGCCAGTTCCTGCACACGAGCGTCCGCGGCGTCATAGGCCCGTTGAGCTTGGATCACATCTTCGGGCAGGTCTAGGTCAGCCATGCGTCCCCCCAGATCACGGCGCGTTTAGAGCCCTGATCCTAGGACCACCCACAATCGGGGCGATACCCGCTCCACCACACAAAACGACAAAGCCCGGACCACCTCTCGACCCCGTCTCCCAGAGGCCGCATCCGATCGCGTAAGGGACGTACCTCGACCGTGGATCAGGGCCGCCGTCGCCTCTCGCGGGCGACGACCGGATGGCCGAACCCCGCCTGCCCGCGCCTCGCCCATGTTCGTCGGATGTGGAAGCCGGGGTGCCGGGCCGGCCGGCCGCGGGTGGGACCGCGGGTGGGACCGCGGCCGGGCGCAGCGGCGCTCCGGCTCGGTGCCCGGCAGATCGGCGCCGCCCACGGCAGGCGACATGCCGTATCCGGCGCAAAGGGCGCTCCGGCTGCCGCACGAGGATGTTTTCATAGCACTGCTACAGTGAGCGTGTGAGCGGAAGATCGCCGCGCCCCGGCGGAACGGCCGGCAAGAGTCCCGACCGCGTGGACGGGCGGACGGAGCGGTCGCGCGCGACCCGAGCCCGCATCATCGCCGCGGCGACCGAGCTCTTCACCACCGCCGGCTACACCGCCACGAGCATCAACTCCATCGCCGCCGAGGCAGGCGTGGGCGAGCAGACCGTCTACTACGCCTTCGGCACCAAGAAGGCCATCCTTTCCTCCGCCATCGACCTGGCCGTCGCCGGTGACGACGAGCCCGTTCCCACGCTCGAACGCTCATGGGTACGGGACGCCCTCGCCCACCCCGACCCACAGGAACAGATCCGTCGCCACGTGACCGGCGCCGGTGAGATCTACCTGCGAGCGGCGCCACTTCTGGATGTCGTGCGCAGCGCCGCCATGGCCGACTCCGACCTGGGCGAGCTCTGGGCGAACAACATTCGGCAGCGCCGCATCGTCCAGCGTGTCTTCATCGAGGCACTGGCGCGCAAGACACCTCTCCGCGACGGCATGACCGTCGACGGCGCGACCGACACCGTCCTGGCACTCCTGTCGCCCGAGACCTACAACCTGCTGGTGAACCACCAGCAGTGGGAACACGCTCGCTGGCAGGCATGGGCCGTCGACGCCCTCACCAGACTGCTCACAACGCTGCCCGACCCGGCATAGCGCTCCCGCCGGATATCCGCGGACCCGGCGCGACCGTGACCTCTGACGCCTATCCGGGCAAGCTCTCCCCCTCTGTTCTCCTTTCCTGTCGCTCACCCTCTTCCCAGAGTTGACTGTAGTGCCACTCTAAAAATATTGTCGTAGTGACACTACAAGAACATTGCCGCGGCCCGCGTCGGCGGACCCCCGACCCGGGCCTACGGCGCCGAACCACGCCGCCGCCCCTCCGAACGCGGCGGTGACAGGGATGGAAAGAAATGCGCACACGGATCAACCGACGCGAGACCCTCAAGGCAGGGGCCGTGGCCGCTGCGGCCCTGGCCGGCGCGCCGGGCTGGACCTTCCAGAACGAAGCGGACGACGGGTTGCTCATCACCGCCGACTCCATGTTCGACGGCCACCGCTTCGTGGAGAACGCCGCCGTGCTCGTCAGAAAGGGCAAGGTCGTGCGCTCCGGCCCGGCGCGCTCGGTACGCGACGCCTCCGCACGCAGGCTGGCCATGGGGTCGGCCACCATCACCCCCGGCATGATCGACCTTCACGTGCACGCCACACAGGGTCATGTGCCCTTCGACAGAATCCTGGCCCACGGAGTGACCACCATCCGCGACCTCGGCGGAGACCTGCGACCGACGCACGAAGGCCCCGGCCGCCTCCGCTACGTGGGCGCGGGACCTCTCGTCACCGTGCAGGACGGCTACCCCACCCCCGTGTGGGGAACCGGCCTGTCCGCGGTGATCAAGGGCCCGGCGTCGGCTCGCGCGACGGTGGCCAGGCTGGTCGATCAGGGGGCCGCCATCATCAAGATGGCGCTGGAACCAGGAGGCGAGGCGGGAGCGCCATGGAGCGGCGAGCACGCATCCACGCCCCCGCCATGGCCGTTGCCGTCGATCGAGGAGGCCCGCGCCGTCGTACAGGAGGCCCATCGTCGAGGACGTAAGGTCACCGCTCATGTCGGCGAGGAGCAGGGCGTGCGCATCGCGCTCGCCGCGGGCGTGGACGAGTGGGCGCACAGCCCGAGTGCCCTCGTTCCCGAAGAGCTGCTGAAGGAGGCCGCCCGCAAGGGAGTCCGCATGATCAGCACCCTCGACACCGAATCCCACACCGAAGGGGCCCTGCGCAACGCCAGGATCTTCGTCTCCCACGGCGGCCGGCTGCTCTACGGCACCGACATGGCCCACCCGGAGATCCCTCACGGATTCGATTCGCAGGAGCTCAGCCTGATGATGCATGTCGGGCTGACCCTCGAACAGGCCCTGGCGGGAGCCACCTCGCTCGCCGGCGAACAACTGGGGCTGGCACCGCTGGGCACCCTGCGTCCCGGCGCGCCCGCCGATCTGATCGTCGCGGCCGGAGACATCCGCCAGGGGCACGGCGGCGTCAAGAACCTCGAATACCCACTGCTGGTGATGACAGGAGGCCGCCTGGTGGTCACCCCGGACACCACCAGGTCACCCCAGACCCCTGCTCATTGACCGGATGACCCGGAGCCCCTCGAGGCTCCGGGTCATCGGATCACAGATAGTGGCCGCACTGGCCGAAGAAGCCGTAGTCCCAGACGTAACACCACTCCCAGACGATGTAACCGTCGTTGGGCTGCGCCTGGGCAGGGGAGGCGGTGGCACCGCCGATGAGGACAGCGGCGAGGAGGCCGAGCATGACGGCCATGATCCGTTTGCCGGCCCTGGAGAAACGCGACATCGATGACTCCTTCTCATTGTCGGTACTCGTCGGAACGCGAAAGAGTCCATCGCAGAGGAACTGTGGATCACCTGGAACCCGGTTGCGGATCAGTGGATGCCGATCACGCTTCCAGGGTGAAGGCCGAGATGGGCGCGGCCGAAGCGAGCGTGCCGGACCGGGCACGAACGCCGCGCGTCAGCACAGGGCGAGCGGGTCGATCACTCGCTCGAGGAGGGTCCGCGTCCGAGGGCTCGCTCGACGGCGATGCGGGTCAGCCAGCCCAGGCCCGCGGTGAAGAGCGGCGGCCACACGATGGGCCCGAAGGTGTAGCCGACCAGCACCCCCAACGGGATCCACACACGGTGCACCACTTGATGGGCCGGCCCTGGCGGGCGGACTCCACCCAGCCGCGCCAGGTCGGGCAGCGCGACGAACAGCAACATGGCGGCCGTGGTCGGCAGGCCGTACTTGACGCTCTCGAAGACGGCGAACGCGGCCAGGAACAGGGCGAGCGCGCCCCAGCAGATCCTCCGCGTCCGGCCGCCGACGCCATGGCGGCCGCCCACGCGCATGACAGGCGGCGACGCGTCGTCATCCGTGCGTTCGCTTGTCACGCGCACAGCGTAGACCAGCGGGCCGCGGCGGCGTGCTCATGGGGGGCGCGGCCGACGCTCAGGAAGGGTCCTTCCTCAGCGGAGGAGGGTACGGAGGGGGCCTCACGCGTTCTCCCTGAGATCGAGGATGTGGGCGAACGGATCCTCGTATCCGGCCCACGCGCCGGAGCCGGCCCCGGCCTCCTCCTCGGTGAGCAGGCAGGAGTCGAGCAGGGCGTGGATGCGCTCGCGATCGAGGTCCGGGCCGGTGAAGACCAGGTGCTGGACGCGGTCGCCCAGGATGTCGTTCCAGTCGAGCGAGGCGACGGCGTGGCGGGCGGGGGCGACCAGTTCCCATGCGGCCTCGGGAAGCGTGGCCAGCCAGGGGCCGGCGTCCTCCACCGAGACGACCCCGGCGACGGCGTCCCAGGCGAGCATCCGCTCGTGCCGGTTCGCCAGCCAGAACCGTCCGCGGGAACGGACCGACGCGCTGACGAGGTCGTCGACCGCCTCGTACAGGCGGGCAGGATGGAGCGGGCGCAGCCGGTGCCAGACGACCGTGGTGATCTCGCCGGTCCGGGCGTCGCAGGGCAGTTGGGCGGTCGCCGGATCGACGCGTTCGGCCAGCTCGGCGGTGCACAGCGCGGCACCTGTCACATCGGGCACGTGTCCGGCGAACACCGGTGTGAAGGGCGCCAGGTGACCGAGGACGGCGCGCGTGAGGTCGTGGTCCTCCTCGTCGCCGCCGTGCAGGACCAGCCCGGTGGCGTACTCGATCTGCCGGGCCAGCACCTCGGCGAGGTAGCGCTGGTCGCCGGCCGCCGCGGCCCTGCCCGATTCGGAGAGGCGGTCGCCGCGGGAGATGTCGACGGGCATGTGCTCGGCTTCCAGAGCGGTGAGCACCGCGGTCAGGCGCAGGAGGTCGGCGGCTTCGTCGACGTCGAGGGCCTCCGCGACCGAGCGCGGCTCGACCGAGTCCCACAGGTCGGCCACCAGCAGCGAGGCGGTGCCCGCGCGCTGGATCAGCTGTGGGAGCAGGTCCTCGCGGACCGCGCAGGTGACGCAGCCGTGCGCCAGCCGAACGTCGGCCACGTCCAGTGTGCCGTGGGCGGTGCGGACCACGCGCTCGACCCGGTCGTCGGTGACGGCGCGCAGATCGTGATGGACGGCGACGGCGCCGGGGTGCGTTCGCAGCAGCCGGTCGACGGCGGCGGTGCGGGCCGAGGCGTGCAGGCCGGCGACGAGGATGACGGGGGTGGACAAGGGGTCCTCCCGGACGACGAAGGGAAACGATTGTCGCTCCATGGCATGAGACAGGAGCCTCAACCGTGCCAAGGGGCTGGCGACGGCTACGCGCGCTCCTGCGGCACCGCCATCTCGCCGAGGAGCGACCAGTCCTGCTGGGGAACGTTCGCGTTCACGATCCGCGGGGTCTCCGCCAGGTACGCGGGGAGCGTCTGCCGGGCCTTCGTGAAATGCTCGGACCGGACGTGCGCGGCCCCGGCCTCGTCGTCGCGGAAGGCCTCGACCAGGACGTACTCGCTGGGGTCCTCGATGCTGCGCGACCAGTCGAACCACAGGCAACCGGGTTCGCCGCGAGTGGCCCTGGTGAACTCATCCGTGATCTCTGGCCACCGGTCGGCATGCTCGGGCAGCACGCGGAACTTCGCGGTGATGAAGATCATTGATGCTCGCTCCTTCAGCTCGGAACCCGCCGCGGCGCGGCGGAACAAGGCTTCGGCCGCCTCGCACGCCCTTCACGCAAGAAAGGCGACGGCGCCCGCGCTCCCCCTCCTTTGATCATGTCACCCTGAGTCCGCGATGGCGACGCGACGAGCCGCGGGCCTGCGGATCGCAGGCCCGCGGTGGTTCCTGTCCCGCCGGGGAAGAGCCGGCACGTCTACTCGGCGTCCAGGCGGAGGGGAACCTTCGCCTCCCCGGCCCCGCCGAATTCCGCCTCGCTCATGTTCGGCTGCCTCTCCTCGTCAGTCGACGAGCGCGCCGCAGGAGATGTTCACCTGCGTGGAGGTGAGTGTGCGGGCGTGCTCCGAGGCCAGGAAGGCGGCGACCCGGCCGACGTCGGCGAGCGTCGCGGCCCGCTTGAGGAGGGTGGCGTCGACCATCTTCTGCCGGAACGGCGCCGTCTCCGGAACGTCGGGCATGCTTTCCGGGATTCCGCCGGTCCGCATCGAGATGACGCGGACGGCGTGCGGGCCGAGTTCGCAGGCCCACTGGCGGCGCATGGCCTCGACCAGGTCGAAGCCGACCTGTACGGTGCCCAGGCCGGGCGTGGAGTTGGTGGCGTCGGCGCCGCCGAAGTGCAGGATGACGCCCGAGCCCTGCTTGACCATGTGCCGGGCGGCGGCCTTGGTCGTCAGCAGGAACGAGCGCGCGAGCTTGTCCATCGCCTGGCCGAAGTCGGCGACCGGCATGTCGAGCAGCGGCACGAACAGGGCGTCCTGGGAGATGAGGTTCACCGAGACGTCGACGCTGCCGGTCTGCGCCGCGATCGAGTCGACCCAGCCGTTGACGGCTGCCTCGTCCAGGGCGTCCACGACGGCCGTCTCGGCCAGTCCGCCTTCGCGGCGGATGTCCTCGGCGACGGCGTCGAGCCTGCCGGGGGTACGGCCGGCGAGGAAGACTCGTGCTCCCTCCGAGGCGAACGCCCGTGCCATCGCGCCGCCGATGGCCCCGCCGCCACCGTAGATCACCGCGGTCTTGTTCTCGAGCAGCATCTCTGACTCCATCCGTCGGATTCGATGGCTCGAACCTAGGAGCGCAGGGGCAGGACCGGCATCGGCCGGATGACCGTGCCGGCGGACCCGCTGATCAGGACGGCAAGCGAGCGCGGCGCCGTACCCCGTGACGGTGGGGTGCGGGTCTCGCGGCGGGGTGCGGGTAAGTAGGTCGACTGATACGAGCTCACAGCTCGAGCTGCGTCAGCTCCATCCGCCGGGTCACGCCGATCTTCGGGTAGGCCCGGTAGAGGTGGTGCCCCACGGTCCGCGGGCTCAGGTACAGCCGCGCCGCGATCTCCCGGTTGCTGTATCCGGCCGCGGCCAGCCGCACGACCTGGAGTTCCTGCGGCGTGAGCCGCTGGAGTGGGTCATCGGCCTGGTCGCGGGCCACGGGCCGGTCGCCGAGCACGCTCAGCTCGGCGCGGGCACGCGCGGCCCACCGCGCCGCGCCGAGCCGCGCGAAGGCGTCCTCCGCCTGGACCAGGACGGCCCTGGCCTCGGAGCGGCGGCGCCGGCGGCGCAGCCACTCACCGTAGACCAGGCCGGTCCGCGCCCTCTCGTACGGCCGGCCGGGAACGAGGTCCAGGGCGGCGCGATAGTGCTCCTCGGCCTGGTCCCCTTCGCTGAGCAGCCCCTGGCAACGCAGCTCGAGGGCGCGGCCGAGGACGTTGTGCTCGGCCCACGCCGACAGCACAGGCACGTGCCGCCGAGCCAGGTCCGCATGGCCTGAGCGCACCGCGGCCTCCACGTGGTCCGGCACCGCCCGGATCAGCAGATCGTGCCGGGCGGGTCCCGAGCACACCGCTTCGAACCGGTCGAGCGCCTGCTCGCTGCGCCCGTCGGCGAGGTCGAGCAGGCCCAGGCCCCACGAGGCCAGGGCCGCGTTGGTGGGGTGCAGTGCCGCGTGTTCCAGCACCTCGCCGGCCAGCTCCTGGCATCGGGCGGCGTCGCCGCTCACCGCGGCCAGCCATACGGAGATGGCCTTCAGTATGCCGATGTCGGAGGCCAGCCAGACGCCCTCGGCGACGTCGGCCCCTGCGCCGCGGAAGTCGCCGCGCAGCAGCCGTCCGATCGCCAGCGGCTCCAGCAGGTAGGGGAGCCAGCCGAGCGATCCCGCCGCCCTGACGTCGGCCGCCAGCGCCTCCAGCAGGTCCGTCGCCGCCTCGTCGTCGGCGATCAGCAGGCCCATGAATCCCGCGATGACCCGTTCGACGAAGTCCTGGACGGTTCCGGCCTGGACCGCCGTGACCAGCGCACGCATCGGCGGTACGGCAGCGGCAGGGTCGCCGTCGCTGAGCCGGCCGTAGCCGATCAGCGCCGCGGCGACCGGCGTGAGCGCCGAGCCCACGGGCAGCCGCACGGTCTCCAGCAGGGCGACGCCACGCCGCAGGAGGTCGTGAGCGCAGGCGTCACGTGCCGCCCACACCGCCTCGGTCAGCATGGACACGGCCCGCTCGGGGTCGCTCCGGCTGATGAGGGTGGCGCCTTCCAGCGCCAGGGCCGCGTCGGCGGCCGGCGAGGTGCGTTCGTACGCGACCTGGGCGCGCACGTAGGCCGCCTCGGCGACGACGCCTGGCTCGTCGGTGAGGGCCGCGGCCTCGGTCGCCAGCCTGGTCGCCCAGTCCGGGCGGCCGGCGTCGTAGGCCGAGCGCGCCGCGCGGACGATCCGCTGGGCCTTGCCCCGCCGGCCGGCGCTGAGCCGGGCGGCACGCTCGTACGCCGAGGCGACGGCCACGGTCCCGCCACGGTGCCGGGCACGTTCGGCGGTGCGTTCCAGCTCGCCCGCGACCTCCTCGTCGGGGCCGGTGGCGGCGGCGGCCCGATGCCAGGTGCGCCGGTCGGCGTCCGCGGCGACCGGAAGGGACTCGGCCAGCGCTCGGTGCGCGGCGATGCGCTGGTGGTGGGGGGCGTCCTGGTAGGCGACCGCACGGATGAGCGGATGGCGGAACCTGATCTCGTCGCCTGCCGTGACGACGAGACGGGCCTCCTCGGCCGGGCCGAGGTCGGCGGGGGACGCCCCGAGAGTCTCCCCTGCCCGCAGGACCACGCCCAGTTCGGCGGCGCCGTCGGCGGCCGCCAGGAGAAGGAGCAGGCGCGTGGCCGCGGGCAGCTCCCCCAGCTGGGCTCTGAAGGCGTCCTGGACGCGGCCGGTGACCCGTAGCGGCCCTGCCTGGTCGACGAACCCGTCCCTCAGTGCGTGCGCCAGCTCGATCAGGGCCAGCGGGTTGCCGCCCGCCTCGTCCAGGAGCCTGTCGCGGACCGGGACGGTCAGCTCGGGCGCGCATTCGGCCAGCAGGTCCGTGGCGGAGGCCCGGTCCAGCCCGTCGAGTCGCATGGTCTCGATCCCGGGAGTGGGGAAGGGTTGCACGGTGTCCCGGACCGCGAAGACCATCGCGATCGGATCGTCGTGCAGCCGCCGTGCCGCGAAGAACAGCGCGTCCGAGGACGCCCTGTCCAGCCACTGGGTGTCGTCGAGCAGGCACACGAGCGGCCGCTGCGCCGCCAGGTCCGACAGCAGCGTGAGGGTGGCGGCGCCGATGAGGAACGGATCGCGCACCGGCGACTCCGCCATCCCGAACGCCGAGCGCATCGCCGCCGCCTGCTGGTCCGGTAATCCCTCCAGCCGGTCCGCGAACGGGTGCAGCAGCAGGTGCAGGCCGCAGAACGGAAGCTCGGCCTCGGACTCGATGCCGAGTGCCCGTAACACCCTCATCTCCCCTGCGGCCGAGGCGAGGTCCTCGAGCAGCGTGGACTTGCCGATCCCCGCCTCGCCCCGCACCACCAGCGCCCCGCTGCGGCCGTCCCTGGCGTCCGCGAGCATCCGCTCCAGGCGGTTGCGCTCCGGGCCTCGACCTTTCAGCATGAGGGCACAGTAGCGAGGTGACGGCTTCCCGGTCAGCGCCCCGCCTCGCCGGAACGCCACGTCGCCTGGACCGCGCGGCCTCGCGCTACTTCGCCTGGACCACCGGCGGGCCCTCGCTCGCCTGGACCAGCACGAATCCCTGCCCGTGGAAGGCGAGCTGCATGGCCTCGCCGCTGCCGCGGCCGATCAGTGCTCCGGCCTTCATCGTACGGTTGACGCCCACGTTCAGGTCGGCGCTCCAGCACACGGCGGACTGACCGTCGGCGAAGGTCGGCATCTGCGCGGTGTCGAGGAGCACGGGAGTGCCGTGGGCGGTGACCGCGACCCAGCCGGTGCCCTTGACCGTCATGTTGAACAGCCCGCCTGCGGCGACGCCCGCCCCCTGCACGCGCTTGATGTCCCAGGTGAGCGAGGCGTCGAAGGCCAGGAGGTTGCGGCCGTTGACGGTGAGGGCGTCGTTCTCGAGGTAGAACAGATGGATGTCGTCGGCGTTGTCGGCCAGGAACAGCAGGCCCTGACCCCTGACGCGCATGAGCGGCGCGCCCTCGCCGGTCACCATCTTCTTGAACAGCTTCCCGACCCCGCCCGCCCCCTCGTAGTCGAAGTCCATCTGGCCCTGGAAGGCGACCATCGAGCCCTGCCTGGCGAGCACGTCGTGGGGCAGCTGAACGCGCAGCATCTTGGCATTCTGCAGGGCGAAGTTGGCGGGTACCTGGGTGTCCAGGTTTCCGAAGAGCGCGCTGCGCATGAGGGCCCCTTTCGGCGGATGTGGTCGACAAGGGTGATGACGAACGGGCCGGGGCCCGGGTTCCTGACGGGCAGGCGTCATTCTCGGCCTTACCCTCGAAGGCCTCCCGGCCACCCTGCTGTGGCACGACGCCGCCGCCGGGATCGACGCCCCGGGGCGCCGTCCGAGTACGGCGGCGACCGAAGCGGACGGCCGGTCGTGATCACCAGCTCGTGCGCCTGCTCATCCGGCGGAAGGGCCCGTACGGCGGCCGCCTCGGGGCGACGGACGGCGGCCATGCCCAACGCCACGGTGCGGCGGGGGCGCGTACGGACGGCCGCGCGGACCGCACCAGGTCCAGGTCGACGCCGGTCGCGGCGTGCAGCACGCGCCGGTGATGCTCGTCCAGCTCGGCCAGGGCCGGATGGCCGTCATGCTCGTCCAGCAGGAACCTGGCGGACGGCATGGCGGCGGCGAGCTCGTGCCACGTCCGGACCACGGCGTCCCGCATGTCCTTCGACGACTCCTCGAGCAGGGCGTCGAGACGGGCGTCGAAGGACCGGTACCAGCGGCGCTGAACGTCGCACAGGAACTCCGCGAATCCACCGAACTCGGCGACGACTTCCCCCGCCAGTCCGGACGGAACCTCCGGCTTCCCTGTCGCGGCGATGTCGTCCAGGACGGCATGGACCAGTTGATGGCGGCGGCGCACCCGATCCCACGACATCGTCTCACCTACTCCGTGTCGGTCACATACACAGTGTATGTCGTATGCTCAACGCATGTCATCTGTCAAGCGCCGGCGCGAGCAGTACGCGGAGGCGACCAGGTCCGCCCTCCTCGAAGCGGCCAGACGTCGCTTCGCCGAGCACGGCTTCGCCGGGACGGCGCTTGAGGACGTCGCGGCCGACATCCAGGCCAGCCGTGGCGCGGTCTATCACCACTTCGCGAACAAGACCGCGCTGTTCGAGGCGGTGGTCGAGGCGCTGGAGACCGACATGATCCACCAGGTCATCGAGTCCAGCGCGCAGGCGGCCGACCCCTGGCAGGCGGCGATGGCGGCCACCGAGCGGTTCCTCGACCATTGCTGCGAGCCGGACTACGGGCGTGTGGTCTGGCAGGAGGCGCCCATCGCGATGGGGTGGCGGCGCTGGAAGGAGTGCGAAGAGAAGTACGCGTACGGGCTGATCGAGCACCTCGTCAGGGCGCTCGTGGACAGCGGAGATCTGCCGCCGCTGCCCGTCGAGCCGATGACCCGCATCACCTTCCACATCCTCGGCGCCGCGGGGATGGCGCTCGCCGAAGCGCCCGAAGCGGACAAGCGCCGGGTCAGGGACGAGTACTCCCAGGCGATTCGACAACTGCTCAGCGGCGTCCGCATGGCGGGGGCGAAGGGCACGGCCTCCGCCCCATGACCGCCGGGCGCACGGTTGGGGAGCCGGCCCGGTAACCGGACGAATCCGGCCCCCGTCCTCGAGAGAGTCCGGTCCTCCAGTACCAAGAAAGGACAGGACGGTGTCCCGGTATGTGATAGCTCGGCCAGGTGGGCCGACGACCGGGAAGAACTTCGCCAGGACTGTCACAGGCCGGAGGGCCGCCCTGTCTTCGCTGGTGACCGGAGGCGACCGACACCCCGAGGACAGGAAGGTTCGTCATGGAGATCGTGGTGGTCGGCGGCACCGGCCCGGCCCCACCATCACCGATTCGTCACGGAGGTACGTCCATGCCAGGCACCGATCCGACCGGAAACGAGCAGAAGCCCAGGTCGACCGCGTGGCAGACGGCGCTCACACTGCTGCAGGAGGCCGAACCGCCCTTCATCCCGGCGGGCGCGCACGTGATGACCGTGGTCATCGAGTTCCCGCCCGGCGATCCGGGCACGCCGCCGCACCGGCACTCAGGCCCGGCGTTCGGCTACGTGATGGAAGGCGAGATGCTGCTGGAGCTGGAAGGCGAGCCGGAGCGGGTCGTCCGCGCAGGTGAGGCGTTCTGGGAGCCGGGCGTCGACGTCATCCACTACCAGGACGGCAACAACCGCGACGACGTCCCGCTCCGGTTCACCGTCACCATGCTGTGCGAACCCGGCCAGCCGATGCTCACCCTCGTGGACGCCGAGGAGCTCGCCCAGCGCCGAGAGCGCCGGGCCCCTCGGCCGTCCGATGCGGAGCCACCACGCTGACACCCGGCCCCCTCCACGCACCGGCACGCCGGAGGCGCGCCCGGGCCGCATCCCGGTCGGCGGCCAGGGGCGTGCGCGGACCGCGCACCGGATCTCCAGGATCACGGCAAGCCATGAATCGGGCATTAACCCGCCCCGGCGATGCTGTGCCTATCGTGAACAGGGGCGAGTCCAGTGACCTGCGACGACAGGTGACAAGAACGGGGTGGATCGCGATGCCTGATGGCAGCATCGACGCGGCGGAGCTGAAGCGGCGTCTGGGCCGGGTGGGGGTCTGGGCGAGCACGCTGAGCGGGGCGCCGGCCTCGTTCGAGCGGGAGGCCGCCGCCGAGATGGAGGGCCTGGGTTTCGGGACGCTGTGGGTCGGTGAGAGTCCGAAGGGCAAGGAGGCGCTGGCCCATGCGGCGATCCTGCTGGGCGCAACACAACAGCTGATGATCGCTACCGGTATCGCCAACATCTGGGCCCGCGACCCCGTCGCCGCCACGAACGGGGCCAACGCTCTCGAGGAGGCGTTCGACGGCCGGTTCGTGTTCGGCCTGGGCGTGAGCCACGCGCCCACCGTGTCGGCGAGAGGCCACGACTACCGCAGACCGGTGTCGGCGATGCGCGCCTACCTGGACGCCATGGACGCCACGGAGTACGAGGGCCCGCTGCCGGAACCGGCTCCGCGGATGCTGGCCGCCCTGCGACCGAGGATGCTGGAACTGGCCGGGCAACGCACCCACGGCGCACACCCCTATTTCGTCACCGTCGAGCACACGGCGCGAGCGCGCGCCGTTCTCGGCCCCGATCCTGTGCTGGCGCCGGAGCAGACGGTCGTGCTCGACACCGACCCGGATCGGGCGCGGCAGACCGCCCGCCGTTTCATGTCGCTCTACCTCGGCCTGCCGAACTACACCAACAACCTGCGCGATCTGGGCTGGGATGACCGGCACCTCGCCGACGGCGGCAGCGATGAGCTGGTCGATGCCATCGTGGCGTGGGGTGACCCCGAGACGATCATCGAGCGGGTTCGAGGCCATCTCGACGCGGGCGCGGACCATGTCTGCGTCCAGGCCCTCGCCGACACCCCCGAGCGCATGCTGGAGGACCTGCGCACCCTGGCCCGCAGCGACGTCGTCTCCAGCTGACCCCAGGGGTCAGGCTCCGAGGATCACGAGCACCGGCAGGATGACGGCCATGACCGCCACCACGAGGACGACGACTATCTCGAGCAGACTGACCTGACACGCGAAGCGTTGGGGGCCCAGCCTCGACTCGACCGCGCCCAGCGCGCCGAACCGGCGCGCGAGGGCCCGGTCCCGCCGCATCAACCCCTTCTCGATCTCGACCAGCATCTGGCGCTCTCGTCTGGTGAGTTCCATGAGCGACCTCCGGATCAGGTGACCCGTTCGGGCTTCACGGTTGGCCTCTCTCCACGCCTGCCCTGTCGTGGGCTTGGGGGCCGATGGCCACTTGCGGGTAGTGCAGGTCGAAGGCGGGCCGTTCGGACCGGATGGCGGGAATTCTCTTGAAGTTGTGCCGGGGTGGCGGGCAGGAGGTGGCCCACTCGAGGGAGTTGCCGAACCCCCAGGGGTCGTCCGCGGTGACCCGGGGCGCCCGTCGAGCGGCCCACCAGACGTTGTAGAGGAACGGCAGCGTCGAGGCGCCGAGCAGGAACGCGCCCGCCGAGGAGATCTGGTGGAGCGTGGTGAAACCGTCGGCGGCGCTGTAGTCCGCATACCGTCGCGGCATGCCGATCGCCCCCAGCCAGTGCTGGACGAGGAACGTGGTGTGGAAGCCGATGAACAGCGTCCAGAAGTGCCACTTGCCGAGTCGCTCGTTCAGCATACGGCCGGTCATTTTCGGCCACCAGAAGTAGAAGCCGGCGAACATGGCGAACACGACGGTGCCGAACACCACGTAGTGGAAGTGCGCGACGACGAAGTAGCTGTCGGTGACCTGGAAGTCCAGCGGCGGCGAGCCCAGGATGACCCCGGTCAGCCCGCCGAGCAGGAACGTGAGAAGGAACCCGACCGCGAACAGCATGGGCGTCTCGAAGCTCAGGTGCCCCCGCCACATGGTGCCGATCCAGTTGAAGAACTTCACGCCGGTGGGCACGGCGATGAGGAAGGTCATGAACGAGAAGAACGGCAGCAGCACCTGGCCGGTCGGGAACATGTGGTGCGCCCACACGGCCATCGACAGCCCGGAGATGGCGATCGTCGCCCCGACCAGCCCGACGTAGCCGAAGACCGGTTTCCTGCTGAAGACAGGAAGGACCTCGGTGATGATGCCGAAGAACGGCAGCGCGATGATGTAGACCTCGGGGTGGCCGAAGAACCAGAACAGGTGCTGCCACAGCAGCGGCCCGCCGTTGGCAGGGTCGTAGACGTGGGTGCCGAACTTGCGGTCGGCCTCCAGCGCGAGCAGCGCGGCGGCCAGCACGGGGAAGGCCATCAGCACGAGCATGCTGGTCAGCAGCACGTTCCAGGTGAAGATCGGCATCCTGAACATCGTCATGCCCGGCGCGCGCATGCAGATGATCGTGGTGAAGAAGTTGACCGAACCGAGGATCGTGCCGAGCCCCGACAGCGCCAGGCCCATGATCCACAGGTCGCCGCCAGGAGTCGGGCTGTAGGTGACGTCCGACAGCGGCGTGTAGGCGAACCACCCGAAGTCGGCGGCGCCTCCGGTGACGACGAATCCGCTGAAGGCGATCAGGCCGCCGAACAGGAACAGCCAGAGGCTGACCGCGTTCAGGCGGGGGAAGGCGACGTCGGGCGCGCCGATCTGGAGCGGCATGATGACGTTGGCGAACCCGGCGAAAAGGGGGGTGGCGAACAGCAGCATCATGATCGTGCCGTGCATCGTGAACAGTTGGTTGTACTGGTGGGCGGTGACCAGTTGCAGCCCCGGTTGGACGAGCTCGCCACGGATGATCAGTGCCATCACACCGGCCAGGGCGAAGAAGATGAACGAGGCGATCAGGTACATGTAGCCGATGACCTTGTGATCGGTCGTCGACAGCCAGTTGGCGATCACCTCTCCCTTGCGCCGACGCGCGGCCGGAGCGAGTGGTGATGTGAGGGGCTCGTCTTCGGGTGGCTTGTGAATGGTCATCGGACACTCCCCCTCCGCCACCGTGGCGGGTGTCATGACTGCCGGATGAGTACGGCCTGCCCTCCCCCGGCGCAGGCCACATGGACCGCTTTACCCCCGTCTAGCAGGCCATATGCGTTATGGTCGAAATGTCCGCCGAGCCGACAACGCGCCGAGTGCTGGACCGACGCGCCGTCGCCGTAACGGATCCGGCGCGACCACACGTCGAAGGTCCGGGGAGACGAAAGCCCGCGCTCATCCCGTGAGCGGGCTTTCCGCGCAGAGCCCGGCTCGCAGCCTGCCGAGTATGTCGCGCAGCATGCGGGAGACGTGCATCTGCGAGATGCCGCACTCCGCAGCGATCTCCTCCTGGGTCAGGTTGCCGTAGAAGCGCAGGAGCAGGATGGTCCGCTCGCGGGGCGGCAGGGCGTCGATGAGCGGTTTGACGGCCTGCGTGTCGATCAACACCTCGAGCGAGTCGTCCCGGTCGGGGATGAGGTCGCCGAGGCAGGTGTCCTCGTCGCCGGTGAGGGGCGCGTCGAGGGAGAAGGTGCTGTAGGCGGTCGCGGCGTCGAGGGTGAGCAGGACGTCCTCCTCCGACAGCCGCATCTTGGCGGCCAGCTCGGCCACGGTGGGCGAGCGCTGCAGGGTCTGACTCAGGTCGGCGATGAGCCGGTTGAGTTCCGAGCGGCGCTCCTGGTAGACGCGCGGCACCCTGATGGCCCAGGTACGGTCACGGAAATGCCGTTTGACCTCACCCATCATGGTGATGACCGCATATCCCCCGAAGTCGTGGCCGAGGCCGGCGTTGTAGCCGTTGATGGCCTTCATCAGGCCGACGTAGGCGGCCTGGACAAGATCCTCCAAGGGTTCGCCGCGGTTACGGTAGCGGCGAGCGATCTTCATGGCCAGCCGGCTGTGCATGCGCACGATGTGTTCACGCAGCCGCTCCCGGCGGAGCGGGGATGTCTCCGGGTGCGCCATGGCAGCCAGGAGTTCTTCGGCGGTCATGTCTTCGAACGTGGTGTCCTGGACGACCATCTCTGATCCTTAGCTTGCAGGCGGCCGCCGCGCGGGACATTTCAGCCGGTAGCACGCCTGATCCGACGCGAAGGCCGCTGCTGGACCTCACCTGCCACATTCCCCTTCGGCGGAGTTATTCCACCTTTTATGGCGATAAGTCACTTTCTCTGGGGGTGCCCATTCCTGCCGCCGGGACCGGGCACGGCGTCACCTTCGGCCCTTGCCCCGGCCGCTCGTCGTCGGCCGCGCCGTGCAGCCTCGGGAACGGCTCGCCTTCCTCCTCGGTGACGTACGCGCGGATCCGGTAGGCGCCCGTACGATCTGCGCTAGATCGGCGACCGGTCGCGCAGATGATCTTCTTCGACGATGAAGCGGGTCAGGTCGACGCGGGAGCTGACATCCAGCTTCCTGAAGATCTGGCGCAGGTGGAACGCGACGGTATGCATGCTGATGAACATCTGGTCAGCGGCCTGGCGGTTGGTCAGCCCCTGCGCGACGAGGCGGGCGACGGCGCGCTGCGTGTCGGTCAGGCTCGCCCATCCGAGCGTCGCGCCCCCGCCTCGCGTCCAGTGCCGGTGCCGTACGCCCAGCCTGCGCAGCCGGCGACGCACCCGCGCGCTGTCTCGGACCGCTCCCGTCGCCTCGTACTCGGCGAGCGCCTTGTTGAAGCTGCTGATCGCCTGGTCGCACTCGCCTGTCAGCGCGAGTGCCGCCCCGAGATCCTCTCTGGCCGACGCCCGCGCGTAGGCGTCCGCGGCGTGGGCGACGGCGACGCCCAGAGCCGCCATGTCGCCGTCGAGCAGGCCGCGGGCGTGAGCCGCCGCGGCCACCACGACGGCGAAGTCCGGGTTGTCGTCGGCCAGCGCGTTGATCGCCGCGGTGAACGTCTCGGCCCGCGCCCGATCGCCCTCGCTCAACGCCAGCCGGACCAGCCACGCCGCGATGCTCGGATCGACGATGAGGACGGAGCGGCGCCGCTCGATCATGGGGCGGAGTTCGGCGATCAGCGCCATGGCCCGGCGTGGACGTCCCAGCGCCTCAGCGACCTGCGCGGCGAGCAGGAGGCAGCGTACCCGCCCGTGTGCCGCGGCGTAGGGGGACAGTTCCGCGCGCTCACCCTCCACGAGGGCCGCCGCCGCCTGCAGATCTCCGCGGCGCAACGCGGCCGCTCCGAGCACCGCCATGCCCAGTGACGTGAACAGATGGGTGCCCAGCGCGTCGGCGACGACCAGACCCGCTTCCGCCGCCGACACCACCGCGGCCAGGCGGTGTCCGGCCAGCTCGCAACGGGCGCGCAGAAGCGCGGGGCCCGCCGCCCAGGCGGTGTGCCCGAGCGCCTCCACCTCCTCGCGCGCCGCGCGCACTTCTGTCTCCGCCTCGTCCAGGCAGCCGGCGTCGAGGAGCATCGACACCAGAGCCAGCCCCGGATGGGTACGGCGCGCCGCCATCGACCCTTCGCCCGCCCGCCGTACGGCCTCGCGAGCCAGGCGGATCCCGTCGTCGAGCCTGCCCTCGTTCCAGCTCGCGACCGACATGACGGTCAAGGCGGCGACCACGACGGCGTCGGCGTGGCCGTCCACGTCTTCGAGGATCGACGCGGCCTGCCGTACGGCGGGCTCGATGTCCTCCTGTTCGGCAGAAGCCTGGAGCAGCACCAGCCTGGCCTGGTCCCGTACGGCGTCGGGCAGGTCGGGTGTCGCCAGTGCCTTCTCGGCCTCGGTCACCGCGTGCGCCGTCTCGCCTGCGAGGAGGCTCGCGGCCGACAGCGCGCAGCGCAAGCGGGCGGCGTCCGCCGGGGAGGGGTCCCGGTCCAGGGCCTCGGTGATCAGCTCGACGGCCTCCGTCAGCCGCCCGGCCTCCGTCATGGCCCGGGCGACGTCGAGTGTGAGGGTGTGGCGACTCGCAGAGTCACCGGTGAGCAGCTTCATGGCGCGCCCGCCGGCGGCGGCCGCGGCCTCCGGGGTCTCGGCGCGGAGTTCGTCCACCACCTGGCCCAGCCGGGCGAGGGTGCTCCTGCCGGGATCCTGGGCGTCGACCCGCAGATGAGCGGCCTCCATGGCGGAGCCGCGGCGGTCCAGGAGGATCCCGCCGATCTGGTGGTGCAGGGCTTGGCGTAGTGGTGGAGGCAGTCCGTCGACGACGGCTTTCCTCACGAGATCGTGCCGGAAGAAGAGGAAGTCGGGGGCGTCGGCGAGGACGTCGGCGACCATGGCCTCCTGCAGGGCGGGCAGGATTGCGGCCGGCGTCCTGCCGAGAACCTCTGCGACGTCCTCGGGCAGGAAGGAGCCTCCGAGCACGGCGGCGGTCTCGACCACCTGGCGCGCCTGGCCGCTCAGTCGTTCGAGGCGCCGCCCCACGGCCCGTTTGAGCCGTTGCGGAAGTCGCTCAGAGATCAGCCGGGACTGCCCGCCCGCGACGTGGACCACGCCCTCGTCGCACAGCCCGGCCAGGAGCTCGGTCAGAAGGAGAGGATTGCCTTCGGCTCCCGCCACCAGCTCCATCACCTCACGACCGGGAGGCGCGGGAAGGAAGTCGGCGACCAGCGCGGCCACGGCGTCGGTGGGCAGCGGGCCGAGCTCGATCCGCGTGGCGCCCTCCGCCTCCATGAGGGCGAACAGCTGCTCGGCCTCCGCTCCGCGGAAGTCGGTGTTCCTGGCGAGCAACCAGACGAGAGGGTGGGCGGACAGCTGCGGCTGAAGGGTCCTCAGCGCCATGAGGGTGGCGGGGTCGGCCCAGTGGAGGTCGTCGAGGACCACGGCCACGGGGTGGACGGACGCCAACACTTCGGCTCGGCCCCGCAACCGCTCGAGGAGCACGACCGGCCTGTCCATGGCATTCGTCAACGACTCGTTGAACGCCGACAGCAGCGGCGCCATCGGAACGAGCCGGCCGAGCATCTCGGCCCGGCCCACGGCGAGCGAGAATCCCCATGCGGAGGCCGTGTCGGCGGCCTCGGCCAGAAGGGCGCTCTTGCCCGCGCCTGAGGTTCCGTCGAGGAGGAGCACCCCACCGGCTCCCGGCCTCGCCGCTCGGAAGAGTCCAAGAACAGCGCGCCATTCGCGCTCACGTCCACGCATCCGTCACTCCGAAGAGCGTCCCCCCTGCGGATAACGAAACGACTGCGAGCAGCATATGCGCACCGCTCGCACAACCCCCATCCAGGTAGTCCCCGTCGGCGAACCCCCATATCGCCCCTAAGGACTACCCGAATTGAGGATGTCAAGTCAGCCGTCCGGAGCAAGCCTCGAAGGTGTGGGCCCTATTCGTCAGAAGGAGGTCCGGCAATGGGACTGCTTCAGAACCGCAGAGGCGACCAAGGCCCCTGCCGCGTCTCGCTGCCTCGCGCGTTCGAGGACCGCGAGGCCCAGGCACATCAAGATCTCGGGATGAGCGATGGCCGCATCATCTGACTCGGTGGTCGCGAGCTACGTGCCCGTGGCCGGCTATGACAGCTACCTCGAAGCCCAGAAGGCGGTCGACCGCCTGTCCGACGAGCGCTTTCCCGTGCAGGAGGTCGCCATCGTCGGCAGCGGCCTCAAGCTGATGGAGAAGGTGCTCGGACGCATGACCGCCCTCAAGGCGGCCGGGCTCGGAGCACTGTCCGGCGCCTGGTTCGGCCTGCTGGTCGGGTTGTTCTTCGCGATCTTCGCGGTGAGGGTCTCACTGCTCGCCCTGATCGTCTGGGGCCTGATCTGGGGGGCGATCGCCGGCGCCGTGTTCGGCTTCATCTCGCACCTGTTCACCGGCGGACACAGGGACTTCGTCGCCAGCAGCCAGCTGATCGCTGACAGGTACGAGGTGCTCGTCGCCCCGGCACACGCCGAACGCGCGCGGGAGCTGCTCCAGATCCGCCCGATCTAGAAGACAACGAGGGGACACTCCGATGGCCAAGGCAGTCGGCATCGATCTCGGTACGACGAACTCAGTGATCGCCGCGATGGAGGGCGGGCAACCCACCGTCATTCCCAACACCGAGGGATCGCGCACGACTCCCTCAGTGGTGGCCTTCACCGACCAGGGCGAACGCCTGGTCGGACAGCTGGCCAGACGGCAGGCCATCCTCAACCCCAAGGGGACGATCTACTCAGCCAAACGCTTCATGGGCCGGCGCTTCGACGAGGTGACGAGCGAGCAGACCGCCGTCTCGTTCGATGTCGTGCCCGGCCCGAACGGCGAGGCCCGCTTCGAGATCCGCGGCAAGCAGTACACGCCGGAGGAGATCTCCGCGCTGGTGATCCGCAAGCTC
>NZ_JBHUFV010000045.1:0-18673 GCF_042681425.1 Nonomuraea mangrovi | reverse complement strand
ACTCGTTCGTCACACATCGAGCATCGACACCCTCGCCCTATCCCTGCAGCTACGCCTTTGCATCAATCATCTAGACGCCTCCAGCGGCGATCAGATCCGGCACCGGCTCAACACCGGCGGCAACCGCCAGCTCAACTCCGCCCTACACACCATCGCCGTATGCCAAGCCCGTGATCCCGGTCCCGGGCGCGTCTACTACCAGCGGAAAATCACCGAGAACAAAACCCCCGCCGAAGCCCGCCGCGCGCCCAAACGACGCCTGTCCAACGTGATCTACCGACACATCCGAAAAGACCAACAACGAGTCGCACCCGCAGCCGCTTGACACACAGAGGCGCTATCAAGCCACACGCGGCCAGCCCGACACACCTTCGGGAGTGCACCCCAGAAGAGGCGACAGATCGTGCCGATGGCACCAGAAGGACCAAGGCCAGGTAAGACAAGGGTCAACCTCAGGGGAGAACACTTCCTGCCCCTGCAACGACATCCGCAGCAGCAGTCGTTCCCGATAGCACCAGTCTCACTGGTAAGACAGCAACGAGGCTCCCGGTCGGGGCATCGGATCTTGGTCGACTGCTGTCTTATCGGGAGCCTCGTCTCATCCGCCACCGCTTTGCGACGTACCCATCGTGACCAGCGCCGTCACGATGGAAAGGGCTCATGGATCAGGGGTGGCGTGAAGCGCTGCCTCCCGGCCGTTCCGGCGCCGAGATGATCGACAAGGAATCGCCTCTCACATCTCCGTAGCTCGCCCACCTGCCCCCTGTAACCCTCTTGGTGCTCACGTCCACTTCTTCTGTGTGGCCTGTCGTCTTCACCCACGAGGAGCGCTCATGGCGGAGTACCGGTTCCACTCTCCCCCTGGTTGGCCGGTCCCGTTCCGCGGCTGGAAGCCTCGAGCGGGGTGGCAGCCGGATCCGTCGTGGCCCCCGACTCCCGCGGGGTTGGACAACCGACAGCCCGAACTGTTGGACTGAAGTCGGCCCATTGGTCGTGACGCACTACTCGAAGCGCCAGATCCGCACGCTTGCGTCGTATCCGCTTGACACGATCACCTTTGCACCATCGGTACGTTGCCCAATCGCCACTGCCCATACGGGCTCAGTGTGGCCTTTCCATGGCCGCCCGAGAGACCTACCGGTATTCAGATCCCACAAACGCAAGACCTTGTCGCCACCTGCCGAGATAATCGTCGTCCTCCCGCGCACTTCACCAATAGCAAGTGCGAGAACCAGATCAGAGTGCCCGACCAAGGGGCGCCCCAGGGGTCTGCCGCTCTCCAAATCCCAGCGTCGGACGGTGTTGTCTCCGCCTGCTGACACAATAACGCCAGCGCCACCTCGCCTCTTCGATATCGCCACCTCGAGAACTTCGCCAGTGTGCCCCTTCATCGGGCGCCCCACCGGCTTACCGGTGTCTAGGTCCCAAATCCGAATCGTCTTGTCGTAGCTGGCCGAAGCGATTACTCGCGTCCCATCGCGGCGCTGCCCGACTACTACCTTTAGCACCTGATCCTTGTGTCCCTTCAAGGGCTTCCCCAGCGGCTCACCGGTATCAAGACTCCACAGATGAATTGCTTTGTCCTCGCCGCCAGAGATGATTACTGGGGTGCCATCACTGCGTTGGCCAACGGCGACCGTCCAAATGTCGGCGGGTGCACTGAGAGGCCGCCCAATCGGCTTTCCTGTATCAAGATCCCAGATTCGAATGGTCGCGTCCCAGCTTCCTGAAACGATGACTCGTGTTCCATCTGTGCGACGACCGAGAGCTACAGCAACAACGTCAAGGTCATGCCCCTTGAGAGATGCCCAGAGAGGCTTACCTGTATCCAAGCTCCAAATTCGAACTGTGTCTCCGGCACCGGCCACGATGACCCTCGTGCCATCGCTCCGCTCTCCGACGGTCAGAGCTGCTGCTCTTACCCGTATCCCCGATAGAGGCTTGCCATTGGGTGGCGCTACCTCTGAAGCATGGGCAACGCCGAGAACTCCCACTGACTTGGGCCCGATCGGCTGAGAGGTCCCATACGCAGGCCCGACAGACATGGGCAGGATCAGAGCTAGCGCAAGTCCAACCCACCCAGCTCTCCAGGCTCGCGCGCGGTACCGAGTATCCGATGCTGCGCCTCGACGGGCGAGGTCTTTCATGAACAGCTCCCTGATTCCCACATTGTTAATCAGAGGCACCCTATATGGGCAAATAGGCGATCACCAGGGCTGTCATGCAACTTCAGGAGAATTCGTTCAGCACCCGGCCGGTCGAACTCTGCCTGATCATGCCCTGCCAGATCTCTGCTGCTGCGCACTGCCGAATAGCCCTCATAGAGATCAAGGGCGGCGCAAGCGCCGCCACGCGGCCCGAGCTTGCGGGCCGCACGCTGCGCGTGCGGCCTGGGGGCCGTTCTCGCGCGCGCCCGCCACTCGGGCCGCGCCTGCCCTTGGCGCCAGCTTCCAGCCCATTAGGGTCATCGTCATGGACGAGAACGATGCCGTCATCGACTTTCCCAGCGGCGCCGCGCTTCTCTTCGGCGAGATCGTCGTCTGGACCGTCCTTCTCCTACCGACCGCCATCTTTCTTATCTGGGTCGCCAGCGTGATGGCGCGCCGCTCAAAACAGAGCCTCCGGCGGGGCCCTCGGGATCAAGGATGATCGCGACGGGCGGCAGGCAGTCAGTGGCTGAGGTGGAAGCCTGATCGTCCCGTCACCATCGCCCCAGGACAAGCCCAGCAGACCAGGGGGCAGGGGTGAAGGTCGTTCTTCCAGTGGGGAGCTCCACCTTCACCCTTGGCCCCTGACCCGCTCCCCTGACGGGTGGGACGACGGTGACGGGACGATCGAGCGGGAGGCTGCTCGGTGGAGTTCGCCCAGCCCTGACCCTCTTTCGCACATACGCGCGATTCCCCTAGTCTGTCGCCTGACGCGGTAGACCGAGCGACCACGGCCGGAGGCTCAGTTGGGAGTCTTGTACGACTACTACCGGGCAGCTGACAGACAGGCCGCCATGGTTGATCCGGACAGTGGCCGTGCCGCTCCTGGGACCGTGTTCGACGCAGTGGACGCCAAGGGGATTGATCCCCGCGTCATTCTCGGACACCTCATCGCCCTCATCAGGGATGTCCCTTATGACCTGGATCTCATAGAGACGATCAGCCTCTATCCACCGCCGGAGGGCGGGCCCCAGAGTCTTGAGGAGTGGGAAGCGCTACCGGAAGACTCGCCGTACAAGGAAGGGCCCTGCATTGAGGAGCTCCCCACCGACGTACGCGACACACTGGCCGGCGTTCCTGATGGCCGATTGGCCGATCTAGTCGAACGGTGGGAGCAGGAGTTCTTCGCACCGCCAGACGGCGGCTACCTGACGACGCTGATCGCAGAGCTGAGAGATCTCGCCCAGCGAGCGCAGGCGGAAGATCAGACGATCTATTGCTGGATATGCTGATAGGCCCGAGCCAGCGTTGGATCCCAGTTGCAGTTCGAGTCGCAGTTCTAGTCCGTTCAGGGACGTTCCAGGCAGGTCACGCACCCTCGCTGGTCTGCATGGAACCACTCAGAACGGCCTCTGAGCGCACTTAAATCCGCGGGTTCCCGGATGAACTTGCTTTCCTGGCATGCAGAGTGGTGACGGCCTCCGGCGTATCCAGCATCCCCCGGCGTCGTGCCCGATCGCCTACGGCTTGGCGTGCCAAGCCATACCCGTGCAGGGAGGCGCGGCGCAATGCCGAAGACCGCAGTACTTGTGGTGATTCAGCGTGGCGAGGCTCGATGTCAATGTGGCACTTGCATAGCTTGAGGTAAATAATTCATGCGGTCGGTGCACTCGGCCCGTACGGTGCGTACCCACCGCTCGGCGTAGCAATTGGCCCGCGGCGTGCGCGGCGGGGTCTTCACCACCGTCACGCCCGCGCCGGCGAAAACCGCGTCGAATGCGCTGGTGACTTGGTATCTCGGTCACGGATGAGGAAGCGGAAGGAACTGACCCGGTCACCGAGGTCCATGAACAAGTTGCGGGCCTGCTGAACCGTCCACGCTCCTGCCGGGATGGCGGTGACTCCCAGGACATGCACACGCCGGGTGGCGATCTCCATGACGAACAGCACGTACAGGCGCTTCAAGAAGACCGTGTCGACATGGAAGAAATCAACGGCCAGCAAACCTTGCGCCTGGGCGCGTGGAAAGGTCCTCCACGAGGTGTCGGTGCTTCGCGGAGCCGGGCCGACCCGCCGGCTCCGCAAGATCCGCTGCACGGTCGCTTCACTCACGCGATAGCCGGGCCCGACCAGCTCACCATGCACCCGGCGATACCCCCAGGCCGGGTTCTCCCCCGTCAGACGCACCGCCAGGTCCCGAATCTCCCTGCTCGTTCTCGGGCGGCCGGACCGGCCTGGATATGCCTACCGGTGCCGGACCAGGCGGCGGTGCCAGGCCAGCAGGGTGCCCGGCGTCACCAGCCGGTGAGCCCGCAACCCGGGCGGCAGGAGTCGCGCCAGCGCGGGTAGGAGCGCTCGATCGGCCCAGTTCGGCTTCGGCCGGACGACCTGACGCTGCAGCACCGCCACCTCATGCCGCAGCACCATGATCTCGACATCCTTGACCGCCTCACTTCGCCCCAGGAGCACCAGCCAGCCGAACACCCGGACCACGATCAGATACAGGAGACGGACAGACACAAGAACCGATCTTGCCCGTACCGCCGCATCAGGTCGATCCGCATGTCAAGCACCCTGCGGTGGCTTTTGAAGCGGTGCAGGTCATCCTGACGGCCCGAGTGGGGCGCCGGGGCGAGTGAGCGTCAGCACATCTTCAACACAGTGTTGTCAACGGGCGCGGCCCGATTCCGCCGTATCCCGGTGGCACCGGCGTGCGCCCCGACCGCGAAAGTGAAACGCCGCAACGGTGGATACCTAGAAAGGCACAACAACCGGGGGCATCATGAGGGTCTTTCTCGCCGTGGCCGCGAAACCGCACCAGCGCGCGGCCGTACAACATGCCGTCCAGCGGGCCAGGGACGCCATCACGGCGGCCTTCCCCGTTCGGCCCGAGCTCATCCGCGCCACCGAGTGGCGAGCCGCGCACGGCGGTGTCCACCTGCTGGCCTGGACCAACGAACCGGACTGGTCACCGTCGGCGGCTCCGGACGGCGTCATCGCCGTCGCCGGGCACCATCCGGGGGACGTGCGCGCGCTGACCGGTGACGCGGCCGGCGAGCCTGGCTGCTTCGCCGCCTTCCGCGCGGACGAGGACGGCATCAGCGCCTCGACGTCGCTCGCCCCGGCCGACCCCGTCTACTACGCCGAGACGAGCGAGTTCCACGTGGTCGGCAATCGGGCGCTGCTGGTGCGGCTGGCCGCCTTCGGCGACATCCGCCATGACGTGCCGGCCCTGCAGTCGCTCGCCCGCCAGGGCTACTTCCTGTCGGAGGAGACGCCCTACGCCGGCGTCCGGTCGCTGCCGCCCGCCTCCCGGCTGGTGGCCGGCGAGCGGCTGACCATCACCACCGACCCGCTGCCCGAGGGCGTCAACCGTACCGGATCGCAGCGGGTCGCCGCGGGGCTGCTGGCGGCGGTGGAGCCGCTGCTGCAGACGCCCGATCCGGTACGGCTGACGCTCACCGGCGGCCGGGACAGCCGCCTGATCGCGGCGCTGCTGCACGCAGCCGGCATCCCGTTCCACGCGGTCACCTCCGGCTTCGACGACCATCCCGACGTGGTGGTGGCCCGCCAGGTGGCCGCGGCGCTCGGCGTCGAGCACGAGGTGCAGGCGCCACCGCTGACGCCGCGCAGCGAGCTGCGGGTGGCGCATCCGGCCGACCGCGTCGACAACGTGCTGCGGGTGTGCGAGGGCATGCTGTCGGCCTACGAGAACATCACCGGCGACGGCGCCTACAGCCTGCGCCCGTCGCTGGGCGGGCACAACGGGGAGATCCTGCGCGGGGGCTACCTGTCGGGCATGGAGGAGGCCACTCCTGAGGCGGTGCGGCGCAGGACCCAGTCGCTGTTCCTGGCGCACCGCGCGCTGTTCACCGACGCGGCCAACGCCCACGCCGAGGAGCTGGCCTGGCGCTCGGACACGCTGCACGTGCCCGACCACCTGTACCTGCGATTCCGGGTGGGCCGCTGGCACGCAGCCTCCCGCGCGGCCATGCTGCGCAGGGGTACGCCCGTGCAACCGTTCTTGGACAACCGGGTGATCGCGGCCGCGCTCGCGCTCGATCCCGGGTTCAGGCGTTCGGAGCGGCTGGTCCACAAGCTGATCAAGACGTTCGCGCCGGCGCTGGCGGCGGTGCCGCTGGAGGGAGGGCAGTGGCGCTTCCGGTCCGAAGGGCGCCTGGCCCGGCTGTGGAGCAGTGCGCAGCGCCTGCCGTCCAGGCGGCAGGACAAGCCGTGGAACTGGCGTGCCGAACCAGGCGAGGAGATCGCCGGCGAGCTGGAGCGTGCCATCATGTCCTCGCCCGACCTCGGCGAGATCGTGCGGCTGGACAAGGTACCCGCGCTCTTCGACGGCGGCAAGCTCACCAAGGCGCCGCTCGTCTGGCACCTGTACACGGTGGCGGGCCTGCTGTCCACCGACGTCACCGGCCCGCGGCCCGCGGCCCGCGAGACGCTGCTGGTGCAGACGCGGCGACCCAAGGTGACGTCGTGAGGCCGGCTGCTCGGAACCGTTCCGGATGAGGAGACGTCATGTCGCGCAGGGCCGCGCTTGTCAGCGGAGGCAGCCGCGGGATCGCCCAAACAAGATCAGTCCGGTGCGCTTCACACATCCGCTCCTGCCCCCGGCTCTACGAACAGCACGGCGGGGTGTGGTGAAGGTACGGGTCGACGTTTGCCGGCTATCCGCTGATAACGGGGTGGTGATGGCCGCCCGCGCCCAGCAGGAGAGCCGATGACCACCCCCACACTCCCCGCGTTCCGTAGCGTGAAGGCCTTCGGCGGCCGCCACGACGAATCCCTCCGGGCCCCAGATCATGATCGACCATACGGCGCACTCATTCGAGGGCGGAAATCCCCGGACTCACCGGTGGCCGTGGTGAACGCCGCCGACCCGGCCAGCCCGGCCTGCCCCGTGTGCAACGCGCCGGTTCTTGCTGACAGCCCATCGCCGAGTCATACTCGGCACTGCAAGTAATGAATTGGTCACAGGGAGTGCTGTGAAACGTGTCGTCGCCCCTGCTCTCGCAGCAGCCACTATCGTCCTTGGCTTCGCCTCGCCGGCTCTGGCCTTGCCTCAGATCGCGCGTTGGCAATGCACGGTGGGCGGCGGCAGTGCCGTACCTATTGACGGAAGACTCATATGCGTCGGCGGGTGGTTCCACGGCGAGTACGTCGAATAGCCGATAGGGCGTAGAACCCCGCGCGTACCACCATAGGTGCGGACGGGATCAGGACTCAGGCCCAGTAGCCCGCCGCCGAACTCGCCGCGGCGTTGGCCACGATCCCCGCCGGCGTCGACGGCGACCAGGCCGACGTCGAGCCGCCGACCGGCTGGGAGAACGAGCTCGGCGAGCCGGCAGGCCGCGTGACCAGGCTGGCCAACACCGTCAGCGGCAGCGCCCGCGACCACCAGGCCGTCACCGCCGACTGGCGGCACGCCACCCGCATCGCCGGGATACGTCGCATGCCGAGCAGCTCGCTGGCAGGCGACGAAAGCCCTATCTCACCGTGAGATCCCACCACGAGTTTCCGGACTTTTCGGGCACCCCTACGCGCGGGCACGCGAGACCTCGGGGCCAGCGCCCCTGAAGGCGATGGTTATCTAGGGGTTGTCAAGCGAACTAGCTGGTCAACCGCTTGAAGGTCTGTCAGGCACGTCAGGCAAGTAGGCAGCCGCGCCTGCCCTGGCAGGGGGGCGTCAAGAGGGCCATCAACCGCATGAGAAGACCCCGCTGGATCTTGCCAGTGGGGTGGTGCTCGAAGCAGGGCAGCGAAAGAGCGCTAAGGGCGGCTGGTCCGATGGCCTGCGGGCCTGATGGATGATGCCAGAGTGGCACGCTTTGAGAAGTTCGTGGAGGAACTGCTCGACTTCCTGCTGACGCGGCTGGATGAGGCCGGGTTCGAGCGACTCATCGCCCATGACCCCCAGCGAATGTGTGCCCCTTTCATCTTCTCGGGCGGCGGCCGTGTGGAGCAGCGAAGCATGTGGTTCACGGGGTGCTGCGCCTGCTCGCGGATCCCCTCAGGAGGGTTCGGCGGGGACATCAAGGCCGAAGCATGGCCATGCTTTCATGTTCGGTCTTTGACGCTGCAGTTCGCTGATGACCCGGAATACTGCCAGGGGTGGAGGCCTGAGTATGCGTTCTTCGCATCGGGGAGGCTCATCCACCAGGCTCGCCGGAGACGTCGAGGAGCTCGACCGGCTGCTCGACGAGCGGCTGATCTTCACCGGACCGCCGGACGGCTCGTGCCACCTGCGGGCCAAGCAGCTCGACCTCGACAACCGCCGCTCGCGCAGGCAGGTGATGACCAAGCTCATCCAGGAGGATCTCACCGTGCTCGTTGCGGGCACCACCGGCGTCACCTGCTTCCTGGGCACATTGGAAGGTACGTTCGCGGGCACGCCGTTCGCCATGCGGCTGCGCTACACCCGCACCTGGGTGCATACCGACGAGCACAGCTGGCGCATCCTGGCCGCCCACGCCAGCCCGGCATAACGTCACTCCCGCCTGCTCAAGGCAGCCTTTACGGGCGAGGTGATGCACGGGTCGCTTTGGTGATCGACCGGCTGACCAAGTGCTCGGGGCCGTACTGGGAGCAGGTCTCCGACAGGCGTCTCTCGACCTCGACCGGCACGGCTATCATTCATGATCGTGTCGATGTGGTTGAACCTGGCGAAGATCGATGTCGAGCTGCTGGAATCCGTTCGGGCGAACCCCGACCTGATCGGCGCGATCTTCTTCGACGACGGGCAGGCGCCCGTCGGCTTCCATCATGAAGCCGACGTGTTCGGAGATGACTACCGAACCCTCGATGCCATCGCACAGGGCAGAGCCGAGGCCGAGCATGAGAGTGCGCAGTGGCGGGAGTGTTATCCCTGGCTCGCGGCGGCGACCGGCGAGACCGGTGAGAACGACGTGGAGGGCTACGAGTTCGACTACGGCCCGGCGTTCGTCCTCGATCCCGGCCAGGTGACGGCGATCGCGCAGGGCCTGATGGGCGAGGGATGGGGATTCGGCGCCGCTCGACGGGACGCGGCGGACGGCGTTTATGAGGGGTTTGAGGACCTCGGGCCGTTCTACGCGGCGGCGGCACGAGAGGGCAAGGCCATCGTGGGCGGGGTGAGCTGACCCGCTGCCGTGGCCACCGCACGTTCGGCGGCCCCGGGTCGGTCCACCAGGCGCGGCCCGTGCACCAGCACGGGTCCAGCCGAGATACGAGACACCGCCTCTTGCTCATGCTCGGCGCGGACCGCGAGCAGACGCCCGAGGAGCGCCTCGCAGCGACGCGGCGGCCCCGAACGCAACGTACGCCCCGCCCTAGTGGGCGGGGCGTACGCGGCTCAGGCCTCCAGGCGCTTCCACCTTCCCCTCAGCGCTGGTTGGCGGCAGACGTCGGGAGGCGCTGGTCGGGGCAAGATCGCCCGAGGTCGGTAGGCGCCTCCCGCTCGGCTGGATCGACGCTCAGTTCCCACCGGAGTTTGACGGCGGTCCACTCGGCCGCGTACCGGCACCGAGCCGCCTCATACGGCGGGAGCCAGCTCGCGGGATCTTGGTCCGCCTTCTGGCGGTTCGATCTTGCGGTGGTGTCGACGAGGTGCCACCGGTATGCCGGGCCCTCCGGCCAGGCGGCCTCGCAGGTGCTCGCGGTAGGGGACGACCAGGGTGGCGCCGTACTTGGGCCGGGCGCAGGAGATCGTCGGCCGAGGCTGCGCGAGCGTAGCGTTTGACCGTGTTGAATCCCCAGCCCAGGCGCCGGGCGCACTCGCCCAGCCCAAGTCCCTGGTCGAGGAGGGTGTGGACCTGCGCGTGCTTGCGGCGGGCGCGGCCCCGGGCAGGCGGCCAGGGGCGGGCAGGTGGCGGCCCATAGCTTGCCGCGATCAGGGCGTCGAACGCTTCGCGTAGCCACTGATCGTCAGCACAGATCAGCTCCGCGAACTCACCGTCCACGCGCCCGCCTTGTCGCAGCGTACGAAGCAGCCTCTCGACCTGGCGCCATTCCCGTTCGCGTCCCCGCATCTCGTCCTCTCCAACCGAGCCTTTCCTGCGCCGGAGCGGCGAATCCCATGCCTGTCGAGATCTTTTGTGCTCGGTGCACTACATGTCTTGGGGATGTGGTCCGGGGGCGGCTGGAGCCAGGGTTGTAGTGCCGCGAGAGAACGCGAAGGGGTGGACGAGATGGCGGAGACCGGTTATGCGCCGTTCAACCGGACGGTGGACAAGACGAACCGGGTCCTGCGAGAGATCGAGGAGGCGCACGGTTGGTCCGCTGAGCACCGGAACCGGTCCTACGCCGCTCTCCGGGCGGTGCTTCACGCGCTGCGCGACCGGCTGTCCGTCGAGGAGAGCGCGCACCTCGCCGCCCAGCTGCCGCTGCTGATCCGTGGTCTCTATTACGAGGGCTGGCGCCCGGGCGTGGTTCCGGTGAAAGTCAACCGCGAGGAGTTCCTCGACCGTGTGTCAAGCGGGGTGGACTTCGAATTCCAGGAGAATACGGAAGATCTCGTCAAGACGGTTTTGCAGGCGCTCAGGAAGCACATTACCGACGGTGAGTGGGAGGACGTGAAATCGAGCATGCCGAGGGACTTGGCTTCGGTGCTGCCCTAGGGTCAGGTCTTTCGCCGTCGGCGCAGGGCGCGGATGAGCCGGAGCGGCAGAAGTCCCACCAGGGGGGCTCGCCTGCCGAGATCGTCCCGGTCCTCTTTGTCGAAAGCCTCGGCGTAGCGGCGGGCATCCTCGGCGGAGGCGTACCGTTTGGCGCCGCCTGCCTCGCAGCCTCGCTGGCACTGCCAGCTCATCGTCTCCCCTTCGCTGGTGAACCGGAACCGATGCCCGAGAACCCGACAGCGAAGCATGTAGCCCACCGTACAGCGCAGCACCGCCGGGGCTGCGCTGACCCGCCATCCGTCGGTGTTATGTGAAGGAGCCTTGGCCATGACCACAGAGTGGCTTGGCACCGTTCGAACCGATATCCCCTGTAGCGCGTCAAAACTCGCGCGCATGATCTGAGCTGGGGTTCTCCGGCCGGGCTATGCAGCTCGGCGGTACTCGTTGATCGCTTCTCCGAGTACCTTGTGGCGTTCGATTCGGCCTTGCGTTGGTACCACAGTCTGCTCGTCTTGATCGGGTGGTCGTTGCCCACGCACCTGGTGGGATCGGTGGCCGTTGTAGTGATCGATGTACTCGTCCAGTACCGCGCGCAGGTGACGTTCACCGTAGATCAGCATACGGTCGATCACCTCGGCGCGTACCGTACGGATCCACCGCTCGGCATAGCAATTCGCCCGCGGTGTCCGCGGCGGCGTCTTCAGCACCGTGATACCCGCAGCGGCGAAGATCTCATCGAAGACGGCGGTGAACTTGGCGGCTCGATCGCGGACGAGGAAGCGGAACGACGCCGCTCGCTCGCCGAGGTTATCAAGAGATTGCGGGCCTGCTGAGCGGTCCACGCGCCGGCCGGGTGGGAGGTCACACCCAAGATGTGGACGCACCGCGTGTGGACTTCCATCACGAACAACACGTACAGGTACTTCAGAAAGATCGTGTCAACGTGGAAGAAGTCGCACGCCAAAGCCCCTTGGCCTGCGATCGCAGGAAGACGCGCCACGAGGTGGCGAGATTTCGAGGTGCCGGAGCGAAGCGGCGGGAGCGCAGAACGCGCCGCTCAGTCGCCTCGCTGACCTGATAGCCGAGCCGCACCAGTTCCCCCTGCACGCGGCGGTAGCCCCACGCAGGGTTCTCGCGCGCCAGGCGAATGATCAAGTCCCGGACCCGGACGTCGCTGCTCGTCCTTGGCCGTCCGCCGCGATGCGGATAGGTCCAGGCCCCTCGCAGCAGACGCCGGTGCCAAGTCAGCGAGGACGACGGCCGATTCGACGGGCGCCGGCATGCTGCCAGCACGACGTCCGGCTGATCCGGGCATAGAGCGCTTGAGCTTGCAACGGTTCGCGCACGCGGCCAACCGCACGCGACGCCCGCTTCCCTCCGCCAGGCCTGCGGTGACTTCTCGGAGCTCTCAGAGGTGGCTGGACCTGCGGAGATCATGATTATCCTGATTGCCTTACGGGGAAGATGCCGGTGATGGCTCAGATTGCTCCGGCCGTGGCCGTAGCCGTAGCCGTGAGAGCGGCGCCTTATGTCAGGACCGTCACGGTCGCTCTCGACCTCTCGAGCCCCCGGATCGGATTCCAGGTTGACCACATGGCGAACCAACCGCAGATGCCCGCCGCACCCAGACCTTCCTCTCCGGCCCCTTCAGCGCTCCCGGTGATCCACAGACCGGCGAACGCACGGCTGCTGAGCATCCTGGTCGCCGCCGAGCATGTGATCCTCTATCTGGTCTCGTTCGTGCTGGTGGCCGTAGGGGTGGGCATTCTGGTCCTGATGTGTTTCACGATCATACGAGGCGATACGTCCGGGGCGGAGAAAATCATCATCGTCCTCGAGGAGCTCCTCCTCGTTCTGATCGTTCTAGAGATATTCGTGACGGTGCAGACCCACCTCGAGGGGGGCCGCCTCCAGTTGGAGCCGTTCATCATCGTCGGCATCATCGCGATCGTGCGGCACATCCTGTCGGTGGTCGTCAGGCTGAGCATTCCGGTGTCCTCGGCCCAGAACCGTGAGCAGCTCATAGAGCTGGCTGTCTACGCGGGGTGCGCCTTCGTGCTGGTCGCCGCGCTGGCTCTCGCACGGTGGTCACAGCGACGTCCCGGCCCATCTCGCGATGGGCAGGGAAGTCGCTCGGACACGTCCGTTCCGCCTCAGTGAGGGTTTCACGAAGCCTTACCGAACGATTCTCGACGATCATCCTTGTCCCGATTCGAGGACCGATCAGAGCCCTCAGGAAGATCGATTGTCGTCGGCCGGGCCGTATTTGTCATCGGAGAAGCGCTTGATGACGCCTTCCCGAACGGCCTCTCTCAGGGCGGCGCCGAAGCGGCCGGGGCCCCACCAACGCCCGCCGACCACCTGCTCCAGCTTGTCGCGCGACACGGGCCCCTGCTGGTCGGCTGCGCGGGCCAGGTCCTCAATCTCCTGATCGCGATCGCGATCCGCCATCGCGGCGTACCTCGACGTCGTGCCGGTGGTGGCAGCCATGCCAGGCGAGTAGAACGAGTTACCAGGGCCGGGGCGGAATCGCCTGAGCCCGCTGCGCTCCCAGTCCCTGCGGCGCGCACTGCGCAGCTGGATCCGTTCATCGCGCTCGTGCAATTGCCGCCTGCCTTCCTCGGACAGGCCCGCTTCTCTCCCTGCCCGCACGAGCACGGCCTGCTGGGCCGGGTCTGCCTCGGCTTCCTCGGCGGTGAGCGGCATGGCGATGTTCTCCAGCGACTGCTGCTCGGCGCGGACGCCGAAGGCCAGCTCGGCCACCCCGCCCAACGCCATGGCGGCGGCGCCGATGAAGAAGCCGAGAGCGACCAGTGAGGGGTTGCCGCTGTGGATGAACTGGCCGAAGAGCGCGGGACCGGTGATGCCGCCGATGGCGGTGCCGACCGCGAAGAACAGGGATATCGCCAGCGCTCTGGTTTCCATGGGGAAGACCTCGCTGACGGTGAGGTACGCCGAGCTGGCCCCGGCCGAGGCGAAGAAGAACGTCAACGCGACGAGTGTCATGAACGAGGCCGTGGTGAGGCTGCCATTCATGAAGAGGACGGCGATCAGGGCCGTCAGGCCGGCTGACACGAAGTAGGTGCCGGAGATCATCGGAATGCGTCCGACGGTATCGAAGAGCCGTCCCAGCAGGAGCGGCCCGAGGAAGTTGCCGAGCGCGAAGATGGCCATGAAGTACGGAACCGCCCCCGATGCGACACCGAAGAAGCCGCTGAGGATCGTGCCCAGGTCGAAGGTCACGGCGTTGTAGAGGAAGGCCTGACCGATGAAGAGCGCGAGGCCGAGGATCGCCCGTCGCGGATAGCGCTGCATCGCGACCCTGGCGATCTCTCTGAAGGGGATCACGTCACGCTGCCGGATGGTTATCGAGGCGCCGGGCGGCGCGAGCTCCTTGCCCGTCTCCTGGCGCACTTCGGCCTCGATCTGGTCGACAATGCGCTCGGCCTCCTCCTCGCGGCCATGGATGAACAGCCATCGAGGGCTTTCCGGCACGTTACGTCGCACCAGCATGATCGCGACTCCGAGCACCCCGCCGATGCCGAAAGCCAGGCGCCAGCCGACGTGCATCGGGAACAGGGCGGTAGAGAGCAACGCGAGCGCCGCCACGCTGCCGATCGCCGACCCGAGCCAGTAGCTCCCGTTGATGGCGAGGTCGACCTGCCCGCGATTGCGCGCTGGGATGAGCTCGTCGATGGCTGAATTGATCGCGGCGTACTCACCGCCGATACCCATGCCGGTCAAGAACCTGAAGAGGAAGAGGTACCACGGAGCGAAGGCGAGCGCGGTCAGCACCGTCGCGATGACATAGATCATCAACGTGATCATGAACAACTTCTTACGCCCGTATCGGTCCGTGAGCTGACCGAAGATCAACGCCCCGAGACAGGCGCCTGCAACGTAGATCGCCGCAGCCGTCCCGATGTCGGCGGCGGTCAGGTCGATCCCGCTGCCCCGCTCGGTCATCCGTGACGCGATCGCGCCGACGATCGTCACCTCGAGCCCGTCGAGGATCCAGACGGCGCCCAGACCGATGACGATCCTCCAGTGGAAACGCGACCACGGCAGCCGGTCCAAGCGGGCCGGGACCTGGGTGCGAATCGCGCGAACCTCTGTGGCTTCCATGGCAGGCGGCTCTCCCTGAGAGGCGGACGCGGATATGCGTGTGCCGGTGGTTAACCTTCGACTGATGCTTCGTTGTAGCGTTTTCAGCCATCGGTATCGCTTCTCGAGCGAGCGCGATACCACGCGCTGGCACTGCCGGCGCGGCTGCGGCGCGGGCGGGGACAAGCGCTACGCGAGTGCGGACGCGGCCCGCCGCTATGCCATCGCCTTCGACCGGGAGGACAGGGAGGACCTCGGCCGCCGAGCCCCCCTTGTGGGGCTCTTCCCGCTCCGCCTCCTCCGCGCGGCACTCCGCCGGCGCCGCCGGTCCTGAGCCGTCCTGTGCAGGCTCGAAGGCGTCGGACCAGTTCAATGCTTTCGGTCGCCGCGCGTGCCCGCATCCCTCAACTGGGTAGTAGTGACTACCCCCTGCCCGGCGGGCCGGGGTGAAGGTAAGCCTCTTCGACGGTCAGGCGGGTCAGGTCGACGCGGGAATTGATGTCGAGCTTGCGGAAGATCTGGCGCAGATGGAACGCGACCGTGTGAACGCTGATGAACATCTGGTCGGCCACCTGGCGGTTTGTCAGCCCCTGGGCGACCAGGCGGGCGACCAGGCGCTGGGTGGCGGTCAGCCCCTCCCATCCCAGTGCCGTCCCCTCGCCGCGAGCCCAGTGGCGGTGCCGTACACCGAGCCTGCGCAGCCGGCGGCGCGCCCGGGCGGCGTCTCGCACCGCCCCCATCGCCTCGTACCCGGCGAGCGCGTCGTCGAGGCTGCGGATCGCGCCGTCGCGCTCCCCATTCAGCGCGAGTGCCGCCCCGAGATCCTCCCTGGCAGATGCTTGCGCGTAGTCGTCACCGGCATGGGCGACGGCGACAGCGAGGGCCGACACGTCCTGGTCGAGCAGGCCACGTGCGTGCGCCGCTGCGGCCAGGAACAGGGGGAAGTCCGAGTTGTCAGCGGCCAGACGGTCGGCCGCCGCGACGACGGTCTCGGCTCGTCGCCGATCATCTACGCTCAATGCGAGGCGGACCAGCCACGCCGCGACGGTCGGCTCCACGACGAGCAGCGAGCGACGCTGATCGAGCACGGGATAGAGGCCTGCGATCAGCGCCATAGCCCTGCGCGGCTGGCCCAGAGCCTCAGCCACCTGTGCGGCGACCACTTGGCAGCGCATCTGCCCGTGTGTCGCCGCGTAGTCGGGCAGCAGGGCGCGGTCGGTCTCCACACAGGCGGCCGCCGTTTGAAGATCTCCACGTCTCAATGCCGCCGTACCGAGTACCGCCATACCCATCGACGTGAACAAATGCGTGCCCAGCGTGTCGGCGGCGGCCAGACCGGCCTCTGCCCGCGTGACCGCGTCCGTCAGCCGGTGGCACGCCAGCTCCAAGCGGGCACCGAGGATGGCCGGGCCTATCGCCCATGCGGTATGGCCGAGCTTCTTGGCCTCCTCACGAGCCGCCTGGAGCACGGTCTCCGCCTCGCTGAGCCGGCGAATGTCGAGCAGCATCGACGCCAGGGCCAGCTTGGGGTGGGTACGGCGAGCCGCTCTCGAGCCCTCGTTCGCAAGCTGTACGGCTTTCCGAGCCAGGCGAAGCCCGTCAATGAGCCTGCCGCGGTCCCACTGGGCGACCGAGAGGACCACGAGAGCCGAGACCATCACGGCGTCACCGCGGCGCTCGGTGCCCGCCAGGATCGATTCGGCCTGCCGTATGGCGCAGTCGCCGTCTTGCTGCCCGGCGAGGGCGTAGAGGAGCGTCGCCAGGGCTTCGTCGCGAGTCCCGTCGGGAAGGGTGGGCTCCGCGAGTGCCGCCTCGGCCTCGATCACCGCGTCGGCCATCTGCCCGGCCAGAAGGAGGATGGCCGAGAGCGCGCACCGTAGCTGGGCCACCGCCGGTGGCGGGAGAGGCTGGGCCAGCGCCCTGGTGATCAGGTCGGTGGCTCCCGTCAGCTGCCCCGCTTCGGTCATGGCGTGCGCGGCGGTCAGCGTGCGTGTGAAGTGTTGCGGAGAGTCGTCGTCGGTGAGCTCCATCGCCCGCACCGCGATATCGGCGGCGGTCCCGGGAGCATCAGCGAGGAGTTCGTTCACCGCCTGGTCGAGCTCTGCCAGCGTGCGCGTGTCACCGTGCTGGCCGCCGAGCAGGAGATGGGTGGCCGCCCCGACGGCGGACCCGCCCCGCTCCAGCAGGAGCCCGCCGATCTGGTGGTGCAGGGCCTGGCGCACCGGTGGTGGCAGCCCCTCGACGACAGCCTTCCTGACCAGGTCATGCCGGAACCGGAGAGAATCCGATCCGACCACCAGGACTTGGGCGTCCATGGCCTCGTCGAGGGCGGGGAGCAAGGTGGCCGGCGTCCTGCCGAGCGCCTCGGCCACATCCTCGGGCGAGAACGACTGCCCCAGCACCGCCGCGGTCTCGACCAGCTGGCGGGCTTGGCTGCTCAGCCGTTCGAGACGCCGCGTCACGAGGCCCTGGAGTCGTTGCGGAAGTCGCTCGGAGGCCAGATGGGCCAGCCCGCCGGAGACGCTGATCGTCTGCTCCTCGCGGAGCCCGGTCATAAGCTCGACCAGGAGGATGGGGTTGCCGCCCGCCCCCGCTGCCAGCTCCAGCAGCTCGTGGCCGGGCGGCGCGATCAGAAGGTCGGCGATCACCTCGGCCACGGCGTCGGGGAAAGAGGGGCGAGCTCCAGTCGGACCGCCCCCTCCGCCTCAAGAGCGGTGAACAGGCGTTCCACCTCTGTGCCGTGGCGGTCGGTGCTCCGCGCGAGCATCCAGACGAGAGGCTGCGGCGACAGCTGTGACTCCAGGGTCCTCAAGGCCATCAAAGTCACTGGATCCGCCCACTGCAGATCGTCCAGGACCACGACGAGCGGATTGCGGGACGCGAGTGCTTCGGCCCTGGCACGGAGCCGCTCGACCAGCATGATGCGCGTATCGACCGTAGGTGCCTGGCTGATCAGCGTGATCGGCGATTCGTTGAACGCCGAGAACAGCGGCGCCATCGGAACAAGCTGTCCCAGCTCCTCCGCGTGCCCGACCGCGAGGGAGAACCCCAGCTCGGCGGCCGTGTCGGCGGCCTCGGCGAGGAACCTGCTCTTTCCCGTGCCGGACTCACCGTCGAGGAGAAGTACCGCGCTCTTTCCCGACCTCGCAGCGCGGAAGAGCCCGAGGGCTACCCGCCATTCGCGCTCACGTCCACGCATTCGGTCACTCTCGACTGGGTTGTGAAGATGTGCCGCCGAACGTCACGAGGGGTTACGCCCATCGTATGCGAGGCGTTCGCGCATCCCCCACCGGGTAGCCGCGACGCCGGGCACCTCGTCGATGGGTGCCGTTCAGCGCCAGGGACCGTTTCCGGAGCAAGCCTCAAACAAAGGGGCCCTTCGCCGTGCCTGGCGAAGAATCGAGGTCTGACTCAGCTCAGCTCTCAGGAGGTGGTCTGGGGTGCGATCGCCGGTGCGGTGGCCCCGTCGGAATCGATCTCGGTACGACGAACTCAGTGATCGCCGCGATGGAGGGCGGGCAACCCACCGTCATTCCCAACACCGAGGGATCACGCACGACTCCCTCAGTGGTGGCCTTCACCGACCAGGGCGAACGCCTGGTCGGACAGCTGGCCAGACGGCAGGCCATCCTCAACCCCAAGGGGACGATCTACTCAGCCAAACGCTTCATCGGGCGGCGCTTCGACGAGGTGACGAGCGAGCAGACCGCCGTCTCGTTCGACGTCGTGCCCGGGCCGGGAGGCGAGGCCCGTTTCGAGATCCGCGGCAAGCAGTACACGCCGGAGGAGATCTCCGCGCTGGTGATCCGCAAGCTC
>NZ_JBHUFV010000044.1:0-5184 GCF_042681425.1 Nonomuraea mangrovi | reverse complement strand
AGGAGGACACCCCACCCATCGCCGCCTAGAAATCCTTGATCCACAGGTCTTGACGATTGCTCCTGCGTAAACTGTTGGCTCGTGTGCCTGTCTGTGATGTCAACGTGCACACTGACGGTTTCCCGTTCGACCGAAGGACTGAGCCGTGCCCGACCGACCCGAGATTGTCTGCATCTGCGGCTCTACCCGGTTCGTGGACGAGATGCGTGCGGCGAACCGTGATCTGACCTTCGCCGGTGTCATCGTCGTCGCGCCAGGCGAAGCAGACGAGTTGATCACCAACGAGCAGAAGACCGCGCTGGACGCCCTCCACCTGCGCAAGATCGACCTGGCTGACCGGGTTCTGGTCGTCAACCCCGGCGGGTATATCGGCGAGTCCACGAGCAGGGAGATCGCATATGCCCACGCCACCGGCAAGCCGATCTCGTTCACCGATCCCGTCTGACCAGTAGACGCTTCGTGGTGCGCGCGGGCAACGAGCTCGGTCAGCCTCGGAGCGTGTTGCCGAAGACAGCGCCGTACTCACACAGGAGTTCCCCGTCATCCAACCGTGTCCTGCAAGTGCGTCATGCTGACGGCGATCATGTCGGCGGTGAACTCTTTGCGCGCGTACAGGCGGCGCCGGTGGGCTTTGGCCCGGCATGCCGGGCCAAAGTAGCGCGCATCGGCTCTGGCCGTGACGTGCAACGGCCGCCAGCACTGCCGGCACCGGCGAGAGGTCGCCATGGCGCCACCGTACGCCCGGCCAACCGGCCCGCACAGGCACTGCGGCGCAGGCCCGCACCACTACGGTGGCCGCCACCGTTGCCGGACACACCGAGGGAAGAGCCGCCCGTGAGCGCCGTCGTGAACACCGTCACCGTGGGCACCGTTCACCAGTTGAAGGTCACCTTGCGCGGGGTCCGCCCGCCCGTCTGGCGGCGCGTCCACGTGCCGTCGACCGCGAACCTCGCCGAGCTGCACGAGGCGATCCAGGTCGTGTTCGGCTGGCAGCAGCACCACCTGCACGTGTTCCGCGGCGATCGGACAGGCGCGCACCGGCCGCCCGGCCCGCTACTGGGGTCTGCTGAGCAACGGCCGTGAATCCAACGAAGTTGGATCTGACCTGCGGTGATGTGCCGTTTAGCGCTTGCGTCACACGAGCACGACCCGCCGGAACCAGCCAGAGGGCGCATGCCTAGACGGGTGGGGCGGGTGGAAGGCCCCCTTCCGGAGTTTGGAGACCTTCCACCCGAGCGCTGGTGCACTGCGTCTCACGCTCCAGCATCGCTCCCCAGCCGCCTGTACCAAGGTCACGACACGCGGTGGCAAGACGCACGTGGCATATAGCCATCTTCACCAGCGCGTCGCCGTGGCCGGAATCTGGCCGCAGCGAAGCCCCAGCCAGGTTCGCCCCCTGGCGGAGGCCTCGGGCCCCTCCAAACACCGAGACCTCCACCGGAGAAAGGCCACCCGGAACGCAAGGGGTGACGCGCCATCCAGCATTGCCCCTGGCCGCCCGGCACCCCTGTCACGACACGCGGCAAGATGCTCACGGGTTACCCGCGGTGCCCGTGCTGCCGGGCCTAGGTCAACGCCGACCTGGCGGCAGGCCAAGCGGGAGGCCAAGAGCGGGGGGCAAACGAGCGGCCCGTCAAGACCCGGCAGCAGGCGAAGGAGACGGCGTCCGCCACGGCATCGACCCCAGCGGACGCCGTGGTGAGCGCTGTGGCGCTCGATGCTTCGCCCGCCTCGTTTGTACCCGCTGACAGCCGTCCCGGAAACGATGTGGGTTTCGGGCTTATGAGGACGCGTTTGACCTGCGGAGTTATCGCCCGTCCACCCGTCCGAGGTCAGCGCACGTGGAGGCAGGCGAACTCGGCCTCCAACAGGGCGTCCATGGCGGCGTCGGTGCTGCACAACGCAAGGACGGGGCCACCCGGCTCGGCTCCGCCGCGACCCTGCCGTGTTGGATCGGTGGCCCGCCTTCAGTTGCCAGGGATGCGCACCAAGCAGAGGTTCTCAGTCGGGGTCTCTACCACACGGTCCCAATCCTTCACGTATTCGCTGTTCTCGCAGCTCTCGCTCGGATCGCTGGGGCGTGGCACGTCCCCCCAGTAATGTCCGAGGATGACGCGGTATTCGGCGTCAGCGGAGTCGCAGGGGACCTCGACCAACGAGCCGTCGACGTCGGCGGCACAGTCCCGCACCTCGAGATCGCGCACGCCGGGGTCGGTCAGCGCGCGATTCACCCAGTCGGAGAAGCGATATGTGCCGCCGTCGTGCAGCACGACGGCAGTGGGGGCGAGGGCCAGAAGGGCGAGCCCGGCCGCCGCACCCTTCCACCCGACTATCCGCCCCCGTGCCTTCTTCGCGGGTGTGTTCCCGGTGGATTTCGCATGAGGGGTAGGCGGTGGGGTGCCCGGTGTCTGGACGCGCGTCGCGTGCAGGGTGACGACCTCGGTGACGGCGTCCGGCAGCCAGGCCTCGTCAGCACGTTGCGGGTCGTGCGGGGCGAGGGCGGCCAGCTCGTCCAGCAGCGCCCGCGGTGTGGGTCGCGCGGCGGGGTCCTTGGCCAGGCAGGCGGCCACAAGGGCGGCCAGGGGGGCGGGCAGGTCCGACAGGTTCGGCTCCTCGTGCACGACCCGGTAGACGACCGCGTGCACGGGGCCCTCACCGAACGGGCTGTGGCCGGTCGCGGCGAACGCGAGCACGCAGCCGAGGGAGAACACGTCCGAGGCCGAGCCGACGGTCTGGACCGTGGCCTGCTCAGGGGACATGAACGCGGCGGTGCCCAGCACGGTGGAGGTGCGGGTGTGGGAGGTGGCGTCGAGGGCGCGGGCGATGCCGAAGTCGATAAGGCGGGGGCCGTCCGCGGTGAGGATGACGTTGGCGGGCTTGAGGTCGCGGTGCACCACGTTCTGGGCGTGTATGGCGTCCAACCCCTCGGCCAGGCCGGCGCCGAGCACGGCCACCGACTCCATCGGCAGGGGTCCGTGGTCGGCGACGGCCTGGTGCAGGGTGGGGCCGGGGATGTAGGCGGTGGCCAGCCATGGCGGGTTCCCATCGGGATCGGCGTCCACGACCGGGGCGGTGTAGAAGCCGCCCACCTTACGGGCGGCCTTCACCTCATCGGCGAAGCGGCGCCGGAAGCCTGCGTCACCGGCTAGATCGGAGCGCACGATCTTGACCGCGACGGTGCGGCCGCCTGGGGAGCGGCCCAGGAACACCTGTCCCATCCCGCCGCCGCCCAGCCGGGCATGGATGCGGTAGGGGCCGATCTGTGCGGGGTCGCCGTCGCGCAAGGGGGTGGTCATGGCACCGCTTCCGTGAGGGTGGAGGGGAGTGCGGGAGTCGATGATTTCCAGGAGAATCCGTTGCTTGCCGGAGCCGGCCACGGCCCCGGCAATGGCGACGTCGGGTACTCGCATCAGATGCAATTGGCGCTGGATGCAGCTTTCGCGGAAAACCCAACGCCTGGTCGCGCCGTCTGACGGTAAGGACCACGTCACCAGGTGAACTGACTGCCGGGTAACTATCGGGTGCCGCTCACTGGTCGAAGACGCACTCGACGACGGCCGCGTTCTCCGCGGCCCCGGACCGGACGTAGCGGGCGGTGGTCTCGGCCGAGGCGTGGCCGAGGAACGACCGAAGACGCTCCAGCTGCTCATCCGACAAAAACTCGTCGACATCAATCACTCCATGCGCCACAGATCACCTAGTTCATGACGAACCGTAGCGGAGATGATCAACAAGGATCGTGGAACCCGAGAACCCGCAGGTCAGGCGTAAATCCGTTGGATTTCCGCCGTTTGCTACGGGGACCCCACCGAGAGACGGGGCTGCTGTAGTCGAGCGACCCGGACGTCATGATCGAATGCAAATTATCTCTACGTCTTCAAGGGCGACCGCCGACGGCGGCCGCCGTACTCGAGACCCGGGTTGCGGTCGCGGCCGACGACGGTCGGGCCCTCGCGGTGCAGCTGCCCATGAGCACGGCCAGGGCGACGCCGCGACCCGCAACCAGTCCTCCATGAACCAGATCACCACCACAATCGCGGGTCGCGGATGAGGCCGCGGAGCCGCGACCGGTCGCGCGTCCGTCGCGACCCGTGGGCTCGTTACTTCGACTTCGTGTGACTCGGGCTCGGGCTGGGGCTGACCGCACTGGTCGGCGTCGATGACCCGTTTGCGCCTCCAACGGGATCGTCGATCCGCACCTCGGGCACCGTGCCGGCGGGGACCCCTCCTGCTTGGATCTGATCGATCACAGGGGCGATCCCGTTGTAGACGCGGATCGAGAGCGGGTCCGGATCTGAGTACAAAGGACCGCGCTTCCAGAGAATGCGGAGGTAGTCCACGAGCTGGGGGCCGGTCAGCTCAACTGTCACCAGTCCCCCTGGTGCTGGCGTCACCTTCGCCTTGATCTCAGGATCCCCGGACAGGAACCCCACCCTCGACGTCCGCTCCCACAGGTCCCTCACGCATACGATCCGGAGCGTCGTCACGCCTGCCGCTTTGCTCAGCCGCGTCTCGTGTTGCTCCCTCGGTGTGGGCTTGCCAGCTTGGCCGCCGCCGCAGCCGGCTAGCACGGTGCCCAGGAGTGCCGCCACCAGCAGGACGCCTCGCATGCCAGAGAACGCCATGGCCTGTCTCCCTCGCCGTCGTCAAGCCACGCCTCAACGATCACCACCATCCGTCCGACCGACCAGACCGACAAGATCAGTCATGGGTGATCTTTTGGACATAGGGACATGGCGGACAGTTCGCGCCCCCGCGAACGGCTTCATCGAAGAGCTCCGGCGTCAAGCGCAGGGCCTTCGCCGGGTACGGCCGAGGGCATGGGCAAGCACACGCGGATGAGCAAGCAGGCAGCTGCGCGTATCCAGTCCGCAGCCGCCAGGAACTCCGACAGCAAGACCGCCAAGGACGACTTCGACCGGCGCGCACAATCCGCTGGCGACAGGAGCGACCGCCACCAGGGCGACGAGGGCGAGTAGCCGCCGCGGTTGCCGAAAGAACTCGAGAACCACCAGACCGGTTTCGTCGCGGCGGCCGCCCGATGCTGGCGAACGACGCAACCACGAGCCCAGCCGATTGCCGAATCGTTCTCATAGGGGATCAAGAGTCGGCCGCGCCGCGGCGTGGTCGACGGGCCGGGACGGATCGACGGCCGGGCGTGCGGCTCTTCGGCCGGTCCCGGCC
>NZ_JBHUFV010000043.1:86017-290745 GCF_042681425.1 Nonomuraea mangrovi | reverse complement strand
TGATCAGATGATTCGGGAAGGTACACCCCTTCCCGGCAGATCCACAGGTTTCGATCATTGCTCTTTACGCAGCGAGATGGACACCACGCGGCTGCACCGTCGCAGGCGGGAGGCGTGGCCCGTACCGCACGGCCCAGAGAGGCCGACCTGTACGACGGAACCGGACCGTACGCCAAGCTTCACCACATCGCCGGGCTTACCCGTCGTGGTGACCTGCGAGAACTGGCTGAGCGTACGTTTTCGTTCCGCTGCACTTCGACCCCCGTAGCCGACACCGGATCACTAGTGGTCGACCTACGCGAGGACGAAGGGACTTGGACCGTGGAGAACGTGGTCGACTGAGCCAAATTCCACTGCCACCACCGAAAGCAGGGCGGGGCGTTCGTTGCGTTCGGGGCCGCCGCGTCACTGCGAGGCGTTCCTCGGGCGTCTACTCACTTCGCATCAGATGCAAGATTCCTGCACCTGATGCAGAACTCGGCTGTGCTGAGCGCATCGAGGGACGCCGCCGTACGCGGGGGAGCAGCACTGACCGGACTACAGGCGATGTCACCACCCCTTCGCGGCCTGTCTCTGCCGTATTCCGGTGGCACCCGTGGTTCACCGCCCGCTGGGGCAGCGCGGCCGCGGCGAACCGCGACGCGCTCGGCTCGGCGTTGGAGTGGTGGCGTAGTCAGGACTGGCTGGCCGGCGACCCGCTGCGGCGCTTGCGCCGCCGGGCCCGCACCCGCGATCGCACCTGGGCGCTGGCCCGCGCTGAGGTCGAGGCCATGCTCACCCGCTCGAGCCTGCCGTTGCGCGAGCGGACCCTGTTTCGGCTGCTGTATGAGAGCGCGGCGCGGGCCGAGGAGGTCCTGGCCCTCGACGCAGACGAGCTCGACCTGCGCAACCGCCGGGCCAAGGTACGGCGCAAGGGCGGCGCCGTCGACGTCATCGTCTGGCGCACCGCCACCGCCCGGCTGCTGCCCCGCCTGCTGAACGGCCGCGCCGCGGTGGGCCGGTCTTCCTCACCGATCGCCGCGCCCGCGTCGAGCTGCCTCCCGGCGACGTGGATGCCAGCACCGGGCGGGCGCGACTGTCGTATCGGCGCGCGGCTGAGCTGCTCGAGGCCGCGACCACGACCTGGCGGCCGGACCGTGGACGCTGCACCAACTGCGCCACAGCACGCTCACCCACGCAGCCGCGTGATCGCACGCGATAAACCTGGCGACGTCGGCGATCATCCCCGGGATACTGGTCGCCCATGGATGAGGTCAAAGTCGTCGTCGCCCATTCCGAGCGCGCGACTCTGCGCGTCGGTGACGTGTTCTTGAAGGTGGACGCCGATCAGGCGCGCATCGACGTCGAGGTCGAGGCGATGTCCCTCGCGCCGGTCCCGACCCCGGAGGTCCTGTGGCGCAAGCCGCCCGTGCTCGCGATCGCCGCACTCCCGGGGACGACGCTTGGGCGCCTCGGCGGGCCGTCGACCGGGTCGCCGGCGGCGTGGGCGGCGGCGGGCGCCGCCATCCGGAAGCTGCACGAAGCGCCCCTGCCGCCCCTGCCGGGCCGGGCCGGCCGGAGCATCGTCGCGCTGGCGGCGGAACTCGACGACGAGTGCGAGTTGCTCGTGACGAACGGTGTCCTGCCCGCTGACCTGGTCACCCGCAATCGCCAGGTCGCCGAGGCCGCGCTCCGGCCGTGGACTCCGGCGTTCACACACGGCGACCTGCAGATCGCGCACGTCTTCGTCGACGGCGACGAGGTCACCGGCATCATCGACTGGTCCGAGGCGGGCCAGGGTGATGCCCTGTACGACCTCGCCACCTTCACACTCGGACACGAGGAGCACCTCGACGACGTCATCGCCGGCTATGGCACCGACATCGACCTCGTCGTGATCCACGCGTGGTGGTCGTTGCGAAGCCTGCTGGCAGTTCGCTGGCTGATCGAGCACGGCTTCGACCCCTTCGCGCCGGGCTGTGAGGTCGACGTGCTGAGATCCCGGACGTGAGGCTGCGCGGGCCCGACTGCTACGTATGCGTTCTGACGCATCGAGCAGGCCACCCCCTGCCGCCGGTGGTGATTGCCGCGAGCGGGATGCCGTGCGCTTCGACCTCGACGCTTTCCCCCGCCTCGGCCGACTCATCAGCCACCCGCTGCCGGCCGGCGAACGGGACTGGTTCACCGAGGGACTCGACGTCATCCTCGACGTCTCCGCCCAGCCCACCATTAGCGAAGCCCACCAGTGATGATCCACAGGTGGCCGAACGGGTCACGGACGCGGCCCGAACGTTTGCCGTAGGACCGGTTCTCGATCGGCACGACCACCTCGGCGCCGTGGGCGATCATGCGTTCGCCGATCGCGTCCGGGGCGTCGACCTCGATCTCGAGGAGGACCGCGGAGCCGCCGAGGTCACCGGGTGAGAGCCACCCCCATGAGGAGACGGCCGGGGAGACCCGGAAGGACGAACCACCGATGCGGTGCTGAATGACGCTGGGTCGGCCGTCGTCGCTCAGGGGAGCACGGAACACTTCCTCGGCGCCAAGGGCGGCCTGGTAGAACGCCGACGCGCGGTCTGGGTCGGGCACGATAAGACGAGGGCAAATGTGTGTGTTCGGTGTCATGGACCCATCGTTAGGCCTGGTGCCGACGGGGTCTTGAACATCTGGGAACGAACCGCACCCGGATGGGGTGTCACCTGAACGCGCGCTCTTCGCTTGGCTACCGGTCGCCGACCGACGGCCCCTGCACGGCCAGGCCTTCGGCGCGTAGCCACTCAGTGGGCGTACACCCGGCCATGGCCCGCCACTCCCGGGTGAGGTGCGCCTGATCGGCGAATCCCGACGCGGCGGCGACCGCCGCCAGACCGACACCCCTGGAACGAGCGGCGTCCACGAGCCGGCCCCGGACAGTCTCGAAGCGGACGAGCCGTTGGTACTCCTTCGGCGTCACCCCGAACTCGGCTCGAACCAGACTGCTCAGATGCCGCCGGGAGCACCCGAGCCGGAAAGCGGCCTCCTGCACTCGGGTGGTCCCGGACAAGGCTGCGATCGCGGATCGCAGTTCGTGGTGGTTGGCGCGTTCGCCGTGCCGACCGAGGCCGGTGAGCAGGGACTGCGCGACGAGGGCGCGACGCTGCGGCCATGTCCGGCAGGCCGCAAGCCGCTCCGGCAGGTCCGCCATCGCCGGGACGACGTCGGCGAGATCCACGATGTGCCCGGCCAGCGCCGACGCCGGGAGCCCCAGCAGTGCGCCGGCGCCCAGCGGGCTGAGCGTCAACCACACCCCGCGCGTGCATCCCACCTGCCTCAGCTCGGCCGCGTCCAGATGGAGCCCGGCCACAACAGCCCGGTGCCGCTGGCTCGAGCCGGGCCGCCCGACCCACGAGATCTCGAGCGAGTCCTCCTCGGGGATCGTGATCGACACCGTGGACGAGGGAAGTCCGCGATGGACGGCGACCGGGCCGGACCCAAGTTCGTACGCACCCAGCATCGCTACGAAGGGCGCCAGGGCGGTGGACATCGGGTCGGCGGGCACGGTCACTCTGACACAGTACGAGGGCTGAGGGGGTGCACCCAACGCAGGCCCGCAGCAGCGACCTGCATGCCGCTCAGGGAGGGCCTGCCCTTCAGGGCCCTGGTCGACGATCTGGTTCGTTCCACCGCCACCGGGCTGCCCTGTGCGGGCGGACACCAGGCGATCTGGTCGGACCGTCGCCGGCGACAAGAGCGAGGCAGAGTCAGCGACATCAACCGTGGCACGTCACACGCCCGAGCCCGGCACGGCCGGCCGCTTGGGCCAGCGCAGCCGGGATCGGATTGCGGGCGGCGTGCCGATGTAGTGCCGGGAATCAGGACATTGCCCTGGTTGTCGCGCGGGTCGGCGACCGGAGTCACATTGGCGCAGGCCGAGAACTTGCGGCCGGCGGCGGTCAACTCGTGAGCGATCGATCTCTCAGCGGCTCGGTACGTCACGCTCGGCGGCGGGTTCCTGTCGGGAGGCTTCGCGATCGCGCTCCGGCTGGCAGCGCTGGCTGCGCTCGCTGTGGGGACCGCGATCACGGTCGACGCCACCGCGATCGCGGTCTGCTTGCCGTGAGGTTTCCTCGGCGCGGACTCGCTGCTCGATGTCTCGCTGGTCGGGTGGCAGATCCGCGCGTCGGTCGCTCTCGCCGTAGACGGCGGCCAGTTCTTCGCGGGCGTGGTCTCGGGTCTGACGCGCGTCGGCAGCGCGGGCGCCGGCGGCGGTGATGTCGCTGTTTCGGGCGCCGCGCTGGGCTGCGTCGAAGTCGCGGACCATGTTGTCGATGCGACGGACCGGTGGTCGGCGTTGTCCATGGTGTGGCGTTGTCAGCTGTCGTGTTCGATGACGCCTGAACGGTTTTACGAGGCCGGCGCGGTGTGCGGGAATCACGCGTCCTTCTCGTCCCGCCAGCCGCCGGGTTCGGGATGGTAGCCGTAAGCGGCGGCCCGCACCGTGTCCTCGTCCTCCAGCCCGGAGCCGATCGTCCCGCCGACGGTGGCCAGCGAGCTGATGATCCAGGCCAGGTTCAGATAGTCGGTGAGATCGACCGGCCGCTGCAGGTTCTGTTCCAGCACGGATGTGTCGATCAGCAGCGCCGCGGCGAGTGTCGTTCCGGCGAACAGCACCAGATAGGACACCGCGGCGGCCAGGCTGAGGGTGAGGATCGTGCCCAGGTTGAACAGCCGGGCCAGCTCAGCCGGTGTCTCCCGGCCCGGTTTCTCCCACAGGTCGTGCGCGACGATCAGCCAGGTCACCAGCGCGGTCAGTCCGAGAAGCATGATCACGGTGAGGCGGAGTCCGCCGAGCGCATCACCCATTTCCCAGATGGTGCTGGTGGTGAGCGCGAACGCGGCCGTGGCGAAGGCGCCGGCCAGGAGTTTGGACAGGCCCAGCAGGGCGCGCCCCGGGCGGTTGGCCCGGACCATTCCGGTCAGCAGCCGCACCCGGCCGGCCAGCCGCGAGGCGACGTAGCCCAGTTCCCCGGCATCGTCGCCGACCACCCGGTGAATGGCGGCGACCTGGCCGGCCAGCTCGGCCGGTGCCCGGCCGGCTGACGGCACCCGCTCCTCGGAAGCGTCAGTGAGCAGCAGGCTCACGAGACCCGGGACGGCCGCGCGGAGCGCTCGCAGCTGGCGCAGCCCCAGCGCGGGCAAGGACACCGCCGCGACTCGGCGCCGGGCGGACGTCTGCGCGACCAGCGGCACCCGCTCGGTGTGCAGCGGCAGGTCGGTCAGGCAGATCGCGACGTCCCACCGGGCGTCGGCGCGCCGGCGGGCGAGATCGTCGAGCAGCGCCTCGACGCCGCCGTCGCGGCGCGGAGCCAGTTCGCCCCAGCCTGCCCGGACGGTCCACCGCACGTCCGGGTCCACCTGCTCGGCGAGCCGGTCGGCCAGCTCGGCGGCGAGCCGTGCGACCACCTGCGCCGGATAGTCCGGCGGGGTCGCCACGAGTCCGACGACGATCTCCGGCCGATGCTGCTCACTGGTGGTCATGGGCGCTCCTCGCCGGTAGCCGAGCGAAATCCCGGAGCCGACTACCCACAGTCGCGGGCTACATGCGGCTTGTATCGGATCATGCTCATATGGCCGTCGAGTAACCGTCCACGCGCCTCGACGTCACCGTTCGAGGACGACGGAGGGATGCTGTCGGTGATCCTCTCGAAGGCCTTCCTCCTGGCCAACGATACGGCGATCACCGACCCGACGATCACGCGGCGGCTCGGCTGAACGGCCGCTCAGACACCGTCGCATAAGATTCCCGGGAGTCGTGCCCAACCGTGCCCGCTCGGCAGCGCCTCGGCGGAATTGCCCTCACTGCTCCCGCGGTCGGCACATGCTGATCCGCCTGGTACTCAGCCGCTCGGGCGTCCGTTCGGCGAGCGGCTTCAGAAATTGCTGTGACCTTCGCCCTCGTGGCATTATCCGCGCTGGTGAAAGGATGTGTTGGAGATGCCGAGTCTGGAAGGCGCACCCGTCGAGTTGATCAATCGGTTCAGCGAGCGGGAACTCCTGACCGGATTCCTCGCAGCCGTACGTGCCGGTGAGGGACGGGCCCTCGTTCTGAGCGGAGACGCAGGACTGGGCAAGACGGCTCTACTCGACGACATGGCCGCCAACGCGCTCGGATTGAGGGTGCTTCGGGTCTCGGGCATGCAATCGGAGATGGAGCTGGCCTTCGCCGGGCTGCATCAGCTCTGTGGCCCGTTGTTGGATCGGGTCGAGGCACTCCCCACACCACAGCAGCTGGCTTTGCAGACGGCATTTGGACTGGCGGAAGGCCCGCCACCGGCGCGGTTCATGGTGGGCATGGCGGTCCTCAGCCTGCTGTCGGAGGCGTCCAGGGAACAGCCATTGCTCTGCGTGGTGGACGACATGCACTGGCTGGACCGAGCATCGGCGCAGGCACTCGGCTTTGTCGCACGACGTCTCGGGGCCGACCCGATCGGCATCGTCTTCGGCGCGCGAACGCCGACCGATGAGGTGGCCGGCGTCCGTGAGCTGCGCCTCGGCGGGCTTGCTGATCAGCACGCGCACGAGCTGCTCTCCTTCGCGCTGACGGGGCCACTCGACACCCGGGTGCGGGATCAGATCGTGGCCGAGACCCGGGGCAATCCGCTGGCCTTGCTGGAGTTGCCGCGCACGATGTCCAGGGAAGAGCTCGCCGGCGGGTTCGGATTTCCGGGTACGGCTCCCCTGACGGGACGGATCGAGGACAGTTTCGCCCGGCAACTGGATGCGCTGCCCGACGACACGAGGCTGCTGATCTGCTTGGCCTCGGCCGAGCCCTCGGGTGAGGCCAAGTTGATCTGGCGGGCTGCCAGCCTGCTCGGGATTTCGCACGTGGCGGCCCGGCCCGCGACGGAGGTGGGGCTGGCCGATTTCGGGCAGCGGATCAGCTTCCGGCACCCGCTGCTCAGAAGGGCGGCTTACCAGTCGGCGACGGCCGAGCAGCGGCGTGCCGTACATCGCGCGCTGGCCGAGTCGACCGACCCGGATACCGATCCGGATCGCCGGGCGTGGCACCGAGCGCAGGCAACGGACGGGACGGATGAGGAGGCAGCGGCCGACCTCGAACGCTCCGCGAGCAGGGCGCACGCCCGCGGCGGACCCAACGCGGCCGCGGCGTTCCTGGAGCAGGCCGCTGCCCTGACCGTCGACCCGGCGCGGCGGGCCGATCACCTGCTCGCCGCGGCTCACGCCCACATGAGTGCCGGCTCGTACGACCGTGTCCTCGAACTGCTGGCGATCGTCCGCGCCGAACCGCTGACCGAACTGCAGAGCGCTCGCGCGGACCTCTTGCGGGGCAATGTCGCTTTCGCTTCCGGGCTGGGCAGCGACGGTCCGCCGCTGCTGCTGAAGGCGGCCAAGCAACTCGAACCGCTCGACCTTGATCTGGCTCGCGAGACCTACCTGAACGCGTGGATGGCGGCGATGTTCGCCGGGGACCTCGCGGTCGGCGGCAGCCTGGCTGATGTGTCCAGAGCCGCCCGCGGGCTGCCGGTGTCGGCGCAGCCGGATGAGGCCGAGCTCGTCCTCGACGCGCTGGCGCGGATCATCGTGGACGGCCCGGCCGCCGCTGCACTCGTCCTGCGACGCGCGGTCAGCGCGATCGTCGACGCTTCGCTCACCCCGGAGCAGGTGCTGCGCTGGGGCTGGTTCGCGCACGCCGCCGCCGTCGGCAACTGGGATTTCACCAACTGGCGCTTCCTGCTCGAACGGGAGGTGAAGGTCCTCAGGACGGCCGGTGCGTTCGATCTGCTGCCGATCGTGCTGGCAGCTCTGGGAACCGTGACCACCTGGTCGGGCGAGTTCGCGGCTTCGACGGCGATGTTCGCCGAGGCCGAGACGATCTGCGAGGTCACCGGGGCTCCCGCGGACGCGATCGGCCCGACGATGCTCGCGTGCCTCCGCGGCGATGAGGAGAAGGCCGTCCCCCTCATCCACTCGATGATCGCCGCGGCGGAGGTGACCGGCCAGGGCATGAGCGTCACCTACGCGAACTGGGTGGCGGCCGTCCTGTACAACAGCCTTGGCCGCTACAGCGAGGCACTGGCCGCCGCTGTGGCGTCGAGCGAGAGTTCCTCCGACCTGTTCATCGCCCTGTGGTCGCTGCCGGAACTGGTCGAGGCCGCCACTCGCACCGGGGACATCCCGGCCGCCGAAGCGGCTCTCGCCCGGCTCGCGGAGTCGACGACGGCCGGCGGCACCGATGTGGGACTCGGCCTCGAAGCCCGCTCGCGCGCCCTGCTCAGCAGCGGAGACGTCGCCGAGCGGCTCTACCTGGAGGCGATCGATCGGCTCGGCCGTACCCCGCTTCGGCCCGAACTGGGCCGGGCGCACCTGCTCTACGGCGAGTGGCTCCGCCGCGACAACCGCCGTGTGGACGCCCGCCACCAGCTGAAGACCGCTCACGAGATGTTCGTCGACCTGGGGATGAGGGCCTTCGCCGAGCGAGCCCGCCGCGAACTGCTGGCGACCGGCGAGCGGGTACGGCAGAGCGCGGCGGAGAGTGAGAACACCCTGACCGCCCAGGAGACGTTGATCGTCCAGCTGGCGTCAGACGGCCTCACGAATCCGGAGATCGGCGCCCAGATGTTCCTCAGCGCTCGCACCGTCGAGTGGCACCTGCGCAAGGTCTTCGGAAAGCTCGGCATCACCTCCCGCCGCCAGCTCGCCGCCGCCCTGCATCAGAACGGCGACTTGCTGAACCGCTAGATCACCGCTGCCAGTCCGGGCCCAGGCTCGCGGGTGTGGCGCCGGGCGGGCCGAGGATGACGTCCCCGAACTCCTCGGTCACCGCCTGGAACAGCTGGAGATCCCATTCGGTCTCGGCGGTGGCGAGATGAGCGGGCGTCCCGGTGCGGCGGATGAGTTCGGCGAACCGGGCGGGAGAGGTGATCGTCAAGCTGCGCGCCCCGTCTGGGCCCGCCTTGATGGTGTGCGGTGTGTTAATCGGCACGCGGTAGAAGTCACCCGGGCGCAGCGTGTAGGTGTCGACTCCGGCCCACACGGTCAGTGCGCCCTCGACGATCCAGAGGCGCTCCTCATAGCCGGTGTGCAGGTGCAGGGGCGTGCCCGCACCGGGCGGCAGGGTGATATCGGAAATGTCGTGACGTCCATCGGTCTCCTCCCCGGAGGCGAGGACGGAGAGGCTCAGATGCTGCCCGAGGACGAATCGGCGGTCCTGGGAAACGGGCGGAGGGGAGGGGAAGTCGCTCATGAAGTAGCTCCTGGAAGTGGTTGGACGAGGATCTACGCCGTCGCGGCGAGGCCGGCTGTGAAGAAGCCAGTGAGCTTGTCGACCGCGGGGTCGATGTACTCCTTCTTGTCGTAGAGATCGACGTGGCTGGCGTCCTTGATCCAGTGGATCTCCTTGGGGCCGACGGCGCGCTGGTGGGCTTCGACGGCCATCCAGGCGGTGACGGCACGCTCACCGATGATCTGGAGAAGGGGCCGGGAACCGATCAGGGGAATGGCGTGGAAGGCGTCGCTGGAGGCCATTTTGTCGATGCTCTCCCAGGCCAGGGTTTTGGCCGAGCGTTCGTGTTCACCACGTGGAGTGCAGTAGTACTCGAAACCCTCGATGCCGTGCTCCCCGCCGAGGGCGCCTGCCTGTTCCGCGCTGTCGGGGAACATCGTCATCGCGCCGGGGTCCTCACCGCGTGCGGCGGCGGTGCGCGCCTGAGCGGCGGCGGCCAGCAGGGATTGGAGACGGCCGGGTCCTGGGTGCCGTCGGCCCCCAGCCGGAACTGGCGGGCCGGTTCGGCGGTGGAGACGGTGGCTACCGCCCTGACCCGGTGGTCGCCGGCGGTCGCGGCCAGCGAGTAACTGCCCGAGGCGCAGATGCCGAGCAGGCCGATCCGATCCGGTGCCACCTCCTCGCGGGTGATGAGGTAGGACACGGCGGCCTTGAAGTCCTCCACCCGCTGCGCGGGATCCTCCAGCCCGCGGGGCAGGCCGTACGACTCGCCCTGGTAGGCGGCGTCGAAGGCGAGGGCGACGAATCCGCGCTCGGCCATCAGTTGCGCGTACGTGCCGGAGGTCTGTTCCTTCACCCCGGTGCCGGGGTGGCCGACGACGAGCGCCGGCCATGGGCCCGTCGCCGGAGCATTCGGGAGGTACAGGTGCGCGGCGATGCGGATGCCGCCGCTGAGGAAATGAACGTCGGTCTTGGCCATGGATCCTCTCCGCTGCTTCGGATGTCGCTGTTCTCTCCTGCCCACCCTGGTTCGGGATCCCGCGGCGGACATCAGTCAAATGACGGCCTCTCGGCGCTTTCGACCGTCAGGTGACCGATGCGCGGATCCTCGCCCCTGGCGAAAGGTGGAGGCACAGACGTCGTCATCCGCACAGAAGAGAAGTGACATGAAGAGCAGTAATCCGATCCTCTCCCGCTGGGACGCCGGCAGGCGTGAACCGGCGCACGTCTCCCTCTCCGACACAGGTCGGGAGATCGGCTCAGCCACGTTGACCATGAACGACGTCGTCGTCCGTACCGCGACGACCCTGGGAGTCGTGGTCGCGGCGGCTGTGCTGTCCTGGCTGCTGCTGCCCGTCGACGAGGCGAACCTCAGCCGGTCCTATGGCATCGCCGTGGTCGCGGCGCTCGTCGCCTTCGTCCTGGCGATGGTGCAGGCGTTCAGGTCGAACCCGGTGCCGGCGCTGATCCTCGGGTACGCGGCGTTCGAGGGCGTCTTCCTCGGCGTGTTCTCCAGCGCTGTCTCGACGCACATCGCGCCGGGTCTGGTCGGTCAGGCGGTACTCGGCACGTTCGCGGTGTCCGGGGGCACGCTCGTCGCCTACCGGCTGGGCTGGATCAGGGTCAATCAGCGGTTCGCCGGTTTCGTCGGCGCCGCCGCGATGGGCTTTCTGCTGTTGCTGGTCGCCGACTCGCTCTTCTCCGCGTTCGGCTCGGGGAACGGCCTGGGTTTCCACAGCGGAGTGCTTGGCGTCGTCTTCGGGCTGATCGGCATCGTACTCGGCGCCGCGTTCCTCGCCCTGGACTTCAAGCAGGTCGAGGAGGCCATCGCCGAAGGCGCTCCGCGCAAGGCGGCATGGCTCGCCGCGTTCGGGCTCACCACGACCTTGGTGTGGATCTACCTGGAGGTGCTGCAGGTCTTGACGATCTTCAAGAGTGAAGACTGACGTGCAGTCTTGAAGACCCGGCGTCTTCATGAGGTTGTACGCCGTCCGGCGGTCCGGGCGGCGTACAGCGCGTGCGCCGCTGGGCACCCGGCCGGCTACCGGTTGGTCTCCGTGACGAATTGGCGTACGGCGGAGGCGAACAGCTCCGGCTCCTCCACATGCCCCAGGTGGCCGCTGTTCTCCAGAATCAGCAGGTCCGAGGCGGGGAGTAGGTCGTCCAGTTCGCGCGCCCAGCGCACACCGCAGATCACGTCGTGCCTGCCCACGATCACGAGGGCCGGGATCGTCAGGTTCTTGAGCGTGGCGCGATCGTCGATCGTGTCGGGTGCGAGATCTTCGTCCAGCCCGGAGATGTAGGTTGCCCGGATCGCGGCACGGAGCGGGCCATAACGTTCCTCCTCGCCCCAGAAGTCGGCGAAGTACGACGGCAGCACACCCTTGGCGACCGCCTCGGTCTGTTCGTCGTTGCAGATGCCGGGCATCGCGGCGAACGCCGCAAGCACACCGGGCAGCTCGGGGTGGTCGGCGTGCTTCGCCGCGAACGCCTCCAGCATGCGGCCCGCCTCGGCGGCGTGTTCCGGTCCGGTGACGGGTGCGCCCTCGTACAGCATGATCCCCGCCAGTTGCTCCGAGCGGTGCAGGGCGTGGTAGGCGGCGACGAAGGCACCGTGGGAGTGCCCGAGTAGGTGCACTTTCCCCACACCGAGACGGCTGATGAGCGCCGCCAGGAAGCCGCTGTAGCGCTCACGCGTGTAGCCGTGCGGGTGTGAGGGCAGGCGGCTGTCCCACGCGGTGCCGATGGGCTCGACGTACACGACGGTCAGGTGCTCTTCGAGCATCGGCATACGCAGGTACGCCCAGGAGATGCCCGGCCCACCGGAGTGGACCACGCACACGGGGCCGCTCCCGTGAACGTGGTACCGCTGGGTGAGACCGGCCACGCGGTAGGTGTGGGTGCCGGGGGAGAGAGGGTCTTGGTGTGTCATCGGAGGTTCCTGTCGATCAGAGGTCGGGAGAGGCGTAGCGGAGGAAGAATTCCTGGCCGCGATCACGGTCGCGGGCCGGGTCCGTCGGCGGAGCCGCGGGATGGCCGGCGACCGTGCCCGCCAGGCGGACCGGTTCGGGGAGACGGCTGAAGCGGCCGAAGCTGTTGAAGGCGGCCATGTGGTGGGCGTACCACTCCGGCCAGTCGGTACCCACGTCAGGGCCGGAGTCGGAAGCATGGGCCGCTGCCGCGCGGCGTAGCGCATCGGCCAGGGCGGAAACGGAGTCGAAGATCACTTTCATGGATGGCTCCAGCTAGGCTCGGGCGAGGGGTTCGGTGTGCAGGCCGTCCGGGGCGCGGGAGACGTTGGCGCGGTGACGGTGGCGGGCGGTACCCCGGCAGCGAGCGGCGACCCGGACGGGCCAGGCGTCGGCCCGCAGGCGGGGTGGCTCCAGCGGAGCGCCGCACCGCGTGCAGCGGGTCTCGGCGGCCACGGTCTCATAGATGATCTCGATCAACCATTTCTCCGCAGCTCCGGGGGGTTCGTAGCGGTTCCACTGGCTCTCGTACCAGCTGGGCGCCCGAGGGACGAAGGTCCACGGCAGGAAGAACCACTCCATGGTCAGCGTCCGGTGCGCAGAGGAGCGGCGGTGTCCCGGTAGGTCTCCAGGAGGCGTAGCCAGACCTCGCTGAGCGTCGGAAAGGCCGGAACGGCATGCCAGAGGCGGTCCAGCGGGATCTCGCCGGTGATGGCGAACGTCGCCGACTGAAGGAGCTCGGCGACGCCACGGCCGGCGAAGGTCGCGCCCAGGACGGTGCCGCGGGCCGGGTCGAGGAGGATCCGAGCCCGCCCCACATAGCCGGGGCTGTGCTGATGGGCGCCGGCGACGAGGCCGAGATCGTAGTCGACGATGTCGACGTCCCTGCCCTGGTTCGCGGCGTCGGCGGTGGTGAGGCCGACAGAGGCGATCTCGGGGTCGGTGAAGACGACCTGGGGTACGGCGACGCGGTCGGCGGTTCCCGTGTGGGGACTCCACGGGCCGCGGTCGAGAGGAAGATGGCGTGCGCGGTCGGAGATGACCGCGCCTGCGATCCTTGCCTGATACTTGCCCTGGTGAGTGAGGAGGGCGCGCTGATTGACATCGCCGACGGCATACAGCCAGGTGCCGGTGACGCCGAGCACGGCGTAGGTGTCGTCGCTCAGGAGCCAGCTACCGGGGCGAAGACCGACGGTCTCCAGGCCGAGGTCATCGGTGCGAGGGGCGCGGCCGGTCGCCAGCAGGAGCTCGTCGGCACAGAGCACCTCCCCGTCGGACAGTTCGAGGCGGACGTCGTCGGTGCGGGTCGCGGCGGTGACGGTGGTGTCGAACCGAAGCTCGACGCCCGAGGCGCGCAGCGCGTCGGCGACCAGGTCGGCGGCGAACCGCTCCGTCCGGGGCAGCAGCCCAGGCTCCCGGACGACGAGGGTGACCCGCGAGCCGAGCGCCCGCCACGCGGTGGCCATCTCGACGGCCACGACGCCTCCGCCGACGATGGCCAGCCGCGGCGGCACCCGGGTGGCGCTGGTGGCCTCGCGGCTGGTCCAGGGCTGTAGGGCGGAGAAGTCAGGCTCGGGTGGCAGGGCTGCCCGGGTCCCGGTGCAGACGGCCACGGCGTGCCGCGCCGACAGCCGCAGGACGGCGCCGTCGGCTCCGGTCACCTCCACGGTGCGCGGCCCGGCCAGCCGCCCGTGCCCGCGCACCAGCGTGATGCCCGCCTCCCTCAGCCAGCGCACTTGGGACTGGTCGTTCCAGTGACCGGACATGCGGTCGCGGTGCCGTAGCACGGCCGCGACATCCAGTGGATCAGGGTTGAGGCCCGGCATGCCGCGGGCCTCGGCATGCAGGAGAGCCGGGCGGAGCAGCGCCTTGCTGGGCTCGCACGCCCAGTAGGAGCACTCCCCGCCGGCCAGTTCGGATTCCACGATGACGGTGTCCAGCCCCGCGGCGGTCGTCCGGTCGGCGACGTTCTCACCGACCGGACCGGCGCCGATGACGACGACGTCGAAAATGCGCACAGGATCTCCAAGAGTGATGGGGAGGGTGGGGGAGCCGCCCTCCTCTGGGGACGGCGTTCAGCGGCCGGGGGCGCGCTGGGTGACTTCCTGGAGGAACCACTGGTTCCCGTCGGGGTCATGGAAGGAGGCGAACGAGCCGTAACTGGCCCGCTCGGGGTGGAACCCGGACACCCGCTCGGCGTGGCCGGGGTGGTGGAAGACCCCGGACCTGTCGCGGAACGGGCCGCTCACCGTCACCCCACGGGCGGCGAGGTCCTTCAGCGCGGCTTCGAGGTCGGTGACGATCAGATGCGGGCCCAGATAGGTGCCCGGGGCCGTGGTGGTCAGCCCGTCACCGAAGATGATCGAGCAGGCGGAGCCCGGCGGGGTCACCTGGATGACGCGATATCCGTCGCGGACGGGGAAGTCCGCATCCAGCCGGAATCCCAGCGTTTCGACATAGAAGGCCTTCGCGCGGTCCACATCGGACACCGGCAGGACGACGACTTCGAGTTTCCAGTCCATGAGATTCTCCTCAGCGGGTCGCGCGGTCGGCGGATTCGATGACGTTGACGACGACGCCCGGGCGCGAGACGGCGACGGAGTGAGACGCGGCGACCTCGATGATGTGGGCCCCGGCGCGTTCGGCCATGAACCGCTGGGCGGCCACGGGGATGTTGAGATCCTTCGTGGTGACGATGTCCCAGCTCGGCTTCTCCCGCCAGGCGGGCGCCGTCGACTTCTCCTCCAGCGCGGCCTTCGCGACCGGGCGTTGGGACGCGGCCATCAGCGCGGCCTTCCGCGCGGGGACGTCGGCGGCGAACTGGCGATGGAAGGCGTTCTGCCGGATGTAGAGGTCGGTGCCGACCGGCTCCAGCGTGCCGGGAAGCGTCGAGCCGGGGAACTTGGTGCTGAGCCCGAGCGCGCTCTCGTCGGCCTCAGGCAGGAACGCCGCCACGTAGACGAGGGCTTTGACCTTGCTGTTCCCCGTGCCGGCCGCGCTGATGACGCTGCCGCCGTAGGAGTGACCGACGAGGATGACGGGTCCGTCGACGTGCTCGATCAGCCCGCGTAGCGCGGCGGCGTCGGAGGCGACGCCACGCAGCGGATTGGCGGCGGCGATCACAGGGTAGCCGTCGCGGCGCAGGCCGGCGACGACGTCGTTCCAGCTGGAGCCATCGGCGAAGGCGCCGTGCTCCAGGATGACTGTGGGCTTCTGCTTCGGCGCCTTGCCGGCCGTGTCCGCCAGGGCGGCGACGGGAAGGACGCAGACGGCGGCGGCGATCGTCGCCGCCGTGGCGAGAAGTCGCCTGGACCGGTGGTTCATGGAGTTCACCTTCTGGGTGAGCGATTCTGACGCTCCCCACCCTCGGCTGTGCTCCGGCGTGCGCACATCGGTCATCTGACGGTGAGTCAGACGACGCCCGAGCGGCCGGGCGTCAGGTGACCGATGCGCCGCGAGCGGGGCGACGAGCGCTGCGGCCTGAGCGGGGGCCAGGCCGCAGATCTCACCGCCCTGGTCGCCTGGGTCCGGGGCCGGGCCACTGACCTCCCCGGGCCGGCCACGGGCACCGGATGTGCGCCTGGCCCGGCATATACCCGTGGCCCCCAGAGAGTGGACCAGGGGCGTTCCCTGGGGCCACGGGACCTCCCGCTGGGCGAGGCTGATCACCAGTCAAGTCACGCGGATTAGGGGGCGGCGAGAGTGATCATCGGCAGGAATCATGAGCGGGAGGTGATCTCCGGCATGGTGGAGTCGGTCAGTGGCCAGGTGATGGTCGTACGGGGCGAGGCGGGTGTGGGCAAGAGCGCCCTGCTTGAGGAAGCGGCGGAGCTCGCGGTCCGGGACGGTCATCTCGTGAGCCGGATCACCGGCGTCGAGGCCGAGTCCGAACTGCCCTGTTCCGGGTTGCACCAGCTGCTCTACCAGTTGCTTCCGCTGACCGACAGCCGCTCGGTGCTCGACGCGGTCACCGGGCGGCAGGCGGACGATCTCCCGTCAGTGATGACGCTCGGCATCGCGGTGCTCGACCTGCTGTCGGAGATCGCCATGCGTCGTCCGCTGCTGGTGATCCTCGACGACGGCCAGTGGCTCGACGACACCAGCGCCGAGGTCTTCGGCTTCGTCGGACGCCGGATCGGAGGCTTCCCGGTGAAGCTGCTGATCGCCGTCCGGGACGAGATCGCTTCCCGGTTCGATCTGGCCGTGCTGCCCGAGATACCGGTGGGCCCGCTGAGCGACGAGGACGCGGTACGCCTACTCGACCAGCGCCACCCGTCCCTGACCGAGGAGGTCCGCCAATGGGTGCTCGACCAGGCCCTCGGCAACCCCCTCGCGCTGCTGGAGCTCCCGTCCCAGGCGGGCGACGCGGGATTGCCGCGAAAGCTCCACCGCCTGTACGGCTCCCGCATCGCCGCGCTCGGCGACCAGGCTCGAGCGGAGCTGCTGATGGCCGCGCTCGACGGTGTCGGTACCCGGCCGGGCGACGGCGGCCCGAAGCCGCGCCACCGGATGCGCAACGTCGACGAGGCCGTGGCGTGCGGCCTGCTGGACGCCGAACCGATCACCGGTGATGTCACCTTCCGTCACCCGCTGGTCCGCTCGAGCGTCGTGCAGATGGCGACCCCGGACCAGTGCCGGGCGGCGCATCGCGCGCTCGCTGACATCCACCGCGACGATCTCGAACGTCGTGCGATGCATCTGACCGCCGCGCATGTCACACCCGACGAGCTGAGCGAGGATGCCGGGGAACGGGCCAGGCGGCTCGGCTACGCGACGTTTCTGTCGGGATACGCGGCCAGACTCGGCGCCGAGGTTCCCCCCGGCCCGCTCACCTATGGTTCTGACGTGGCCGCCGTCGCCGTCCACCAGGCGTTCTTCGAAGACGGCGACGTGCGCTCTGCCTATCGGCAGGTCGTGGCGATGATCGAGGACATGCGCGGTGAGCGCACGGAGACGCTCGCCCGGATGCTGGACCTCATGCTCGTGATCACGCGGTACGCGGCCGACCCTGAGCTGTGGTGCGAGGCGCACGAGATCCTCGCGTCCTTCGGCGACTTCGTCACCGAGCAGACCCACGTCTACGGCAACACCTGGAGCGATGTGGTCCTGCATGGGCGCGGCTGGGCTGAACCGCTGGAGCGGGCGGCGGCGAACCTGCGCGCGCGGGAGCCCTGGGACGTCTCCCGCCTGGCCGTGGCGGCCTACCACCTCGACATCGTCACCCAGTACCGGCCGCACCTGGAGCGCGTCGTAGAGCGCGAACTGGCGACGGGCACCGTTTTCAGCGGCATGTTGATGCTGACGGTGATCATGCTGGACCAGATGGGAGCCGGAGACTGGGAAGCCGCGACGCGGACGGGAGAACGAGTCCTCGCGCTGGAGGTCGAACACGGCCGTCATCTGCTCGCCTACCAGACACGGGCCCACCTCGCGCAGCTCGCCGCCCTTCGTGGCCAGGTCGCCCGGGCTCGTGAGCTGTGGGCCGAGGTCGAGACCTGGGCCCGCCCGCGCGGCGTCGGCCTGCTCACCGATCTCGCCGACTCGGTTGCCGTGACGATCTCGCTGAGCTCGGGCGACTACGAGGCCGCCTACCGCCAGGCCGCCGACATCACGCTACCGGGGACCTTCTGGGCCTACCGCGTTCAGGCGCCACGGACTCTCCTCGACTTCGTCGAGGCAGCCCTGCACACCGGCCGTACGGAACAGGCGCGCCGGCACGCCCTCGCCGCCAGCGAGGCGGGCTTCGCCGACCTCTCCCCGTGCCTGGCCCTGACCTGTTACGGAGCCCTCGCGATGACCGCGAGCTCGGAACGAGAGGCCGCCGAGATGTTCGCGCGCGCCATCTCCCATCCCGCGGCCGCACGGTTCCCGTTCGAAACGGCGCGCATCCAGCTGGCCCACGGGGTACGGCTGCGCCAGGCCCGCGAACGCACGGCGGCCCGGCCTCTCCTCGTCCAGGCAGCCGAGACCTTCGAACGGCTCGGCGCCGCCGCATGGGCCGAGCGAGCCGGTACCGAGCTGCGGATCATCGGCGCGACTCCGCTGGTCTCCGCTTCGTACACGTCGCTGACCTGGCAGGAACAGCGCATCGCCGACCTGGCGGCCAGCGGCCTCACTAACAAGGAGATCGGTACGCGGCTGCGGCTGTCACCGCGTACCGTCAGCTCCCACCTGTACCGGATCTTCCCCAAGCTCGGTGTCTCGACCCGAGCGGCCCTCCGTGACGCCATGAATCGCCCCGACCGGGTCGCGGTCAACAGCTGACGCGCCGGACCGTGGACCCGGCCGGGGCGACCCGGCCTCACCTTCAGCTCGCCACGAACTCCAGCAGCGCCCGATTGAACGTCTCCTCGAAAGCGCCGACCAGGCTGTGCGGGGCTCCCGGCACGATCTTCAACGTCGCCCGGGGCAGCAACTCGGCCGTCTTGAGGGCCGACGCCGCGATCGGCACGATCTGGTCGTCCTCCCCGTGCACGACCAGCACCGGGATGTCGATCTGCGGCAGCTCGGCGGTGAAAGTCCGTCTCGGAGAACTGCTTGACGAAGTCCAGCGCGGCCGACAACCCCGCCGCCATGCCCTGCGACCAGAGTTCCCGGCGCTTGCCCTCCGACACGCTCGCACCGGGGCGGTTGAACCCGTAGAACGTCTCGCTCAGGTCGTAGTAGAACTGCGATCGGTTCGCCGCCACGCCAGCACGGATTCCGTCGAAGGCTTCCAGCGGTGTGCCTTCCGGATTGGCGGCCGTCCTGAGCATCAACGGCGGCACGGCGCCGAGCAGGACGGCCTTGGCCACCCGCGCCGAGCCGTGGCGGCTGAGATAGCGCACCACCTCGCCACCGCCGGTCGAGTGGCCGACCAGGACGGCGTCGCGGACGTCCAGGTGCTCCAGCAGTTCGGCAAGGTCGTCGGCGTACTGGTCCATGGTGTTGCCGTCCCATGTCTGGGTGGAACGGCCGTGCCCTCGGCGGTCGTGGCTGATCGCCCGATGCCCGTTCGCGGCGATGAGGTGGGCCTGGCGGTCCCAGGCGTCCGCGTTCAACGGCCAGCCGTGCGAGAAGACGACGGGGCGGCCGGAACCCCAGTCCTTGTAGAACTTCTGGGCCCCGTCCTTGAGGGTGATGAAAGGCGTGATCGGCACCTTTCGCTCGTGCGGAACGGCCGGAGGTCTCCGGCGCTTCGATGCTGGCCTCGGCCGGTCTGATGCCGCGCCGGTCAAACGACTGCCGAAGCGGTACCGCCGACCGGCGTCAGATGACGCGCGAGAGGCCGTATACGGGTTGTCGGCCTGGTGTATACGCCCTATCAGCGCTGTTCAGGGATGGTGCGTCGGCGGAAGGGCGCGCCCGGTGGGTCCCTTCCGGGCATCGCCGCTAACACTTCGTCAACGTTCCGCGGAAACCCGGCGCCTAGGGTCCTACGCCATGTCGAGTCACCCGATATCCCGCGAATCCCACCAGGCGCCCGAGACACCGCAGGAGGACGGCGGCGTCATGGCGCTACTGGAGCGCATCGGCTCGGTCGTCGTACCGATCGCGGTGGCGCTCTACGCCGTGCTCTATATCGGCATCGAGCAGATGTACGGCGTCTTCGGGGTCAACCCGCAACAGGTGGGAGTCGATCAGGCGGTGCTATTCGGCCGGATGATGAGCACGCTAGTCCTGCTCCTGCTGATCGCCGCCCCGTTGCTCGGGGTCGAGAGCGATGGCACGTACGTCCTGTACGACTGCGACAAGGTCGAGACCTTCCGCAGGCCGATGGAGACCACCAACCTCGGCCGGATCGAGCTCCAGCCCGAGCGCGAGAAGGGCTTCACCTGCGGTGGACTGGCGAAGTGAGACCCCTCCGTCACCTGTTTGACAGGTGATGACGCACCTGTCAATATCGTCACCAGTTGAACGGGTGACGCAAGTGGGCGTCCCCGTCCGCGAGGAAGGGAACAGCCATGGCTGCCAGCTACACCGCCGTCGTCACCGTGACCGGAGAAGGACGCAACGGGGGCCGGGTCTCGGCTCACGACGGGCTCCTCGACACCGGCCTCGCCATCCCCAAGGAGTTCGGCGGGGCGGGAGACGCGACGAACCCCGAGCAACTGTTCGCCGCCGGTTGGGGCGCGTGCTTCCTCGGCGCCGTGCGCAGGGCGGCCGCGGTGCGCAAGGTACGGCTCGCCAGCACGAGCATCACGGTCGAGGTGACCTTGAACCACGGTGACGACGGCGAGTTCGGCCTCGCCACCGTGCTCAACCTCGAACTGGGTGGCATCGACCAGCCGACCGCGGAGGAACTCGGCGCGGCGGCCCACCAGATCTGCCCCTACTCCAAGGCCACCCGCGGCAACATCCCGGTCGTCATCCGGGCGATCGCCGTCTGACCCTCGGTCCAGCCTGCCTCATCACGGAAGGGATGTGATCCCATGAAGGTGCTCTCGGTGGCCGTGCTCGTGCTGGCCGTCGCCGTCGCCTGCTTCGCTCAGGTGTGGTGACATCCGTGTCGTTGTTCGGACGGGAAGCCGAGCTGAAGGCCCTGTCCTGGCTCGTCGAGCACCCCGAGGACGGTAGCGGCGTGCTCCTGCTGGGGATGCGGGCATCGGGAAGTCCGCGCTGGCGGGGGCGGCCGTCGCGGGGGCGAAGGCAGCGGGCCTGCGCGTGCTGACGACGACGGGCGTGGTGGCCGAGCGGAGCCTCGCCTATGCCGGCTCGGCCCTCGCCAGGAGCCAGTCGACGGCGGTGGAGTCGGGGATGATCGCGCGAAGGCGCGGTTCGAGCTCCTCCGGCACCGTGTAGACCGCGCCGCTCTGCCCGAGCCGGGCCATCACGGGTTGCCCCGCGACATAGGAAACCGTCAGCCCCTGCAGGGCCAGTACCTGGTTGATCTCCTGCCTGACAAGCTCGGCGGACTCGATCGCGTCCTCGTCGTACTCGAGGGGATGACAGACTCGGCAGACCAGACGCTCGGCCGCACCGGGGTCCAGGGTGGAGAGAAGGTCAACACCCGGGCAGTCAGTTGAGTGATAAGGAAGTCATGGTCAGGGCGCGGAAGCCGCTATCGGTCGGTCGGCGGGCCGGGGGTGTGGAAGGCTCGGGCGCCGTATAGCAGGGGGCGGGCGGCGTCCGCCACCACGTTCTCGACCGTGCCGCAGACGATCACGTGATCACCGACGATGGCCGAGTTCGCCACCCGGCACTCGGCCATCGCGAAGGCATCGTGAGCGAACCAGGGCAGGCCGGTGAGCGGTGCGGGGCGCCAGCGGACGTACGAGAACCGATCGGGTTCCGGTGAGGCGAACCGCTGCGCGGCGGCCTGCCCACCGTCGTGCAGAAGGTTGACGACGAACGCGCGCCGCTCCTCTATTGCGGCCAGGGTGCCGCTGCCGACCTGCAGGCAGACGAGCAAGGTGGGCGGGTCCAGCGCGACGCTCGTCAGCGACGTGCAGGTCAGTCCGTGCGGCCGGTCGTCGGCGCCGGCCGAGGTGACGATGGACACACCGGTGAACCAGGAGCTCATGAACAGCCGGAAGGGGTCCGCCGGATCGTTCTCCACGGTCGATCCCGACGGTGTCCTGGCAACGACTCTCATGGTGTTCCCTCAGCCGTTGATGGAGGCTAGGTAGTCGTAGCAGGAGGGCAGGGTAGCGACCAGCTCGTCGGCTTCCTTCTGCAACTGCGCCATGGCCTCACGGGCAATGTTGGCGTCGAGGTGTTTGAGAGCCGGGTTGGCCGGCGGCCGGCGGTTGAGTCCGAGGTTCATGGCGTTCCAGGAGTAGCTTTCGAACCCGTGGTAGCCCTGGTAGATCGTCTCCTCGTCGAGGAGCCGGTTCGCGGCGAGGTCGAGCCGCTCCGCCAGGCTGTCCGGCATCGGCCGGAGCTTCGCCGCCTTCCAGTACGGCGTGTCCTCGCGCCGGGCGGACTTGTAGTGGAGCACCAGGAATTCCTTGATCCCGTCGACCGCCCGGTTGATGCGGTTGTTGTAGGCGCGCGTCAGCGCCGGGTTCCAGTGCTCGTCGGGGAAGTGCTTCACCAACTGCTCGATTGCGTGCTGGATGAAGAAGATGCCGGTCGACTCAAGCGGCTCGACGAAGGCGCTGGACAGCCCGATCGCCACGCAGTTCTTGACCCAGGATTCCGTGTTACGGCCGATCCGCATGCGGATGTGGTTGGCTTGCAGATCGTCGCGGCCTGGTGCGATGGCGGCACGGAGCTCCTGCTCCGCCTCCTCCGGGCTGATGAACTGGTCGGAGTAGACGTAGCCGTTGCCGTTGCGCTGGAAGAGTGGGATCGTCCACATCCAGCCCGCGCTCATCGCGGTGGCCGTGGTGTACGGCTCCATCTCCGTCACGTCCGCGCGAGGCACGCGCAGGGCCACCGCCCGGTTGTTCGGCAGTACGTCCTCGAAGGACATGAACGTCGTGTCGAGCGCCTTGTTGATCAGCAGGCCGCGGAAGCCGGTGCAGTCGATGAAGAGGTCGCCCGCGATGTCGCCGTGCTCGGCGGTCTGGATGTTGGAGATATGCCCGCGCTCGTCCAGGCGGACGTTCTCCACGCTGTCGATGATCCGCCGGACGCCGCGCCTGACGGCGTAATCGGCCAGGTAGGACGCCACCTTGTCGGCGTCGAAGTGGTAGGCGTACGGGAACTGCGCCCGCTGGTCGTCGAGTGTCGATCGGCCGAGTGAGCCGTCCATGCCGGTGGTGAAGAGCGAGCCGTCCAGCATCCGCGGTGAGCGCTTCGCGTCGCACAGGGCCGTGGTGATGAAACATTGGCGGTCGAAGGGCTGGCTGTGATCACCCAGCTCCAGCCACCAGTCGGCCAGGGAGAAGCCCTCCACGCTCCGCAGCCGCTCGAACGGGTGGTAGAAGTGCTGGCCTGGGATGCTCCAATCCTGGAAGCGGATGCCCAGCTTGTAGCCGCCGGCACACTTGGGCAGCCAGTCCGCCTCATCCAGGCCGAGGAAGTCGAAGAAGTGCCGCACTGTGCTGAACGTCGCTTCACCGACGCCGATGCGCGACACCTGCGCGGATTCGACGAGCGTGACGTCGATGCGGTCGGCGAAGGCAGCCTTGAGATAGCTGGCCGTCATCCAGCCGGCGGTTCCGCCGCCCACGATAACTATGGATCGGATCATGACTGGTCCTCCTTGGCGTGCGTCTCACTTCCAGGCCGCGCTCGACCTGGTCGATGTGCTTGACGGGCTACCTGCCGTTCCCGGCTATGCGACCCGGCGGGACCGGGCAGTGGTCACGCTCCCGCCACGTGGCCTGTCCGTCATGGTGGAACCCCGGGCTCAGCTCGGCCTCGTCGTAGTACCGGTGGAACACCGGCGTTATCCCGCCCGAGATCGGCGGCACGATCCAGCTCCAGTCTGTGGGCACGATCCGGCCCTGGCGCTCCTCTCTCGCCAGGTGCATGAGGAACCGTCGCGACTCGGTGTGATGGTCGGAGATCTTCACACCCGCGGCCTCGAAGGAGTGCAGCACCGCGATGTTGATCTCCACGAGGGTGCGGTCGCGCCACAATGTGCTCTCACGCGCCGTGTCCAGGCCCAACTGCTGGGCCACGTCAGGCAGCAGGTTGTACCGGTCGACGTCGACGAGGTTGCGGGCGCCGATCTCGGTTCCCATGTACCAGCCGTTGAACGGCGCGAGCGGGTAGTCGAGGCCACCGACGCGCAACCGCATGTTCGCGATGGCCGGCACCGCGTACCAGCGCAGCCCCAGGTCGGCGAACCACGGATACTCCGGATGGGTGAGCGGCACCTCGAGCACGATGCCGCGGGGCACTTCGAAGAGCTCGGGCTTCTGGTTGGAGGCCTCAATGACCAACGGCAGAAGATCGTACGGCCCGCCGGGCGGTTGCCAGCCCATCGCCAGTACCTTGTCGGTGAGCTCCAGGTGGGCCGGGTCGCCGATCACCGAGCCGTCAGGGCTGCGGTACCCGGCGTACCGGACCAACTGGTCGTTCCACACGCGTGGACCCGGGTTACCGGGCGTGTCAGGAGCGAAGATGGTGATCGTCGGCCGGATCCGCCCGCCGTTGGTGGCCAGGCGCAGATGCTCGCAGAGCTCCCGGTGGATCTCCTCGGCCGACCGTACTTCTCGCAGGTCACGGACCTGCAGGTTGTTCCAGTAGAGGCGGCCGATGCAGCGTGACGCGTTGCGCCAGGCGACCCGAGCGCCGAACGTCAGTTCCTCGATGCTCTGCGTGTACGTGCTGGTCGCCGTGATCTCGGCGCGGACCGCAGCGAGCCGGTCGGGCAGCGCGGGGCTGAGACCAGGGTTCTCGGCGTGGTACCGGCTCAGGAAGTCGACGGCCTCCGACTCGAGATCGGTGACTTCCGTCGACAGTGCCAGCGCCGGTCGCGGCGTGGTGAACTGCCGCACGCGGTTGGTCGGGTGGGGACAGCCGTCCTGGGGGGAGATTTCGGATTGCATCGTCGTTCCTCGCGGATGCTCGTAATCCGGCTCTGCCGCCGGCCTGGGGGCCGGTACCGGGACGATCAGGAGAGGCGCAGTGGAAGCGACCGCAGCGACCGGAACTCCAGGTTCTGGTTCCAGACCGGCTCGCCCGCCAGGCTGATCCGGGGGTAGCGCTCGAAGAGCTTGGCGAAGAACCACTTCAGCTCAAGCGACGCGATCTGCCTCCCCAGGCAGGAGTGCGGGCCGAGGCCGAAGGTCAGATGCCTGTTGCTGTTGGGCCGGTCCAGGTCGAAGACGTGCGGCCGGTCGAACATCCGCCGGTCGCGGTTGGCCGCGCCGAGGAAGAGCGCGACGTTCTGCCCCTTCTCGATCGTCGTGCCCTCAAGCTCCAGGGTCTCGCCGGCCACCCGCCAGGTGAACTGGTTGGAGGCGTTGAACCGGACCACCTCGTTGGTCGCGTTGTCCGCGGCTCGCGGGTCGTTCAGGTAACGGTCGATCTGCTCCGGATGGGTGGCGAACGCCATCATGCCGCTGCTGGTCGAGCCAGGGGTGGTCGGTGCGAACAGCGCGATCAGCAGCAGGACGAGCTGGTGGATGGTCTGCTCAAGTGACACGTCGGGCGACGAGCCCACCGCCGCGGCGAGCCGGGCGATCACCGTGCCGTCGACCACCGTGCCACGCTTGCCCTGCACCAGCTCCAGGGAGTAGGTGTGCAGTTCGGACAGGTTGTCCAGCAGAACGTCCAGCGAGACCGGCTGATCCTGCGGCCCTGACCAGTACGTCATCAGGGCGTCCACCCGCGGGGTGACGTAGGCCAGATCCTCCTGGGGGAGGCCGAAGGCCCGGACCGCGGCGTTGACCGGCAGCTTGGCGGCCAGCTCGGGAACCGCGTCCAGGGTCTGCGTCCCGGCGGGGATCGAGGCGACCAGATCCGCCGCGACCTCCTCGATCACCTTGCTGTAGTGCTCGTGGGCGATGCGGGTGAACGCCGACTGCGTAGACCGGCGCAGCGCGGTGTGCTTGGGCGCGTCGGTGTACATCATGACGTTGCTGGTGAACTGGTGGTAGATGTTGTCCTCGGCCAGCGTTCGGCCCTCGAACTTGGTGCTGAGCACCTCCGTCATGCGCTCCGCCTTGAAGCGCGGGTCCTTGAGCGCGGCCGCGCAGTCGGCGTACCGGGTGAGAGCCCAGCCGTCGAGACCCGCACACCAGTGCACCGGTTCGCGATCCGACAAATCCGCGTAGACCGGGTATGGGTCCGGAATGATTTCGGGGTTCGAAAGTGGGGACGGGTCGCCCATAGTAGCTCCTCCGGCTCAGACCAGCGGCGTTGAAATCCACGTGGCACAGGAAGCTACGTCGAGGCTGTATCCCTGCCTTATCGGTGGTTTATCCGACCGGTACGAGAAGCATGTGAAACGGATTGATAACTCGGCGATAAGTGAAATCCATAACCTCGGCGCAAGGCCCGAGCCTAGAAGTCGAGGAGTCGAGTGATGACCAATCCGTTCGAGGACGAGAATGGTAATTACCTGGTGCTGGTCAACGACGAGAATCAGCGCTCACTGTGGCCGTCCTTTGTGGACGTTCCGGCCGGATGGACGGTTAGTCACGGCCCTGACACCCGCCAGGCGTGCCTGGATTACATCGAGCGTACCTGGACCGATATGCGTCCTGCGAGCCTCGTCGCCTTCATGGAGTCGACGTCGCGCGGCTGAGTAGGCGGTCTCTCCAACCCCGCGCCTGGGGACGAACAGGAGCCAGCGGCATGTCACCTGCGGAATTGCGGCTGATGTTGGCCGCGTGGAATGACACGGGCCGGGACGGTCCGGCCGAACCATTGATCGAGTTGTTCGAGCGGCACGCCGCTGAGCATCCTGATGACCTCGCCGTGAGCGGGCCGGTCCAGATGGGCTACGGCGACCTCAATGCGCGGGCGAACCGCCTGGCGCGCCATCTGGTGTCGCTGGGCGTCGGCCCTGAGCAGGTGGTCGCCGTGCTGCTGCCGCACTCCGCGCAGAGCATTGTGGCGATGCTGGCGGTGCTGAAGTCCGGCGCCGCCTACCTGCCGATCGACACGGGCTACCCGCCGGGCCGTACGGCATTCATGCTCGACGACGCGAACCCGGTCGCCGTGCTGACCGCGTCAGACGTGGCGCGGCAGCTCGACATCGCGGCGCGCGCGGTGATGTTGGACCAGCCGGACACCGCGCGGGCGCTGGCCGCCTGCGCGGCGACGGACCTGTCCGACGCGGACAGGGCCGCCCCGGTGTCGCCCCGCCATCCCGCGCAGATCATCTACACCTCGGGTTCGACCGGCAGGCCGAAGGGGGTGGTGATCGAGCGCGGGTCCCTTGACGACCACCTACGCACCGCCCGCGAGCACCACCCGAGTCTGGGCGGCACCGCGCTGTGGCACACCTCGGTGGCCTACTCGCTGTCGGTGACGGCGCTGTTCGGGCCGCTGACGGCGGGCGGTTGCGTCCGGGTCGCCGAGGATCTGGTGGGCGCCACCGAGGTCGTCGACTGTACGTTCGTCAAGGCCACCCCGAGCCACCTGCCGCTGCTGGGCGCGTTGCCGCCCGGATCAGGGCCCAGTGCCGAACTGGTGCTGGGCGGTGAGGCGCTGCGCGGTGAAGTGCTGTCCCGCTGGCGGAAGGAGCACCCCACGGTCACCGTGACCAACGGTTACGGGCCGACCGAGGTGACCATCCACTGCGCCGAGCTCCGGCTGGAGCCCGGCGCGCCTGACTCTTCAGGGGTGGTACGGCTGGGCCGTCTGTTGCCCAATTCGCAGGCCTATGTGCTGGACGGTCAACTCCGTCCCGTTGCCCCGGGCGCGGCGGGGGAACTGTACCTGGCGGGCAGCGGTCTGGCCCGTGGCTACCTCCGGCGGCCTGGCTACACTTCGACGCGATTCGTCGCCAACCCGTTCGACGGGCCGGGCAGCCGGATGTACAGGACCGGCGATGTGGCCAGGTGGACTGTCGATGGCGAGCTGGAGTTCGTCGGGCGCGCTGACGACCAGGTGCAGATCCGCGGCCACCGTGTCGAGCTCGGTGAGATCACCGCCGCGGTGCTGGCCCAGGACACGGTGGCTGAGGCCGTGGTGGTGGCTCGTGAGGACCGTCCGGGCGACGTGCGGATCGTGTGCTATGTGGTGCCCGCCGCACCTGGCCGCCAGGACCCCGTCGAGGTGCGAGCGTTGCGTGATCGGCTGCCCGAGTTCATGGTGCCGGCCGCGTTCGTGGTGCTCGACGCCCTGCCGCTGACCCGGCACGGCAAAATCGACCGGGCCGCGTTGCCGGAGCCCGAGGTCGCGCGGGCCACGGAGGGCCGGGCTCCCCGCACGGTGCGTGAGACTGTGCTGTGCGAGCTGTACGCGGATGTACTCGGCGTGCCGACCGTCAGCATCGACGACGACTTCTTCGCGCTGGGCGGGCATTCGCTGCTGGCCGTCCAGTTGGCGAGCCGGGTCCGCGCGGCGCTGGACGCCGGGCTCACTCCGCGCACAGTGTTCGAGGCGCCGACCGTGGCCGCGCTGGCCGAACGGGTCGGCCCCGCGGACGGTGGCCTGCCGCCGCTGGTCCCGGCAGAGCGGCCGGAGCTGATTCCGCTCTCGCCCGCCCAGCGCAGGTTGTGGTTCCTGCAGCAGGTCGACGGGGTGAGCTCGACCTACAACGTCGTGTGGGCGGCGCGGATCACCGGCGAGCTGGACCACGGCGCGCTCGCCGATGCCATCGGCGATGTGATTGCCCGGCACGAGTCGCTGCGCACCGTGTTCCCAGAGCGGCACGGCGAGCCGTACCAGATGGTGCTGACCGCCGACAGGACCAAGCCTGAGATGCCGATCGTGGACGTCACGGAGGACCGGCTCGACGACGCCGTGGCGACGGCCGCCCGGCACGCCTTCGACCTGACCGCCGACGTCCCTCTGCGCCCGACGCTGTTCCGGCTGTCCGGCGGCGAGGCCTCTAGCGGGGAGACGTCATGTGACGAGGTGGCCTGTGCCGAGCACGTGCTGCTGATCGTGACGCACCACATCGTCGCGGACGGCGGCTCGACCGTGCCGTTGGCGCGTGACCTGTCGGTGGCCTACCAGGCGCGGTGCGACGGCCACGCGCCGGACTGGCCACCGCTTCCCGTGCAGTACGCGGACTTCGCGCTGTGGCAACGCCAGACGCGGGACAAGGAGCGGATCGACGCCCAGGTGGAGCACTGGCGCCTGCGAATGGCTGGAGCGCCGGAGCTGCTGGAGCTGCCCACCGACCGGCCGCGGCCGATGGAGGCGAGTCACAGCGGTGGCCGCGTTCGCTTCCGTGTCGATCCCGCCACCCATCGCCAGCTGGTCGAGCTGGTCAGGGGCACGGGCACGACCGTGTTCATGGTGCTGCACGCCGCCCTCGCCGTGCTGCTGACGAGGATGGGCGCGGGCACCGACGTGCCGGTGGGTGTGGTCACCGCGGGCCGCGACGACGAGGCGCTGGAAGACCTGGTCGGCTTGTTCGTGAATACGCTGGTGCTGCGCACCGACACGTCGGGTGATCCCGGTTTCCGTGAGTTGCTGTCCCGGGTGCGCGAGGTCGACCTAGACGCGTACGACTACCAGGATGTGCCGTTCGAGCGGCTGGTAGAGGCGCTGAACCCGGTCAGGTCGCTGGCCCACAATCCGCTGTTCCAGGTGGTGCTGACCTACGAGAACGGGGTGGACGCGCAGCTCACCGCGCCGGGTCTGGCCAGCGAGACGTACTTCGTCAGCGCGGGCTCGGCCAAGTTCGACCTGTCCTTCTTCGTCTGGGAGGTCCGGGCCGGCCGGGGCGAGCCCGCCGGGATCGAGGGCTACCTCGACTACGCGACCGACCTGTTCGACAGGCCCACCGCAGAAACTCTGGCCGCCGGGCTGGTCCGGCTGCTGGACGGCGCGGCGGCCGAGCCGGATCTGCCGATCAGCGGGCTCGAACTGCTCTCCGCGGAGGAAGAGCGCGAGCTGCTGGTACTGGGCAACGAATCGGTCGTCCCGGTGGCGGACACGATGGTGCCCGATCTCTTCGCCGAGCAGGTGCGGCGGAATCCGGCCGCGACCGCCGTGGTGTGCGAGCAGGACCGGCTCAGCTACGCTGAGCTGGACGCCAGGTCCAACCAACTGGCCCGGGCACTGGTACGGCGCGGCGTCGGCCCCGAGCAGTTCGTCTGCGTGGCTCTGCCAAAATCGGTCGACCTCGTGGTGGCCATGCTGGCGGTGCTCAAGGCGGGCGCGGCCTACCTCGCGGTCGACCTGAGCTACCCGGCGGAGCGCATCGCGCTCATGATCGAGGACGCCGGCCCGGTGCTGGTGCTGGCCAACACCGAAGGCCGGTCCCGGTTGCCGGAGGGCGGCGACCACCTCGTGCTGGACGCCCCTGATACCCTCACCGCCCTCGAGCTCCTGCCCGCCCACGAGGTCACCGACGAGGAGCGGACTCACCCGCCGCACCCGCGCCATCCGGCGTTCGTGATCTACACCTCGGGCTCGACGGGCCGGCCGAAGGGCGTCGTGGTGGAGCACCACTCGCTCAACCTCTACCTGGCCTGGTCCCGGCACGTCTATCCGGGGGTGGACGGGCGCGCGCTCGTGCACTCCTCGGTGTCGTTCGACCTGACCGTCACCGGGCTGTACGCGCCACTGACCGCAGGCGGCACGGTGGACCTCATCGAGCTCGACACCGCGTCCACGGCCAGAACGGACCCGGCGCCACCCACGTTCGTCAAGGCCACGCCCAGCCACCTGCCGTTGCTGATCAACCTGCCCGCCGAGTACTCGCCGACCGGGCAACTCGTTCTCGGCGGGGAGCCGCTGCTCGGCGAGGTGCTCGACGAGTGGCGGGCCAAGCACCCGGAGGTGATCGTGTTCAACGAGTACGGTCCCACCGAGACGACGGTCGGGTGCATGGAGCGCCGCATCGAGCCGGGGCAGCGGATTCCAGCCGGGGTGATGAGCCTGGGCAAGCCGGCCTGGAACACCCAGATGTTCGTGCTGGACGCCGCCCTGCGTCCAGTGCCGTTCGGCGTGGCGGGCGAGATCTACATCGCCGGTGACCTGGTGACCCGTGGCTACCACGGCAGGACGGGACTGACCGCCACGCGATTCGTGGCCAACCCGTTCGGTCCGCCTGGCTCGCGGATGTACCGGTCCGGTGACCTCGGGCGGCGCCGCAGGGACGGCGAGTACGAGTTCCTGGCCCGGGTGGACGATCAGGTGAAGATCCGCGGCTTCCGTGTGGAGCTCGGTGAGATCGAGGCGGTCATCGGCCAGCACCCTGGGGTCGACCAGGTCGCGGTGATCGTGCGGGAGGACCAGCCGGGTGACAAACGCCTGGTTGCCTACGTCGTGGCGGACGGAGACCCAGAGGCGTTGCGCTCGCGGTGCGCGGAGTACCTACCCGAGTACATGGTGCCCGCGGCGTTCGTGCCGCTGGACACGCTGCCGCTCACGCCGAACAGAAAACTGGACAAACAGGCCCTGCCCGCGCCCGTCTACGAAGCGGACGCGCAAGGCCGGGCTCCCCGGTCGGCACGCGAGGAGATCCTCTGCGAGCTGTTCGCGGAGGCGCTGGGCGTCCCACGGGTCACCATCGACGACAACTTCTTCACGCTCGGCGGCCACTCGCTGCTCGCGGTCCGGCTGGTCAGCCGGATCCGCGCCACCTTCGGCGCCGAGCTGGCGCTGCGGTCCGTGTTCGAATCGGCAACCGTCGCGACCCTCGTCGGCCAGTTGGACGGCGCAGAGGCCGCTCGACCGGCACTGCGCCGGATGCCAAGGCCCGAGGAGGTCTCATGATCCCGCTCTCCTTCGCCCAGCAGCGGCTCTGGTTCCTGAGCAGGTTGGAGGGGCCGAGCTCGACCTACAACGTGCCGCTGGCGGTGCGGATGTCCGGCCTGCTGGACCGGGAGGCACTGCTGGCCGCGCTGGGCGACGTCGTCGCGCGGCACGAGTCATTGCGCACGATGTTCCCGGAACGGGACGGCGAGCCGTACCAGCGAGTCCTGGCCCTCGCCGACGCACCGGTGACCTTGCCGGTGGCCGAGGTCGCCGCGGACGGTTTGGACGCGGCCATCGCCGAGGCCGTCGCGGAGCCCTTCCACCTCGACGCGGGAGTCCCGCTGCGGAGCAGCCTGTTCGCGCTCGGCGTGGAAGAGCACGTGCTGCTGATCGTGACGCACCACATCATCGCCGACGGCTGGTCCACCCGGCCGCTACTGCGTGACCTGTCCACCGCCTATGCCGCCCGCTGCCGGCAGGAGAGCCCGGAGTGGAGCGAGCTGCCCGCCCAGTACGCGGACTACGCGCTGTGGCAGCGCGAGGTCCTGGGCTCGGAGGCCGATCCAGGCAGCATCATCAGCAGGCAACTGGCCCACTGGCGTACGGCCCTGCTGGGCGCGCCTGAACTGCTGGAGCTGCCCGCCGACCGGCCGCGTCCCGCCGCCGCTTCCTACCGCGGTGACAAGGTTCCGCTCCACCTGGACGGTGCGGTGCACCGCGCGGTGGTGCGGTTGGCCAAGGACACGGGAACCACCGTGTTCATGGTCGTCCAGGCGGCCCTCGCGGTGCTGCTGAGCCGGCTGGGCGCGGGCACCGACATCCCGATCGGAACCGCGGTCGCCGGCCGATCGGACGAGGCGGCGGAGGATCTGGTCGGGTTCTTCGTGAACACCCTGGTGCTGCGCACCGACACCTCGGCCGATCCCAGCTTCCGCGAGTTGCTGGCCCGGGTCCGCGTCGCCGACCTCGACGCCTACGCCAACCAGGATGTGCCGTTCGAACGGGTGGTCGAGGTGCTGAACCCGACCCGCACCCTCGCCGGCCACCCGCTGTTCCAGGTGATGCTGGTTCTGCAGAACGCCAGCTCCGACCGGGTCGATCTGCACGGGTTGCGCACCGAGGTCCTGCCGACCCCGGTGTCCGGAATCGCAAAGTTCGACCTGTCCTTCAGCGTGGAGGAGACGCTGACGGACAGCGGGGAACCGGCGGGCATCGAGGGCACGCTGGAGTACACCGAGGACCTGTTCGAGCGGGCCACCGCGCAGAACCTGGTGAACCGGTTGACGCTCCTGCTGGCCTCGGCCGCCGCCGAGCCTGACCGGGCCATCGGCGAATTCGACCTGCTCGACCCGGTGGAACGGCAGCGGGTTCTCGTCGGCTGGAACGGCGCGGAGACCACGGTCCACTCAGGCGACCTGGCCACCCTGTTCGAGCGGCAGGCGCGGCGTACCCCGCAGGCGCCCGCGCTGGCCTGTCACGACATCACCGTGACCTACACCGAACTCAACACCCGCGCGAACCGGTTAGCCCACCGGTTGGTCGAGCTCGGCGTCGGGCCAGAGGTCCCGGTCGGGGTGCTGATGGAGCGGAGCATCGACCTGGTGGTCGCCATGGTCGCGGTGGTCAAGGCCGGTGGCGCCTACGTGCCGCTGCACGCGAGCTATCCGCAGGCCAGGATCAGGTGGATGTTGCGGGAGACCGGAGCGCCTGTGCTGATCACCGACCGTGACCTGGAAGACCAGGAAGCCACCGTCGTGGTGCTGGAGGAGCAGCCACTCGACGACCTGCCCGACACGGACCTCGGCCTGCGGCTGAGCGGCGACCACCTCGCCTACGTCATGTACACCTCGGGCTCGACCGGTACTCCCAAGGGGGTGGCCGTCACCCACGCCGACGTGATCAAGCTGGCGAAGGACCGCGACCTGAGCAGCGAGGCCCATCGCCGGGTGCTCTTCCACTCCTCGCACGCCTTCGACGCCGCCACCTACGAGATCTGGGCGCCGTTGCTGGCGGGCCATGAGGTGATCGTGGCGCCCGAGGCCGACATCGACGTCAACGCGATGGCGTCCTTGTTCCTTGAGCACCAGGTCACGGCCGTGTTCCTGACCACGCCGCTGTTCACGCTGCTGGCCGAGGAAGCGCCTGAGTGCTTCGCGTCGCTCACCGAGGTCTGGTGCGGTGGCGAGGTCGTCTCCTCGTCGGCGATGCTGCGGGTCCTGCGGCACTGCCCGGCTACGCGGGTGCTGAACGTTTACGGCCCGACCGAGACCACCACATTCGCGACCCGTTTCGAGCTGGACGCGTCGATGCGGGACGAGAGCTCCGTGCCGATCGGCCGGGCCATGGACAACGTGCGGGGTTACGTGCTGGACGCGAACCTGCGCTTGGTCGTGCCCGGTGTGCCGGGAGAGCTGTACCTCGCGGGCCTCGGTGTGGCCCGTGGCTACGTCCGCAGGCAGGCCCTGACCGCGGAGCGCTTTGTCGCCGCGCCATACGGCAGGCCTGGCGAGCGGATGTACCGCACCGGTGACCTGGTGCGCTGGAACAGCGCCGGTCAGATGGAGTACCTGGGCCGGGCCGACCAGCAGGTCAAGATGCGGGGGTTCCGCATCGAACCGGGGGAGATCGAGGTGGCGCTGGTCGCTCACCCCGGCATCGCGCAGGCGACCGTCGTGGCCAGGGAGGACCGGCCCGGTGACCGGATGCTGGTGGCCTACCTGGTGGCCGCGGGCGACCGGATCCCGGACGTGGCCGAGGTGCGGCGGTACATCGCGCGGAGCCTGCCGGAGTACATGGTTCCCACGGCGATGGCGTTCCTGGACGCGTTGCCGCTGAACTCCAACGGAAAACTCGACCGCACCGCGCTGCCCGCACCGACGCTCGGCACCGGTACGGCAGGCCGTACCGACCAGAGCGCACGGGAGGAGATCCTGTGCGGCCTGTTCGCCGAGGTGCTGGGGCTGGACTCGGTGGGAGTCGATGACGGCTTCTTCGAGCTCGGCGGACACTCGCTCCTGGTCACCCGGCTGATCAGCCGGGTCAGGACGGTCATGGGTGTGGAACTGCGGGTGCGCGAGGTATTCGAGGCCCAGACGGTGGCGGGACTGGCAGCGCGCCTCGACGCCGCCGCCACACCCGTGCAGCCTCCGGTACGGCCGGCGCCACGCACCGACGTGGTGCCTCTGTCCTTCGCGCAACGGCGGCTGTGGTTCCTGCACCGGCTGGAGGGGCCGAGCCCGACCTACAACATCTCCTTCGGCCTGCGGCTGCGCGGCGTGCTGGGTCGCGACGCGCTGGCGGCGGCGCTGCGGGACGTGGTCGGACGCCACGAAGTCCTGCGCACGGTCTTCCCCGAGGTTGACGGCGTCGCCCGTCAGCAGGTGCTGGACCAGGCCTCCGCCGGTCTGGTGACCTCCGAGGTGAGCGCGGACGAGCTCGACGACGCGGTCGAACGCGCCGCCCGGTACCCGTTCGACCTGTCGACCGAAACCCCCCTGCGCGCCGAGCTGTTCATCGCGGGGCCGGAGGACGCCACGTTGGTGCTGGTTCTGCACCACATCGCCGCCGACGGTTCCTCGCTCAAACCCTTGGTGCGCGACCTGGCCACGGCGTACGAGGCGCGGTGCGCGGGGGAGGCGCCCGCGTGGGAGCCGCTGCCCGTGCAGTACGCCGACTACACGGTGTGGCAGCAGAGCCTGCTGGGTGACGGCGCCCAGGTGGACTTCTGGCGCACGGCGCTGGAGGGCATACCGGAACAACTGGACCTGCCGTACGACCGTCCCCGCCCGAGCGTGGCCTCCTACCGAGGTGACCACGTCGAGGTGGAGCTGTCGGCGGAGGTTCACCGTGCCGCGATCTCCCTGGCGCGATCGAGCAACGTCACCGTCTTCATGGTCCTGCACGCTGCCCTGGCCTCCCTGCTGACGCGGCTCGGCGCCGGCACGGATGTCCCGCTGGGCACGCCGGTCGCCGGACGTACCGATGACGCGCTGACCGACCTGGTCGGGTTCTTCGTGAACAGCCTGGTCCTGCGGACGGACACCTCGGGTGAGCCGACCTTCCGTGAACTGCTCGATCGGGTGCGAACCACCGACTTCGCCGCCTACGCGCACCAGGAGCTGCCGTTCGAGCGGCTGGTGGAGATCCTCAACCCCGCCCGCTCCGCGGCGCATCACCCGCTTTTCCAGGTCATGCTCGGATTCTTCGCCTATTCGAGCACGAACTTCGAATTACCCGGCCTGAACGTCACCACCTCGGACATCAACACCCGCACCGCCAAGTTCGACCTGTTCTTCCTGCTGAACGAGCAGCGAAACCCGGCGGGCGCTCCCGACGGCATCACCGGCGTGATCGAGTACAGCACCGACGTGTTCGACGAGGCGACGGTGGAGTGGCTCGGTGCCCGCTGGACCCGGTGGCTGGACGCGGTGCTGGCCGATCCCGACCGGCCGATCGGAGCGCACGACGTCCTGCTGCCCGTCGAACGCGACCGGTTGCTGACCTGGAACGACACGGCCGCCGAGATCCCACCCGCGACCACGCACGAGATGTTCGAAGCACAGGTCAGGCGCGATCCCGACGCGATCGCGCTCGCCTGTGACGAGGTGGAGCTGTCGTATGAGGAGCTGAACAGCCGGGCGAACCGGCTGGCTCGGGTGTTGATCGAGGAGGGTGTCGGACCCGAGTCGATCGTGGCCGTCCTGATGCCGCGGGCGCCCGAGTTGCTGGTCACGCTGCTGGCCGTACAGAAGGCCGGTGGAACGTATCTGCCGCTCGACCCCGGCTATCCGGCCGACCGCCTGGGCTACATCCTCGGCGACGCCGGGGCCGTCCTGACGGTCACCACCACCGGCGTGCTGCCTGATCTTCCTGGGACCCGTCTGGTGCTGGACGACCCGGAGACCATCGCACGGCTGGCCGGACAGGCGGACACCAACCTCGGCGACGGCGATCGTGTCCAGCCGTTGAGCGCCGGCCATCCGGCCTACGTGATCTACACCTCTGGATCGACCGGCGTGCCCAAGGGCGTCGTGATCACGCACGAGAACCTGACGAACTTCCTCACCGCGATGCGCGAGCAGTGCGCGGTGACCCCTCGCGACCGCTGGCTGGCAGTGACCACGGTCTCGTTCGACATCGCGGGGTTGGAGCTGTACATGCCGCTGATCCAGGGCGCCCAGGTGGTGCTCGCGCGGGAGAAGACGGTCCACGATCCGACGGCGCTGGCCGAGCTCGCCGCCGCCAGCGGCTGCACGATCATGCAGGCCACGCCGACGATGTGGCAGGTGTTGCTGAGCACCGGGACCAGCACCTTCCGTGACGTGCGGATGCTGGTCGGCGGAGAAGCCCTGCCCGCGGGGCTAGCCACGCGGATGCGCGAGCGTTCCGCCGTGGTCATCAACCAGTTCGGCCCGACGGAGACCACGATCTGGTCCACGACGGCCTCGGTGGCCGGCGACGACCGCGTGCCGCCGATCGGCCGTCCGATCGCCAACACCCAGATCCACGTCCTGGACGGCGAGCTGCGCCCGGTGCCCGTCGGCGTCGCGGGTGAGCTGTACATCGCCGGCGACGGTCTGGCCCGCGGCTACCACGGACAGGCCAGGCGCAGCGCGGAGCGTTTCGTCGCGAACCCCCACGGTGAGGCGGGCACGCGGATGTACCGCACCGGCGACGTGGCCAAGTGGAACAGGGACGGGGAGCTGGAGTTCCTCGGCCGCGTCGACCATCAGATCAAACTGCGTGGTTTCCGCGTGGAGCTCGGCGAGATCGAGAGCGTGCTGTCCCGGCATCCCGAGGTCGCGCAGTCCGCCGTCGTCGCACGCAAGAACGAGCAGTTGATCGCCTACGTCGCACCGCTGGCCCGGCCGGAGTCCGCTGATGACGCCGTGGAGCAGCAGCAGGTCGACGACTGGCAGCAGGTCTACGACTCCGCGTACGAGGAGGAAGCGAGGTCGGGCGAGTTCAGCGAGAGCTTCTCGGTGTGGCGGAGCAGCTACGACGACGCCCCCATCCCGCTTACCGAGATGCGGGTGTGGCGTGACACGACGGTGGAGCGAATCCGGGAACTGCGGCCACGGCGCGTCCTGGAGATCGGCGTGGGATCAGGTCTGCTGATGGCCCAGCTGGCTCCGGACAGCGAGGCCTACTGGGCCACGGACTTCTCCGACATCGCCGTGACGGCGTTGCAGGACATCGTCGCGGGGGATCAGGGGCTGGCCGACCGGGTCGTGCTGCGTACCCAGGCGGCCGACTGTTTCGACGGTCTGCCTGAGGAGTTCTTCGACACCATCGTCATCAACTCGGTGGTGCAGTACTTCCCGAACGTCGACTATCTCGAATCCGTGCTGCGGCAGGCGCTGAACCTGGTGGTACCGGGTGGCGCGGTGTTCGTGGGAGACGTGCGGAACCGTCGTCTGCACCGGTGTTTCCGCGCGGCCATCGAGGTGATCCGTCACCCCGGCGAGGACCCGGCGCAGCGGCGCAGAGCCGTGGCGCAGGCCGTCCGACGGGAGAAGGAACTGCTGATCGATCCGGAGTTCTTCCCAGCTCTCGGCCAGGCGGTGGAGATCGGCGTCAAGCGCGGTGCGGCCCAGAACGAGCTGAACCGCTACCGGTATGACGTCGTGTTGCGCAGAGACGCCGAGCCGGTCAGCGAGCCCAGAGAACTGCGGTGGGGCGCGGACGTGGCCGATCTCGCGGCGCTGGAAGCCCACCTGGCCGAGTTCGGCGGAGAGGCGGTCCGGGTGACCGGCATGCCCAACGCCCGCCTGGTGTCCGAACTGGCGGCGCAGTCGGCCGTGGACGGGGAGACACCGGCGTCTCCCGCGGAACCTGTCGACCCGGAGACGCTGTACGACCTGGGCGGCAGGAACGGACTCCGTACCGGAGTGTCCTGGACGTTCGACGCCGACGACGGCCGTCTCGACGCCGTTTTCACCCGGGACTCATCAACCGGCGCCGTCGGCATCGTGTACCCCGCCGCGGCGTCCACCCGGCCGCTGGCCGAGTATGGCAATGACCCGGCCAGGCCGTACGAGGCCGACGCGCTGGGCCGGTCACTGCGTGCCTACCTGCGGCACTGGCTGCCGGACTACATGGTCCCCGCCATGGTGACGGTGCTGGACGAGCTGCCGCTGACGAGCAACGGAAAGATCGACAGGAAGGCCCTGCCCGCGCCCGCGGTGGCCGCCTCGGCCGCGTTCCGAGGTCCGCGCTCCCTGCGGGAAGAGATCCTGTGCGGCCTGTTCGCCGAGGTGCTGGAGCTGGACTCGGTCGGCATCGACGACGGCTTCTTCGACCTCGGCGGGCACTCCATCCTGGCGATCAGGCTGGCCAGCAGGATCCGCACGGTGTTCGAGCGCGAGATGCCGGTGTGGGAGATCTTCGACGCGGGAACGGTCGCGCGCTTGGCGGCCAGGCTCGACGGCGCGGAGGCAGGTCGTGCCGCGCTGGTACCGGTCGAACGGCCGCGGTACGTGCCGCTGTCGTTCGCCCAGCGCCGTATGTGGTTCCTGTACAAGCTGGAAGGCCCGAGCCCGACCTACAACATGCCGATCGGGCTGCGGTTGTCGGGAGACCTGGACCGGGCGGCACTCGAAGCGGCGCTGACGGATGTCGTGCACCGGCACGAAGCGTTGCGCACGGTCTTCCCGGAACACGACGGCGTCCCGTACCAGAGCGTTCTCGACGTCAGCCACGCGCGTCCGCAGGTGTCGGTCACCGACGTCGAACCGGACGAACTGCCTGCCGCAGTGCGTGACGCGGCGGGCTACGGCTTCGACCTGGCCACCGAGATCCCGATCAAGGCGGTCCTGTTCGCGCAAGGCGAGACCGAGCACGTGATGCTGCTGCTCATCCACCACATCGCCGCGGACGGTCTGTCCCTGGGACCGCTGCGCCGGGATCTGGCCCGCGCCTACGCCGCAAGGCGAGCCGGTGCCGCACCGCAGTGGCCTGATCTGCCCGTGCAGTACATCGACTACACGCTGTGGCAGCGCGAGATTCTCGGCGCTGAGGATGATCCGCACAGCACCATCGGCAGGCAGATGGAGTTCTGGCGAGAAGCTCTCGCCGAGGTTCCCGAGCCGATCGTCCTGCCGGTCGACCGTCCCCATCCGGCGACGCCGACCCGCCGGGGCGATGAGGTGCGCTTCGTGGTGGACGCCGCGACCCATGCCGCCATGGTGGAGCTGGCGCGCGGCCACGACGTCACGATGTTCATGGTCGTGCAGGCCGCGATCGCCACCCTGCTCACCAAGCTGGGCGCCGGCACCGACATCCTGATCGGCACCTCGACCGCCGGCCGCGCGGATCCGGCGCTGGACGATCTCATCGGCTTCTTCGCCAACAACCTGGTGCTGCGCAACGACACCTCGGGCGATCCGACCTTCGGTGAGCTTCTGGCCCGGGTACGGCAGGCCAGCACGGCAGCCTACGCCCACCAGGAAGTGCCGTTCGACCGGCTCGTCGGCGCGTTCGCACCAAAACACTCGCTGGCCCAGCACCCGCTGTTCCAAATCACCATGTCCTACTCCAGCGGTACGGCCGGCCAGTGGGAACTGGACGGCCTGCGCGTCGCCAACGCCGATTTCGGCGCGGGCGCGGCAAAACTGGATCTCCATTTCGGCATGGCGGAGACCTTCACAGCGGAAGGTCGCCCCGCCGGCCTCGACGGCGTACTCGAGCTCGCGATGGACGTGTTCGACCGCGAATCGGTCGAACAGATCGCCGCCCAGTTGACGCGGCTGCTGTCCGATGTCGTCGCTGCCGCCGATCGCCCGTTGAGCGCGGTGCCCCTGCTACCCGGCCGAGACCGTCAGCGGTCGTCGGCGGATAACAACTGGATGGATGGAGCGGTATCGATGGCGACGATTCCGAACTTGTTCGCCCGGCAGGTCGCGCGGGACCCGGATGCGCCCGCGGTGGTGTTCGAGGACCAGACCGTGTCCTACGGTGAACTGGACGCGCGCGCCAACCGGCTGGCGCGCTACCTGGTGGGACGCGGGGTCGGCCCGGAACGACTGGTGGCGGTGGCCCTGCCGCGGTCGGTGGAGCTGATCGTGGCGTTGCTGGCGGTGCACAAGGCCGGTGGCGCCTACGTGCCGCTGGATCCCGGCTACCCGGCCGACCGGCTCGAGTTCATGGTCGCCGATTCCGCGGCCGTGTGCCTGGTGACGACGGGGGATCTGGCGGACCGGCTGCCGGAGATCGGCGGGGGCACGCCGCCTGTGCTGGTCGACGACCCGATGGTGGCCAAGGCGGTGGCCGATCTCTCGGACGCGCCCGTCGTGGACGGCGAGCGGCTGTCGCCGCTGAGCCTGGACTCACCGGCGTGGGTGATCTACACGTCGGGGTCGACCGGCAGGCCCAAGGGCGTGGTGGTCACCCACCGCGGCATCGAGAACATGGTCGCGGGGCAGGGCGAGCGGCTCGCCATCGACCGCGGGAGCCGGATGCTGCAGTTCGCCGCGCTGAGCTTCGACGTGGCGGCCGGGGAGATCTTCGGGACCCTGCTGTGCGGCGCGTGCCTGGTGCTGGCGCGGGACGTGAGCCTGGCCGGGCTGCCCGACCTGGTGGCGCGGCAGCAGGTGACCCACATGATGATCCCGCCGGTGGCGCTGGGCGCGCTACCGGCGGACGCGCTGCCCACGGGCATGACGCTGGTGGTGGGTGGCGACGCGTCAGCACCGGAGCTGGTGGCGCGGTGGGCTCCAGGCCGGCGAATGATCAACGCGTACGGTCCGACCGAGGCGACGGTGTGCGTGACGGCGAGCGAGCCGTTGCCGGCGGACGCCGAGGAGGTACCGATCGGCAGGCCGATGGTCGGGGCCAGGGCGTGCGTGCTGGACGAGCGGCTGAATCCGGTGCTGCCGGGCGTCGTCGGCGAGCTGTACCTGGCAGGAGCGGGGCTGGCCCGCGGTTACCTGGGGCGTGCGGCGTTGACCGCGGAGCGGTTTGTCGCCTCCCCGTTCGGTCCGCCCGGTACGCGGCTCTACCGGACCGGTGACCTGGCGCGGTGGAACGCGTGGGGCGAGCTGGTGTTCGCCGGACGGGTGGACGACCAGGTGAAGGTGCGGGGATACCGCATCGAGCTGGGCGAGATCGAGGCGGTCCTGCTGCGGCACGCCGCGGTGAAGCAGGTCGTGGTGATCGTGCGTGAGGACCGGCCTGGCGATCGCAGGCTGGCGGCCTACGTGGTGCCCACCGGCGAGCCCGCTCCGGCGGATGAGCTGCGCGGGCATGTCGTCGGTCAGCTTCCCGAGTACATGGTGCCCTCGGCGTTCGTGACGCTGGACGCGCTGCCGGTGACCGCCAACGGCAAGTTGGACAGGGCCGGGCTGCCTGAGCCGGTCAACGAGGTCGCGCCGGAGGTGGCCGCGGGCCCGCGCGACGCGCGCGAGGGCATACTCTGCGGCCTGTTCGCCGAGGTGCTCGGCCTGTCCCACGTCAATCCCGACCAGGACTTCTTCACCCTCGGCGGGGACAGCATCATCTCCATCGAACTCGTCGCCGCCGCCCGCCGTACCGGCCTCGCCATGACGGTGCGTGACGTGTTCGAGCAGCGCACCGTCACCGCGCTCGCCACGGTGGCCACCTGGGCGGAGGCGCCGGTGGCCAGAGCGGACGACGAGGACGCCGGTGCCGAGTTCGGCCCCTTGCCGATCATGGGCTGGCTGCGCGAACTCGCCGGCCAGTACGACGGCTTCAACCAGTCCGTCGCGGTTCGCCTGCCGCGCGGCCTCCGGCGTGAGGACCTCGAAGCGGCGCTGCGCGCGGTGGTCGACCACCACGAGTCGTTGCGCCAGCGGCTCACCGTCGCGCAGGACGGCCAGTGGACGTTCACCATCCAGCCGGTCGGCGAGCCGGCGGTCGATGACCTGCTGACCCGGGTCGACCTCGCAGGGGCGACCGGCGAACAGATCGCGGAAACGACCTCGGCGCAGGCTCTGGCCGCACGCGACCGGCTGGCGCCGAGGGACGGCCTGCTGCTCCAGGCGGTGTGGTTCGACTACGGGCCCGACCAGGACGGGCGGCTGCTGCTCATCGTGCACCACCTGTCCACCGACGTGGTGTCCTGGCGGATCCTGCTGCCTGACCTGTCCCTGGCCTGGCGGCACGCGGCGGCGGGCAACACGCCGCTGCTGGATCCTGTGCCGACCCAGGCGCGTAGCTGGGCCAGGGGGCTGGCGGAGGAGTCCTACCGGCCGGAGCGGGTGGCCGAGCTCGACTTCTGGCAGGGGCTGCTGGCCGGAGATGAACCGCGGGTGGGCAAGCGGGCGCTCGATCCGGATGTGGACGTCGCGGACACCCTGTGCTATCTGTCCACCACGCTGCCGGTTGAGCACACCGAGCCGCTGCTGACCACGGTGCCCGCGGCCTTCAACGCCGGAATCAACGACGTGCTGCTCACCGGCCTGGCCCTGGCGATCAACAAGTGGCGTGACAGGCCGGGCGGCGCCGTACTGCTCGACCTGGAGGGCCACGGCCGCCAGGACGTGGTGCCCGGAGCCGACCTGTCACGCACGGTGGGCTGGTTCACCAGCATGTACCCGGTGCGGCTGGAGCCAGGACCGGCCGACTGGCAGGAGGCCAGCGCGGGCGGGCCCGCGATCGGCCGTGCGCTCAAGGCGGTCAAGGAGCAGCTACGCGTGATCCCCGGCCACGGCATCGGGTACGGCCTGCTGCGCTATCTGAACACGGAGACCGCGCCCGCACTCGCGGCCCTGCCCGCCCCGCAGTTGGGGTTCAACTACATCGGCCGGTTCGGTGTCGGCTCGGGTGATGCCTCAGGGGAGGATTGGGACCAGGTCGACGACATCGCCAAACCCCCGGCTCTCGACGCCGCGCAAGCCGTACCCCACGTCCTGGAGATCAACGCGGCGGCGATCGACGGACCTGACGGGCCCAGCCTGTCGGTTACCTGGGCCTGGCCAGAAGCGCTGCTGGCCAAGCCGGACGTGGCCGAGCTCGCCGAGGCGTGGTTCGACGCGCTGCGGACCTTGGTACGGCATGCGGTGGACCCGAGCGCCGGCGGCCTCACACCGTCCGACCTGTCGATCGACCTCGCGCAGGCAGAGATCGACGAGCTGGAAGCAGAGCTGGAAGCTGAAGAGGGAGCGCTGGGGTGACCAAGCTTGAGGACATCCTGCCGCTCACGCCGCTGCAGGAGGGCATGTTCTTCCACGCCGCCTACGACGACGACGGGGTCGACGTCTACCAGGCGCAGGCCGTGCTCGCCCTGGCCGGGAGGCTGAATCCCGAGGTGCTCCGTGACGCCGCGGCGGCCCTGGTCCGCAGGTACCCTGTGCTGCGTTCCGGTTTCCGCCAGCGCAAGACGGGCGAGCCGATCCAGGTGATCTACCGCGAGGTCCCGCTCAACTGGTCCGAGATGGACCTGTCCGATCTCGAAGCTGAGGAGCGTGACCTAAGACTCAGCGAGCTGGTGGCCGCCGACTGGGTGGCCCGTTTCGACCTCGGGCGGCCGCCGCTGATGCGGTTCACCCTGGTCAAGCTCGCCGCTGACGAGTACCGGCTGGTGCTGACCAACCACCACATCCTGGTGGATGGCTGGTCCCTGGCCGTGCTGATCGACGACCTGTTCACGCTCTACGCCAGCGGCGGCGACCCCAGCGGGCTGCCGGCAATCACCCCCTACCGCAACTTCCTGACCTGGATGTCCACCCAGGACAGCGCGGCGTCGACGCAGGCGTGGCAGGTGGCGCTGGCCGGGGTGGACCGGCCGACGCTGGTGGCTCCTGACGCGGCGCTCGGCTCCGAACTGCCCGCGCAGCTCGACGTCCGGCCTGACCCTGAGGTGGGCGCGCGACTGCGTCAGCTCGTGCAGTCCACCGGCCTGACCGCGAACACCCTGGTGCAGGCGGCGTGGGCGAGTGTGCTCGCAGCCATCACCGGCCGCGACGACGTGGTGTTCGGCACGCTGGTGTCCGGCAGGCCGCCGGAGATCGACGGCGTGCGGAAGATGGTCGGAATGTTCATCAACACGGTCCCGGTGCGTGTCCGGCTGCGGCCCGAGGCGAGCGTCGCGGACAACCTGGCCAGGCTCGCCGACGAGCAGACCCGGCTGATCGCGCACCAGCACCTCCGGCTGACCGACGTCACCCAGCAGACCGGCCTGGCCACCCTGTTCGACACGTTCGTGGTGTTCGAGAACTACCCGGTCGACACGTCCGCGCGGGAGATCGCGCCGGGCGTGCGGCTGACCGAGATCACCGGCGATGACGCCGCGCACTACCCGCTGCGTCTGGTGGTCAGGTTGACCGGCGAGCGCCTGCAGGTCGTGCTGGAGTACCGGCAGGACCTGCTCAACGAGGCCGCGGCGCACTGGGTCGCCGACGCGTTCTCTGACGCGTTGCACTGCCTGATCCAGGCGGGGGAGCGTCCGCTGGGCCGGCCGGTCACCCTGGCCGATGCCGAGCGGGTCATCCTCTTCGGCGACCTGCTCGCCGGGCCCGCCCCCGCGCCGGCCGACGCCGCGGCGGTACCCGCGCGCCTGGTCAGGGATCCGCGAGAGGAGATCCTGTGCGGGCTGGCGGCCGATGTGCTGCGCCGTGACCGGGTCCTGCCTGACGAGAACTTCTTCGACATCGGCGGGCACTCGCTGAGCGCCATCCAGTTGCTCTCGCGTACGCGTGCCGTGTTCGGCGTTGAGCTGCCGGTCCGTAGTGTCTTCGAGGCTCCGACCATCGCCGCTCTGGTGGCGCGGCTGGACGACGCGGGCCTGGCCAGGCCGGCGCTGCGCCGTACGGCGAGGCCGGACCAGATCCCGCTGTCGTTCGCCCAGCAGCGTCTCTGGTTCGCCGCCCAGTTGGAGGGCCCCGGCGCCACCTACAACCTGCCGATGTCGATGCGGCTGACAGGAGAGCTCGACCGGGCGGCACTGGTGGCCGCGCTCGTCGACGTGGTGGGCAGGCACGAGAGCCTGCGCACGCTGTTCGTCGAGGTGGACGGCATGCCGTACCAGCAGGTGCTGCCGCCGGCGCAGGCGCGCCCGGTGGTCGAGTACGCCGAGGTGGCGGCCGACGAGCTGGACGACGCGATGCTGCGGGCGGCGACCACCACGTTCGACCTGGCCACCGAGTTGCCGGTGCGTGCCTGGTTGTTCGCCACCGGCCCGCAGGAGCACGTGCTGCTGATGCTGACCCACCACATCGTCAGCGACGGCTGGTCCGCCGCGCCGCTGGGCCGTGACCTGGCCGCCGCGTACACCGCGCGTCGCGCGGGGCGACGTCCTGACTGGCAGGACCTGCCGGTGCAGTACGCGGATTACACGCAGTGGCAGCGGGAACTGCTGGGCGCTGAGTCGGATCCGCGCAGCCTGGTCAGCACCCAACTGGAGTTCTGGCGGCACAACCTGGCCGGTCTGCCCAGCCAGCTCCAACTGCCGACTGACCGGCCACGCCCCGCGACGCCGAGCCACCGGGGCGACGTGGTGTCCTTCGAGATGGACGCCGCCGCGCACCGCGGGCTGGCCGACCTCGCGCGCGCCACCCAGTCCAGCATGTTCATGGTGGTGCACGCGGCGACCGCCGCCTTGCTCACCTGGCTGGGCGCGGGCACCGACGTCCGGCTGTGCACCGTGGTCGCCGGCCGCAACGACCAGGTGCTCGAGGACCTGGTCGGGTTCTTCGTGAACACGTTGGTGCTGCGCACGGACACCTCGGGCGAGCCCAGCTTCCGCGACCTGGTCGGCCGGGTACGCAAGGCCGACCTGGCGGCGTTCGCCCACCAGGACGTGCCGTTCCAGCGGGTGGTGGCGATGGCCAAACCGGCGCGCTCCACCGAGCAGCACTCGCTGTTCCAGGTGATGCTGGTGTTCCAGAACAACGCGGGGCCGACCCTGAACATGCCAGGGCTGAAGGTGGCGGCCGAGGACGTCAGCATCGGCGCCTCCCGCATCGACCTGTCCTTCAGCGTGGCGGAGCGGTTCGCGGACGGGGCGCCGAGCGGGATCAGGGGCACGCTGGACTACGCGATGGACCTGTTCGACGCCGATACCGCGCAGGCCATCGCGGACCGGCTGGCGCGGCTGCTGGCGCAGGTCGCCGACGACCCCGACCTCCGCCTCGGCGCGCTCGACCTGCTGTCGGCGACGGAGCGCGGCCAGTTGGTGCCCGCGGGCGAAGCCGTCGAGGCCGAGCCGCAGGCCACCCTGCCGGCCCTGTTCACCGCCCAGGCCGAGAAGACCCCGGACCGCCCGGCGGTCGAGGCAGGGGGAGTGGCAGTCAGCTACGCCGAGCTGGACGCGCGCGCCAACCGGCTGGCGCACCACCTGATCGGCCTGGGTGTCGGTCCTGAACAGGTGGTCGCGCTGGCCCTGCGCCGCTCCGTCGAATTCGTGGTGGCCGTCCTGGCCGTCACCAAGGCCGGGGCCGCGTACGCGCCGATCGACCTGGACGATCCCGCCACGCGCTCCGACTACCTGCTCGCCGACCTCGCTCCCACCGTGGTGCTGACCAACCGGTCCGCCGGGCTGTCCCACGGCGGCGCCAAGGTCGTCGAGCTGGACGACCTCGACCTGACTGGACTGCCCGTCACAGAGCCTACCGACGCGGATCGAACCGCGCCGCTGAGTCCTGCCCATCCCGCCTACGTCATCTACATGTCAGGCACCGCCGGGAGCCCCCGCGGTGTTGTGGTCACCCACGCGGGACTGTCAGGTCTCGCCGCCAACCAGCGCGAGCACTACCGGATCACCCCCGAGTCCAGGGTGCTCCCGTTCGTCTCGCCCGGCTTCGACGTGTCCATCGCCGAACTGACGCTCGCACTGCTCTCCGGCGCCTGCCTGGTGGTGACGCCGCACCAGTTGGCCGGCGCGGACCTGGCCAGCGAGCTGAACCGGCTGCGCATCACCCACGCGCAGGTGCCGCCATCGGTGATGCTCGGCGTGCCCACGGTGCCGCTGCCACACCTGCGTGCCTGGATCACCGGCGCGGAGCCGTGCCCGGACAAGCTGATCGACCACTGGGCGCAGGACCGGTTGGTGGTCAACGCGTACGGCCCGGCCGAGACGACCGTCGACGCGACCTTCGCTCGGTGCGAGCCAGGCGACAGGACCACGGGCATCGGCAGGCCGATCCACGGCGTACGGACCTACGTGCTGGACGCGGCGATGCGGCCCGTACCGCCAGGGGTGACCGGCGAGCTGTACGTCGCGGGCGCCGGTCTGGCACGCGGCTATCACGGCAGGCCCGCGCTGACCGCGGAACGCTTCGTGGCCAGCCCCTTCGGCCCGCCGGGTGGACGGCTGTACCGCACGGGGGATCTCGCCCGATGGCGGCGCGCGGCCCAGGGGTGGCGGCTTGACCTGGCCGGGCACGCGGACAACCAGCTCAGGATCCGTGGTTTCCGTGTGGAAGTCGGCGAGGTCGAGGTGGCCCTGCGCGGACACGAGCGAGTCGCCGCCGCGGCGGCCGTGGTGCGCGGTGACCGGCATGGCGACCGGCGGCTGGTCGCCTACGTGGTGCCGTCCGGCGAGCCGGTCTCCACCGGCGAACTGCGTGGCTACCTCGCGGGACAGCTCCCTGAGTACATGGTGCCCTCGGTGTTCGTGACGCTGGACGCGCTACCGGTGACGCCCGGCGGAAAGCTGGACCCGGCCCGGCTGCCCGCCCCGCCGCCGGAAGCGCGGTGGCGCCGCCAGGCGCCGAAGACCCTGCGGGAGTACGTGCTGTGCCGGCTGTTCGCCGAGGCGCTCGGTGCGCCGGAGACGGCGCCGGAGGATGACTTCTTCGAGCTGGGAGGAGATCCCCAGACGTGCGCCAAGCTGGCCGCGCGGATCCGGTCGGTGCTGGGCGTGGACCTGAGCGTCCGCGCGCTGTCCGACGCGCCGACCCCGGCCGGCGTCGACGCGCTCCTGGATGACGCGGGCAGCGCACTGGACCCGTTCGCCAGGGTGTTGCCGCTGCGCGCGGAAGGCGACCTGCCGCCGGTGTTCTGCCTGCCCCAGAACACCGGGATGAGCTGGCGGTACGTCAACCTGCTGAGCGCGCTCGACCCTCGGGTTCCCGTCTACGCGATCCAGTCGAAGGGACTCACAGGAGACGGGCCGCTGCCGACCGATATCGCCGAGATCGCCGCCGAACTCGCCGACGTCATCCGCGGCGTCCGGCCGGAGGGCCCCTACCATCTGCTCGGCTGGTCGTTCGGCGGCAACCTCGTGCAGCCGGTCGCCGTGCAGTTGCGGAAGGCCGGCCAGCAGGTCGGCCTGGTCGGGATCATGGACTCGTACCCGTCGGACGACCCGGAGTCCAGGGTTCCGCCCGAGGACCTCCCCATGATGACCGCCATGGTGGCCGGCTATGCCAAGTTCTACGACGGCATCGACGATGTGGAGATGGCCACCGACCCCGCCGCCCTGCGTGAGCAGTGCCTGAGCTACCTCGGCAGGGGAACCAGCGAGCTGCGCTTCCTGACCGTCGCGCGGCGATCCCGGATCTTGGACGTCATGCTCAGCAACGTGCAGGCCCTGCTGCGCGACGAGGAGCCGGACCGTTACCCCGGCGACGTGCTGTTGATCGCCGCGCTGCGGGATCGTCAGCCCTGGATGACGCCGGAGAGCTGGAAGTCCCGCGTGGACGGGGAGATCCAGGTGGTCGAGGTGGACTGCCGGCACCACGAACTGATAGACCCCGGCCCGGTGGCCGAGGTCTGCGGGGCGCTGGCCCCGATCCTGGAGCGATGACCAGGTGCCGCATCCCGGTGGGGATGCGGCACATCTATGTCACTTGAGGACGTAACCGTCAGCCGGTCGCTGGTGGCGGGAGCGTCTCAGGTCGTTCGTCACGAACGTTCGCTGCAGCCAGCGGTCCCGGCCGTCGTAGCGCGGTCGGAACTCGGTTCGCCCGTGGACCGTGATCCGGTTGTCCACGATCGCCAGTTCACCCGGCTGGAGCCGGTGGACCAGCGCGGTCTGCTCGAACGCGGTGCGTAGTTCCTGAAGCGCCTTCTGCGCCCGGGCAGTCTGGCCCGTCGTGGCGGCGAGATCCACTTGGATGTCGGGATCCTCCGGCGCGCCGGTCAGCACCGCGTGATGGACGGTGCTCTCGCCCACGTCGAACGAGGGCGGTGCCGCGGTGACGAACTCGTCGGCGAAGAGTGCTTCGCGGGCGGCGTCGCCGAGCACCGGAACCACCTGGCGGGCGCAGGCCGTACGCAGGCCTGAGATCTTCTCGTGGTCGGCGCGCAGGCAGAGCAGCATCACGTAGTCCGGCCGGTGCGCGTGAAAGGCGTTCTCGTTGTGCCACTCCAGCAGCACGGAGCCCGCGTTGCCCTGGAACTTCTCTTTGCCCGGCACCGGTACGACGTCCTGCACCAGGGATCCTGACTTCTCCGACAGGAACGCCGAGGGGTCGCCGAGGCCGGCGGCGATCATGATCAGTAATGCCGCCGAAACCGTCGCGGTCCTCTGTACCGAGCCCGGCACCGACGGCGTGTCAGGCAGGCCCTGTTCCCGTACGGGCAGCCCCCGAATGATCATCGCGCCATGCGGACCCGCATCGCGGCGAAATGCCCGGAGCGGCTGACGCAGGCCGACCGGGCTCTCCTCCCAGGCTTCCCTGGCTCTGGAGACCCAGAGGGAATCGTCGACCTGCATGGTGCCTGGACCGCACAGCGCTTCGGCCAGCCGGGCGACCTCTGCTCGGTCATCCGCGTTGAGCTCGACAGGTAGGGGCGGTGCGACGGAAGGCGTGACCACCGTCATATCGGAACCTCCGCGATAGATCGTCCGGGACCCTCCTCGTCGTGCAGCGACCATGGGGTCCCCATCGGAGCCACGCTATGAATTCCCAGCTTCCACTCGTTATCGGTTCCAGATCGCCCGGCCGCTTAGGGGACGCGGCATTGATATGGAGACGAAAACGCTCGTCGTTATGGTCACGCCTATGACGGGCATGAGCTACGCGCTACGAGCCGAAGGCCTGAAGAAGAGCTTCGGTGCTACCCAAGCGGTACGACACGTTGATCTCGAGGTGCCCGCCGGAACCGTGCTGGGTCTGCTCGGTCCCAACGGCGCGGGCAAGACGACCGTGGTGCGCATGTTCTCCACACTGGTCCGGCCGGACGCCGGGCGCATCGAGGTGTACGGCTTCGACGTGGTCAGGCAGTCGCAGCAGGTACGCACGCTGATCGGTCTCACCGGTCAGTACGCCACCGTGGACGGGAACATCTCAGGGCGGGAGAACCTCTACCTGATCGGCCGCCTGCTCAACCTGTCCGCGTCCGGCGCGCGCCGGCGGGCCGACGAGCTGCTCGAACGCTTCGACCTGGTCAAGGCGGCACGGCGGCCGGTACACACCTACTCAGGCGGCATGCGGCGACGAGTGGACCTGGCCGCCAGCATGATCGGCAATCCCCGAGTGCTCTTCCTCGACGAACCGACCACCGGCCTTGACCCGCGTAGCCGCAACAACCTCTGGAACGAGGTGCGCCTGCTCGTGGCCCAGGGCACGAGTGTGCTGCTGACGACCCAGTACATGGAGGAGGCGGAGATGCTGGCCGACGCGATCGCGGTGATCGACAGCGGCCAGATCGTCGCCACGGGCACCCCGACCGAGCTAAGGACGGCCGTCGGTGGCCAGGTGCTCCAGGTACGGCCGGCGGACCCGGCGGACCTGGCCGCGGTGGCGGCGGTGCTCTCCGCCATCGGCTCAGGCGCCCCCATGACGTTGGCCGACGACGGCCTGGTGGTGCTGCCCATTGGCGGGGAATCGGAGTTGACCCAGGCGATCGGTGCTCTGGCGGCGGCGGGCCTTCAGCTAGCCGGCATCGACACCCACCTGCCCAGCCTTGACGAGGTGTTCCTCTCCCTGACCAGCGACGTTCCGGATCGGACCACGACATGACATCGACTGCCAACGACTCCTTGCCGTTGCGGGCGCTGCCCGGCATCGAGGTGCCGCCGGCCAGAATCGGGCCGGGCGCGATCCTGCGCCACTCGATGGCGATCGCCCGGCGCAACCTCATCCAGCTACGCAACGACCCCGAGCAGTTACTCGACGCGATGCTGATGCCGTTGGTGATCACGCTCCTGTTCGTCTATGTGTTCGGCGGCGCGATCGGCAACGGTTCCGCGGACTACCAGCGGTTCCTCATCCCCGGGATCATGGTGCAGATCGTCACGTTCGCCGCCCGGTCCACCGGAATCGGGATGTCGTTCGACTTCGCCAACGGCCTGATGGACAGGTTCATGACCCTGCCCATCGCCAGGTCCGCGGTGCTCACCGGCCGCATCGTCGCCGACATGTGCCGCATGCTGCTCGGGCTGGCGGTGATGTTCGTCTTCGCCCTGATCATGGGCTTCCGAGTGGAAACCGACCTGCTCTCCGCGCTTGCGGCCCTGGCCCTGCTCATGCTCTACGGAATGGCCTTCTGCTGGGTCTCCGCCTTCATCGGCCTGGCGATACGGAACCCGGAGACCGTCCAGTCGATCGGATTCCTCTGGACGCTGCCGCTGCAGTTCGGCAGCTCCATGTTCGTCGATCCCGCCACGATGCCGACCTGGTTGCGGATCTTCAGCGAGCTCAATCCGACCACCTCCATCGTCGACGCGTCCCGCGCCCTGCTCACCGGCGGACCGCCGACGGGACCAGTCCTGCACAGCCTCGCCTGGATCGCGGCGCTCGTCATCGTCTTCGCCCCCCTGTCCATCGTCTGGTACCGACGCCGCGCCACGAGAGCCCCGAGGTGAGTGCCATGACTGCTGTTTCCGACTCGTACGGCACGCGGAGGTCGCCAGCATGGTGAGCGTCGAGCCAGAACGTCCCGCACCGAGCCCGGCCGGCAGTGCGAAGGGCCCGGTCCGGCGCACGGTGCTGTTACGGCTGGCCGGAGGCCTGGTGGTGCTCGCGGCGGTCGCGGCCGCCTTCGGTTTCGAACTACCGGCCGGCGGTACAGGGAAGCTCGACCCGGTCGCCCCGTTCCTGCTCGCGGTCGCCGTGATCGTCTTCGTGAGCCACCTGCTCGGCACCGTGCTCGAGAGACTCCACCAGCCGCCCGTGCTCGGCGAGATCCTCGGCGGCCTCCTGCTCGGTCCCTCGGTCCTGACCTCCCTGTGGCCCGGCGCGAGCAAGTGGCTGTTCACCCCGACGGTGGTGAGCGCCCTCGGCACGGTCGCGCAGTTGGGGCTGGTCACCTTCATGTTCCTGCTGGGCTGTGAGCTGGGCAGGGGCGGTGTCCGCACCTCCCGCGGCGTGGTCGCGCTGGTCAGCATCGGCGCGATCGGGCTGCCCTTCCTCGGCGGCGCCGGCCTCGCGTTGGTCGGCGGGGACGCGCTGGCGGGCGACTCACCGAACCGCGGCGCCTACGTGGTCTTCTTCGGCCTTGCCCTGTCGATCACGGCGCTGCCGGTGCTCGCCCGCGTTCTGCTGGACCTGGGCATCGAGGGCACGCGGATCGGCACCCTCGCACTGGCCTCCGCCGCCTCAGGCGACGGGCTGATCTGGCTGGCGCTGACCGTCGTGCTCGGCCTGAGCGGGGGGGTCTCCGTCATCACGACCGCGGGCATCGGCGTCGCCTTGGCGCTGATCACCATGCTGTGGGTCCGTCCCGCGCTGGCCGCCATGGTGCGCGCCGCCGAGAAACAGGCCTTCGCGGGACGGTTCCTCCTGCCCGTGCTGCTGGTCGGCGCGCTCGGCTATGCCGCGGTCACCCACCTGATGGGGCTGCACCCGGCGATCGGCGCCTTCCTGTTCGGTGCCGTGGTTCCCCGGGAAGTGCCGGTCGTGGAGGACCTCAAGCGGCAACTGCAGGGTTTCGTGATCATGGTGCTCCTTCCGCTCTTCTTCGCCGGGATCGGTCTGACCACCTCGGTCGGCTTGATCGGTGGTTCCATCGCGCACTGGGGGCTGTTTGTCGCGGTGTTGCTGACCGCCGTCGCCACCAAGTTCGCGGGCGTGGTCGGCTTCGCCCGCCTGGCCTCGCTGCCACGGAGGGACGCGTGGCGTCTTGGGGCGCTGATGAACTGCCGAGGGGTGACCGAGTTGGTCGTCGCCGCGATCGGATACCAGCATCACCTGATCAGCGCGCTCGGCCTGACCATGCTCGTCCTGGTCGCATTGATCACCACGGCGGCCACCCGTCCGCTGATCCACCTGATGGGCCTGCCCATCGATGAATAGCACGGGCTATCTCGGCAGCAGTCTGCCGTTGAAGTGCAGAATGGCCGGCTCGTTGTGGTCGATGACGGCCTGGTGGATGCGCCGCAGCTCCGGGCCGGGATCGATGCCCAGCTCCTCAGTCAGCAGGTTCCTGGCGTTCCCGTACGCGGCGAGCGCGCCGACGGTGTCACCGCTCAAGTAGAGGGCTCTCATCAGCAGGGAGTGCGAGCGCTCCCGCAGCGGAGACTCGGCGATGAGCGTGTAGAGGTCGGGGGTGATCCGCGAGGGTGGGACCAGGCGGAGCCTGAGCTCCAGGAGGTCCTCCCAGGCAAGCAGCCGCTGCTCGTTGAGCGCGTCGAGGCGGCGTGCGAGGCTCTGCGAGCCTCTGGAATCCGTCCCCGCGGGGCCGCGCCAGAGCTGGAGTGCCCGTTCCAGCTGAACAGCGGCTTGAGCGATCTGGTCCTTGTCCGCGTGGCTCTGCGACTGATTGACGCGCTCGTGGAAGATGTGGACGTCAAGCTCCCCGGGGTCGATGAGCAGATGGTAGGCGCTTCCACCTCCCTCTCCGCCCCCTCCGCGGATCGTGGTGAGCCGTTCGGCCAAGTCAACCGAGGCCAGTGCCTCGCGAAGACGTCTAACGTGCAGTCTTATGTTGTCCGCCGCGGACGCTGGCGGGTCCTGCCAGACCAGATTGATGAGGCCGTTCCGTGTGACAGGTTTGCCATCGGCGACGAGGAAGGCGGTGAGTAGCGTCCTCACCAGCGGGGAATTAGTGATCATCTCGACGTCTCCGGCCAAAACTGGACCAAGTAGCTGAAAGATCATATTTGCCCCCAAGGTTGGACATTGGTGCCCTAAGTGCTGACGGCCGTATGACCGGCGTGCACATTTCCGGTGGTGCGTCAGAGCAGCGCCTCAATGATCCTGTGCCGGCGCCGACGACACCCCGTGGGCCCTTCCCGCACGTCCAACCCGGCAGACCCAAGATCACACATGCCCCTATATCGGCGCAAGCCTTCCGGGTGCCGCTCGCTTGCTTGGCGCGTTACAAAATGAGGATCCCCAAGTCAACGCCCTTATACGAAGGCTATACGGGAGATATCCACTTGGTCTCATACAGTGGATATAGCTGATTTCCTTGAGATTGCCGCATGTCGCAAGCCGCATATTTAACGGACGGTGTTGGATATGTGACTCCGTAGCCCGTTTTCCTGGTAGGCCGGCTTTCCTGCCGCCTATGGGCTATGCCGCGCTGCGGGCATGAGACAGTCGAGCGACCAGGGGGCAGATATCTACCAGGACTCTTCCCAAGCGGCCGACCAGGCAACCACCGAAGTCGGTGACTCGGAGGCCGTGGGATTCGACTTCCGTATCCTCGGTCCACTCAAGGTGACGGCGGGTCGCGACCGCGTCGCCATCGGCGGGCACCGCCAGCGCACGGTGCTGGCCATGCTGCTGCTCACACCGGACCAGGTGGCATCGGTCGACCGGCTGGTCGAGGCGGTGTGGGCCGGGCACCAGCCGACGACCAGCCGTACTCAGATCGCCATCTGTGTGAGCAGCCTGCGCAAGGCGTTCAAGGCCGCGGGCTTTCCAGGAGAGGTCATCGAAACCGTCCCGACCGGCTACATGCTGCTCGCCGGTGAGCATCGCATCGACGCGGTGCGCTTCTCCAAGCGGGCGGAGTCCGCCCAGCGCCTGGCTAAGCAGGGGAGGACGGCAGAGGCCGCGGAACTGCTCGGCGACGCCCTCGGCCTGTGGCGGGGACCAGCACTCGCCGGAATCTCCAGCTACACCGTCGAGGCCGAGGCGGCACTCCTGGACGAGCAGCGCTGCAGCGCCTACGAGCAGTACGCGGCGCTGCAGTTGGAGCTCGGCCGTCACCGCGAGGTGGTACCCGGGCTGTCCGCCCTGGTCCAGGAGCGGCCACTGCGAGAGCACGCGCGCGCGTCGCTCATGCTCGCCCAGTACCGGTCCGGCCGCAGGTCAGAGGCATTGGAGCTGTTCCGGCATGCCAGGGAGGTGTTCGTCGGAGAGCTCGGGCTTGAGCCGGGGCGGGTGCTGCAGGACCTGCACAGCGCGATCCTCCGCGAGGATCCCGCGCTCATGCCCGCCGCGGCGCTGCTCGCCTCGCCGCGCGGCGGTTCATCGATGACCACCCTTCCGCCGGACCTTTCGACGTGCGTGGGCAGGGAGCACGAGCTCGCGGCGCTGAACGGACTGCTGGATCGCCCCCCTCGGGACCGCTCGCCGGCCATTGGACTGCTCGTCGGGCGGCCGGGCGTGGGCAAGACCACGCTGGCGGCGTACTGGGCGCGTCTGGTCTCTGGCGCGTTTCCCGACGGCCGGCTGTTCGCCCGCCTGCGTGAGGATGGGAGCGACAACGGCGATCCCGTCCCCGCTGTGGTGACACGGTTCCTGCGGACCCTGGGCTTCTCCGAGGAGGAGATTCCCGACGATCTGGCGGACCGGGTGGCGCTGTTCCACCGATCGCTCGAGAACCGCCGGATGCTGATCGTGCTCGACGACGTCCAGGAGGATTGGGCCCGTGCGCTGATCCCTCCCCAGGGCGTCTGCTCCGTGCTGATGACAAGCCGCGAGATGCTGTCGATTCCGGCCCGGGTACGGCTGCGCCTGAACCCTCTGCAGGCCGCGGACGCGGTGACGCTCCTCGACAGGCTCGTCGGAGACGGCCGGGTACGCGAGAATCCAGGCACCGCCATGCGGGTGGCCGCGCTCTGCGACCACCTGCCGTTGGCCCTGACCGCGGCGGCGGCCCGCCTCACAGCCAAACCGCACTGGAGCCTCTCCCACCTGGAAAGCCGCCTGCGCGATCCGCTGAACAGGCTCGCGGAGCTCAGCCGTGGCAGGCCCGAGATCCGCGCCGCCTTCGACCTCAGCTACCGCGACCTCAGCCCGGCGGCCGCCGCCATGTACCGGCGGCTCGGCCTGCTGAACGGCTCGGAGACAGACCCACCCGACCTGAACGTACGGCTCGGCGCGGAGCTCCTCGACACCGATCCGACGGACGCGGAGAACCTGATGGAACAACTCGTGGACGCCGCGCTGCTGGAGGTGGCGGGAGAAGAACCGAACGGGCGATTCCGTTACCGGCTCCCACGATTGCTGGCGCTACACGCACGAGAATGCGCGGAGCTCTCAAAAACCGCATGAAAATCCTGCTGGAAAGTCAGGTAACCGTATGACGAACGGGAGACGGCGTGAAAAAGACCGGTGCGTGTAGTGCTTCTCCAGATGAGATGACCCGATGACTGCAATGTTCAATGAACAGACCGAACAATGGCTCCGCCGATATCGGCCCGTAGACCGTCCCCGGCTGCGCCTGGTCTGCTTCGCCCACGCCGGTGGGGGCCCCAGCGCGTTCCGCACCTGGCCCGCCGGCCTCCCGGAGGACATCGAGGTCCTCGGTGTGCGCTACCCGGGCCGCCAGGAGCGGGTGATGGACGAATGCGTCGACCGTATGGACACGCTGGCCGGCCATGTGGCCGATGCGCTCGACCCGTTACTCGACCTGCCGATGGTGATGTTCGGGCACAGCATGGGCGCCTGGGTCGCCTACGACGTGGCGCTGCGGCTGCTCCGCCGCCGACGGTTCAGCCTCAACCTGCTGATCGTGTCCGGGCAGGTGGCCCCGGACAGCAAGGACCCCGCGAGGGCCTTCGAGGACGACGACGCGCTGGTGGCCGAGGTCCAGAGAGTCGGTGGATACGACCCCCAACTGTTCGAGGACCCCGAGATGCGTGATCTCGTGCTGCCCGCGATCCGCGCCGACTTCGCCTTGGTCCACACCTACCGGCCCGAACCTGGCGCGCCTCTCGACTGCCCGATCCTCGCCTGCTTCGGCGACCAGGACGTCGACTCGCGGCCCGAGGGCATGCGGGCGTGGGCTGACACCACCACCGGCACGTACACGCAGCGGGCCTTCCCCGGTGGGCACTTCTACCTGGCCGACCAGGAGCCCGATCTGCTGCGCGCGCTCTCCGAGCGCGTGAATAGTACGGCCGCATTCCACGCATTTCCGTGAGGGGGAGTAGACCTCGATGGCGCCCACCGATTCCAGGCAGAGAGTTCACAGCGCGAGCGGATCAGCCACGGCCCTCGCGTCGGACGTCGCCGAGCACGAGGTGGCTGTTGCCCGCGAGTTCACCGTCCAGGAGATCCTGGCGGCGCACGCCAAGGTGATCGCCGCGGTGCAGGGTGAGCAGGAGGTGTTGACCGGGTTCCTTCCTGATGGGGACGCGGGTGAGCCGCTCTCGTGCCTGCTCAAGGTTGGCGGTAGGTCGTGGCGGGACCTCGTCGAGAGTGCGGGACGGGCGGCCGCCGAAGTCGCGGAGCCGGTGTTCGACGTTGTTCTCGGCGCATATCAGGGCCACCTGCCTGAGGGGGTGGCGCTCTGGGTCTCCCTTGAGGGAGGAACGCTGCGGCTGCGATATCGCACGGACGCGTATGACGCCGACCACATGGCCAGGATAGGCGGGTACTACCTCAGCGCGCTGCGGATGATCGCCACAGAGCCGGATGCCGAGCATGCCGTACACAGCCTGCTGTCCGCCGAGGAACTGGACCTTCAGTTCAACGGCCTGGCAGGGCCGGAGCGTGAGCTGCCGGACCGCCGCTTCCACGAACTCTTCGAGGAGCAGGTGCGCCGCACCCCTGACGCGGTCGCCGCCATTCACGGCGACCGGCGGTGGACCTACGCGGAGCTGAACCGGCGCGCCAACCGGATCGGCCGCGCGCTGCTCGCCGCGGGCCTGTCCGACGAGGACGTCGTGGCGGTGGTGACCGAGCGGAACCTGGACTGGATGGCCTCGGTGCTGGCCATCTTCAAGTCAGGCGGAGCGTATCTGCCGATCGAGCCGCACTTCCCGGCCGACCGGGTGGCCACGATGCTCGGCCGGGCCGGGTGCGGACTGGTGCTCACCGAGCCGGGCAGCACCGGCACGCTCGACGAAGCCGTGAAAACCTTGCCAGGGGTGCGGAAGCTGCACATCGAAGGTATCTGCGCGGAGCCGTACGACGACCACGACCTGGGAGTACGGGTCGCCCATGACGCCCTGGCCTACGTCTACTTCACCTCAGGATCCACCGGTGAACCCAAGGGCGTCATGTGCGAGCAGGCGGGCATGGTCAACCATCTCTACGCCAAGATCGACGACCTGGAGATCACCGAGGGGAGCGTGGTCGCGCAGATCGCCCCGCAGTGCTTCGACATCTCGCTGTGGCAGCTCGTGTCGGCGCTGCTTGTCGGCGGGCGCACGCTGATCGTGGAGCAGAGCGCGGTCCTCGACGTCCAGCGCTTCGTGGAGCTGGTCGCGGGCGGGGTCGACGTGATGCAGGTCGTCCCGTCCTACCTGGAGGTCGTGCTCTCGCATCTCGAGGAACACCCCGGCGACCTGGGCAGGCTGCGTTGCGTCTCGGCTACGGGCGAGGCGCTGAAGAAAGAGCTGACCGAGCGCTGGTTCGCCGCGTTCCCGCACATCAAACTCGTCAACGCGTACGGACTCACCGAGACCTGCGACGACACCAATCACGAGGTGATGGACCGGGTGCCAGAGCGGGACCGGGTGCCTCTCGGGCGGGCGGTCAACAACGTGAGCGTCTACGTGGTGGACGAGAATCTGAACCCGGTGCCGCTCGGCTCGCCAGGCGAGATCGTGTTCTCCGGAGTCTGCGTCGGCCGGGGCTACATCAACGACCCTGAGCGTACGGCTGCCGCCTTTCTCACCGACCCGCACAGGCCCGGCCGGCGCCTGTACCGCTCCGGCGACTTCGGCCGCTGGCTCCCCGAGGGCAAGCTGGAGTTCCTCGGCCGCCGCGACGCCCAGGTGAAAATCCGCGGCTTCCGCATCGAGATCGGCGAGATCGAGAACAGGCTGCTGGGCGCCGCGGGCGTGCGTGACGCTGCCGTGGTCGTCGCCGAGTGGCCGGACCGGGGCAGGACCCTGGTGGCCTTCTACTCCGCTCCCGCCGAGCTGCCCGCCGCCGAGCTGCTCGCGCACCTGTCCTTGACGCTGCCCGAGTACATGGTGCCCAGCCACCTGCACTGGCTGGAGCGGCTGCCGCTGACCGCCAACAGCAAGATTGACAAGAAGGCGCTTGCCGTACTCGCCGCGAGTCTCAGAGCCGACGGCCAGGACGTCGTGGAGCCGCCACGCACACCGACCGAGCGAGAGGTGGCGGCGGCGTGGGCGGAGGTGCTCGGCGTCACGCCTGCCGAGGTCGGACGGTCCAGCCACTTCTTCGACTCCGGCGGGACCTCGCTGTCTGCGGTCCGGCTGGTGGTGAAGCTGCGGCGGGTGGTGTCGCTCAAGGAACTGATCCGCTATCCGGTCCTGGCTGAGCTGGCGGCCTTCATCGAAGGCCAGCGTGATGATCCACCGCTGTTGAGCGGAACACTAAGGAGCGAGTGTGATGGTGCGACCAACCGATCCCTCCGCCGACCCTGACTCTTCCCTCGTCCCCTCTCCCTCCCTCGACCTCGGCGTTGACCTCGACGTCGAGGAAGGGAGACCGGCCATCGTCTGGGTGAGCGGCGCGGGTGACCCCGCCGTCTGGGTCGCCGGGCACCGGGACGCCCTGCACCGCGCGGTCGCTCGCCACGGAGCCGTCATGGTGCGCGGGCTCGTCCCGCGCGACGCCGCGGAGGCGGGCAGGATACTCAAGAACCTGGCCACCGAGCTGATGGCGGAACGAGAGGCGTTCGCCCCCAGAGAGACCTACGAGCAGGGTGTCTACTCCTCCTCGAAATGGCCGTCCAACCAGCCGATGTGCATGCACCACGAGCTCAGCTACACGCTGGAGTCTCCAAGCATGTTGCTCTTCGCCTGTCTCAGCGCGCCCCCGCAGGGCGGCGTCACGGCGGTGGCCGAGGCGTCCCGCGTGCTGGCGGCACTTCCCGCGGATCTTGTCGAGCGGTTCGAGCGCGAGGGCTGGCTGCTCACCCGGTCCTACAACGACGAGATCGGCGTGCCGTGGCAGGAGGCGTTCGGCACCTCCAGCAGGGCCGAGGTGGAGAGCTACTGCGCCGCCAACAGGATCACCTTCGAGTGGACCTCTGACGGCGGGCTACGCACCAGCCAGCGCCGTCCCGCCGTGATCACCCATCCAGAGAACGGCCAGAGGCTCTGGTTCAACCAGATCGCGTTTCTCAACGAGTGGACCATGATGCCCGAGGTGCGCGAGTACCTGGTGGACGTCTACGGCAGGGACGGCCTGCCGTTCAACACCCGCTTCGGCAACGGCGACGAGATCGGCGAGGACGTCGTCCAGCTCATCAACAAGATCTACGACTCGGTGACGCTGCGCGAGCCGTGGCAGGCCGGTGACGTGATGCTCGTCGACAACCTCCGCATGGCGCACAGCAGAGAGGCGTACGAAGGACCCCGTGAGGTGCTGGTCGCCATGGGCTACCCGGTCTCGCTGGACGCCTGCTCTCCGAGCGCGGACCGGCCACAACTTTGGAGCGCTTGATGTCGCAGAATGTCCCCACCTTCTCCGTGATCTCCGGCGCGCAGGTCCAGAGCGCGCTCCGGGGCCAGGAGAAACGCATGACAGAGATCGTCGAGGCCGCCTACAGAACGCACGGGGCCGGACACACGGTCAACCCGCCGTCGTACTTCCTGCGCTTCCCCGACCGTCCCACCGCACGGATCATCGCCCTGCCCGCCTCCATCGACGGCGACCCCGGCGTGGACGGCATCAAGTGGATCTCCAGCTTCCCCGAGAACGTCCCGTCAGGACTACCACGCGCCTCCGCGGTGCTGATACTCAACGACCAGCGAACCGGCTACCCCTTCGCCTGCATGGAGGGCTCCATCATCAGCGCGACACGGACCGCCGCGTCGGCCGCGCTGGCCGCCGACTGGTTCACCAGGGAACGCGGACGCCCGCCACGGGTCGGGTTCGTCGGCACCGGTCTGATCGCCAGGTACATCCACACCTACCTCGCCGCGACCGACTGGGCGTTCGACGAGGTCGGCGTGCACGATCTGTCGCAGGAGCACGCCGCCGGCTTCCGTGACCATCTGGAGCGGAGTGGCGAAAGCGGGCGGGTCACCGTACACGACGAGGCGGAGAGCCTGATCCGAAGCTCGGACCTGCTGGTGTTCGCGACCGTGGCGGCGACCCCGCATGTGACCGAGCCGAGCTGGTTCTCGCACAACCCCATCGTCCTGCACGTGTCGCTGCGGGATCTCTCCCCGGAGATCATCCTCGCCTCGACCACCATCGTGGACGACGTCGACCACTGCCTGAAGGCCGGCACCTCCCCGCACCTGGCCGAGCAACTCGTCGGCAACCGGGACTTCGTGGACGGCACGCTGTACGACGTGATGTCGGGCCGGGTGCAGCCGCCCGCCGACCGCCCGCTGGTGTTCTCGCCGTTCGGGCTCGGCGTCCTCGATCTCGCCGTCGGCGCGCACGTCTACGCCGAGCTGAGCCAGAGCGGGGAACTCCACGTCGTCGAGGACTTCTTCCATGAACTTCGCCGGTACGGCTAGACGGAGGTGGAGCGGTGCCGATCATCGTCGAACCGCAGGATTACCACGAGGAGGATCTGTACGTCGACCTCGAGGAGACCTTCGGCCGCAGGCTCTACCTCAAGTGCGAGGGGTTCAACTTCGCTGGCTCGATCAAGCTCAAGGTCGCCCGCGAGATGGTCGCGGCGGTCGAGCGCAGTGGCCGGTTGCGGCCGGGGTCGATCCTGGTGGAGTCCTCGTCGGGCAACCTCGGCGTCGCCCTGAGCATCCTGGCGGCCAGCAGGGGCTACACGTTCGTGTGCGTGACCGACACCCGGTGCAACCTGGCGACCAAGCAGTTGATGGAGTCGCTGGGCACCCGGGTGTACACGGTGGTGGAGCCCGCGCTGGACGGCGGCTTCCTCGGCGCGCGGCTGCGGTACGTGCGTGAGTTGTGCGAGTCGGACGACCGTTACCTCTGGCTCAACCAGTACGCCAACCCGGCCAACTGGCAGGCCCACTACCGCTGGACCGCGCCCGCCGTCGCCGAGCGGTTCCCCGACCTCGGCGTGCTGTTCGTCGGCGCCGGGACCACGGGCACGCTGATGGGCTGCGCCAGGTACTTCACGGAGCACCGGCCGGAGGCCACCGTGGTGGCGGTCGACGCGGTCGGCTCTGTGGCCTTCGGCGGGCCGCCGCTGACCCGGATGATCCCCGGGCTGGGCACCGGCGTCCGCCCGCCGCTGCTCGACGAGTCGTACATCGACGATGTGATCCACGTGCCGGAGGCGGACACCATCCGGGCCTGCCACCGCCTGGCGCGTAAGGGTTTCCTGTTCGGCGGGTCCACCGGAACCGTGATCAGCGGGGCGATGCGGTGGCTCGCGGAGCATCCCGCGTACGCGGACCTGACCGCGGTGGCCATCGCGCCCGACCTGGGGGAGCGGTACCTGGACTCGGTCTACCAGCGCGGATGGGTCCAGGAGATCTACGGTCCCGGCGCGCTCGACCTGGAGTGCGAGGAGCAGACCCAGCATGACCCTGACCGAACTGTTCGCGGAGCAGGTCGCGCTCACCCCTGAGGAGACCGCCGTCGTCGCCGGGCGGCAGCGGCTGACCTTCGCCGAACTCGACCGTCGCACCGACGAGGTGGCCAGGCGGCTTGCCCGGCGCGGTGTCGGGCCCGAGGTGCTGGTGGGGCTCTGTGTCGAGCGCGAAGCCGACATGGCCGTCGGCGTGCTCGGCATTCTGAAGGCCGGTGGGGCGTACGTGCCGCTGGACCCCGCGTACCCGCGCGACCGGCTGGAGCTGATGGCGGCCGACTCCGGGATCTCCCTCGTGCTCACCCGCTCGCGACTCGCGGGGCGTCTCCCGGCTGGAGGCCCGGCGCCGGTGTTCCTCGACCCGGCCCCCGAGCCCGCCGTCTCGATCACCAGCCCGCTGCCGGAGTCGGCCGCCTACCTGATGTACACCTCGGGTTCGACCGGCACGCCCAAGGGCGTCGTGGTCGAACACCGAGGGCTGTGCAGTGTGTTCGAGGCGTGGGAGGCCCTTCACGGGCTGCGTCGTAACAAGCTGCGTTTCGTGTCGACCACCAGCCTCTCGGTGGACCTCTTCCTCGCCGACCTGCTCCGCTCGGTGTTCGCGGGCGGAACGATCGTCATCGCGCCCCAACACACCGTCGCCGACCCCGCGAGGCTCCTGGACCTCCTGGAGTCGGAGCGGGCCGACGCGGTCGAGCTGGTGCCGAGCATGGCCAAGGCGCTGGGCAGGGAGGCGGTGGCGCGCGGGCGGCTCCTGCCTCCGTTGAAGCTGGTGTCCGTCGGCTCCGAGGGCTGGCTCGCCGAGGACTGCCGGGAACTTCTGGGCCTCCTCTCGCCCGGCACCACCGTCGTCAACGCCTACGGGGCCACGGAGACCACCGTGGACTCCTGCGCGTTCTTCCCTGGCCGCCAGGACTCGGAGGACAGTCCTCTGGTCCCGATCGGACTGCCCGTTCCCGGCACCACCACGCACCTTTTGGATGCGCATTTGCGCCCGGTGGCGGACGGCGAGAGCGGGGAGCTGTGGATCGGCGGGCCCGGCGTCGCCCGTGGCTACCACGGCCGCCCGGGGGAGACCGCGCGGCGGTTCGTGGCCGATCCGTGGGCCGTGGGCGCACGCCTCTACCGGACCGGCGACCTGGCCCGCAGGCGGCCGGACGGGGTGCTGGAGTTCCTCGGCCGGAGCGACGAGCAGATGAAGGTCCGCGGGTTCCGCATCGAGCCTGGGGAGATCGAGAACACCTTGGTACGCCACCCAGACGTCGCCGCCGCGGCGGTGGCCGTCCGCGGCGGCGGAGGCCAGGGCCCCCGACGCATCGTCGGCTTCCTTGTCCCCGCCCACCCCGCAACAGTCGACCCCGAGGAGTTGCTCGCCTTCCTCCGTCGGCAGCTGCCGGAGCACTCAGTACCCGCAGTCCTGGTCCCGCTGGAGTCGCTGCCGCTGCTGCCGAACGGCAAGGTCGACCGCAAGGCCCTCCCCGACGCGCCGCCCTCCACCCCAGCCGACGGCCCCGCGCCCCGTGACCACCGCGAACGGACGCTGGCCAGGCTCTGGGCGGAAGTGCTCGGCTTGGCACAGGTCGGGGTAGACGAGGACTTCTTCGCCCTCGGCGGCGACTCGGTGCATGCCACACAGCTGGTTGGGAGAGTCCGCGCGGCCCTGGCCGTCAACCTCCCGGTACGTGCCCTCTTCGCACACCGCACCGTCGCGGCGCTCGCCCAGGTACTGCCCGGACATCCAGCATCCGCGGCCCCCGCCGCAGAGCCGACGGACGTGCCGGCCGGGAGGCCGCGCATTATGCCGCTCGCGCCTGTCCAGCAGCGGCTGTGGTTCCTGCACTGCTACGCGCCCGGCGTGGACTACAACGTCGGCTGTGCCGTACGCCTCACAGGCCGGCTGAACCCCGACGCGCTGGACCGGGCCCTCTCCCAGGTCGTGGCCCGCCACGAACCACTGCGCACCACGTTCGCGGCCGATGCGACAGGCCGGGGCACACAGACGGTGCACCCTCCAGGGCCGATCGCGGCAGAACGGACCGACCTCACGGGAATCCCAGAAACCGAGCGGGAGCAGGCGGTGCGAGATCTCCTGCGCACCGAACTGCTGCACCCCTTCGACCTCTCCCAGGGCCCCCTGCTCCGACCGAGGCTCGTCAGGCTGACCCCGACCGAGCACATCCTCTCCCTGAGTGCCCACCACCTCATCACCGACGACTGGTCGTACGAGATCCTCCTCTCCGAGCTGGGCGCGCACTACACCGGGGAAAGGCTCGACCTGCCCGTCCTGCCGCTGACGTACGCCGACTACGGCATCCAGCGGCGGAAACGACTGGACGACGGCACCGCGGACGCGCAACTGGCCTATTGGAGACGGCGGCTCGACGCGGCGCCCCCGCTGGAACTCCCCACCGACCGCGCCAGGACCCCGCACACCGGCACCGAGGGCGCACGCGTACGGCACCGGATCCCCGGCCCAATCCCCGGCCGCCTGCGCACCGTCGCCCACCAGCACGGCGCCACCCTGTTCCAGGCCCTGCTGACCGCCTGCCAGATTCTCTTCGCCCGCCACAGCGGGCAGTCCGACATCGTGTCGGGAACGGTGACTTCTGGCAGGGAGGACCTCGAGGCCGACCACCTGATCGGGTTCTTCGTCAACACCCTGGTCCTGCGCACGCAGGTGACCGACGACAGGCCGTTCATCGAGCTGCTCACCGACGTACGCGACGCCATGCTCGACGCGGCGGAGAACGCCGATCTCCCGTTCGACCGGCTCGTCGAGGCGCTGGCCCCCGCCCGCGACGCCGACCGCACCCCGCTGATCGAAACCCTCGTTGTCATGCGCAACGCCCCCGCCCGCGCCCGCCGCTTCGGCCCCCTCCGCGTCCGCGACGTCGACACGCCCCCGGTGCGCGCCGCCTTCCCGCTGACCGTCGAGTTCCAGGAGTGCGACGACAGCCTGACCGTCGACCTCCTCTACAACACGGCCCTGTTCGACCGCGCGACGATCCAACGGATGGCCGACGGGCTGGAGACTCTGCTCACCGGCATCACGGACGATCCCACCAGCACCCCGGCCCGCCTGCCCCTGCTCACCGGCGACGAGCAGAACCGGCTGCTGGCCTCCTGGAGCTCCCCTCAGAAGCGGATGGACGACGCTTGCGTACACGACCTCTTCCACGCCCAGGTCCTCCAGGGGCCCGACCGCATCGCCGTCGTGTGCGGGGAGCGGCAGCTCAGCTACGCCCAACTCGACACCGAGGCCAACCGGCTCGCCCACCATCTCATCGCGCAGGGGGTCGGCCCCGACGTCATGGTGGCGCTCTGCCTGGACCGCGACCCCGACCTCTTCGTCGCCGCGCTCGCTGTACTGAAGGCCGGCGGCGCCTTCCTCCCCCTGGACCCCGCACAGCCCACGAGCCGCATCGCCGACATCGTCGCCGACAGCGGCGCCCGGGTGCTGCTCGCCGGGGAACGGCACCTGCTACGGCTCCCCGACACCTTCACCACCGTGGTCTGCCCGGACCAGGCAGCCGCCTGCCCATCCACCCTGCCCGCGCACCGCGCCCTGCCCGGCAACCTGGCCTACGCGGTGTACACCTCAGGCTCCACAGGACGCCCTAAGGGAGTGCTCGTCCCGCACGCCGGAGTCGGCAACCTGGCCGCCGACAGCCGGACGACCCTGGGGCTGCGGCCGGGCGCCCGGATGCTCCAGCACCTGCCCTTCGCCTTCGACGGCGGCATCTGGCAGGCGCTGATGCCGCTGCTGACCGGGGCGACCGTCTGCATGAGCACGCCCGAGGAGTACGAGGACCCCGCGCTGCTCGCCGAGCGGATCCGGCAGGACTCCGTCACCGTGCTGATGCTGCCCCCCGCGCTGCTCGCGCTCCTGGACCCGGCGTCGCTGCCCGGCCTGGACCTCGTCTGCTCGGCGGCGGACGTGTGCCCCGCGGACACCGCCCGTCGGTGGCGCGCGGTCCACCCCTTCGCCAACCTGTACGGCCCGACCGAGACCACCATGTGCGCGACCGCCCACGCCGTGGAGCAGGAACCGGAACGCGTCGTCCCCATCGGCAAACCCGTACGCGGCGTACGGCATTACGTGCTGGACCGCAACCTGAACCTCGTCCCCCCGGGCGTGACAGGCGAGCTGTATCTGGCCGGTGCCGGACTCGCCCGTGGCTACCATGGCAGCCCGTACGGCACCGCGGAACGGTTCGTCGCCGACCCCTGGGGTGAGCCGGGCAGCCGGATGTACCGGACCGGCGACCTGGTGCGCTGCCGGGCCGACGGCGTCCTGGAGTTCCTCGGCCGGGGCGACGACCAGGTCAAGATCCGCGGCTACCGGGTGGAGACCGGCGAGGTGACCGCTGCCCTGGCCGCCCATCCCGACCTAGCCGAGGCTGCGGTGACCACCTTTGCCGAGGCGGCGGTGACCGCCCGAACGGGGGAACCCCACCGGCTGATCGCCTACATGGTCCCCGTCCCCGGGCGGCCCGCGCCCACCACCACCGCGCTACGCCGGCACCTGGAGACCCTGCTGCCCGCCTACATGATCCCCTCGGTGTTCCAGGTCCTCGACGCCATCCCGTTGTCCCCCAACGGCAAGGTCGACCTGCGCGCCCTGCCCGAGCCGCAGGACGCGCGGCGGGGCGAACCCGCGTACGCCGCGCCCTCGACCCCGGCGGAGCACGCCCTCGTCTCGGTGTGGTCGCAGGTGCTCGGCGTCCAGGAGATAGGCATCGACGACGACTTCTTCGACCTCGGCGGCGACTCCCTCACCAGCGTCCGGCTCGCCACCGCTGCCCGCGCCGCCGGTCTCGCCCTGACGCCGAAGGACGTCTTCACCCGGCCGACCATCCGCGCCCTCGCGCGGGACGCCCCGCGGGCGCACCTGGAACCCGTATCGAGCTTTGCGGAGCACGATCGCTATCCCCTCACCCCACTCCAGAGCGGACTGCTGTACCACGCCCTGGCCGCGGAGGGGGCGCCGGACGTCTACGCCCGGCGCATCGACGTCACGATCAGCGGAGTCACGGACCCGCACCTCCTCTTACGCGCCTGGCAGTTCGTGGTCGACCGCACCCCGGCGCTGCGCAGCACCGTGGAGGAGGACGAGGACGCCGGACCCGTGCAGCGGGTGCAGCCGCGTTTCGCCCTCCCGGTCGACTGGTTTTCCGGATGGGGGCACCTGGAGGCGAACCCGCCGGATCCGCGCCGGGAGGTGCCCCTGCGGCTTACCGTGGTCAGAACGGCCGACGACGAGGTACGGCTGCTGTGGACCTGCCACCACCTCTTCCTCGACGGCTGGAGCATAACCGAGGTCCTGCGCGACGTGCTCGCCGCCCACGCGGCCCTGGCGGCGGGGCGCACCCCCGACCTCCCCGCCCGTACCCCCTTCAGCCACTACGTGTACTGGCTCGAAGCCCAGGACCTGACCGCCGCCTGCACCTACTGGAGCCGGGCCCTGGCCGGATTCCCCGCCCCCACGCCCCTGCCGTACGCCGGAGCCCCCGCACCGGGGCGCAGGCCGGGCCCCGACATGGTGCACCTGGAACGGCTGGAGGAGAGCGCGCACCTGGGACTCCAGGACTTCGCCCGGAGCAGCGGGCTCACCGTCAACACCCTGATCCAGGCAGCCTGGGCGCTCCTGCTGGCGAGGCACAGCGGAACCGACGACGTCCTCTTCGGCGCCACGGTGGCGCATCGCGGGCCGGAGCCGTACGGCGTGGAGTCCACCATCGGGCCGCTGATCAACACACTGCCGGTACGGATACGGATCGACGGGGCCGCCACGGTGCGGGACTGGCTGCGCCGGGTGCAGTCGGAGCAGGCGGAGGCCCGGCAGCACGACACCTACCCGCTGTCAGAACAACGCGCCCACACCTCGGTCGCACCGGGCACTTCGCTCTTCGACACAGCGATCAATGTCGACAACCTGCCGGTCGACCCCACCACGCTGGCCGTCGGCGGCCTGCGGGTCACCGCCCTGGACACCGCCAACGCCACCAACTACCCGCTGTCCCTGCTCGTGCGCACCGAATCCACCCTGGTGCTGGAGGTGCGCTGCGACAGCGCGCTGTTCGACGAGGGTGCGGCGCGGCGGCTCGCGGGCCAACTGCGCGCACTGCTGGCGCAGCTCTCGGCACCCGGCCAACGGCAGGTCGCCGAAGTGTCCTTGCCCAGCGAGCCGCCCCGGCCGGTTCCCGCCGCACCACCCGCGCGGTGCACGCACGAGCTCTTCGCCGAGCAGGCCGCGCGAACCCCCTGGGCAGCCGCCCTCCGCGAGGGTACGCAGGTCATGACCTATGCCGAACTGGACCGCAGGGCCAACCAGCTCGCCCACCACCTGCGCTTGTACGGCGTCGGCCCGGACCGGGCGGTCGCCCTGGCACTGCCGAGGGGCATGCGCCACACGGTCGCTCTGCTGGCGATCTTCAAAGCAGGCGGCGCTCACCTTCCGCTGGACCTCGCGCACCCCGGCGAACGACTCCGCACGATGCTGACCGACACCGGCGTGACCCTGCTCCTCACCGACCGGGCGACGCCAGTCGACTGGTGCCCGCCGGAGATACCGGTCCTGCACCTCGATGTCCTCGCGGGCCGGCTCGCGGCGTACCCGGTGGAGCCGCCGCAGGTCGAGATGCTGCCCGACCACCTCGCCTACGTCATCTACACGTCGGGGTCGACGGGCCGTCCCAAGGGCGTCGCGGTCACCCATCGCGGGGTGACCGGAATGCTTGCGGGGGCCGCCCGCTCCGCTCCCATCGGTCCGGGGCACCGGGTGCTGCACTTCGCCGCGGGCGGGTTCGACGGGGCCTTCTGGGAAACGGTCACGGCGCTCTGCAACGGGGCCGCGCTGGTGCTCGCCCCCACGGAGGACCTGCTGGCGGGGCCACCCCTGGCGCGAACCATCGCCGAGCACCGGGTGACCCATGCGACGTTGCCGTCCGCGGTCCTGGCCGTGCTGCCCCCCGGCAGCCTTCCGCCAGGACTGGTGCTCTTCGCCGTGGGCGAGGCCTGTTCGCGTGAGGTCGCCGCCCATTGGGCGTCGGAGCGCGTGATGTTCCACGGGTACGGCCCGACCGAATCGACCGTCGCTGCGACGATCAGCGCGCGGCTGGACGGCACCAGGGAACCGGAGATTGGCGAACCGATCCCCGGCACCGGCGCCTGGGTGCTCGACGAGCGGCTGCGGGCCGTACCCGACGGGGTGACCGGCGAGCTCTATCTGAGCGGACAGGGGCTCGCGCGAGGGTACGTCGGGCGGTCCGCGCTGACGGCCGAGCGCTTCGTGGCCTGCCCCTTTGGGCCGCCGGGAGCCCGGATGTACCGGACAGGGGACCTGGCGAGGCGCCTGCCCGGTGGGGGGCTGGTCTTCCGTGGGAGGGCCGACGATCAGGTCAAGGTCCGGGGGTACCGGGTCGAACCCGGCGAGGTCGAACGGGAGTTGACCCGCCACCACGCGGTGGCCCAGGCCGCCGTCGTGGCGGTGGGGGAGGCGCAGGGACGCAGGCTGGTGGCCCATGTCGTACCCGTGGCGGGCAATGCTCCGAGCGTCTTTGAGCTTCGGGAACACCTGGCCCGCAGGCTCCCGCCGTACCTGGTCCCTGATGTCGTCAGGCTGCACCGCGCGCTGCCGTACACCGCGAACGGCAAGGTCGACCGGCGCGCGTTGGAAACGCGCGACCTCGGCGAGGCTCCGCCCGTCCAGCACCGCGCCGCGCGGGACGACGCGGAACAGAAGGTCGCCGAGGTGTGGGCGCGGGTGCTGGAACGCGAGGCCGACGACATCGGCGTTCAGGAGAAGTTCTTCGAGGCCGGGGGCACCTCTTTGACTCTGATGCAGCTCGCGCAGCGGCTCACCGCGATCGCCGGCGTACCCGTACCGGTGGCCGCGCTCCTGGAGCACTCCACGGTCGAGGCCATGGCGAAGTTGCTGAAACAGCCCACCGGAACCGATCACGAACGCGACTACGCACTGTGAGGCGAGGTAACGACATGAACCGGGACGCGGTGGCGATCATCGGAGTGGCCTTGTCCCTGCCGGGCGCCGACGACCTGGACGCCCTGCACGACGGATTGGGCGCCGGGCACAGCAGACTCTGTGAGCCGGCCGACGAAAGGGTCCGCCACGCAGGCGGCGACGTCGGCACCGCCTACGTGCCGGGCGGGTATCTGGACCGTATCGACCTCTTCGACCACCGGTTCTTCGGCATCTCCCGGCGCGAGGCCGAGCTGATGGACCCGCATCAGCGGCTCACAATCCAACTGGTTCACCGGGCCGTGGAGAACGCCGGGTACGCGACCCGCTCGTTGCGGGGGACGCGCACGGCGGTCGTGCTCAGCGCGCCCCGCCCCGAGTACGCCACCCTGTTCAGCGAGGACGACCCGCAGCAGATCCTCGGGACCCTGCCCGCCGCGACTGCCGCCCGCGTCGCGTACCTGCTGGACCTGGCGGGCCCGGTGCTCGCGGTGGACACCGCGTGCAGCGGCAGCCTGGCCGCGCTCGCCGACGCGGTGGGGCAGCTCCGCGCGGGGCGGGCGGACCTGGCGATCGCGGGCGGGCTCAGCGTGCAGGCGCTGCTGCGGCCCGCCGCTCAGTACGATCCGCTGCCCGGCATCGAATCCCCCAGCGGCGTCTGCCGCCCGTTCGACGCCGATGCCGACGGCACCGTGGGCGGTGAAGGCGGCGGCTTCGTCCTGCTCAAACCACTCGCGGCCGCCGTCGCCGACGGAGATCACGTCCACGCGGTGCTGCGCGGCGTCGCGGTCAACCACAACGGCTACCGGGCCACCGCCCTCAGCGCACCCAGCCAGGACGCCCAGAGCGAACTGCTCACCGCCGCCTGGCGGGACGCGGGTCTGTCCGTGTCCGACGCCGGGTACATCGAGTGCCACGGGTCCGGTACGCCGCTGGGTGACCTGGTGGAGGTGGGCGGGCTGCGCCAGGCGTTGGAGGGCGCGGGCAGGACCGTGCTGATCGGCGGTGCCAAGGGCAACGTGGGCCATCTCGACCACGCCTCGGGCATGGCGGGCCTGTTCCGGGTCCTGGCCGGGTTGCGGCACGCCACGCTCTACCCGACCGCCGGGTTCCGCACCCCCCACCCGTCACTCGTCCCGGAGGAACCGGTCAGAGTGTCCGTCGATCGGCAGCCGTGGCCGTCCGCGCCGGACGGTGGCCCGCGCCGTGCCGGTGTCAGCTCCTTCGGCCTGACCGGGACCAACGTGCACGCCGTGGTGGAGGAGCAGTCCCGGCCCCGGCCGCGCTCGGACCGCGTCCGCCCGGCCGCCGAACTGGTCACCCTCTCGGCCGCCTCCCCGGAGGCCTACGTCCGGTACGCGCGGAGCCTTGGCGAATTCCTGAAGACCACGGACGACGACCTGGCCACCGTCGCCCACGCGCTCAACCGGGGGCGCGACGATCACCCGTGGCGGCGGGCCTTCGCGGTGCGAGACCTCCCAGAGTTCGCCGACGCGCTGCTCGGCGCTCAGCCGCCCACGCAGCCGGTTCCGGATCGGGCGCCGCCACTCGTCCTGCTGTTCTCGGGCGACGGCGACATAGGCGACACGGCGACGGGCGACGCGCTCTGGCACACCCTGCGTAAGGACTTTCCCGCGCTCGCCGACGAGGAGGACCGGCTCTTCGGAGCGGGCGACCGCGGCGCTCAGGTCCTGCTGAGGCGGCACCTAGCCCTGTACGGCTTGGCCAGGTCCCTGGGGCTGGACACCGGCAGGCTGGTGGGCTCCGGACCGGGAAATCTCGCGGTACAGGTCATCCGGGGGCAGATATCGCCCGAGGACGCCTGGCGCGACGCGACGCACCTGGAGCGCACCGCGGACGTCGACGACGCCGGACTCCGCAGGGCCGTACGGGACTTCGACCGGGACGGCGTCCTTCTGCTGGAGCTCGGCAGCGACGGCGTCCTGTCACGCCGAATCAGAGAGCTCGCGCCCGAACTCACCGTGCTCCCCTTCCTCAGCGGCGGTTGTGTGCTGGACGCCCTGGCACGGCTCTACGAGCAGGGGGCGACCATCGACTGGGACCGCCACTACGAGGGCGCGGGAATCCGCCGCACCGAGGTCCCGACGTACCCCTTCGAACCCGACTCCTGCTGGTACCGGCCGCCGGAGGACACCACGGTCACGGCGTCCGGCCCGGCACCGGACGCGGCGGACGCGGCGGAGATCCGGCGCGGGGTCGCCGACATCTGGTCGCACATCCTCAAAGCCCCCGACATCGGCCCGGATTCGGACTACTTCGCCCTCGGCGGCAGCTCCATCGCGGGCATCACCTTCCTCCGCGAGTCCGAGAGCCGCTTCGGTGTCAGGCCCACCTTCGCCGACCTCTACGAGCACCGCACGGTACGGGAGATGGCCGGCCTGATCGCCGCCCGCCTGACAGCCCCGGGCGAAACCCCCGCGGACGGAAGGATCGCGAGGCTGCCCGCGGGGGCCCGGATCCCGCTCTCGTACAACCAGGAACAACTCTGGTACCTCGATCGGCTGGCCTCGCCGGGACCGCTCTACAACATCCCCGGCGACCTGCGCCACCGCGGCCCACTGGACCACGAGGCGCTCCGGGCCGCCTTGCTCGACGTGGTCGCGCGGCACGAGGTGCTGCGCACCCGCGTCCTGGACGACATGGGCCGCCCGTATGTGCTTTTCGACGCCCCTGCCCCCGCTCTCACCGTGGTCGATCTGCGTGGATCGGTGGACCCTGAGACGGAGGCCCGCCGGCTCGCCCACGACGAGGCCATCGCCCCCTTCGACCTGTCGTCCGGCCCCCTCCTCCGCACAACTCTGCTGCAGGTGGCCGACGACGAGCACATCCTGCTCTGCACGTGGCACCACATCGTTTTCGACGGCTGGTCGCCCACCGTGTTCTTCCGCGACCTCGGCGCTTACTACACCGCCCGGCTGACCCGACAACCTGCCACGCTGCCCGAACTCACCTGCGGATACGGTGACTTCGCCGCCTGGCAGCGCGAGGTGCTGACCGGCGATCGGCTGGAGCGGGGACTGCGGTTCTGGCGCGAGGAACTGGCCGACCTGCGGACCACCGAGCTACCGCTGGACCGGCCGCGCCCTGTGGTCGAGACCCATGCGGGCGCCCTGCTGCCGTTCAGCCTCTCCGCGGAACACGCCCTGGCGCTCCGCGAGTTCAGCAGGCAGGAGGGCGTGACCACCTTCGTCACGATGCTTTCCGTCGTGGACGCGCTGCTGCACCTGTGGGCCGGCCAGAAGGACGTCGTGGTCGGGGGTGCCACCTCGGGCCGCTCCCACCCGGACACCCACGAAATGATCGGGTATTTCAACAACGGGCTGCCCTTCCGTACCCGCGTCGACGAGGACCTGACCTTCCGTGAGCTGGTACGGCGCTGCGCAAAGACGGTGGCAGGCGTACTGGACCATGAGGAGATTCCGTTCGGGAAGATCGTCGCGGATCTGGGCGGACGCCGGGATCCGTCACGGCATCCCGTGTTCACCGTCTCCTACATACACCAGAACACCGCCGGGCACTTCAGCGCACCGGCCTCGCTCGACCTGGCGCCCGCGGGCGGCACGATTGGCGGTGTCGCGCCCGGCACCTCCAAGGTCGACCTCACCATCGGGCTGAACGACGAGCCGGACAGCCCGATGACGGGCTACCTGGAGTACGCCGTCGACCTCTTCGACCTGTCGACCGCGGAGCAACTGGCCACGTTCTTCCAGGACCTCGTCGGCGCTGCCGTGGACGACCCGGACCGCCGGCTGGCCGAACTCGCCGCCAAGGCGCCGGAGCGCTCCAGCGACTCCGTACTGCACGGCCAGGCGCTGTCCGTACTGCGCGGCCGGGAGCGCCCGGTCGCACCGCTGTCCGTGCACAGGGCGGTGAAGCGGTGGGCGGCCAGCCACCCCGACCGGCCCGCCGTGGTCGACTCAGAAGCAGGCCGTACTCTCAGCTACGGGGAACTGGACTCCCGCGCCGAGGACCTCGCGCGGCGGCTGGTCGCCGCCGGTGTCACGCCCGGCACCCCCGTTCCCGTCGTCGCCGGGCGAGGCCTGGACCTGGTGACCGGATGGCTGGGTGTGCTGAAGGCGGGCGGGGCCTTCGTGCCGATCGACACCGGTCTGCCAGAAGCCCGGATGGCCGAACTGCTGACCGGACTCGGCAACCCACTCGCCGTGCTGGGAGAGGGACAACGACGTCCCGCGGCAATTGAGGTGATCCCCGTCGCGGGGGGCCGCGTCCATGAGGGCGTTCTGCCGCCCGACCCGCCGCCGGACTCCCTCGCCTACATCGCGCACACCTCGGGCACCACCGGCAGGCCGCACGGCTGCGAGGTCACCCACGGCAGCCTCGGCAACCTGCTCACCTGGTACGCGGCGACGACAGGGCTGGGCCGGCAGGACCGGGTGGCCCAGGTCCTCGCCACCGGCCTCGACGCCGCCGTACTGGAGACGCTCTCGGCGCTGTCCCAGGGCGCCGCCCTGCACGTTCTGCACAATGCGGCACGCCCGCCCGCCGACCTGCTGCGCTGGATGGCGCGGGAGCAGATCACCGTGGCCTGCCTGGCCGCCCCGCTGGGCGAGATGGTGCTGGGTGACCTCCCGGACGTGCCGGGCCTGCGGCTTCGAGTGCTGAGCATAGGGGGGGACAGGTTGCGGGTGCGCCCTCCGGCACACGCGCCCTTCCGCACACTCAATCACTACGGCCCCACGGAGTGCGCCGTCGTCGCCACCTGGGCAGAAGTGACCCCAGGTCCGGCCGACACCCTGCCAGGCATCGGCCGGCCCGTGGACAACTGCGCCGCCTACGTCCTGCGCGCCGACGGCAGGCCCTGCGCGCCAGGCGAACAGGGCGAGCTGTACATCGGCGGGGCGGCCGTCGGCCGCGGCTACCACGGGCTCCCCGGCGCCACCGCCGCCCGCTTCGTCGCCGACCCGTTCTCTGATCGCCCGGGGGCCAGGATGTACCGAACCGGGGACCTCGCCAGGCTCGGCCCGGACGGCTCCCTCGTCTTCGAAGGCCGCGGCGACCAGCAACTGGAGATCCGCGGCTACCGCGTCGAGCCCATCGAGATCGAGCGCGTACTGCTCGAACACCCCGGCGTGCGGGAGGCCGTGGTCCTGCCCGACACCGGTCCGCGCGGCACCGTACGCATGGCAGGACACGTGGCAGGAGAGCCAAGGCTCGACTCCGGCGCTCTCCGCGGATGGCTGGCGGAACGACTGCCCGCGCACATGGTCCCCAGCCGGATCATCGTCCACGACCGGCTGCCCCAGACGCCCAACGCGAAGACCGACAGGAAAAGGATGATGGAGATGGCCACTCGCCCGGCCCCCCTTCTGCCCGCGGCGGAAGGCACACCCGACCCGGAGCGGACGCTCAGCCTGATCTGGGCTGACCTGCTGGGCCGCGAATCGGTGCACCCCCACGACGACTTCTTCGAGATCGGCGGGGACTCCCTGCTGAGCGTCGCGGTCGCGGCCCGCGCGGAGAGCGCGGGCCTGTCGATCACCCCGCAGGACGTCCTGGAGCGGCCGAGGCTGCGGGACCTCGCCGCCGGGGTGCTGCCTTCGCCGGCGGACGGCCCCCCGCCCCCGGACTCCTCGACGCCGATCCCGCTGACCCCGCTCATGCACGGCATGCTGGACCGCGCGAAGGACACCGCCAAGGACTTCGTCGTGGTGGAGGTTCTGGAGATCGCGGCAGGAGTACGGAGCGACGCGGTGTGCCATGCCGCCGCCACCCTCCTCGACCTTCACGAACCGCTCCGCTACCGGGTGCGGCGCAACGCCGCGGGATGGCGGATCGACGTGGGTACCGCCCGGCCCCACGACGTCCTGGACGTCACGGTGCTGCCCGCCATGGGGGAGAGCGCCGAGCTCGCGGTGCTGGAGAGCGACAAGGACGAGCTGCTGAAAGACATCGACCCCGCCAGGGGCGCGATGCTGCGGATGCGCTTCTACGACCGGGGCTCCGCCCGTACCGGTCTGCTCACGCTGGTCGTCCATCACTTCGCCTACGACCACACCTCGGCGGTCCCACTGCTGGAGGACTTCAACGCCGCGCTGCGCGACTCCGGGCCGGCCCCTCGCCAGGACCCCGCCACCCGCGCCGCCTGGAGCCGGTGGAGCAGGCATCTGACCGAGATGTCCACGAGCGACGAAGTCGCGGCGGAGGCCGGCTACTGGGCCGCGGTGCTGGAGGGCGGCCGGACCACCGGCCGCCTGCCCACGGGACTCGAACCATCGAGCTCGCCCTCGCCCCCGGGAGTGCTGCGCAGGGTGCTGCCAGCGGACCGCGTCGCTCCTGCGCTCGCCACCAGCGGTACGGCGGGCCGAACCGCTGCCACCGCCGCGGTGGCCTGTGCGTGGAGCCGGTGGACGGGGCGCGCCGACGCCTATCTGATGCTGGTCGGCGAGGCCACCCACAACCCCTTCCGCCCGTATGGCAGGTCCCGGTCGATCGGCTGGTTCACCAGCTCATACCCGGCGGTGATCCCGGTTGCGGAGGGACAGCGGGCCGACGACGCCCTCGCCTCGGCCACCGACTACCTGCATGCCGTACCCAACGATGGGGTTGGGTACGGCATGCTGCGCCAGCTCAGTGCGGCCACCCCGATGACCGAGCGGATCCGCGCGCTCCCCGAGCCCGCCGTCCTGGTCGAACACACCGCGACCGGGGGAGAGGCGCTGCGGGTCGGCCGCGGTGACGCGTGGATACGCTCCGTGCCGCTCATGGTCGAGCACCGTTCGCTGCTCGCCTGGCTACCGGTCGCCGTGTCCAGCATGCTGAGCGACGGCGAGCTGGTCATCCACCTCGCGCACGACGGGCAGCTCCCCACCGCTCGCATGGAGGAACTCGCCGACCACCTCGCAGACGCGTTCGCCGAACTCGCTGGAAAGCCAGAACCAGCGGGGCAGCCTGACCTGGCCGGAGAGCGATGACGTGGTCGCGCCCCTGGCTGTCCGGGCCGCGGCCTGGCACCTGCCCGACCGGTCCACGCCCCTCACCGCACTCCCCGAACTCCCGGCCCTCACCCCGCAGGAGCGGGAGACCCTGACCGGCCTGGGCATCGAACAGGTCCTGACGGACGACACCCTCGACGACCATGACCTGGCGGCCACCGCAACCCGGCAGGTCCTGACGGACACAGGACTGCGCCCCGAGGACATCGACGCTCTGATCCTGGTGGAGCCGCGCGCCCCGCAGGACCTGCTGATCTCGGCGGCGACCCGGCTCCAGGAGACGCTAGGCCTGCACCAGGCCCTCACCTTCTCGGTGGGCGGCCTGGGCTGCGCATCCCTGACCCCCGCGCTCCTGGCAGCGCGCGGACTGCTCGCCGCCGACCCCGAGCTGCACCACGTACTGGTGGCCCACGGCAGCAAACCGGCGACCCCGGGCCGCTACCGCCACCCGGTCACCCTGAACGGCGACAGCGGCCAGGCACTCCTGCTCGCCCGCACGGGCCCCGTCCGGGTGCTCGACCTGCTCCAGGAGACGAACGGTTCGTACTGGGACCTCTTCCGCGTCGACTTCCGCGACAGGTCGGTGGCCGACTGGCGCGAGGAGTGCCGGAACACCGCCGACTACTCCTTCCGCCTCGCGGTGGAGTCCCGCAACAGGCTGCGCGACCTGCTCGCACGCCTCCTGGAACGCAGCGGGATGCGCCCCACGGACCTGGCGGGGCTGGCCGTGCAGAACCTCTCCGCGGGCGGTCACGCGTTCGTCCGGGAGACGCTGGGAGTGGAGCTCCTGCCCTCCTGCGCGGAGAACCTGCGGCGCTACGGACATCTGGGCTCGAACGACTCGCTGTTGAACCTCTACACGGCGCGGGAGGACAAGCACGTGGTCGACGGAGACCGCGTCGTGGTGGTCAGTACGAGTCCAGTCGCCGCGTGGAGCATCCTGCTCGTCGAAATCGGCCACACCGGCGCAACCACACACCTTCTCTAAGGGCAGGAAGAGCGTGAAGCAGGCCATTGACGTAGAGATCCAAGGATTCCTCGAATCCGCCCTGGGCCAGGCAATCACCCCCGACGAGGACTATTTCGCCAAGGGAATCGCGGATTCCCTCTTCGCCCTGGAACTGGTCACGTTCCTGGAGCACAGGTTCGGCTTCGAGATCGGTGTGGACGACCTGAGTCTGGACCACTTCCGTACGGTGTCCGATGTCGCCGCCTTCGTCAGGAAGAAGACAGCCTCGTGATCGGCGCCGAGGCCGCCGGCTTCGCGCGCTTCGCGGCCGCGCACGCCGGCGACTGGGACCGGCACGGACGGCTGCCCAGGGACGTACGCCAAGCTCTGGGCAGGACGGGACTGCTGGGCGCCGACATCCCGGCCCGGTACGGCGGGCTTGGCGGCGACCAGGCCGACCTGGGCGAACTCTGCGCACAGATCGGCGGAGCCTGCAGCGCGCTGCGCGGCCTGGTCACCGTCCAGGCGATGGTCGCGGCTGCCCTGTCCCGCTGGGGGACCGACGCGCAGCGCACCCGCTGGCTGCCCGGCCTGGCCACCGGACGCACGATCGCCGGATTCGCCGCCACCGAACCCGGCGCGGGCACCGACCTGGCCGCCGTACGCACCCAGATCCGCGAGGACGGCGACTGGATCCACGTGACCGGCACCAAGAGATGGGTCACCTTCGGCCGCACGGCGGACGTCTTCCTGGTCCTCGGCGCCTCGGCGGGCCGTCCCACGACGGTCCTCGTCGACGGGCGGCTGCCGGGAGTCCGGCGCGAACCCGTCGAGGGCCAACTGGGCATGCGGGCCGCCGAGATCGCGCACCTGAGCTTCGACGACGTCCGGGTGCCTCGCGACAATCTCGTGGCGCCCGTGGGCCTGGGCTTGTCGCACGTCGTGGCCACCGCCCTGGATCACGGGCGGTTCACCGTCGCCTGGGGATGCGTCGGCATGGCCGAGTCCTGCCTGGACGCGGCGGCCGCACACGCCGTCCGCCGCACCCAGGCCGGGATCGCGCTCGCCGAGCACCAACTGGTCAGGGCGGAACTCGCGCGCGCCGCGGTGGAGAGCGCCGCCGCCCGCGAACTGTGCGCGCGGGCCACCCGGCTGCGTACCCAGCGCGCCCCCGAGGCCGTGGCCGCCACGATCATGGCCAAGTACGCGGCGGCCCGGGCGGCGGGCTCGGTCAGCCGGGCCGCGGTGCGGCTGCTCGGCGCGGCCGGCTGCGATCCGGACAGCGCCGTCGGACGCTTCTCCCGTGATGCGCAGGTCATGGAGATCATCGAGGGCTCCGCCCACGTCGCGGAGCTGCACATCGCCGACCGGTTGCTGCGACGGCACAGCTTTCAGCCCGGCGCCCCCGCCCGCGATCTCGCGAAGACGGCCCCAAGACCTCAGCCCCGCGATTTCGAGAAGGAGACCGCCCCATGACCGCAGAGGTGAAGTGCCTGGTGTGGGACCTGGACGACACCCTGTGGGACGGCACGGTGCTGGAGGGCGACCGGCCCGTCCCGTTCCACGAGGCCGTGTCCGCGCTGCGCACCCTGGACGAACGCGGCGTCCTGCACGCCGTGGCCAGCCGCGGCGACCGTGCGAGAGCCCTGGACCACCTGATCGAACAAGGGCTGGACGGCCTGTTCACCCTGGAGGAGATCGGCTGGGGTCCCAAGTCGGAAGCCCTGCGCCGGATCGCCGACACCCTCGGCATCGGTGTCGACAGCGTGGCCTTCATCGACAACGACCCGCTGGAACGCGCGGAGGTGAGTGCCGCCCTGCCCGCCGTACGTACGTATCCGGCGGAAGCCGCGGGCTCCCTCGCCGGACTCCCGGAGTTCCGTACGGGACCGGTGACCGAGGAGTCCAGGCAGCGCCGCCTGCTCTACCGGCGGGAGGCCGAGCGCAGGCGGGCGAAGGAGAGCTACACCGGCCCCCCGGCGGAGTTCCTCGCCACGCTCGGCCTGGAGCTGGCCGTACGCAGAGCAGACGAGCACGACCTCGTCCGGGCCAGCGAGCTGACCGTTCGCACCCACCAGCTCAACACCACCGGCCGCACCTACGACTTGGCGGAGCTGCGCGCACTCTGTGACTCGCCCTCCCACCAGGTGCTCGTCGCCGACCTGACCGACCGCTTCGGCGCGTACGGCACCGTGGGGCTGGCCCTCACTGAGCACCGCGAGGACACGAGCTGCCTCCAGCTCCTGCTGCTGTCCTGCCGGGTGATGTCACGCGGGGTGGGACCGGCGCTGATCGGCCATCTGGTGCGGGACGCGCTGGCCACGGGCCGCCGCCCCACCGCGGAGTTCGTCCCGACGGAGGTCAACCGCGTCATGCTGGTAAACCTGAGGTTCAGCGGATTCGAGGTACTGAGCCGAACCGGAGACACCCTGCTCCTCGGGTACGGCAGCGCGAGCCCCCCACCGGCGACGACCGGTCCGGTACGGGTGGTGTGCCGATGACACCCCCTACGTCAACCTCACGCCGCATTTTGGCCGGTCAGTTGCTAGGTGAGGGCTGCTGCGGACCTGTGTTGTTCGGGGTCGTACGGCCTGCCGTCGAGCCAGCAGCGGTAGATCACGCGGATCCAGGCGTGGGCCAGGACGCGAATGGCGTGCGGGTGGTCCTTGTTCGAGGCGCGTGCCTGCTCGTAGATCTTCTTGGCCCAAGGGCTGGCGTGCCGGCTGTTGTCGGCGAAAGTGGTCATCGCCTGGCGGAAGCGTTTGTTGCAGGCCCAGCGGAAGTGCACCGCGCGGTGCTTGCCGGACTCTTTGGTGACCGGGGTGCACCCGGCCAGCACGGCAACCGAATCGGCGCTCTCGTCAGCTGGACGGCAGTCGCCCTACTCGGTGAGCATCTGGGCGGCGTTGATCTGACCCGACCTTGGCAGCGACGTGAAGACCTCACCGTCCGGATGCTCCCCGAGGTGGGCGGCGGTCGACCGATCGAGATCCTTGATCGCCGGCCGCGCCGCCGAGGTCGGGGTGGGATAGCGGGTCAAGAACTCCAGGCTGATCCGCGATTCGACGTCGGCGAACAGCGCCAGGGCGCCGGGCCAGTAGGCGGCAAGCAGAGCCGACACCTGGTTGGTGGCCGCCACCCGGGCCTCGACCAGATCACCGCGGGTGCGTACCACGGTGCGCACGGCCTTGGTGTGGTCGGAGTACGGCGCGGCCACGCGCAACCGACGCTGACGAGCCCGCAGATAATCCGCGACCACCTCGGCATTCCTGAGATCGTTCTTGGCGCCCGAGGGCCCCTCACTCTCGCGCCACACCTTGATCGCGTTCGGCTTGACCGGGACCACGGGATGCCCGGCCTCCAACAGCAGATCGACCAGGCGGCCGTTCGGGCGCCCGATCGCGATCGGAAGCTGCCCGGCCGGGCCGAACTTGGCCGGACGGCGCACCAGGCGGGCGATCGCGTCCGCCGCATGCCCGATCACGAACCCGGTCACCACCTCCCCGGACGGGTCCATCACACAGACCGCGTGCTCATCGACGGCCCAGTCGACTCCGACGAACATCAGCGCCCGGGGCAGCGCAAGCGACACGACAACTCCTCACGGCGGCAGCGACGACTCGGCGAGGAGGCTGACAGCTGGGTGGTCACTAACCGGCGTTCTACGGCGCGTCCCTCTGTTGCCAGTTCACAGCCCCGGGAAAATCGGGGGCGGCGGTGTCATCGAGGCCCTTCACAGGCGACCGAACCAGGCCGTCACCCCGGCTCCCGCCGAGTCCCTTCCACAAGACCCTATGCGGGCCCCGCAGTAAGGATGGTGCCCTAGTGACCGGGGTTGGCATCGTCGGCGCCGGGACCATGGGCGTGGGCGTGGCCCAGTGCGCGGCCGAAGCGGGACACCAGGTGGTGGTCGTCGACAGCGACCCCGCCGCACTGGCAGCAGGGCCCGTACGGCTGCGCGACGGCATTCGGATGAGCCGCCTGCTCGGGCGCACACCACTCGAGCCCAAGGGCGCGGCAGAACGGGTGCGCTGGGTGCGCGACCCTGCTGAGCTGCACGAAGCCGGATTCGTCGTGGAATGCGTCCGCGAGCGGATCCCCGTCAAGGAGGCCGTCCTGCGGCGCCTCGACGAGGTCTGCCCGCCGGAGACCGTCTTCGCGTCCTGCACGTCCGCCGTGCCGATCACGTTGCTGGCCTCGTACACGAACAGGCCTGACCGGGTCATCGGCACGCACTTCATGAATCCGGCGCCGCTGAAGGACGCGGTCGAGGTGATCAGGTCGCCGCTCACCGGGGCGGAGACGCTGCGCCGTACGACCGAGCTGCTCGGCACGATGGGCAAGGAGGCGATCGTCGTCGGCGACGCGCCGGGGTTCGTGTCGAACCGGGTGCTGATGGCCACAGTCAACGACGCGGCCCGGGTGGTGCAGGAGGGTACGGCTGACGCGGCGGCGGTCGACCGGATCTTCCAGGAGTGCTTCGGACACGCGATGGGGCCACTGCGCACGGCGGACCTCATCGGGCTGGACACCGTGGTGGACTCGCTGCACGTCCTTCTCGAATGCACGGGCGACAAGGGCTTCGAGCCGTGCGAACTGCTCGCCGAGCTGGTGGCGGAGGGGCGTACGGGACGCAAGAGCGGCCGTGGGTTCCATACCTACCGGACTATCCAGGCCGGGAACCCTGTACCGCTTCATAACTTATCGCGTGGTGCTTGATCTGCGGTTCTGACCTCCAAACACCGTGCGGGCAAGATCGCGGATTGTGTCGGCTCGTCTGCTGTATCTGACCTTGATTCGGGTGTTCGGTTGGCTGGTGTTGCTGGGGCGAGGTCGGACGTCGAGATCATGGTGCTCCGGCCTGGATCCCGGCGCAGGGAAAGGGCTGCTCCTCGTTTCAGACACCGCTCAGGCCAGCAGGCGAGCCAGGCCGCGGCGGTCGTTGACGCCGAGCTTGGCGTAGATCCGGCACAGGTGGTTGCCCACCGTGCGCTGGGACACCGTGAGCAATTCGGCGATCTCCCTGTTGGTCAGGTCCCACGAGGCCAGGCGGGCGACCTCGCGTTCGCGGGCGCTCAGCTGAAGGTCCTCCTGGTCGTCGCTGCTCCGCAACCGGATGACCTTCGCCAGCCGGTGACGGGTCCGGACGGGTCCCGGCCAGGTCCGGATCACGTGCGCGTACAGGGGGTGACGCAGCCGCACTCGGGCCGCGGAACGTTCCACCATGATCAGGCCGCGCCGCTCCAGCCGCTCGGCGGCCTCGGCGGACACCAGCTTGAGCAGCGCGTCGAGGTCCAGCGGCAGGCCGAAGGCGACGAACTCCAGCACCTCGCGCTCGGCCTCGTCCACCTCTCCGATCGCCTCCTCGATCAGCTGCCGGAGCCGGTCGGTCAGCTCGATCTCCCCCTGCCACCGCCACAGGCCGCCGCTATGCGAGAGCCGCCCGGAGCGTACGAGTTCGACGAGGAACCGCGGGTTGCCCTGGGCGGCGTGCCAGAGCCGCCGGACCGTCAGCCGCTCCACCTGCCCGCCGAGCATCCCGGCCAGCAGCTGCGCCGTCTCGTGGACGGACAGCGGTCCAAGGTCGAGGCGGCGCAGGATGCCGTCCTTCCACAGCGCCAGCAGCGGGCCCGGGATCGGCGCGCCCGCCAGCGCGCTCGCCGCCAGCCGTACGCCCAGGTGCCTGACCAGGTGAGCGGCCAGCGCCGCCGAGGACGCGTCGAGCAGGTGCGCGTCTCCTACCACGAGGACCTCCCCAGCGAGGCGCTCCGCCGCCCAGCCGACCGGGTTGACCGCGTTGACCGGGTCGGGCGTACCGGGCAGCAGGTGCGCGAACGCGCCGAACGACGTCTCGGGGGCCGTGCCCACCACCCGCACCACGGATTCGCGCCACGGGACCGCCTCGGCCAGCAGCCTGCTTCTGCCCATCCCGGCCTCGCCGACGACCAAGATCCCCGTGCCTTCGTGCAGCGCGGCCCGGATCGCCTGGCGCTCTGCCGTACGGCCCGCGAACGGCACGTCAGCGCACACGTGGTCCGACCTCCTTCACGCAGCCGGTGTTCCGGAGCGGGGCGGCCGGATCGTCGATCCAGGCGTTGCGGATAGGGCGGGGGCAGTCTTCGCGGTAGGCGCCGTAGTTGCCGAACGGGATCTCCAGAAGGCGAGCGCGGGTGAGCGAGCTCGTCGCCGCCGCCACATCCTGCGCCGAGCCGCTGAAGGTGTTCAGACCACCGATGGTGATCAGCGTGGGGATGTCGGAGGCGACCGGCTCGCCGGACGGCGCCTCGCCGGCGGGCCAGACGGTGCACGCCTCCGCGTGCGGTCCGGCAGCATGCGGGCAGGTCAGCGAGTAGTACAGGCCGTGCGTCAGCCCGCCGGCGCACTCGGGCATGAACCCCACGCACATGCCCTCGTCGCTGGCCAGGCCCGCGGCGGCGCTCGCCCAGTCGGGAGGTCCGGTCACGAGTTCCGCGACCGTTTGGAGGTTGCCTCCGTAGCCCAAGGCGGAGGTGACCAGTCTCGTGAGCGCCACGTCGTCCACGACGACCTTGACGTCCCTGCCCGAGGCGGACCGCGCGGTGACGGTGACCGGCTCGTCGCGAAGCCGGGCGAGAGCCTCGTCGAACGAGCGGGGCAGGTCCTTGGTCAGCGCCCGGCAGCCGGGAGCGTCGGCGCACAGTTGGCCGGCCCTCGCGAGCACCTCGCGCAGGCGGTTGTCCGGGTCGACCCGCAGGTTGGGGAGGGCGGGGCTGTCCAGGACGACAGAGCGGATGTGCTCGGGATAGCGGCGCATGACCTCCAGGGCGAGGAGTGACGCGGTGCCGAAGCTCGTGAGGTTGACCTGTTCCAGGCCGAGTGCCTCGAGCAGATCAGCCACGTCCGCCGCGCTTTCCCGCAGACTGTAGGCGGTCAGGTCGATCCCCCGTCGCTCCAACCGGGTACGGCAGGCCCGCACACCCTCCAGCAGCGGCCCCTTCGCCTCCGCCATCCGCAGCCCGGCCAGTTCAGGAGCGATCGCCCGGACTTCCGGGCAGGCAAGGCTGGGCTCCGACAAGCCGATGCCCCGCTGGTCGAGGAAGATCACAGAACGGTGGGTCCGCGGCGCGAAGGGCGCCAGTTCTCCGTAGTTCTTGCGCTGCCCCAGCGTCTCGCCCACCACCACCATGGGATCGGGCGACGCCGTCCCGGGTGGTCCGAAGCGGATGACGAACAGCCGAACCGTCGCCCCGTCGCGCGTGGCCCGTGACTCCGGCACCGTCAGGTAGCCGCACGAGGGCTCGACGCCGACGATCTCCGCCAGGACGTCCGCGGGACAGGCGATGCCCTGATAGCCCAGCCGTGGCGTGGGCTGCTTGGCGGGTGCCTGGCTGCAGGCGGTCGCCGTCAGAAGCAGCAGGACCGCGATGATGGCGCGCATCAGGACACCTTCTCGAAGGGAGCACTGTGGAAGAAAATGGTCTGCGCCATCAGCTCGCCCGTCCTGCTGTCGCCGGCCATACCCTCGCAGGTGTCCTCTGTCATCTTCAGCCGCAGCTGGGTACCGGAGAGCCGGTAGGTGTAGGTGACCGTCCCGCAGGCGTCCGTGGCCGCCACGGTCCCAACGTCGATCACCCGGTAGGTGCCACTCCAGCCCAGTTCATCTGGCCCCCCGTTGAAGGACTGGAACTGTGTCCAGCGGCCGCTCTGCGCCTTCACCGTGAAGACGACCCGATCCTGCGACGACATCCGCCCCGTGACGCCCTCGATCTCTTTGGCGTCGAAGCCGCCTTCCTCCAACACCGCCTCGATCCGGTCCCGCCCGACAGGGGACGTCCGATAGGTGCCCTCAGGCAATCTCGCCTCGACGGCCGCCGAGGAGCCAGGCGATAAGGCGCGCTCCTTGGCCGCCGTATCCGCGCACGCGGTCAAAGCCAGCCCGACGAGCAGTGCTGCCGACCAGTGATGCTTCCTCATACCCGTAGACAGACCCGATGCGGCGGGAAGGTTTACCGGTTCCACGTGCTCGTAGTCAACAACATCCGCCGCGCCGCACAGGTGTCCTCCACGACCGTGAAGATCAGCACGTCACCGTCACGCCGCCAGCCGTACAGCCCCTCTCCCGTGCACAGGTCGTTGTAGAAGAGGTTGGTACGCAGCCGCTGGTCGTCGAGCCGGACGTACGTGCCCGCGGGACCGGGCCCCCTGATCGTGAGCCCCGGCGGCCCGCCGACATTGGCGGACCCGTCGGCCCGGACGGTGAGGAACCACCTTCCGGCCAGGTTCAGCCCGGGCGTGTCCGGCAATTCGGCCGTGTACGTCGCCGCGAGCTCCCGCGTGACGGCCTCGTCCCGGCGCTCGGCCGAGATGGCCAGGAAGACGGGCACCAGGAGGACGATCATGGCCACCGCCACCGCCACCGCCACCGCCCCGAACAGCGGACGGAAAAGGCGGCGGCGCCGACGATGAAGCCATACCCGGACCAGCGCCCGCTCGGTGTCGGGCTCCACCCGGGCCGCGGCCGCGGCCAGCCCGTCACGGAGGCGCCGCTCAAAGGACATCGTCGACCTCCTCCTTCAGGAAGGCCGCCAGCCGCTGCCTGGCCTTGTGCAGGTGGACCTTGGCCGTCGACCGGGTGCAGCCCAGGAAGTCGGCGATCTCCGAAATCGGCCGGTCCTCGAAGTAGAAGAGCACCACCGCGGCGCGCTGGGCAGGCGGCAGTCGCAGCACCGCGGCGTGGACGTCCACCGGCACGTCGTCAGGCGTGGCCCAGCCGTCGCCGCGCCGTTCCAGCAGGTTGCGTAGGCGTTCGCGACGGGCGTGCCGCACGGCCATGCGGATGGCGACCCTGCGCACCCACGCTTCGGGCTGCTCGTACCGGGAGATCTTCGTCCAGCGTTCGAAGAGCTGGATGAACGCGTCCTGCGCGATCTCCTCCGCATGGCCGTGATCACGCAAGATCAGGTAGACCGTGCTCACAACACGCGGAAACTGCGCCCGGAAGAACCAGGCGAAACCCTCTTCGACGTCCCGCGTCACCTGCACCACCACAATCGGATACAGACATGAGACAGCCGCGGGGTTTACCAGGCAATAAGGATTTCGCCCGCTACGTCAGCGAGGAGCTTCACCCTAGAGTCGCTCAATAGGCCCACATCCTGAGTGTCCACGTGCGGTCGGCCCGAGGCGCGGTGTCGGTGTTGCCACCGGTCCGTTTCCTCGAGCCGCCGTCCCGAACCAGACGTGCGATTCTCACCGCATCCGGCTCTCTACGTGTCTTGCCCGGTGATCAGCTTGAAGCTGCCGGTTCGATGGTCCACGTCCACGGATTGGGAATGGCCGCTCCGCGATATCGGTAGCGGACGATAGCGACACCGGATGCGCCGCGGAAGGCTACCGATCCTTCAGCGAATCTCCAGCCCTGGTCGCAGAATCTCCGCAAGTGACTGCGAGGAATCCGGTGTTTGCGAAGGAGCCATCGAGCGATCCGCTGCCACGCATGGTGGTCGATCGCATCGAAGGTCTTCTTGGACACGCCGTGGCGGAAGTAGTTCGCCCACCCGGCCAGCTTCTGGCTCAGTCTCCTCAAAAGCGTGCCCAGACTCTGGTTCAGGGTGTGCCTGTAGGTCCGTTCCGAGATCCGATCCTTGATCGCCTGGACGGCTTTCCTGGACGGCCTCGTGTAGACGACGAGCTCGTTCGTGCCCCGTTTCCGCTGGCGGCGGATGTTTGGCCAAGAAAGTCGAACCCGTCGTCGATGTGGACCACGCGAGTCTTGTCCGCTGACAGACGCAGGCCGATCCGGGCAAGAACTTCTGGAGTTGACCCGGTTTGGTGGACGTCTGATCTCTGGGGAACCCTGGTTCCCGGAAGAAGGAGTCTGCTGTGCCGAACAACCATCCGCCGGAGACTGAGTCACACCATCGCCCCGTTCAAGAGTGGCCGATGATCTGGTGTGGCCGGTAGGGGGCCTCCAGTCGGGCCGTCTCCTCTTCGCTCAGGGACACATCCACCGCCGCGATCGCGTCGTCCAGATGACCCACCTTGCTTGCCCCGACGATCGGGGCGCTTACACCAGGCCTTCCGAGTAGCCACGCGAGCGCGAACTGCGCCGGAGGCAGGCCCCGTTCGCCAGCGACCGCACGCACCTCGTCGACGACGTCGAAATCTGCGTCCTCGTACATGCTGTCGGCCAGGCGGTCGCTGCCGGACCGGACCGTACGCCGCTGACCGTCGCGTCGGCGGCTCCCGGTGAGCAGTCCGCGCGCTAGCGGGCTCCACGGGATGACCCCCACCCCCTGATCCAGGCAGAGCGGGATCATCTCTCGCTCCTCCTCCCGGTACACAAGGTTGTAGTGGTTCTGCATCGACACGAACCTGGTCCAGCCTGCCGTCTGAGCAGTGTGCTGCGCTTTGGCGAACTGCCAGGCGTACATGCTGGAGGCCCCGATGTAGCGTGCCTTGCCGGCCCGCACCACGTCGTGTAGGGCCTCCAGGGTCTCCTCGATCGGCGTCTCATAGTCCCAGCGGTGGATTTGGTACAGATCGACGTAGTCGGTTCCAAGCCTGGTGAGCGAGGCGTCGATGGCGGCCAGCACGTGTTTGCGGGACAGTCCTCGGTCGTTCGGACCCGGCCCCGTCGGGAAGTAGACCTTCGTGGCGAGAACGTAGTCGTCGCGGCGCGCGAAGAGCTTGCTGAGCAGCCGCCCGGTGATCTCCTCGCTCGCGCCGTTGGAGTACATGTCGGCGGTGTCGAAGAATGTCACACCGGCCTCGACCGCGCGCCGTACGATAGGCATGGCCGCGTCCTCGCGCAGCAGCCACTCCCAGGAACCTGGATCGCCGTACGTCATCATGCCCAGGCAGATCCGGGAGACCTGCAGTCCCGATGAGCCCAGCTTCATGTATCGCATTTCGTCTTACCTTCTTGTGAGAGCGTGGTCTTCACCGCAGTTGGAGGAGGCCGAAGTTCCCGATGGAGCGCGACTGAGAGCACCACGAGCCCGACTCCGGCGAGCTCGGCGAGTGAGGGGAGTTGCCTGAGCACCACGATGCCGATCATCGTTGCCGTGGCCGGAAGCAACGCCACCAGCAGCGCGTACGTGGAGCGAGCCATGCGTGCCATAGCGAGTTGGTCGCACACGTACGGGATCACCGACGAACAGATCCCCACCCCGATCCCGGCGGCGAGCGTGATCGGGTCGATCACCGCAGGAGCGGCCTGCCCAACCGCCACCGGCGCGACGAACACACAGGCGACGAGCATGGCGGCGGCCAGACCGTCGATGCCGCTGACGCCGCCCAGACGCCGAGCCGTACGGTGGGCCAGCACGATGTAGGCAGCGAACAGCACCGCGTTGGCGAAGGCGAACACCAACCCCAGCGGCTCCCCGGCCAGCCGGATGCCGGTCAGCACGTAGACACCGCCGACGGCTGCCACGAGTGCCATGAGGTTACGTGCCGTACGGGCACCGAGCGCGGCCAGCACGATGACCGGCAGAAACTCGATCGCGGCGACGGTTCCCAGGGGTACGCGGGCGATCGCCAGGTAGAAACACACGTTCATCGCCGCCAGCACCGCGCCCCAGGCGATGATCGTACGACGACCCTCGGCATCGAGCCGGACGAGAGTCCGCCAGGGGCGACGCCAGAGCGCGAAAACAAGTGCGGCGCTCCAGATCCTCAGCGCCGCGATCCCGAGCGGGGCGAGCCTGGTGAACAGGAGCACGGCGAAAGCCGGGCCGAGGTAGTGGAAGACGGCGCTCCCGATGAAGTAGGTCCACGGAGGCACCGCGGAGAGGACGGCGCGAGGGCCGGTTGTCGGCATGACCCCATCGTTGGCCAGGCCGTAATTTAGGAGAATGGCGAATCGAAAGATCAGACCCGAGCGGACATACGAACCAAAGGGAATCGACGCCCTCGACCTTCGTATCCTCGCCGAGTTGCAGGTCGACGCCAGAGTGAGCTTCGCTGAGCTGGGCCGCCGGGTCGCCTTGTCGGCCCCCGCGGTGGCGGACAGGGTGCAGCGGCTGGAGGAGACCGGAGTGATCACCGGCTATCGCGCTGAGGTCGACCCGCGGGCCCTGGGCTTTCCGGTCACAGTGATGGTTCGAATCCGCCCGGCGATCCGGGAACTCCAACGCATCTCCAAGATCGCCCAGGAAGTTCCCCAGATAGTCGAATGCTACAGAATGACCGGCGACGACTGCTTCTACTTCACGATGCACCTGCGGGCGGTCGACGAGCTCGAACCGATCCTCGACCTGTTCACCCCGTACGGGCACACGACCACATCTCTCATCCATACTGCGCCCGTGCCACGTCGCCCTCTGCCCCTGGAGTGAGACTCGGGCCCGTCTTACGGGCTTTCGGCGCGCTCTCCCGGTGCCGAAAGGTGGGTCAGCTCCAGGGGTACGACCGGGCCACGCTCAGCCGGGCAAGGTCACCGGCGTGACTGCCTCGTGCGCATCCCTGGTTCGATACAGACCTGCTGGAAGCGGGAAGCTGATTTCCCAGCTCAGGGCCTAATTGGGGTTGCTGGCGCTGGTGGCCAGGATGATGGGATGCCTTACGTGGGTGTGGCGCAACCCGCCTTACAAGATCTGTAGCTCACACCGGGACGTAACCTCTTCCTCGGTGCCCCAGTCTTTCAGCACAAGGCGCCGACTCCTGTAGCCCGCCACAGGCGGGCATCCGGCTGTTCGATACCGCGCCGCACTACGGCCTCGGGCTGTCGGAACGACGGCTCGGCGCCTTCCTGGCGAGGAGACCCCGCGAGTCGTTCACGCTCTCCACCAAGGTGGGCAGGTTGCTGGGCCCTGCCGAGGGCGGCGGCCGTGACGACCAGGGTTTCGACGTTCCCGCAGACCACCGGCGGGTGTGCGACTTCTCCGCCGACGGGGTGCGCCGCTCGCTGGAGGACAACCTTGACCGCCTCGGCCTCTCCTCGATCGACATCGCACGCGTACACGACCCCCCACCACTGGCAACAGGCAGTCGAGGAGGCTGTGCCCGCCCTGCTGGAGCTGCGTGGGCAGGGAGTCGTCAAGGGTGTCGGCGTCGGTATGAACCGGTGGCAGCCGCTCGCCCGTGCCGTCCGCGAAACCGACGTCGACCTGGTCATGCTCGCCGGCCGCTACACCCTGCTCGACCAGCCCGCCGAGGTCGGCCTCCCAGGCCTGCAGCGGGGTGCGGCCGCTCAGCATTCGGTGGGGACGTTCGGTGTTGTACCAGCGCGCCCAGATCGCGAACCTGGCGGCGAAGTGTTCGATCCGTATCGGCTTGACCTGTTGTGTGGGTCGCTGTCGTCCTGAGCGCTGGCGCGGGCGGCGAAGCGGTCGTCGATCGGCGCTCAACGTCGTAGACCAACGCCATGTGGAAGGCGGTCAGCACCGTGCCGGTGTGCGGGGTCACGGCGAGCGTCCACCCGAGCAGGGCGCGAGTGCCGTCGTCGACCACCGTGGTCAGCCACGGTTTGAGCGCCGGACCGCGCGGCGGCAGCACCACGATCGGCAGCTGCTTGTGGTCGGCTTCCCAGGTGTGGTTGCGCAGCGAGCGGGGCCGCGTCAGATACACCGAGGCCTGCCTGCGGCCTTCCTCGCCACGGATCCAGGCGGCCCGTTCGGCCGGGGTGAGCTGGCGGGCGAAGGCCTCCTGCAGCGTGCGGAGAGCCAGCGGCGTGGCCCCCGTCCAGCCCTGCCGCAGGAAGTCGGGCACCGCCACGCCGGTGATGGTGCTCAGGTCCCCGGTGATTCCCCGGTGATCGTGCCGTCTGCCACTGCGGCGCGGGCGCGATGCACGGCCGCGACGTTGCCGCGGAGGTAGACGAAGGCCTCCCGGTCAATCGGGGTGAGCGCGTAGGCGCGGCAGCCGGGCTGTCCGGTCCTGGCCTGCTGCGGCGGAGTTCTGCTCTGCTCATCGAGCCAGCGCCAGATCGTGCGCTCGGTGACCTTCAGGCCCCGGGCGGCCAGGCGGACGTGCTCGGTTGTCAGGGTTCCCGCAGTGCGCAGCGCGATCAGCCGCGTGACCGTGGCAGCGCGGCGTTCACGATCGACGGCCATGGCTACCCTCCCGGCTACGGCACTTCGCGGGGTGAGACGTCGGGCGTGTCCCCTCCGCTCCCACCCCACAGCACGGGAGCAACACACCCACACGGACCGCAGGCCGACAATGGATCGTCTCGGAAATCGGCACATCTACCGGCGAGATGGGCCACGGTGACCGGCGGACGATCGGGCGCGTGTGAGTTGCGGCTCGGCGAGGACTACGCCAAGATCTCCCACGGGCAGAACATCACATACGTGATGATTCTGCCACAAAATGGGTCATTTATGGCGTGGTGTGGGATGGACTTGGGGGAGCCGCGAAATGCGGGTGTTGTTGGCGACGTACGACTCGCGTGGGGGCGTCGAACCCATAGTGGGCCTCGCGGTGCGGCTGCGGGAGCTCGGTGCGGAGGTGCGGGTGTGCGCGCCGCCGGATGAGGAGTTCGCGAAGCGGCTGGCTGGCGTGGGCGTGCAGATGGTGCCAGTCGGCCCGGCGGTGCGCTCGCTGGCGACCGAGGCGCGACCGCCGGGGGCTGCGGGTTTCCAGCAGATCGTGGCCGAGCTGGTCGCCGCGCATTTCGGCACGCTTACCGAGGCGGCCGAGGGATGTGACGTGATGTTGGCGACCGGTGTGCTGCCGGCCGTGGCCTCCGCACGGTCGGTGGCTGAGAAGCTCGGCATCCCTTACGTGTATGCCTGCTACCAGGCGGTCACCCTGCCCTCGCCGCACCATCCGCCGGCCCCGCGGCCGTTTCGGCCGCTGCCGCCTGAGGTGACCGACCACCAGGCGCTGTGGGACCTGGACGCGGAGAGCTCGAACGTGCTGTTCGCCGAGATAGTCAACACTCACCGAGCCTCGATCGGCCTGCCACCGGTGGGCAACGTCCGCGACTACGCCTTCACCGACAGGCCGTGGCTTGCTGCGGATCCGATCCTGGGCCCGTGGCAGGAGCCGGCGGACCTGGACGTTGTGCAGACCGGCGCATGGTTCCTGCCGGACGAACGCCCGCTCCCGCCCGAGGTGGAGGCGTTCTTGGACGCCGGCACACCACCGGTCTACGTGGGCTTCGGCAGTATGCCCACGACGGGCTCGCACGACATGGCCAGGGCGGCCATCGAGGCGATCCGCGCGCAGGGCCACCGCGCGCTCCTGTCCCGTGGCTGGGCCGACCTGGCCCTGATCGATGACCAGGACGACTGCTTCACCGTCGGCGAGGCCAACCACCAGGCCCTGTTCAGCCGCGTGGCTGCTGTCGTCCACCATGGCGGGGCAGGCACCACCACGACGGCCACCTGGGCGGGCGTGCCGCAGGTGGTGGTTCCCCAGCAGACAGTGGACCAGACCTACTTTGCGAGCCGGGTGGCAGACCTGGGCATCGGCGTAGCCCACAACGGCCCGACCCCGACCACACAGTCGCTCTCAGCCGCACTCACAACAGCCCTGACCCCCGAGATCCGCGCGCGAGCGACCGCTGTGGCCGACACGATCCGCACCGACGGTGCGATGGTCGCCGCGAAGCTCCTGTTCGACGCGGTCGGCCACGAACGACCCCTTGACGCTTAAGAGAGCACGACCATGCGAAAGCTCACCTACTACGTCGCCACCACCCTCGACGGCTTCATCGCCGACCCCACAGGCGCCGACCCGTCCGGGCCGGGCGGGATCCTCACCCCCACCCCCGACTACGTCGAGCAGATCATCGCGCACTACCCCGAGACCCTGCCGGTCATGGCGCGCCAGGCACTCGGTATCACCGCGCCCGGCACCCGCTTCGACACCGTCGTCGAAGGCCGCCGCTCCTACCAGCTTGGCCTGGACATGGGTGTCACCAACGCCTACCCGCACCTGCGGCACTACGTCTTCTCCCGCACCCTCGGCCCGAGCCCGGACCCATCGGTGGACATCGTCGCCACCGACCCCGTGGCGAAGATCAGGGAACTCAAGGCCCAGGACGGCCTCGGGATCTGGCTAGTTGGCGGCGGCGAACTGGCCGGGGCGCTCCACTCGGAGATCGACGAGCTGATCCTCAAGGTCAACCCCGTCACCGTCGGCGCGGGCATCCCGCTCTTCGGCGACAAAACGCCCTTCAGTCCACACCACCACACCCTGACCGACAGCACCGCCCTGCCCAGCGGCGTCCTGTTCCTCACCTACACCCGGACGCCCACGCCGTGAACGAGGAACCGATGGACCGCTCCCTGATCAGCAGCATCGCCCATTCCGACCACCCGATCGCCGCCCCGGTAAGCGCCGCCAGCCTGGACAAGCTGCTACAGCGGACCAAGCTCCGCCAGGGGGCCCGCATCCTCGACCTCGGCTGCGGCGAGGCGATGTGGACCTTGCGGGCGCTGGAGCTGTTTCCCGGCTCGACCGCCGACGGTGTGGACATCTCCGCCAGCGCCCTGACCGCCGCGGCCAAGCACGCCGAGGCGCGCGGGCTGGGCGAGCGCATCCGGCTGCACGAGATGGGAGCGGCGGACTTCAGCGCTGCCGAGCCGTACGATCTCGTGCTCTGCGTCGGCTCCACGCACGCCTTCGACGGACTCACGCCGAGCCTGCAGGCGATCAGGCAGCTGACCCGGCCGGATGGGCTGGTGCTGGTGGGTGAGGGCTTCTGGGAGACGCCCCCATCGCCGGAGCTGGAGGCCGAGATCGGCCAATACCCCGACTTGGCCGGGCTTGTCGCCCAGGCCGAGGAGCCCGGGTATCGCACCGTCTACGCGCACACCAGCTCGTTGGGCGAGTGGGACGAGTACGAATGGTCGTGGACCGGCTCGCTGATCCGATGGGCGGTGGACAACCCGGGACCCGACGGCGACACCGCGCTCGCCGCCGCGCTGGAGCACCGTGACATGTGGCTCAAGGGCTACCGCGGCAAGCTCGGCTTCGTCACCTTGCTGCTGCGTCAGGCGTATTAGCCAGACCCATCCAGCGTCGGGGTAAACGCCTGCGGAGCTTGCCCTGATCATGCTCGAACATGGCAGCCGCCGGGCCCACCTGCTCGCCGTCACCGCCAACCCCACAGGCTCGTGGACCGCCCAGGCCGCTGACGATGAGCGCGGAAGAGCATCTCAAGCAGGTCGGCGCCGAGCTGGCCGACCTGGGTGTACGGATTTCCAGGATGATGGCAGTCTGCGCGGTCAGCCTTGTAGAGCTTCGCCTAGGCTGTGGGAGCTCCGGCCGCCAGGGCAGTGAAACCATCCGGCTGAACCGAACCAGGGCCGTGACTTGCTCACCCGGCGGTTGGCAGTCGTCGATCCGGACGACGGAGGCCGTGTCAGGAGCGGAGCCATGTCATGGCGGCGATCTGGGCGCGTACCCTGACGATCACTTCGGGGGGCAGCGGGGCGTAGCCGAACAGGGACAGGTACGACTGGCCCGCGTTGCCGGCGGTGTAGACCGACCTTGCCCGGCGCCGGCGGATCTCGCGGCGGCCGTGTCCACGGAGGTGCCTTACGGTTCACTCCTACCCTCTGCCGGCAGAAACCCTGCGATGAGGGCCTGGACGAGGGCCCGGGTGTCCATCTCGGGGACGCCGACGGTGATGCGGTCGAAGGTCACTCCGGTCAACAGGGAGCCGAGGGCGTCGAGTTGCTCGTCGGTGGCGGCGGGGTGGACGGCGCGGATCTGGGCGGTGCGGATGCGCAAGGTCACGGCGCGCAGTTCGCGCATGAGAGCGGCCAGCCGAGGGTTGCGGGCGGCCTCCAGGGACAGCTCGAACCGGGCCAGATAGCGGTTGCGTGCCGGGCCGGTCCCATCGTCAATGGCGGCGGTGAGGCTGTCGACGAGGTCCTTGCGGTCGGGTGGCGTCGTCGGTGCGGCCTGCAGGGCGGCGAGCTGCTGGTCCAGGATCCGGTGGGCGATCGCCTCGTAGAGGGCGGACCGGGTGCGGAAGTAATTGGAGGTGGTGCCGACCGGGACGCCGGCGGCCGCGTCGATGGCGCGGTGGGTCACTCCCGCGAGGCCGACCTCGTCGATGAGTCGCATCGCGGTGTCGGCCAGCATTTCGCGTCGATCACTTTCCCTCGGCACGCCTTGACTCTACTACATCGTCGTACTACAACGTAGTACGACGATGTAGTACTACGCCGTAGTGGACTGTTGTCGAGTGAAGGGAACGCCGATGACAACCGGCACCACTCAGGTCCTGGTAGCAGGCGCCGGCCCGACCGGTCTGACTTTGTCCGTCGACCTCGCCCGCCGGGGCATCGATCACCTGCTGGTCGATGCCGGTCAGGCGCCCGCGATTGGATCGCGCGGGAAGGGGCTCCAGCCGCGCAGTCTGGAGGTGCTGGACGATCTGGGCGTGATCGATGAGATCCTGGCCAACGGCACCGTCGGCTTGCCTCTGCGGGTCTACCAGGGACACGAGCTCGCCGTGGAATTGGCCACTGCCACTGCCACGGGAGCACGGCCGGGCGTGCCGTATCCCGACCTGGTGATGTTGCCGGAGTGGCGGGTGGAGCAGATCCTGCGCGACCGGCTGACCGCTCTCGGGGGACAGGTGCTCTACGGCGCCGCACTGAGCGCCTTCACCCAGGACGAGGACGGCGTCACCGCCACGCTGGCCAACGGCCAGATCGTGCGGGCCCGCTACCTGGTCGGCAGCGACGGCGGGCATAGCACCGTCCGGCACCTGCTCGACGCGACGATGGACGGGCGCACCCACGACGACCAGTTCTTCCTGGTCGGCGACGTGAAGATCCAGGGCCTCGCCGCGGACGCCTCCTCCGCCTGGTTCGGCGAGGACGGCTCCTACCTGGCGGTCGCGCCGCTGCCGAACGCCGGCGGCGCCTGGCAGTACCAGGCCAGCGTGCTGCCCGGCGCCGACGGCTCCGTTCCCGAGCCCACCCTGGAGATCTTCCGGGAGCAGTTCAGCTCGCGGTCCGGCCATACCGGGGTGACGCTGACGGACGCCACCTGGCTCTCGCGCTACCGCTTCAACGCCCGGATGGTCCGCCGCTACCGGTACGGTCGCGTCTTCCTGGCCGGTGACGCCGCGCACGTGCACTCCCCAGCGGGCGGCCAGGGCATGAACACCGGCATCCAGGACGCCTACAACCTCGGCTGGAAGCTGGCCGCGGCCCTCGCCGGCGCGTCCGAGGAGATCCTTGACAGCTACGGGGCCGAGCGCATCCCTGTCGCGGCCAAGGTCCTGGCCGACAGCTCCCGCGGCTTCGAATCCGTTTTCGTGCTCAAGGGCTTACGCCGGTTCCTGCGCGACCACGTGCTCTTCCCGCTCATCAAACGGCCCGCCATCATCAGCCGCATGTTGGCCAAGACCAGCCAGCTCGACATCGCCTACCCCGACTCACCCCTGACCGTGGCCGGCGGCCCGCGCCGCGGCCCCAAGGCCGGTGACCGTGCGCCCGACGCCCGCGGCACCACCCCCGACGGCGCCCCGCTCCGCCTCTTCGACGTCACCCGCGGCCCGCACTGGACCCTCCTGGGCTTCGGCGTGGAAACCACCCATCCCCTCGCCACCCTCCACGGCACGCACGTCAGCGTCCTGCAGGTCGCCGACTCCGGCCAGACCGGCTGCCCGAAGGCCCTCATCGGCCAGGAGGCACCCCGGCTCTACCGGGCTCGGCCCGGCACCCTGGTCCTGATCCGCCCCGACGGATACATCGCCGTGCGCAGCGACGACGCCCGGGTCGTGGCCGACTACCTCGACCGGACTCTTTCCCCACCCGCGCGGCCACACCGAGCGCGGTCTGAGAACGCCGGGCGGCGTCGCCAGAGGGTGCGCCGCTAAGGTGAGCAGTGCCGAAGTAGCCCGACGGGCATGGGTGAGGGCACCCGGCGGTTGGGGCTGCCCTCATGCGTACGGCATCGCGAACCTGCAGCCGGAGCGACGTCCGCTCCCTCCGCCTCTCCAGGGTGTTCTGCGCTTCCGAGAGGTGATTTCAGCTCTGCTGAAGCTGAAGGCAGCGGCGAAGGAACGCGATCTGGTCGGTGAGGACATGCTCGCGTGTGGCGGAGTCGGTGTAGACCGGGCGTCCGGTGGCGGAGATAGCCGAACGTCTCGAAGTCTCACGAGCCACCGTCTACCGCTGCCTCAAAACCTAGGTTGTGCGACATTGATTTTGATTTTGAAATCAATTGCCGACAGGCTCGTCCGCGGCTTTCGATGTCGGTCGGACTCCTCAGCGCATCCAAGAGGGCACTGCCGTCTCCGCCCCGACGGTTACATCGCCCTGCGCATCGACGACCCCGCCGTGGTCACCGACCCCCTCCATAGGGTCCTCACGATCGGAAAGGGCGGAAATTGACGGTTCCCCGCATCGTCCTCAACCCTCGGCAAGCGATAACGTTCCCACAGGTCACATCAGGGACAAGACGTTCTTGGAGTGCCATGCTGCACGGGCGTCAGACAGAGCAGGCCGTCATCGGCGGGATACTGGAGGGCCGGTGTGGCGCTCTGGTGGTGCGCGGTGAGGCGGGCATCGGCAAGTCGGCACTCTTGGAGTACACCGCGGCGAAAGCGCGGGCGCGGGTGCTGCGGGTGACCGGTGTCGAATCCGAGGCCGATCTCCCGTTCGCCGCCTTGCACCTGCTGCTCCGTCCGGTCCTCGATCACGTGGAGGCGCTGCCGCCGCAGCAGGCGGAGGCGTTACGCGGCGCGCTCGGCCTCGGCAGCTCCACTCGGGGAGACCGCTTCCTCGTCGGACTGGCGACGCTGAGCCTCCTTGTCGAGCTGTCGGTGGCGGGCCCGGTGGTGTGCCTGGTCGATGACGCGCAGTGGCTGGACGGCGAGTCGGCCGACGCGCTGCTGTTCGCCGCACGCCGCCTGCATGCCGAGCCCGTCGCCGTCCTGTTCGCCGCGCGGGAGGGCGACGGGGCCTTCCCTTCGAGGGGGCTGCCCGAGCTGCGGCTGGGCGGGCTGGACACCGAGGCCGCCAAGAAGCTTCTCGCCGAGCAGGCGGCGGACCTACCGCCGGCCGTCCGCGACCGGCTCGTCGCTGAGGCCCAGGGCAATCCGCTGGCGCTGGTCGAGCTGTCCCGCATGCTCACCGCCGAGCAGCACAAGGGCGCCCTGGTCCCGCTGTCCTTCTCCCTCGGTACGGCGCAGCCGGTGACGGACAGGGTGCTGACCGGTTTCCGCGATCGGATCGCGGCGCTGCCCGACGCCACCCGCTCCTGCTTGCTGGTGGCGGCCCTCGATCACCACGACGAGCTGGACGTGCTCGAACGCGCCGTCGGCCTGCTCGGAGCCTCGCTGGCCGACTTCGCCGCAGCCGAGCGAGCCAGCCTGGTGCGGGTGGGCCTGGGGGGCGTCCTCTTCCGCCATCCGCTGGTGCGTACCGCAGTGCTGCTGGCCTGCGACATCGCCGCCCGGATGGCCGCGCACCGGGCGCTGGCCGAGGCAGTCGACGACGACCGGCGAGCCTGGCACCTGGCTGCCGTCACCCTGCAACCCGACGAAGAGATCGCCGGGAAACTGGAGAGCCTGGCGCTGCGCGCCCGGCAGCGGGGCGGGCAGGCAGCGGTGTCGGCGGCCTATGCGCGGGCGGCCGAGCTGTCGGCCGATCCCGCCGAGGCCGCACGCCGGTGGACGGCCGCCGCCTCGGCCGCGGCCGAGGCGGGCCTGTGGGAGCGCGCGCGTGAGCTGGTGGACCGGGCGCGGCGGCTGGCGGAGGAGGCAACGCCGGCCGTGGCCGTGCTGGCCGAGCTGGCCCAGGTGAGAGCGAAGCTGGAGATCGAGGCGGGCCGGCCGCTGGAGGGTGTCCGCCTGCTCCACGAGGGCGCCGAAGCGGTCGGCGACATGACTGCCAAGTTGTCGTTGCTGAGCCTGGCGGGCTTCTACACCTGGGCCAGTGCAACGCACCCCGACCGGGTCGCGCTGGCCCGCCGTACCGAGGAACTGTGCCCGGACGGCGACGGGCTGGCCGCTGTGGTGCACACGTTCAACCACGCCTTCCGGCTGATCCTCGAGGGGGATGCCGTGACCACGCTCACCTACCCGATGCCGGATCTGTCTGATCGCATACCGTTCGAGGTGCGCTTCATTCTCACCTATCAGGCCGTCGTCCGCGCCGACCTCGACGGCATGCTGGATGGCTCGGCCCGGCTCGTCGAGGACTGCCGGGCGGAGGGACGACTAGGACGCATGCCCCAGGCAATGACGAGCTTCTCCATCGCCCAGCTCATCAGCGGACACCACCAGTCGGCGCGAGCCACCGTGGCCGCGGGTCTGGCCCTGGCCGCCGACGTCGGCCAGCCGCAGTGGAGCAGCTACCTGGCGGGCGTGCACGCCTGGCTGTCCGCGGTCGCCGGCGCGGAAGAGGAATGCGCGGCGATGACCGAGCAGGCGATCCGCGACGCCGGCCACCGCAGGTGGATGCCGGGAGCTTACTGGGTGGAGTACGCGCGGTTGATGCTCGACCTCGGAGCGGGGCGCTACGAGGCGGTGCTCGAGCGGATCGAGCAGGCAGCGACGGGGCCCACACGCCACGCCTTCCTCTGGCGGTACGCCTGGCCCGACTACGTCGAGGCCGCCGCGCGGGCGGGACATCCCCAGCGCGCGACGGAACCGCTGGGCCGGTACGCGGAGTGGGCCCGGGCCACAGGGCAGGCCAGGCCGCTTGCCGTACTGCATCGACTCCATGCGCTGCTGGCTCCAGAAAGCGCGGCCGCAGGATTGTACGAGCGGGCGCTGGCCCTGCACGCCAAGGGCGAGCAGCCCTTCGACGAGGCACGCACCCGCCTGGTCTACGGGGAGTGGCTGCGCCGCCACAAGCGCCGCGCCGAGGCACGCACTCACCTCCAGGCCGCCATGGAGGCCTTCGACCGGCTCGGCGCTGCCCCATGGTCTGCCCGCGCGGCCGCCGAGCTACGCGCCACAGGGCTCTCCCTGCCGGACCGCACCCGCGCCGGAGATCCACTGGCCATGCTGACCCCGCAGGAGCTCCAGGTGATACGGCTGGCCGTCACGGGCGCGTCCAACCGCGAGATCGGCGCGCAGCTGTTCCTGAGCTCCCGCACGGTCGCCTCTCACCTGTACAAGGCATTTCCCAAGCTGGGCGTCTCCTCGCGCGCCGAGCTGACCAGGCTCCCGGGACTGACCTGAGGGTAGGTCACACCCGGCGGTAGATGATCGGCTGCGCGGCGACGCCGTTGGCCTTGAAGTTGGCCAGCACGAAGCTGCGGAAGGTGGGCCGGAAGATCAGGCTGGGCAGGAAGGTTCGCCAGTTCGGCCAGCTCGCGTGGTTGACGAGTCCGTAGCCGGCGGGTTCGCCCTCCAGCGGTTGCATCAGCGCGGAGTTGGGCAGGGCGGTCTTGGCCTGGAACCACCCGGCGGTGTATTCCCACACCTTCAGTAGGGTCTCGCGGTCGTCGGCGTAGAAGTAGTTGAACAGGAAGCAATGGTCCAGGCTGTGGTCCACATCGCCGAGGCGCCCGGCGTTGCCGGCGACGATCTGGTGGGTGCGGCGGGACGCCGTGGCCATGGTGTCGGCAAGCTTTTCGTAGGCGGCGCTCTCGCGCACCGCCAGCGCGGCCTCCACGGACTCGGTGCGGATCAGCACGACGACGTCGTAACGCGCCGGCCGGATACCTCTGGCGGCGAGCAACTCGTCGCCTTCCCCCGGCGTGCGCAAGACGGCGCGGAACACGTTGGCCTCGCGCACCTCGATGCCCGCGGCCAGGGCCTTCAGATGGGCAGGCAGTTGCGTGGGAGGAGAGGCGAAGTAGCCGCCACGCCAGGTGCCGACCTCGCCGGCCAGCATGAGGAAACCATCGCCGGTATTGGGCAGGACGCGAGCCTTGACGGCCAGTTGGTCGTTGATCAGCTGCATGGCGTCGACGCTAGCCAGGGTCCTCGCGGATCGCCTCCGTCACCTGACTGATGTGCTGGACGTGCCCGCCGCCTCCAGTCTCTCGGGGCTGCCGCGGAACCAGCCGGTCGTGACCGCGAACAGCACGCCCGCCGCGAGCAGGCAGACGGCCATCAGGAACCGCGAGGCAGCGGCTCTTGTGTATCGCCTCTGTCAGGTGACTGATGTGCCACGGGCGCCGATCAGTCGCCTGACAGAGGCGAGCGACAGCGCCATCCTCCTAGGGTTCCGGCCATGACCAAACGACCTGAACCCTATTCGGCGACCGTGATGGCGATCCTTGCCGCCGCCTTTTGTGCATGGGCGCTGCTGACCCTACCCATCCAGGGTGCCGTCATCCTCGTGGTGGCCAGCGTGCTGGGCTGGAGCGGCTGGATGGCCTTCAGCTACGCCCGCCCGGTGAAGTCCAGGAAGGTGATCGCTGTCTACCTGTGCGCAGTGGGCTTCCAGCTCATCCACATGGCCGAGGAGTACACCGGCGGCTTCCCCCACGAGATCGTCGAGCTGTTCGACTCGCCACGGGATTGGCCGGAGAAGGAATTCCTGCTTGTCTTCGTCTTCGGCTTCGGCGCGCTCTACTTCTTCGCCGGCGCGGGCGCGCTCTACCGGATCCGGGTGGCCAACTTCTTCCTGTGGTGGTACGCCCTGGGCGCCGGTCTGCTCAACGGTATCGCCCACTTCGTCTTCCCGATCCTCAAGGGCGGTTACTTCCCCGGCCTGTACACCGCCGGCGGCCACTTCATCATGAGCGGCCTGCTGATCTACTTCCTCATCAAGGAGAACCGCCTGCTCAAGGCCGAGGAGCGAGCGGCCGGCCCGATTCAGTCGCTGGTCAGGTAGTGCCGAAGGGTCGGCGCGAGCCAATCGATCACCTCCTCAGTCCGACTACGCCATCCAGGACACGGCTGGACCGCCAACATCCTGTCCGGCGCCCTCGTGCGCGGTGGATCAGTGCCGGTGGACCTGCTACGTGCCATGCAGAGAAGACACGAGCTGCCCGTCGCCGTGATGCAGCGGCTCCAGCTCCTGATGCAGCGGCGGCTGGTCGAGCCCACGCTGCAAGGAGAGGTCGCGAACGTGCCCAGGATGGCCACATTGATGCGGGCGTCGGCCCGGCTCGGCGGACGCTGATGCGGCTGCTGGCCGTCGGCCTCCGGGAAGAAAGCACTCGATGACCATGACTCGACTACGGAGGAGATATGGAACGAATCGTCGTGCAGCCGGTGGGAACGGTCGTCGGTGGACGCGCTGAGGCGTTCGACGACGACTGGAACACCGAGAAGGCGCTGATCCGCCTCGACGGGACCCGTTTCGGGCCGGAGGCGCTCGCCGGGCTGGATGCCTTCTCGCACCTGGAGGTGGTGTTCCAGTTCCATCTTGTGGACCCGTCCTCGATCAACACCTCCGCCCGTCACCCTCGGGGCAACTCGGACTGGCCCAAGGTCGGCATCTTTGCTCAGCGGGGCAGGAACCGCCCGAACCTGCTGGGCGTCTCCCGCTGCCGACTGCTTGCCGTGGACGGCCTGGACATCCATGTCCGCGGCCTGGACGCCGTCGACGGCAGCCCGGTCTTGGACATCAAGCCCTACATGGCCGAGTTCGGCCCGCAGGGCGAGACGGTGCAGCCGGAGTGGGCGACCGAGCTGATGCGCGCCTATTACTGAGCCCGAATGTCAACGATCTTAGGGAGCCCTTCATGTCGAAGACCGTCCTGGTGACCGGCGCCTCCACCGGAATCGGGCGCGCCACCGCGCTGCTGCTGGCCCGCGAGGGCGTCACCGTCTACGCCGGAGTGCGCAAGGAGGCCGATGGCGCCGCGCTCGGCCCCACGGTCACCCCGATCATTCTCGACGTGACCGACGCGGGCCAGATCGCCGCGGCCGCCGAGCGCCTGGGCCACCTGGATGCCCTGGTCAACAACGCCGGCATCGGCGTCACCGGGCCCTTGGAGTTCGTCCCGCTGGACGCGTTGCGCCGGCAGTACGAGGTCAACGTGTTCGGCCAGGTGGCCGTCACCCAGGCGATGCTGCCGAAGCTGCGGGCCTCGCGCGGGCGGGTGATCACGGTCGGCTCGGTGGGCAGCTGGATCACGTTGCCCTTCGGCGGGCCGCTGTGCTCCTCCAAGCACGCCATCCGCTCGCTGAACGACGCGCTGCGCATGGAGCTCAAGCCGTACGGCGTGGCCGCGGTCCTCATCGAACCCGGCTCCATCCACACCGACGCGGTCGACAAGCTGGAAGACGAGGTCGAACCCCGCCTGGCCTCCCTCGGCCCCGAGGGCAGGCGCCTGTACGGCACCGCCTACCGCACCATGACCACCGCCGGGCTCAAGGAGGAGCGTTCCGGCTCCAGCCCCGACGTGGTCGCCCAGGCGGTCCTGCACGCCCTGACCGCCCGCAAGCCCCGCTCCCGCTACCCGGTCGGCAAGAAGTCACGCCTGATGAGCACGCTCGGCCGCATCGTCCCTCAATACACCCTCGACCGCCTGCGCCTGCGCGCGCTCGGACTGTCCTGAACGGAGCACCCCATGACCCAGCTCGCCGGAGCCGACGCCCTGACCGCCCTCGACCCCGTCTTCGCCCAGTGCGCTGTCGGCGCCGGCCATAACCTCTGGGGCCTGGCCCACCTCACCACGCGAGAGAAGGCCTTCACCTGCCTGACCGCCGACCTGTGCCACCCCCACCTCGACCTGCCCCTGGCGATGCACGTGCAGATGGCTCTGGCCAATGGCGTCGAGCCGGAGGCCGTCAGGGAGCTCTACCGGCACCTGGCGCCCTACGTGGGCTACCCGATCGTGGTCACCGCCTTCCAACGCCTGACCGAGCTCGGCCTGCCCGCGGCGCAGGACGACAAGCCCGTCGAACCCACCCCGCTGACCGGACCGCTCGCGAGAGCCGTACGCGCCCTGGAGGACATAGACCCCGGTCTGGCCGCCTTCACCGAGGACCAGTTCGCCCAGCGCTGGGCCCGCCCGCATCTCAGCGTCCGCGAACGCGCGCTCGCCTGCCTGGTCGTGGACGTCTTCTACCAGACGCTCGGCGAATCCCTGCGCCTGCACGCCGAGCTGGCCAGGTCGGCCGGGGCCACCGACGAGACCCTGCGCGATCTGCTCCGTGGTGTGGCCGAGTTCGGCATGCCGAGGGTCTGGGCCGCCGCGCAGGCGTTGCTCCCGCAGCCTAGGGAGGGCGCATGAGTGTGGTGATAGCCGGAGGTGGTCCGGCCGGGATGATGGTCGGCCTCCTGCTGGCCCGTGCCGGGGTCGAGGTGACCGTCCTGCGGACCAGAATCGCCCCCCTCCTCGATCTCCGGCTCTTCCGCCACCGCTGGACGTCGTCCTCGCCGACGGCGGCGACGCCGTACAGCGAGGGCGTCCCGTCCAGCGTTCATCTGGTGGGCCGCGAAGGTCGAGGCAACGGTCCGGGGCGCTCGTGGACTCTATGAAGCGAGGAGGTGTTCCATGGGGAACCGCAAGCAGGCCCGGGACGAGGAGTTCCGCGGGTTTGTGATGAGCTGCTGGTCGCGGCTCATGCGTATGGCGTACCTGCTGACGGGCCAGCAGCAGGCTGCCGAGGATCTCGTGCAGTCGTCGCTGGAACGGGCGTACGCGTCGTGGCGTACGGTGAGCTCCGCCGACGACCCTCATGCCTACGTGCGCCGCATATTGATCAACCTGCACGCCCGGCGCCACCGCAGGGGCCTCAAGGAGTTCCTGTCCGCGCGAGATGACGCCTCGCTCGGGGAGCTTGGCGACGGACCTGCGCGGGGGGACACGATGGCGCAGGCCGAGGACCGGTCGATGTTACTGCGTGCCCTGGCTCAGCTGCCCACGCGGCAGCGGGAGGCGGTGGTGCTGCGCTATTGGGAGGACCTGACGGAGACGCAGGCGGCCGCGGCGATGGGCTGCTCGGTCGGCACGGTCAAGAGCAACGCGGCCAAGGGCATCGCCAAGCTCCGGGAGGTACCCGGCCTGATGGACACGATGATGAGCGGAGGGCGGAGATGACGGGCGGCGAGCGCGAGATGACCGGCCAGGGCATTGCCCTGCTGCTGAGGGAGGCGGCCGACGAGGTCGAGTTGGGGGCGGTGCCGTACGCGGAAGTGGTGCGTGGAGGCAAGCGCCGTAAGGCGCGCCGTTGGGCGGCCACAGCGGTGTCGGCGCTGGCGCTGGCGGGATGCGCGGGGTTGCTCGCCGCGAACCTGGCGCCCACCCGGCTGCAGGGGCAGGAACAGGTGGCCACGCAGGTCACGGGTCCGCCCGAGGAGCGGCACGTCTACTCGCCGTTGGTGATGCATCTGGCCGATGTCGGCAAGAAGCGGGTCTTCATGGAGGTCTGGGGCGCGCCGCGCACCGACGCGGAGTTGCGCGTGCAGAAGGCGCGCCTGATCGAGAAGGGATTGTGGGATGAGCGAAGGTACGACCCCCACAAGATCGGGGACGTCTGGCACCTCGTCTACATGTCCGACGCCTCGGGCGGCAAGCGAGAGATGCTGAGCCACGGTGTAGGGGCTAGGGATTCCGGCTCCTTCAGCTATACGAAGAAGGTGGGTTCGCGCTACCTCGTCTGGGGAAACGTCTCCGAGGACGTGAAGCGGATCGTCTACAACTGGAGGAGCGGGGACGTCGAGGCGAGGATCGTCCAGGTGCCGATACTCAACCAGCGCTGGTTCGTGTTGCAGAGCGGCAGCGGCGACAAGCTGGAGTCGGTCACCACGTACGACGCGCAGAACCGGCCGAAGGTCGACTGGGAGTAGACGATGGAACGGGACGCCCCATGTCCGAGGCGTCCCGTTCCACGAACGGACGAAGCGAGCGTCCCGGTCGGGATGGTCGTTGAACACCTGGGCCGGGATGGCGACCACGCCGGCCGGCCGCGTTCGGCACGGCGCGATCCAGCCGGAGGAACTACTCCAGGTTCGTGGCCGAGGGTTCCTCGAAGAAGCGGCGATACCGGGCGGCCTGCTCATCAGAGAGAACTCGAATGGGATGGCCCAGGACTCATGCCCAGCAAATTGGCCGAACCGGGGCAGTCATGAGCGCGAAGCGGTATCTGTATGTCGAGTGAAGCGGGGCGAGCGGTGAGCGAGCTGGGCGAGGAGGAGACATGGGATCCCGGGGTGGAGCGCTGGCGGGGCGAGGGCGACCACGTCCTGCCGGCATCCCTCCGCTCCCTGCCTCTTCCCTGGGACGGGCCCTGGTCCGAGATCGAGCGGTCGGACCGGACGCCGGAGCGGCTCGTCGAGGCACAGCACGTACTGACCGTGCTCCTCGACGACCCCGCGCTCGCGCCGTCCGTGCCCGAGCCTCCCTCCCCTGGTCTGCTGCTCCACGCGTGGGAGGAACTGGAGCGGGAGGTCTGGGCGCGCATGCCCCGTACCGGGGCCGTGACCTGGAGTGGTGTCGATCTGCTCGTAAGGGAGAAGCGGGAACGAGGCGGGCTGTACGTCCTTCAGGAGCGGGCGCTGTCGCACATCGAGGCCGTCATGCTGAACCTGATCAGGCGTACCCGGGACGACATCGCGGATTCGGTGTTCCGCTGGCTGGCCATGGATCCGGAGCCGCGACGGTTTGCCGAGTGGGCGGTGGACATGGCTGGGCGCTGTGTGGTGGCGGGCATCGGCTCGGACATGGCGATCGAGCTGCTCGGGTCGATCGGTACGGGCGAGTCGCCGTTGTAGACGCGGTTGGCCCGGATGCGAGGCGGATGAACCACGGGTTTGTGTGTCGAGTGCGGGTGGAGCAACGTGACGGTGGAGGACATCGCTGCGGCGGCGAACGTGTCCGTCCGCACCTTCCGCAACTACTTCTCGCGCAAGGCTGAGGCGATTACCGCCAGCCACCTGGAACGCGTGCTGCGGATCGCCGACGAGTTGCGAGTCCGGCCGGTCACCGAGCATCTGTGGGACTCGATCGTGAGTGCGGTGCAGGCCCAACTCGCACCGGGCGAGGGCAACGATGGCGGGCCTCCCCACGACTAGCGTTGGCGGGATGCGCTCCGGCTCCTGCTGGCCGAGCCGACGCTGCAGGGCGAGGTCCTCAAGGCGAACGCGGCCGCACAGGATGAGTTGGCCAAGGCGATCGCCGAGCGCACCGGCACCAACGTGGCACATGACGTCTACCCGAAACTGGTCGCCGCCGTGATCGGCGCGGGCATGGCCGTGGCCGTGGAGCACTGCCTGAGCGCCGATCCGCCGATTCCGCTCGCGCCGCTGCTGCGCGAGGTGTTCGGCCAGCTCGCCGCGGGCCTTCCCGTTCCGTAAGCGTCAGGAGATCTTGCCGAGTCCGCGTGCGAGCACCGACGCGGTGGAGGCAATGACGCGGTCATCGTGCTTGGCGTCGACCACGTTCCGGTGGGTGTAGATCGCGATGATCAGGGGTGCACCGGACGGCGGCCAGGCGATCGCGATGCCGCTGGCGGCAGCGTAAGGAACGGCGCCGCCTCCGGTCTTGTCGCCGATGGTCCAGTCTCTGGGGAGCCCGGCTCGGATGCGCTCCGCTGATGGTTTTGCCCGTTCCAGTGTCGATCGCGAGCGCGCCGATGCGGCCCTGGTAGGCACTCTCCAGTCGGCGCAGCTCCTTGCTGACCTCGGCATCTCCCCAGATCGCGGGAGCACTGGAATGGGCGGCGGGCTGCTCGGTGATGCCGGTGCGCGCCGCGTGCTCGACAACGCAGCGGCCGAGGCGCTCAACAGCACCATCAAGGTCGAGTACGTGCACCGCCACCGGTTCCGCACCAGGGCCGAGGCTCGTCTAAAGATTGCGACCTGGATCGCGGACTTCTACAACACCACCCGGCGGCACAGTGCCAACGACGGCCTGGCGCCCATCACATTCGAGCGTCACATGATCGAGAAGAGGAAAGCCTCATCGGCCCTGGTGCGGACCGCTGTGGCATAACACCGTCTCCACGTACGCTCGCCCCGCGGCTCCAGGCCGACCTCTATCAGGTCCGGCTCAAGCCCGGCACCGACGCCAAGGCCTACGCCCAGGCGGTCAAGGCCGCCGACCCCGGCCTGCGCGCGGAGATCGACGCGGACAACGGCGAGTCCATCGACACCGCCACCGTGGTCGGCTTCTCCTCGGTATTCGCCGTACTGCTCACGCTTGTGGCGGCACTGGGCGTCTTCAACACCGTCCTGCTGAACACCAGGGAACGACGCCGCGACCTGGGCATGCTCAAATCGATCGGCATGACGCCGTGGCAGGTCACGGCGATGACGACGACCTCCATGGCGTTGCTGGGCGCGGCCTCCGGGCTGCTGGGCATCCCGCTCGGGATGGCTGGACACCGCATCGTCGTGGACAACGTGGGCTCAGTCGTCTTCCCCGACTCCGTGAAGGCCGTCTAGCACGTGCCGCAACTGGTCCTGCTGGCGTCGGCGGGCGTCACGATCGCCGTCCTCGGCGCGCTGCTCCCAGCCAGGTCGGCGGCACGCCTGACGATCGCCAAGGTTCTGCACAGCGAGTAGATCCCCGTCATCACCACCTGCTTCTGGCCGGCCCGTGGACCGACGACACCCCAGCCGCCGGTCCACGAGCCGCCACAGCCCGCGCACCATGGGCAAGGCGCCCGTGAGCTTCCTCCTGCGCCGCCCCATCCCGACCTCCCCAAACCGCGGCTTAGCGTGCGATCCAGTTCCATTGCATGAGCCCGGGTCGCCTACTTCGACGCCGCCGACCACGCCGGTGCCAGGGCTGTCAGTGCCCGTGACCTCACCCACCTCGGCCACCGCCGGCACCCCGCCAGCCATCGCTTCGGAGCCGCGCTACGGCTGCGCAGACCAGGGTTCGACCGGGTACGGACAATGGACCGAATCGGCCTGGCCGCCGCACTACTCGACGAAGGCGACCTCGAACGGGCCGCTGCCGCCGACCACCAGGCCTTGGAGAGCGCCGGCATGCAATCGACCCTCGTAGGATCCAGGCTCAACACCCTCCTTTCCTCGGCAAACCGCCACCACACCCCGAGATCGCTGAACTCCACTCCCGCGCCGCGGACGCCGCGGCCCGGGCGCCGGTCACCTCAAGGGTCGCTGCCTGATCATGCCTGACACGTGTGTCCCCTACGTTCTGCATGAACGGGGCTGGGCGCGTGAACGAAAGGCCCTTGAGCCCCGCCTCGCGTCAACCGGCGAGGTGCTCCGGCCGTACGCCCATGCCGATGAAACGGCCCATGACGTGGCGCAGCGGCGGTAGGGCCCTGAAAGCGGTGAAGATCGGCGGCACGTGTTCGGACGTGTCGTCGCGAAGGTCCTTGGGGTACAGATCGCGCAGGATGCCGAGCTGGAAGGCTTGCGTTATCTGCGCGGCGCGCTGCCTGCGCGACTGGACGCCGGCCAGGTCGTCCTCGCTGGGGACCCCCGGACGGAGGAGAGCGGGGCTAAGCAGGTTGGCGGTGGCCACCGCGTCCTGGATCGCCAAATTGATCCCCACGCCGCCCGCCGGTGACATGGCATGCGCGGCGTCACCGATGCACAGCACTCCCGGCTGATGCCACCGAGGCAGCCGGGCGACCCTCACCGTCAGCTGATGTACCTGGTCCCAGCTGTCGATCTGCTCGACGCGATCGCGCAGGGCGGGCGCCAGACCGGCGACCCGTTCCCTGAAGGCGGGCAGTCCCGCCTGCTTGATCGTGGCGAACGCGGCCGCTGGGATCGCGTAGGCGAGCTGCCAGAACTCGCCCCGGTCGATGGAGATCAGTGCGCCCCTGCCGCCCTGGAAGAAGGGCATCTCGTCGCCTTCGCGACGGGGGAGGTGGAACCACAGCACGTCCATGGGAGGCGAGCCGGCCACGGGTTCCAGGCCGGCCTTCGTGCGGATGGTGGAGTGGCGGCCGTCCGCGGCGATCACCAGGTCGGCTCGCACCTCGACTGGCCCCTCGGCGGTGGTCGCCCGCACACCGACCGCTCGCCCGTCCGCCGTGATCAGATCTGTCGCCTCGGTGCTGCGCAGCAGGCGGAAGGAGGGATACGCTTGCGCCTTGCCGGCCAGGAAGTCGAGCACGTCCCACTGCGGCATGAAGGCGATGTAGGGGCAGCGCACCTTCAACCGGCTGAAGTCCGCGAAGGTGACGGCCTGGCCGCCCAGGTTCACGGTGACGTCGGGCATCTTGGTGTGTGGCAGGCGCAGGAACTCCTCGATCCACCCCAGCTCGGAGATGAGCTCCAGCGTGGAGGGGTGGACGGTGTCACCCCTGAAGTCCCTGAGGAAATCGGCGTGCCCCGACACCCAAGACATCCTCGCCGACCCCGGGGGCACCGACCCCGGCACGAGGCCGCGAACCTGATCACGAACGTGGCCACCACCGACGCCACCGTGCCCGACACGGCGATGACCGCCACCATCCATCAGCACCTGGCCCGGCGCGGCCTGCTACCCGCCGAGCACTACCTGGATGCCGGCTACTCCTCAGCCGAGCATGGCGGCGCTTGTGATCCACCGCGAATGGATTTCAAGCGTGACGGAGCCACACTCGTGATCAAATGCCGAACGCTGGCACTGGTACAGCTTGACACCTTAGGCAGATCGGATGTCTGCGATCGTCGGATTAGAAGGCCGGCGCAGGTCACCGTGCACCCGATAAGGCCCGCTCGGGCGGCGGCTGGTCGGCGTCGACGGTGAGCACGTGGGTGAAGAAGTCCTTCACCTTGCTCACCACGCCGGGACCGTAGTGGCCGACGCCCGGCACGACGTCGTAGCGGACCGGGATGTCGTGCCGTTCGAGGCTGCGCCGCAGAGCCTGCAGCCGTATGGTGCGCGGGACCCCCTCGTCGTTGACGCCGGGGATCCAGGCGGGATGGCCCGCGGGCACGCTGTTCGACTGGGTCCCCGTGTCGTCGGCGCCGATCACCAGGTGCATGGCCGTACCGCTGAGCGCGGCCGGATCCACCTTTCTGCCCAGCGTTGCCTCGGCTCCCGCAACGCCCGCAGGCCACGGTAGGTCCTCGTCGAGCAGGGTTACCGCGCCCGGCGCGCCGATCGAGGCCGCGCGGACCCGCTCCGGATGCAGGTACACGAACCGGTGCGCGAACTGGCCGCCGCCCGAATAGCCGAACAGCAGGAACCTGCTCCCGTTGACCCGGTAGCAGGCGGAGATCTCCTCGACCATGGCGAGTAGGACCTCGTCGAAGCGGATCCCCCGGTGTTCGAGGTACTTGTAGCCGTCGAACTCGCCGGGGTCGGGGATGCCGACGGGGAACAGTGGCGCGAGCACGATGCAGTCGTTGGCCCTGCCGAAGTCCTCGAAGGAGTCCCGGTATGACTGGACGTCCCGTTCGGTGCCGTGGACGAGCACGACGAGCGAGTAGACAGTGTCCCCTTCTGGCGCGTAGTCGTCGGGGACGTACAGGCAGTAGGAGAAGCGTTGGTCGTACTGGCACGCGTACAGCGGCGTGCGACCTATGTCGTACACGGAGAGTTTGCGCGATCGGTGCATGATCCCTCGTATCAGGGAGAGGGGTGGGACAGGTGGGATGGCAGCACGTAGCGGGGTACCGCCGCGTGCACGGACGACCAGCCGCCGTGCACGCACTGGTTCACGGTGACCTCGGCGACCGCGCCGAGCAGCTCGTACGCCTCACCGGGCCGGTAGCCGCACTCCTCGACCAGCCTGCGCCGGAGCTCGGTCATGGCCGAGCGGAGGTTTTGGTCGACGCTCACGCCGTGGGCACAGCCTACGGTGCCGATCCGGTGCGGCTCGTCGAGGTACGGCCCGGCCATCGCCCGGCCCGTCCCCGGCAGCAGGTCGACCCTCACGGTGACCTCGGCGCCGGCCTCCAGCGCGGTGCCGGTGATCTCGGCGTCGCCCATGAGCGCATGCACGTCCCCGAGAGACACCAGCCCGCCAGGCACCTCCACCGGCAGGACGAGCACACTGCCGGGCCGCAGCGCCTGGCAGTCCATGTTGCCGCCGCAGCGGGCGTGTGACAGCAGCGAGGGGAAGGCAGGACCCGCGGAGGCCACTCCGAGCGTGCCGACCATGGGCCTGGCCGGCAGCGCCAGACGGCCCAGCGAGGTCGGGAACCACACGGTGTCGCCTTCCACGGCGCACACGCGGGTGTCCCCGAACGGCAGGTCGAGCTCGGGATCGGCGTGGAGCACCGTCACGGCCCGCGCGCCGAGGCTGATCTGCCCGACGGTGATCGCCAGCGCGTCGCCAGGGACGGCGCCGCTGACTGCGACGGGGCCGGACACCGGGTTGAACGCGCCGACCAGCTCGATCAGCTCGGCCTCGGTGCGGAAGCGCTGCTCGGGCGAGCTCAGCAGGTTGGAGAAGCAGTCGAGTGTCTCGAAGACCAGGCTGGTCCCGCTGCCGACCTCGACCACTGCGGGCTCGCCGCTGTCGTAGGCGAACCGGCGTGGACCCGCCGGCACCCGCACGGCCGTCGCCAGGTCACCCATGGGCCGGCTCCAGCGCGACCTGCCCGCCGTACACGGCAGGGACGGTCTCGTTCGGCGCGTTGAGCGCGCCGCGGGCCTGGTCGAGCGCGCCCCGGTCGAGCTCGACCATGACCAGGCCGGTGCCGTCCTCCGCGCACGCGAGCACGCGGCCCCACGGGTCGACGGCCAGGCTGTGGCCGTGGGTGACGAACCCGTCGGGGCTGACACCCTCCTGCGCGGGGGCCAGGACGTAGCAGAGGTTCTCGATCGCCCTGGCGCGCAGCAGCGGCTCCCAGTGGACGGCGCCGGTGACGGCGGAGAAGTTGGACGGCACGCACAGCACATCCGCGCCCGAGCGGGCCAGCGCCCGGTACAGCTCAGGGAAGCGCAGGTCGTAGCAGATCGACAGGCCGAAGGTGAACCCGCGGTAGGAGACGGTGACCAGGCGCTCGCCCGGGGTGGTGTAGGCACCCTCGTCCTCGTCCACCTCGGCGGTCCGCAGCCGGAACAGGTGCACCTTTCGGTACTCGGCGGCCGGCTCGCCGCCGGGGCCGACGAAGACGGAGGCGTTGTACGGCCTGCCCGGATCGCCGGAGGCGAGCCAGAGCCCGCCGGCCAGGACAGCGATCCCGTGCCTGGCCGCCCGCTCGGACAGCAGCGACAGCGTGGGCCCCGTCCTGTCCTCGACATGCTCGGCCGAGAGCGGGCCCCGGTAGGAGCACGCCTCGGGGAACAGGACGAGCTCCGCGCCCTGACCGGCCGCCCGGTCGAGCGTGGCCGCCATCCGGCGGAGGTTGTCGGCCCTGTCCTGCCCCGAGGACATCTGGGCCATGGCGATGCGCATGGATCTCCGTTCTTGACGTGGCTTCACGTGCGGCCGAGGTCAGGCGTGGCCGCCAGCAGCGCACGGGTGTAATCGTGGGCGGGCTCCGCCGTCACCTGCCTGGCCGGACCCTCCTCCACGATCCTTCCTCGATGCATGACCACGATCCGGTCGGCGACGTGGACGGCCGTGGCCAGGTCGTGGGTGATGAGCAGGATGCCCAGCTCCCTGGTGCGGCGCAGTTCGCCGAACAGGCTGAGCACACCCGCTCTGACCGAGACGTCCAGCATCGAGACGGGCTCGTCGGCGATCAGGTAGGCGGGTTCGAGGACGAGGCTGCCGGCGATGGCGACCCGCTGGCGCTGTCCGCCGGACAGCTCGAACGGCCTGCGGTCGAGGAAGGACTCGACCGGGGTGAGCCCGACCGCCGTCAGCGCCTCGCGGACCCGCTCGTCGCGTTCGGCTCTCGGGACGCCGTGGATGGCCAGCCCCTCGGCGACGATGTCCCTGACCTGCTGGCGCGGGATCAGCGACTCGTAGGGATCCTGATAGATCATCTGGACGCGGCGGCGGAAGTCCTTGAGCCGCCTGCCCCGCAGGGCGGTGAGGTCGGTACCGTCCACGCTGACGCGGCCGGCACCCGGCTCCTGCATGCGGACCAGGCAGCGGGCCAGCGTGCTCTTGCCCGAGCCCGACTCGCCGACCAGCGCGACGATGGACCCCTTGCCGAGGGTGAGACCGACCCCGTCGAGGGCTGGGGCGGCCGGGGTCCGCCTGCGCGAAAGGATGCCGGACCCCAGCCGACGGCCGTAGGTGACGACGACGTCTTCGGCGACGAGGCTCACGCGACCACCTCCGCCAGGTGGCATGCGCAGGACCTGCCGCCGGCCAGTTGGAGCAGCGGTGGCGCGATGGTCGCGCACCGGTCCACCGCCTCGCCGCAGCGGGGCTGGAAGGCGCAGCCAGGCAGCGGCCCGTCGAGCCTGGGCGGCGCGCCGGGGATGGAGGTCAGCGGCCGCTCGCCGGCCAGGTCGGGTGTCGCGTCGACCAGGCGCCTGGTGTACGGGTGGCGAGGGCTGTGCACGATGTCGACGCACGGCGCGCTCTCCACGACCGAACCCGCGTACATCACGGCGGCCCTGTCGCACAGTCGCGGGACCAGCGCCAGGTCGTGGGTGACGAGCACGATGGCCAGGCCGAGCGAGTCGCTCAGCTGCCTCAGCAGGGTGACGATCTGGTCCTGCACGATCACGTCGAGCGCCGTGGTCGGCTCGTCGGCCAGCAGGATCCTGGGCCGGCACGACAGCGCGAGCGCGATGACCGCCCGCTGCCGCTGGCCGCCCGACAGCTCGTGCGGGTAGCGGGACACGGCGTCCTCCGGCAGGCCGACCAGGTCGAGCACCTCGCGGGCGCGTAGCCTGCCCTCCTGCCTGGAGCCGCCGTGGATGCGGACCGCCTCGACGATCTGGGCACCCACCCTGCGGACCGGGTTGAGCGCGTTCATCGCGCCCTGGAAGACCATCGCGATGTCGGTCCAGCGGTGCGGCCGCATCGTGGTCTCGCCGCCGGCCAGGATGTCGGTGCCGTCGAGCAGCACCTGCCCTGAGACGGTGGCGCTCGCGGGAAGCAGGCCCATCATGGCCAGCATGGTCGTGGTCTTGCCACAGCCCGATTCACCGACGAGGGCGATCCGCTCGCCTGGCGCGAGGTCGAGGCTGACCGCGCGCACCGCGCGCACAGGCGCGCCGCGGGTGGAGAAGGCGACCTCCAGGTCGCGGATGCTGAGCAGGCTCATCTGTTCACCACCTGGAAGTACGCGCGGGACACGTGCGCGACCTTGAGCCGGGGGTTGAGGGTGTCCTCGATCGACTGGGACACCCAGTAGCAGCACATGACGACGAGCGAGATGGCGATGCCGGGCGGCGCGAAGGCCCACCAGGCGCCCTGCGTCATCGCCGTCCGCTGGAACGCGAAGCGGATCATGGTCCCCCAGGTGATGGTGTCGGGATCGCCGAGGCCGAGGAAGGTGAGCGCGGTCTCGGTGAAGATCGCCAGCGCGATGGTGAGCGCGGCCATCGCGCTCAGCAGCGGCGCCAGCTGCGGCACCAGGAAGCGGACGATGACGCGCGCGTGGCTCGCGCCGAGCCCGAGGATGCGCCGGATGGCCGGCCGGTTCCTGAGGGAGGCGGTCTCCGCCCTGACGACACGGGCCGTGGACGTCCACAACAGCAGCGCGATCACCACGACGAGATGGCCGATGCTGCTGCCCCACACCGCCGCGATGACGATGCCGAGTGGCAGGGCCGGGATCACGATGGCGTAGTCGGTGATCCTCATGAGCAGCCCGTCGACCCAGCCGCCGAAGTAGCCGGCCACCACCCCGACGACGCCGCCGACCAGGATGGCGACCAGGGCCGCCGCCGCGCCGACGAACAGTGTCGGGCGGGTGCCGTACAGCAGGAGGCTGAGGACGTCGTGACCGCCGTCGTCGAGACCCAGCGGGTGGGCCGGCTCGGGCGGGCCGAAGACGGGGCCGACCTGCTCCGCCGGGTCGTACGGCGCGAGCCATCCGGCCAGCAGGGCGACCGCGGTGAGCAGCAGCAGGACGGCCACGCCCGCGGTGGCCCGCGGGTTGGCGCGCAGGCGTCTCATCGGGCCACCCGCGGGTCGAGCCGGACGTAGAGCAGGTCTGCCAGCAGGTTGAGGGTGACCACGGAGACGGTGAGCACGAGGAAGACTCCCTGCAGCATGGGGTAGTCGCGCTGGACCACCGCTTCGTACATGGCCCGGCCGACGCCAGGCCAGGAGAAGACGCTCTCCACCAGGATCGAGCCGCCGATGAGGCCGCCGAGCGAGAGCGCGACAAGTGTGGTGATGGGCAGCATGGCGTTGGGCAGCACGTGCCTGGTCAGCGTGCGGACGGGTCCGGCGCCGAGCGCCCGTGCCGTCAGCACGTGGTCGTCGCCGAGCGTCTCCATCATCGAGGAGCGCACCACCAGCGTGTACTGGCCGAACACGATGAGCGCGATGGTCATGGCCGGCAGAGTCATGTGCTTGACCAGATCGGCCAGGACCTCGGTGCCCGACGGGTCGATCAGGAACTCGTCGCGCATCCCCTGCGCGGGCAGGTAGCCGCCGAGCAGCAGGATCAGCAGCAGCCCGAGGAAGTGCGTGGGGACCGAGTAGAAGGCGATCGCGGTGTTGGTGCTGAGCCTGTCCACCCACCCGCCCCGGTACCAGGCCGCCAGCGCGCCGCTGACCAGGCCGAGCAGCAGGGCCAGCAGCAGCCCGATGGTGACCAGGGGCAGCGTGTTGGCGAACGCCTCGGCCAGACGGTCGACGACCGGTTCCTGCGTGGCGAAGGACACACCGAGGTCGCCGTGCGCCAGACGGCCGAGATAGATCCAGTACTGGTCCCAGAGCGGCAGGTCGAGGCCGAACTGCCGGCGGAGCGCGGCGGTCAGCTCCGGCGAGCCGCCGGGGACGCGTGACAGGTTCGCCACGGCGTCTCCCGGCAGCACGCGGAAGAGCAGGAAGTTCAGCGTCACCACCGCGTAGACGGTCACCAGGGTCGCCAGCAGGCGCCTGATCAGATGGCTGGTACGCGACACAGGTGATCCTCAGGAACCGGAGCCGGCCGACAGCAGGCCGAAGCGGGACTGCGAGTCGAGGATGCCGAGCGCGGAGGTGGCGAACCCGCTCCAGCTCTTGGTGTGGGCCTCGACGACGTCGTCGTAGTGCGTGATGACGTACGGCCGGGCGTCCTTGATCATCTTCTGCATCTGCCAGACGATCTCCTTGCGGGCTCCAGCGTCGACCGTGCTCGCCTGCCGCTCGTACATCTCGTCGTACTTCTTGTCGCAGTAGGCGGTGTCATTCCAGCTGCCCCACTGGTCACATGTCATGGCGTTGAGCAGGAAGTCGGGGTCACGCTGGGCGATCCAGCCCCACTGCGCGACGGTGTACTGGTCGTACTTCTTGTCCGTGCCCGTCATCTGGTCGAAGGCGGTGGCATTGTCGGCCGGTCGCGGCTTGAGCTGGACGCCGATCTTCTTGAAGTCCTCGGTGACGATCTGCAGGGCGCGTTCTCCCTCGCCACCCTCGACGTCGGGGATGATCACCTCGTACGACATCGGCTTGCCGTCGGCGACGCGGACGCCGTCCGGACCCGGTCGATAGCCGGCCTCGTCGAGCAGCGCGGCGGCACGGGTGAGGTCGAAGGCGTCGGGCGTGACCGACGGGTCGTACCAGTCGCCGCTCACCGGCGGGATGATGGAACCGCCCGGCGTGCCGAAGCCGAGGTATGCGACCTCGATGATGCGCTTCCTGTCGACCGCGGCCTCGAACGCCTCACGCACCTTCGGGTCGCGCAGCTCGGGGTGGGCCTTCTGGTGGGGGGACTGGTTGATGATGAGGTCGTGCATGCGGAAGCCGGGCTGTCGGGTCACGGTGAACCCGGCCTGCTCGACGGGCTTGGCCGCGGTGATGGGCAGCGGCGCCGCGTAGTCGATCCTGTTGGTCTTGAGCGCGTTCACCATGGCGTCGGGGCTGCTGAAGAACTGCAGGCCGAAGCCGGACAGCTTGGGCTCGTCGCCGTACCAGTGGGGGTTGGGCTCCATGAGCGCGATCTGGTCCTTGGTGTACTTGGCCAGCCGGAACGGTCCACCGGCGACCAGCGGCGCGGCGTTCGGGGTCTGCTTGAGCCGCATCCCGTCGCCGGTGGCGTGCTGCTGCCACACGTGGGCGGGGAGCACGGGGATCTTCACCAGGCGACCGAGCACGTTGGCCGTCGGCTTCTCGTAGGTGACGGCGACCTGGGTGGGGCTGGGGGCGGCGGCGCTCTTGACGTTCTTCACCGACCCGGCTTCCGAGGCGGTCGCGCCCTTGCGGTATTTCACGATCGTGTTGATGGTGAAGGCCACGTCGGCCGCGGTGAGGGGCTTGCCGTCCGACCACTTCGCGCCCGGACGCAGGTCGAACGTCCAGGTGAGGCCGTCGGGTGAGGTGGTCCACTTCGTCGCCAGGTCGCCTTCGAAGGCGCCGGAACCGGTGTACTGGACGAGGAACGGGTAGTTGTACCGGAAGATCATCGCGCAGGTCGTCCCGGTGGACGCGAACGGGTTGATCGAGTTACAGGTGAACGTGGTGCCGATCCGCAGCACGCCGCCGCCCTTCCCCACGGCAGAGGAGGCAGGGCTCTGACCACCGGAGCACCCCGCTACCAGGAGACCGACCAGGGACAACGCGGCGATCCGAGTCTGAGGTTTCACCGTCTTGCCTTCTTTCTCCGCGCCCACACGAGGCTCGGGCCGCACGCGAGGTCAAGGGCGTGGGCCGGGGCCGTACCCCGGCGGAGGCCATGTCGGCCTGGGGGATCACCGGGGCTCGTCGCGGGTTGGACAGCCAGTATATCGGTCTGCCGTTTCCCGACAAGCCCCCCTGTTATCGGCCCTACACAAAGGGCTTCCCGCGGTTCATCCCTTGCCGGGATCGCGACACGAGGCGTTAGCCGATATATTTGAAGGGTGCCCCTGCCGCTAGTGAAGTCAGCCAGGCGCTACACGAGCGCCCAGCAGTTCGCCTACGAGGAGCTGCGCAGCTGGATACTCAATGCAGTCCTGCAGCCCCACGAGGTCCTGCGTGACGTCGAGATAGCGAACTTCCTCGGCGTGAGCCGCACACCCGTGCGCGAGGCGCTGATCAGGCTCGGCCAGGAAGGGCTCGTCGAGGCCAGCGCCAGCCGGATGACTCGGGTCGCCGGTCTGCCCCTCGACCGGGCGCCCCACCTGTTCCAGGCCGGCGCGCCGCTCGACGCGCTGGCCGCCGAACTGGCCACGCCCCTGATGACCGAATCCGACCTGAACCTCATGGAAGGCCTGCTCGAGTCGATGGCCCGCACCACCGCTCCCGACCGGCTCAGCGCGCTCGATGAGGAGTTCCACCGGGTCTACTACCGCAGAGCCGGCAACCCGGTGCTGATCGAGATGCTCGAATCGCTCGACGAGCAGTTGCGCCGCATCGAGCGACACATCTGGGGCTACGTCCCCGTCCACGAGGAGGCCTACGAGGAGCACCGCGTCCTGCTCGCCGCGCTGCGCTCCGGCGACGCCAAGGCCGCGGCCGACGCGGCCCGCGCCAATTGGCTGCGTTCCTGGCAGCGCGGCGAGGAGCTGCTGAAGCCGGCATCCCAGGAGATGTGACGCGCGGACAGCCGCGTGCAAGGGCCTACGCGATCACTCGTCATCACTCGCTTGAGCAGGCCGACGAGGCATCGACGTTGATGCCGCCCGCAGTTCGCATCGAAGGGTCAGAGGGGCGAACCCCCTCATCTCCGCCCAGGTCGAAGGCCGCTTCTGAGCGATCAGAGGCGGCCTTTTCGTATCCGGGTGACTACGTGTCCTCGAATTTCCGGTCCATGGCTTCGGCTCCTTCGAGGTGCACCGGGCGCGGTCGCTTGCGGTACACGGTCTCGGTGACCGCCGTCGGGACCCTCGCCGGTGTTCAGGCGACGACATGCGGCACTTGCCAGAGCCGCGCGTGGTTCACGGTGCGGTGTACTGGTCGTGCTTGGCGTACAGCGCGGTCCATTCCTCGTCGCTGAGCCGGCGACCGGAAGCGACGATGTCGGCGAGCTCCCGGAAGTACGCCTCCCTGGGCGCACAATCTTGTGGATCCGAAGCCTCCAACCCGCCTGAAGATCTATCCGGGGGTCTTCAGGCATGTTTGCCACGTCAGGCGCGCTCGATCGGTACTACTGGGCCGAGCACGCGGTGGTGGTCTCAAACATGATCCACGCCATGGGGCCGCTCTCTTGGAGGCGGTGGCCGGAGGTGTGAAGGGCGCACTATGGTCATTTCGTGCTTCCTCTCGCCTCCGCTGATCCGAGCCAGATCGACTCCTACCAGCTGAGCGGCGTGCTCGGCCGGGGCGGGCAAGGGTCGGTGTACTTCGGAGAGAACGCCGACGGCGCCAAGGTGGCGGTCAAGGTGCTCCATGCGCAGGTGAGCGACGAGCAGGCGTATCGGCGGTTCATGCGGGAGGCGGAGGCCGCCCGGCGGGTGGCGCCGTTCTGCACCGCCCGGGTGCTGGATGTCGGGGTGGCCGATGGCCGCCCGTACATTGTGAGCGAGTTCATCGCAGGGCCCTCGCTGGAGCGGTTGGTGAAGGGCGAGGGTAAGCGCTTCGGCAGCGGGCTGGAACGGCTGGGCGTGGCCACCTTGACCGCGCTGGCCGCCATCCACCGGGCCGGGGTCGTGCACCGGGACTTCAAGCCGGGCAACGTGATCATGGGGGCCGAGGGGCCTGTCGTGATCGACTTCGGGATCGCCCGCGCCCTCGACCAGACCGCCACCAGCAGCGTGATGGGCACGCCCGCGTTCATGGCCCCCGAGCAGTTCGAGAGCGCGATGGTCGGGCCCGCGGCGGACCTGTTCAGCTGGGCCAGCACGATGGTGTACGCGGCCACCGGGCAGCAGGCATTCAAGGGCGACACGATGCCCGCCCTGATGTACGCGATCCTCACCGCAGAGTCGGACCTGTCGGGGGTGCCTGAGTCGCTGCGACCGCTGCTCGCGCGCTGCCTCGCCAAGGATCCTGCGGTACGCCCCGGCATCGAGGAACTGCTTGGCCTGCTGACCGGGCAGGAGGCCGGGGTGAGCGTGGCGAGGGAGATGGGCGCGTTGCCGACCCTCCCCGCGCCAGGCGGTCCGGCGCCCCAGCCCTCGGGCACGCTGCTCCTGCCCGACCCGGCCTCGGGCGCACAAGGCCCGGCGATACCGGTCTCAGGCCCGCACGGCCCGGCGATGCAGGGCCCCGGTATGCCGGGATCGGGCCCACAAGGCCCCGCGGTGCCGGGGTATGGGGTGGCCTGGCCTGGTCATGGGGGTCCTGGCGGCGCGCCGGTGATGGGCTTTCCCGGTGCGCAAGGTCCCGGATTCCAGGCGCGGGGGAGTGGGGTCCGGCCCGCCGCCCCGCAGCTGGCCGCCTCCGTGGTGACCATGGTCCTGATGGGCCTGCTCGCGCTCACCCTGTTCTTCAATGGCGTCGAGGTCTTTGTCGTCGAGGCGATCATGCCCAGGTCGATCATGATCAGCATGGCCTTGCTGATTCTGGTGGTTCCCGCCTTCTGTGTGGCCGTGTGGCGGCACAGCGTGGCCTCGGCGATCAGCATGGGGCTCGTCATCCCGCTGGCGTTGCTGTTCTTGGCCTGGGGGCTGGTTCTGCCCGGCGAAGACGACATGCCAGGTGTGCTGCTCGCGATCATCCCCGCCCTGCTGCTCGGTCTGGTGATCGCGGCGGCCTCGCTCCTGCTGTGGCGGTTGGGCCCCGTGGCAGCGATAACCGGCGGGATCGGGGGCCTGCTGCTGTCGCTGGAGACCCTCACGCACCTCGCCGCCATGCTGATGGACGGCTCGATCTCCGTCCTGAGGTACACGATTGTCATCACCACCAGGTTCACGCTCGGCGCGTGGGCGCTGGTCATCGGGATTCTGCTGGTGGTGCGGGCCGTACAGGGGAGAAACAGGTCACATCGCGAGCCGGTCGCTCGCTGACGGCTGCCTTCTCGCACGTACAGCCTGAGCCACCACGAGCCCGGCGGCGGCCAGTGCCCACATCACGATGGCCAGCCGTCCGAGCGCCTCTGCGCGAACGCTCCAGAGCGGGACCCCGCAGTCCGCCCAGTCCTACGCCAAGATCACCCCCGCTACGCTGACCAAGGCCTATGACAAATGCTGGCTACTTCGCCCGCAACGTCCGAACCATCGAAGTCCTTCTCGACCGCGACGCCGTCACCTCCGAGGCCGCGGCCGGTGGGGAGGCCTGGCAGAAAGGCAACCTGCAACGCATGTCGATGAGCATCCCGCTCACCGACGAGGAACGCGCTGCAGTAGACGATGGCCAGGCTGCGCTGGATCAGCTGCTCGACCGCCTGGCCGACGTGCCGACCCCTTCCGGTCCCACACCTCGACAACTCGCCATCCCGCCCGGCACAGCACTTCTGCCGATCATCACGATCACATGAGGATGCGGTCGAAGTCACCCAATGCCACAGTTCGATCCCATGACCCTGCTGAACCTTGTCGTCGAGTTCGGCCTCACCGGGCAGGTCGGTCCGCTCCACTGCGGCATGCCCCTGGATCAGGCCGAGGAAATCCTCGGCCCTGGACGGCCCCACCCTGCCATCGTGATGAAGGGGCACGACCTCGACGGATATCCCTACTCGTGGGGCAGTCTGGACCTGGTCGTCACCCAACAATCCGTCAGCGGCATCTGGATTCGGCTCCGGGCAGGCTCCAACGCACACCTGCCCTCGATCGTCCTGCCGGACTCCCACTCCCACTCAGCTACCGTGCGCCGCGAGGCATTCGTCTCCGCGCTGGAAGTCAGCGGCTGCGCACACGAGGTCGAGCAGAGCCTGACATTCGGGACCCAGTTCAGCATCCGAACCCAGCCCGCCGACGTCTGCGCGGTTTTCTTCCCATCACGCAAGGATGAGCACGTGACGGACCGCGAAGGCCTCTATCTCGGAGTGATCCACAAGCACATCGCTTGACATCGCTGGTTCCACATGAAGATCAAAATGATCAAGCGGCAGATGTCCGGGCGAGCTGGGACCGCGCTCCTCCGCAAGCGCATCCTGCTCATGGCCATGGTGACGTTGTCCTGTGACACCGAACCTTGCGTTCGTGCCATCGAAGGTTGGATGGGTCTGAGAGCTTGTTGAGATCGCCGGCGTACGGTCTCATGGACCGCAACGAGGGGCATCACCGAGATGAGCGGGGCAGGCATGGAGGGACGCATCGAGAAGGCCAAGCTGTCCTATGAGCATGCTGTCTTCGTCGGCGATGTCGGTGAGCTGGCAGCGGCGGAGCGGGAGCTGGACAAGCTCGAAGCCGATCTCGCTGTGGCACGGGGACGGATCTTGCACGCGCGGTTCCTCGATGACCGGCGCGAAGACCCACGTGAGCTGGCGCTGTTCGAGCGTGCGACACACCTGTACCGGACGCTGGGTGATGCCGCGGGCGAGGCGGATTCAGTGTTCTGGGAAGGCTGTTTCCACCAGGTCGTACGGAGCGACCCCGACCGCGCCGTTCCTCTCCTTGAGCAGTCGTACGACTTGGCCACTGCGGCAGGCGACCGATACACCCAGTGGGAAGTGCTCCGGCACCTGGGGATCGCGGACCATGCCGCGGGCCGGCTGGACGCCGCCCGGGAGCATTTGGAGGCATCGGTACGGCTATGCCGGGAGCTCGGGCTGCTGGCTGCTGTCGCCGCCAACCAGGTAGGGCTGATCTACATCGCCGCCGCGCAGGGGCGACGGGACGACGCGGTGGCGCTGGCCGCAGAGGCGTACGCCACCGCCGAGGGGTGCGGGGCCCGCCGCATCATGCGGCAGGTCGCGGAGGCGCGTATCCAGACCATGGCGCCGGACACCGATCATGGCGAGACCCACGATCGGAGCGCACCTTGAGCCGCTGAAGCCTCGATGTCGCAAGCTCGAGGTTCGTTGTCACCGGACAGAAGTGACGTGAGAGCCGTTGCGATCACGAAATGTGGGCCAGAACCCAGTTTTCACGCGTCGACACAACCGTGAGTGCCGCGCTGGACTCCCTCTTCGTCACCTCGCTGGCCGGTGCCGCCGCCCGCGCTGGCTGTTCGGCCTGGGCGCGGCTGGCGGCCGGCCCGCTCGGACGCGCCCGCCCGCGACCCCCTCTGGTCGCGCGACCACGTCCATTCGATTGCGCAAGCTGCTGCACATCAACCGTTGGAGGTATGTAGGCGCAACATGCGCGGGTCCAAGCAGATAGCCTGCTACTCAGGCAACCCGCCCGCAATGGCGGCCTGGATGAGCGCGGTGCTGACCCATTCCTGGTCAATGGCTTTGCTGTTGTCGCGGCGAAGTATCGGCTCCGCAGCTGGCCGGCCGTGGCATAGCGCCCTCACCAGTGAGTGGACTGCCGAAGGCACCGGGTATGCGACGAAGTCGTCATGACTGGTGTGGATCACGATGACTAGGTGCTCGCGGTCGCCGTCGGCGACGAGGCGAAAGTCCTGCGGCGCGACGGTGGCCAGTACGTCGACGCAGGCGCCTGTCGCCTCCAGCAGCGCGACCGCGGCCGCCTCGGTCGATCGGCCGTCGGCTGCCAGCCGTGCGATACCGCGACGCAGCAGCCGGCGTTCGTCCCGAGTGAATCCTCCGCTCGTGCCGCTGTTGCTGTCCTCGGCGGCTTTTGCAGCGCGTTGAGAGGTTCGAAGAGCCCCGCTTCGCCAAGCGAAGGCATACAGCGAGGTGAGAATGGCGCGCTTCCTCGTAACCGTCGCGTTCGCCAATGGCCTGGACACGCCCTGGCCTCCCGCGAGCCCACCGGCGAGCGCCGCGCAGTAATGATCCACTTCGGCCCCGGTGACGGCGAGCAGGCCGAGAGCCGGCTCGGCGGCGTGCAACCAGCGCAGGAATGCGGCTACCACTCGCAAGCGGGTCTTCCTCAGACCGTGAGAGGGGGCGCTCTGCAGCCATGCAGTTACCGTCTGCCGACTGAGTTCATCCAAGGCGTCGACCACGTCGATGTCCGCACCGTTCACCGTGCCGCCACCAGGACTGCGACGCGGCCGCAGCCCGGGAATCCGCCCGATGCGGAAGTCCTGACGATGGCATTGGGCATCTCCGGAGAGCCGGGCACACCACGCTGGCGCATGTCAGGTAGACCAGTCATGATGTTGATCATCTCACGGGCGAATGCCGCATAGAGCGCCTCCAGCCTCATCATCGCGTGGCGGCTTGACCTGCGTGGATGGAATTCTCGGCATGCGCAGGGTTCTCCACGAGTACTCCCATGCCGGCTGAACTGCGTGGATTAGCTTTTCGGCAGGCGCAATGGCGGGCGAAGGGCCGGATGCGTCGAGGTTCGCCTGCGGGCGCCTCGAGCCGGCCAGTCCAGGGACGGCGCTCGGCCAGCCGGACGCGACCGACCCGCTCCAGTGCGCTGGTCGGGAATCGACCGGGGCGTGGTGGTGTCGGCCGCGGCGTCGATCGGCGTAGCTGTGCCGCCACGGCCGCGTCGGTTGATGGCAGCAAACCTTGACCGCGCCCCGCGACCGCGTACCGCTGACCTGACCGCTCCCCGCCCCGTTACGCCGTCCACGCAGGTGGGGAGCGGCGGGTCGGGTCAGTGGCGGGTGCGGATCATCTGCTCGTTCATGATGAGGAAGGCCCCCAGCCCGTGGAAGTCGTTGGCCGGTCTGGCCCGGTTGTAGTAGTAGCTGAGCACGTCGTCCACGTTGGTGCCTTCGCTGATGTCCACGATGTTCGTGCGCCCGTCCGAGCCCACCGACACCTTGCGCAGCACGCCCTCGTACCCGCGGTCGGCGTTGACCTGGTAGGAGGCGTCGACGTAGCCGCGCTCGACCGAGCGGGAGATCGTGTAGGTGTACATGGCCGAGCATGAGGTCTCGGTCCAGTTGGCGGAGTCGCCGGGTTCGGTGACGACCTGGAACCATCGGCCGGTGGCCGGGTCCTGCGAGTGGGCGTAGGCGGGCACCAGCTGGCGCAGCATGTCGATCAGCGCCTGCCGCCGCGGGTGGTCGGCCGGGATGATCTCCAGGATGTCGATGGCCGCCATGCCGAACCAGCCGATCGCCCGGCACCAGGAGATGCCGTTGGTGTTGCCGAGCGAGGGCTTCACCCACGAGGCGGTGGGCTCGCCCGGCTCGTCGTAGGCGTGGTAGAGCAGGCCATTGCTCCGCCGCAGGTGGCTGAAGTAGACCTCCATCTGCTTGGCCGGTTCGGTGCGGGTGAAGGTGTCGGCCGCGACCCAGGCGCCGTAGCGGGCCAGGAACGGGTTGACCATGAACACGCCGTCGGCCCACAGCTGGTCGATCCGGCTGGAGGAGGTGGAGTGCCACCAGCCGCCGTCGGAGGTCCGCGGATAGGTGTTCAGCCGGTTCCTGATCTTCGCGGCGGCGGTGCGGTAACGCGACTGGCCGGTCTCCTTGTACAGAGCCAGCAGGACGTTGCCTGACTGCATGCTGTCGAGGTTGTTGAAGCTGTTGGAGATGTTGCCGGAGGAGTCGACGAAGCGGTCAGCCCAGTCCTTGATGTACTGCAGGTAGCGGGGGTCGCCGGTGCGCTGCCAGACGAGGTACTGCCCCCACAGGTACAGACCTCGGGTGTAACCCCAGCCGCCGAGCGTGCCGGGGGAGTAGCGGGCCATGGTCGACTCGACCACGGAGACGGACCAGTCGGGCCCGCTGGGCGTGCCCACGGTCAGCGCGTCGAGGTTGGGGCCGCCGTTGGCAGTGGTGGCCGTCGCGCGGATGGTGTTGGCGCCGGCGTTCAGCGGCGCGTCGGCGCTCACCTCGCGCCACGAGGTCCAGGCACCTGTCCCGGGGAACGAGACGGTGCGTAACGGCGTGCCGTTCACCGTGATGGCCATCGGCCGGTCGGCGGTGGTGCCGTTGGCGAAGCGGAAGGTCAGCGGGGTCGTCTCCGCGGCGGTCGCGTCGACGGTGAACTCGACGTAGGAGCCGATGAGGTTGTCGTAGTTGACGAAGCCGGTGCCGGTGTAACCGACGTGGTTGGACTCGACGACGCCCTGGGAGATCGTGGCGTTCTCGGCCTGGTGGACGGTGGCCGCTTCGGAAGCGGCGGGCACCGGCTGGAGCAGCAGGGCGGCGGTGGCGATCACCGCCAGGGTTCTGGTGAACACGGTGAAGTCTCCTCGTACCGGTGAGACATCCCATGTCTCACCGGCTCTGCGCAGGGGAGGGTGAGGTCTCCCGGGCCACTGGAGGCTGCGAAGTCCGGGAGACAGATCCAATCTTTCGCCAGGAGAGATCTACCTATGAGATACAGCAACTGTTTGCAGGAGTCCAGAGTCTGCTAACACATCGGATCTCTGTTCCGGTCGACCGAGATACGAGTTAGGAAAGCTTCCTAAAAAATGGACCGCTCCATATCCTGAAATCTGTTGACGGTTGTGACTTTTTGTGGGAACACGGGGAAAAGCTCCAATCTTTCGCCACCCCGCTTCAAGGAGCGCCATGAACTTACGTCGGTCCCGGGCAGCCTGTGCCATCCTGCTCGCCGCCGGGACGCTCACCGCCTTGACCGATACGGCGGCCCACGCCGCTCCCACCCGCTACGAGGCCGAGAACGCCACGATCTCCCAGGGCGTCGTCGAGTCCAACCACGCGGGCTACTCCGGCACCGGCTTCGTCAACGGCGACAACGTCGCCGGCTCCTACGTCGAGTGGACCGTCACCGCCCCCGCGGCAGGCACCGCTACCCTCGCTCTCAGGTACGCCAACGGCACCACCGCCAACCGGCCCAGCGACATCTCCGTCAACGGCGCGCTGGTCGCCGACGACCGCGCCTTCAACCCCACCGGCGCCTGGTCCACCTGGGCCACCAGCACCCTCACCGCGCCGCTGCAGGCGGGCACCAACAAGATCCGCGCCACCGCGGCAGGGGCGGGCGGCAACCCCAACTGGGACTCCCTGGACGTGGAGGTCGCCGCCCCCAGCACCGACTACCAGGCGGAGAGCGCCACCATCTCGCAGGGCGTGGTCGAGTCCAACCACCCGGGCTTCACCGGTTCCGGCTTCGTCAACTACGACAACGTGGTGGGCTCCTCCGTGGAGTTCACGGTCAGCGCCGCGACGGCGGGGCCGCAGACGCTGAAGTTCCGCTTCGCCAACGGCACCACCACCAACCGGCCGATGAGCATCACGGTGAACGGCGGCGCCGCCGTCAACCAGGACTTCCCCGGCACCGGCGCCTGGTCGACCTGGCAGGAGGCCTCGGTCACGGCCACGCTGAACGCCGGCGCCAACACCGTCAGAGCGACCGCCGCCACCGCCAACGGCGGGCCGAACCTCGACCGGCTCAGCGTCACGGGACCCGGCGACACCGAGAAGCCGACGGCGCCTGGCCAGCCGTCCTGCAGCGAGATCACCCACAACAGCCTCAAGCTCGACTGGGGTCCCTCGACGGACAACATCGGCGTCGTCGCCTACGACATCTTCCACCTCGGCACCCAGATCGGCACCGCGCCCGCTCCGCCGTACACGCTGACGGGGTTGAGCCCGGACTTCGCCTACCAGATCTCGGTGTTCGCCAGGGACGCCTCGGGCAACGTCTCGGCCAGCAGCCCCGAGGTGAGCTGCCGCACCCAGCCGGCGCCGGCGGACGACCCGCCCAGCCAGCCTGGCCAGCCGACCGTGTCGGGCGTGCAGCCGACGCAGGCGAGCGTCACCTGGGGCGCCTCGACCGACGACAACGGCGTCACCGCCTACCGCATCGTCGACCAGACCAACGCCCTGCTCAAGGAGGTCACCGGCACGCCGCCCGCCACCACCACGACAGTGCCACTGGAGTGCAACAAGACCTACCAGTTGCGGGTGATCGCGCGTGACACCGCGGGACAGCTGTCCACGCCGAGCACGGCCGGCGCCGCCTTCACCACCGGCGGCTGCGGCACCGTGCCGCAGACCCCGACCACCGTCGTGGGCGGCTGGGACGTGCCCTGGGACATCTCCTGGGCCCCCGACGGCAGCTTCGCCCTGGTGACCGAGCGGGACACCTTCCGGGTCTTCAAGGTGACCCCGAGCGGCACCAAGACGCAGGTCGGCACCGTGCCCAACAGCCAGACCACCGACGGCGAGGGCGGCCTGATGGGCGTGGCCATGTCGCCGACCTGGAACGGCGGCAGCGACCAGGAGGTGTTCTTCATGCACACCTCCTCGGAGGGCAACCGGGTGGCGAAGATGAGCTTCAACGGCACCACGTTGTCCGGCTACACCTCGATCCTTCAGGGCATCGCCAAGAACCGGTACCACAACGGCGGCCGGATCAAGTTCGGCCCCGACGGCTACCTGTACGTCACCACCGGCGACGCCCAGCAGACCAGCAACGCGCAGAACCTCAACTCGCTCAACGGCAAGATCCTGCGCATCGCCAAGACCGGCGCCGCCGCTCCCGGCAACCCGTTCAACAGCCGCGTCTACACCTACGGTCACCGCAACCCGCAGGGCATCGCCTGGGACTCGGCGGGCCGCCTGTGGTCCTCCGAGCTGGGCAACTCCTCGCGCGACGAGCTCAACCTCATCCAGGCGGGCAAGAACTACGGCTGGCCGCAATGCGAGGGCAACTGCAGCGTCTCCGGCATGACCAACCCGAAGTACACCTGGAGCGTCTCGGAGGCCTCGCCGTCCGGCATCGCGATCGTCAACAACACGATCTTCATGGCGGCCCTGCGAGGGCAGCGCCTGTGGCGGATCGTGCTCAACGGCGAGAGCGTCTCGACGGTCAACTCCTACTTCAACGGCACGTACGGCCGGTTGCGCGCCGTGGAGAAGGTGCCGGGCGCGAGCGCGATCTGGTTCGGCTCCACCAACTCCGACAACAACGGCAGCGGCGCGGCCGACGTGATCCGCCGCTCCGCCATCCAGTAACCGCCCCAGCCCCCCGCCCGGCGGCGCGCGCGACCCGCGCCGCCGCCGGGCGGGTCACCCCCCGAGCGGAGCATCCGGTGACGACACCCTCACGACGTGACCTCTTCAAGGTCGCGGGCCTGGCGGGCGGCGGCGCGCTGCTGCCGCCCCGCACGGCTTCAGCGGCATCGGCCACGGCAGGCGCCGCCTCCCCCTGGGACCAGGTGCCGGAGATCCTGGCCAGGATCGTGCCGCCGACCTTCCCCGACCGCACGTTCACCATCACCGACTACGGCGCCAAGCCGGACAACACCACCGACTGCACGCCCGCCTTCCGCAACGCGATCGCCGCCTGCAACGCGGCAGGCGGCGGCACGGTGCTGGTGCCAGGCACGGGCCGCTTCCGCACCGGGAAGATCCACCTGCTGTCGAACGTCCGCCTGCACGTCGAGGCGGGAGGCACCGTCCGCTTCCGCTCCGACGCGGGCTCGTACCTGCCGAACGTCTTCACGCGCTGGCAGGGCATCGAGTGCTACAACTACTCGCCGTTCATCTACGCGCGCGGCCAGACCAACATCGCGCTCACCGGCCAGGGCACCATCGACGGCAACGCCGCCGCAGGGCCGTGGTTCGGCTTCGACTCCCAGCGCGGACCGGACTGGGAGCGCCTGCAGGAGATGGCCGTCGACGGCGTGCCGGTCGACCAGCGTCAGTTCGGCGACGGCCACTACCTCAAGCCGAACATGGTCCAGCTGTACGGCTGCGCCAACATCCTCATCGAGGACCTGGACATCAGGAACCCCGCGATGTGGACCGTCCACCCCGTCCTGTCGCGGAACGTCACCGTCAGGCGGATCAAGATCTACAGCCGGGGCGCCATGGTGGACGGCGTCGACCCCGAGTGCTGCTCGGACGTGCTCATCGAGAACTGCTCCTTCGACACCGGCGACGACGGCACCGTCATCAAGTCCGGCCGCGACACCGACGGCCGCCGCGTCGGGGTCCCGTCGGAGAACATCGTCATCCGCGGCAACAAGTACTACGGCCGTTGGGGCGCCGTCACCGTCGGCAGCGAGATGTCCGGGGGAGTGCGCAACGTCTTCGCCGAGGACAACCAGATCTTCCCCGGCTCCGGCTATCGGTCGTTCTACGCGCTCTATCTGAAGACCAACAACCGCCGCGGCGGCGTGGTCGACGGCGTGCACGTGCGCGGCCTGACCGGCGGCCCGTGCGACCGCGGCGCCTTCTACGTCGACATGAACTACAGCCTGACCGGGCCAGGCCACGGCCCCATCGTCAACCCGGTGATCCAGAACCTCACGGTCGACCATCTCGACATCGCCGACTCACCGTTCGCGATCAAGCTCTCCGGCTCCCCGGCCAGTCACGTCAGGAACGTCACGATCTCCAACAGCACCTTCACCGCCATCGACACGCCGGCCCCGCAGCTCAGCAACGCCGACAACGTGCAGCTGCACAACGTCAGGATCAACGGCACGCTGTACGGCACGCCGCCGAACGCCACCCGCTACGAGGCCGAGAACGCCACCATCTCCCAGGGCGTGGTGGAGTCCAACCACGCCGGCTACTCCGGGACCGGCTTCGTCAACTACGACAACCTCGTCGGCTCCTCCGTCGAGTTCACCGTCACCGCCGCCGCGGCGGGCACCGCCACGCTGGCCTTCCGCTTCGCCAACGGCACCACCGCCAACCGTCCGATGGACATCGCCGTCAACGGCGCGGTGGTGGCCGCGAACAAGGCCTTCAACGGCACCGGCGCCTGGACCACCTGGCAGACCACCACCGTCTCGGCCCAGCTCGCGGCCGGAACCAACACGGTCAGAGCGACGGCCACCACGGCGAACGGCGGCCCGAACCTCGACCACCTGGAGGTGACGGCATGACCGGCGACGTTCAGGGGCACCGCCAACGGCGGGCCTGACCTCGACAAGATCACTATCGGATAGGACCCATGGAACTGTCACGTCGCCAGCTCGCACTGCTCGCCGGCACCGTCGCCGCCACGCCCTTCCTGCCCGCCCGCCCGGCGCTCGCGGCTCCCACCCTGCTGCCGCCCGGCATGACCTGGCGGCTGCTGTGGTCGCCGTCGGCGAGCGCCGACGGCATGGGGGCGTGGGAGACCGTCGAGGACGACCGCGCCGACTCCCATCCCGCAGGGCAACCGCACATCTACCCGGAGGGGAACAACTACCGCTTCGTCATGCACACGGTCGACCGCGACACCAGCACCGACAGGCAACGCCAGGAGGTGACGGGCAACCGTACCTCCAGCAGCAGCTACCTGCAGTGGAAGGCAGGCGAGCTGTGGCGCGTGACGTACTCGATGTTCATCCCGAGCACCCTCAAGGCCACCACCAGCTTCACCCACATCTTCCAGACCAAGATGCCGGGCACCGGCAGCCTGCCGATCACGGTCACCTCCCTGCGGCAGGTCAACGGCGCCCAGACCATCGAGCACAAGATCCACCAGGTCGACATCCTGGTCGCGCGGACCGACCTGGTGCCGCTGCACGACAAGTGGATCGACATCGACTACGAGATCAGGATCGGCGACGGCTCGTCGGGGGCGGTGCGCTGGGTGGTCAGGAGCGGCGGCACCACGATCGTGGACGCGACGAAGACGGGAGTGGACACCTTCCTCGGCGACCGGGTCCGCCCCAAGTGGGGCATCTACCGGTCGCTGGGCGACACGTCCGGGTCGCTGCAGAACTGCCACCTGCTGCTGACGAACCTGAAGGCCTACCAGGCCGTGCCGGGAGGCGGCGGCACCACCCGCTACGAGGCCGAGAACGCGAGGATCTCCCAGGGCGTCGTTGAGTCGAACCACGCGGGTTTCTCCGGCACGGGCTTCGTCAACGGCGACAACGTGGCGGGCAGCTACACCGAGTGGACGGTCAACGGCGTCGTCGGGGCGGCCACGTTGCGGGTGCGGTACGCCAACGGCACCACCACCAGCCGTCCGGCCACGATCGCGGTCAACGGCAGCACCGTCACCCGGGACTTCCCCGGTACCGGCGCGTGGTCGACCTGGGCGACCGCGTCCCTGCCGGTGACGCTCAACGCCGGTAGCAACGTGATCCGGATCACCGCCACCACCGCCAACGGCAACCCCAACCTGGACTACATCGAGGTGACCCAATGACCGGGGACACGCCCTCGAGGCGGGAAGTCCTGCGCGCCGCCGTACTCGCGACCGGCGCGGTCGCGCTCGCCGGCCTGGCGCCGGCCAGAGCCGATGCCGCTGCCGCCGCGTCGCCGTGGGACGAGGTGCCGGAGATCCTGGCCCGCATCGTCCCGCCCACCTTCCCCGACCGGACGTTCGACATCACCGCCTACGGCGCCGTCGGCGACAACAGCACGGACTGCACCGCCGCCTTCCGCGACGCGATCGCCGCCTGCAACGCCGCCGGCGGCGGCCAGGTGCTGGTCCCCGCCGGCACCTTCCGCACCGGGAAGATCCACCTGCTGTCGAACGTGAACCTCAGCGTCACCGGCACCATCCGTTTCCGCACCGACCCCGGCTCCTACCTGCCGAACGTGTTCACCCGGTGGGAGGGCATCGAGTGCTACAACTACTCGCCCTTCATCTACGCCGACGGCAGGACCAACATCGCCATCACGGGCACCGGCACCATCGACGGCAACGCCCCGGCGGGGGAGTGGTCGTCATGGGGCGGCGGCGGAGCCGACCGCGACCAGCTCCGCGCGTGGGGCGCGTCGGACTACCCGGTCGAGCGGCGCCAGTTCGGCGCGGGACACAAGCTGCGCCCCAACATGATCGGCCTCTACAACTGCACGAATGTCCTTGTCGAGGGCCTCAACCTGCGTAATCCGGCCATGTGGACGTTACACCCGGTCTACTGCGCCAACGTCACGGTCAGGAACGTCACCTTCTACAGCACCAACTCCCAGGGCGACGGCTGCGACCCCGACTCCTGCACCGACGTGCTCATCACGGGCTGCAGATTCAACACCAACGACGACTGCGTCCCGGTCAAGTCCGGCCGCGACCGCGACGGCCGCCGCGTCAACCGGCCCTCGCAGAACATCGTGGTCCAGAACTGCAAGTTCTCCGGCCGCTGGGGCGGCATCACCATCGGCTCGGAGATGTCGGGCGGCGTGCGCAAGGTCTTCGCCGAGGACTGCGCCTGCAACGCCGCCGACTTCCCCGGCCGCTACCCGGTCAAGTACGCGCTGTACGTCAAGACCAGCTTCAACCGCGGCGGCTACGTCGAGGACGTGCACCTGCGCCGCTTCACCGGCCGCAACCTCGAACGCGACGCCGTCTACATCACGATGAACTACGAGACGTCCGGCAGCATCCCGCCGACGGTGCGCAACTTCTCCGTCGACGGCATGACGGTCAGCGGGGGCCGTTCCGCCTACAACCTCGACGGCCGCTCCGCCCAGCACATCCAGAACGTGACGATCTCCAACAGCACGTTCACCGGCATGACCAACGCGGGCAACATCGCGAACTACGTGGACAACCTCCAGCTGATCGGCGTGTCGTACAACGGCCGCGACATCTCCAACACCACCCCGCCGGGCACCCGCTACGAGGCAGAGAACGCGACGATCTCGCAAGGGGCGGTGGAGTCCAACCACGCGGGCTTCTCCGGCACGGGCTTCGTCAACGGGGACAACGTGGCGGGCAGCTACACCGAGTGGACGGTCTCCGGTGTCGCCGGGGCGGCGACGTTGCGGGTGCGGTACGCCAACGGCACCACCACCAGCCGTCCGGCCACGATCGCGGTCAACGGCAGCACCGTCACCCGGGACTTCCCCGGTACCGGCGCGTGGTCGACCTGGGCGACCGCGTCCCTGCCGGTGACGCTCAACGCGGGCAGCAACGCGATCCGGATCACCGCCACCACCGCCAACGGCAACCCCAACCTGGACTACATCGAGGTGGCCCCATGAGCCCCAAGCGCCTGGCCTGGCTCGCGGTCCTCCTCCTGGCCGCCCAAACACTGACCGCGCCGCCCGCGGCCGCGCTCGCCGAGTTCAACGTGCGCGACTACGGCGCCACCGGCAACGGCGGCACCAACGACGACGACGCGATCGACCGCGCCATCAACGCCGCCAGCGCGGCCGACGGCGGCACCGTCGTCTTCCCCTCCGGGACCTACCGCTCCCGCACCATCCACCTGAAGAGCGACGTCACCCTCCGCCTGGACTCCGGCGCGACGGTCAAGGCGGCGGCGAGCGGCATGGACGCCCCCGAGTCCAACCCGTACGACGCCTACCAGGACTTCGGCCACAGCCACTTCAACAACTCGCTGTTCGTCGGCAGGAACGTCAGCAACGTGCACTTCACGGGTGCCGGCACCATCGACGGCGACGGCAACCTGTCCACCAGCAACTCCCCGCCGTCAGGCGCGGGCAACAAGGCCATCGCGCTCACCGAGTGCGCCGACGTCAGCATCACCGGCATCTCGATCCGCCGCGGCGGCCACTTCATGGCGCTGCTGAACGGCTGCCACGACGTGCTGATCGACAACCTCAGGACGTACTACGCCGAGAACGGCGTCCGCGACGGCATCAACCTGATCAACAGCTGGAACGTCACCGTGCAGAACAGCCGGATCGAATCCAGCGACGACGCGATCGCGCTGAAGAGCGACTACGCCCTCGGCCACACCTACACCAGCCAGAACGTCCGGGTGCGCGACACGACCGTGTACTCCCACGAGAACAACGCGCTGCAGTTCGGCTCGGAGACCTGCGGCAACTTCCGCGACATCCGCTTCGACGACATCACCGTGCTGGGCGGGGGCAAGGCGGGCATCGGCATCGTCTCCATGGACGGCGCGATCATCGAGGACGTCCACTACACCGACATCTCGCTGACCAAGACCACCACGCCCATCTTCATGAAGATCGGCGAACGCAAACGCTGCCCGGGCTCGCCGCCCGCCGGCCGGATCAGGAACATCCACCTCACCAACGTGACCGGCACGAACCTGACGGCACCCGAGCCGTCGGGCACCACCGGCGGCTCCGAGCTGACCAGCACCATCACCGGCACGCCCGCCGTCGACATCGGCCCCGACATCACGCTGGACGGCGTCAGGCTGACCGTCCCCGGCGGCCACCCCGCCTCCGACGCCACCCGCGTGCCCGGCGAGTTCCCCACCACCTATCCGCCGCGCGACTACGGCACCCGCCCCTCGTTCGGCATCTGGGCCCGCCACGTCCAGGGGCTGTCGATCAAGAGCGAGATGCGCTTCGACAGCAATGACAACCGCCCGGCGTTCATCGTCGACGACGGCTCGAACGTCCGCCTCGACGTGATCGCCCAGCGCGGCTCCGGCAGCGCCTACGACGTCGGCGTCAGCGGCATCAGCGGCTACGCGGTGACCGGCGCCAACACCACCGGCGGCGCGCTGCGGGTGCGTGCCACGAACTCCACGCCCGTCCCCGGCAACCCCGTCAGCCTGTACGGCGAGGCCGAGTCGGGCACCGTCACCGCCCCCATGCAGACCCTGCAGGACCCGGCCGCGTCCGGCGGCTCCTACGTGAGCGTCGCCCCCGGCAACAACAGCCAGACGGCGGCCCCGCCGACCGGCCACGCCACGCTCACCTTCGCCGTGCCCGACCCCGGCACGTTCACGGTGTGGGCCAGGGTGATCACGCCCACGACCAGCGACGACTCCTTCTGGGTGCGCTCCGACGGCGGCTCCTGGACGAGCTGGAACGGCATCCCGCTCGGCTCGGCGTGGCACTGGGCCCGCCTGCCCGTCACCTACGACCTGAACGCGGGCACGCACACCGTCACCTTCGCCTACCGCGAGGACGGCGCCCGCCTCGACCGGGTGGCCATCTCCAGCGACCCGGCCTTCACCCCGTCCGACGGCCCGCCGCCCACCGTCTACGAGGCGGAGAACGCGACGATCTCGCAGGGCGTCGTCGAGTCCAACCACGCCGGCTACACCGGCACCGGCTTCGTCAACGGCGACAACATCGCCGGCTCCTACGTCGAATGGACGGTCAACGCGGCCGCCGCGGGCACCGCCACCCTCACCCTGCGGTACGCCAACGGCACCACCGCCAACCGCCCGATGGACGTCGCCGGCACCCTCGTCGACTTCCCCGGCACCGGCGCGTGGACCACCTGGTCGACCCGGAGCATCACCGTTCCCCTCACCGCGGGCGCCAACCTGATCAGGGCCACCGCGACCACCGCCAACGGCGGACCGAACCTGGACCACCTCGCCGTCACCGGCCCGTAACAGGAGGCCGCACATGTCCCGTGCGCCGCGCGCGGCGCTGCTCGCCGTGCTCACCCTCGTCCTCGGCATGCTGGTCGCCCCCCCGGCCCGCGCCGAGCTGCAACACCCGCGCCAGGCCTTCCTGCGCTCCTCGATCGGCGGCCTGTTCCTGCACTGGGGCATGCGTACCTCGCCCCAGCACACCAGCTGCAGCGCGTGGGAGTCGGCGGTCACCGGCGGCGGCTGGAACGCCGGCTACTGGGTGCAGGAGGCCAAGAAGCTGCACACCCAGTACATCGTGCTGGCCACCTTCCACTCCCGGCTCGGCTACGCCCGGCCGTACCCGAGCGCCGTCCCCGGCTCCTGCCGTACCTCCAGGGACTTCCTCGGCGAGCTCATCGACGCCGCGGACGCGCAGGGCCTGAAAGTCATCCACTACATGACCGACGACCCGCAGTGGTGGAACGAAGGGCTGCCCTCCGGCCAGTCGTGGCTGAACTCCTCGGCCTACTCCGCCTACAAGGGCCACAGCGTCGACCTGCACACGCGCGACGGCTTCGGCGAGTTCAGCTACGACCTGTTCGTCGAGCAGATGGCGCGCTATCCGAAGCTCGCCGGGTTCTGGATCGACAACGACAACGCCTACTGGGAGCGCAACGGGCTGTACGAGCGCATCCGCGCCGAGCGGCCCGACATGACGCTGTCGAACAACAACGAAGACACGCCGATCATGGACATGATCAGCAACGAGCAGAAGACGGGGATGACGCCGAGCTACGACTACCCGCAGGCGGTCTACACCGCGGCGCCCCGGCTCATCGAGGCCGACTTCAAGCTGCCCACCAACGGGCCCTGGTGGTACGGCGGGTCGGACCAGGCCGTCGACTACCGGCTGACGCTCGGCCGGCTCATCACCAACGCGGGCTCGTCGGTCAAGGCGCTGATGGCCGAGACGCCGATGAAAGCCGGGCGCATGCCGCCCGCTCAGGAGACGTTCAACACCTTCGCCAACGGCTACCTGGAGGCGATCTGGGAGTCGCTCAACGGCACCGAGGGCGGCGGCTACATGTACGGCGGCCTCGATCCCGGCTTCTGGAACAGCGGCGCGCACGGCGTCACCATGATCAGCAAGGCCAATCCGAACCTGCACTACGTCCACGTCATCACCCGCCCGTCGGGCAGCACGCTGTCGCTGCGCGACAACGGCTACAAGATCACCTCGGTGACGAACCTGCGCACCGGGGCGCCGGTGAGCTTCACCCAGGACGGCGGCACGCTGACGCTCAGCGGGATCTCCTCGTGGGACCAGTACGACACCGTCTTCAAGGTCGTCTCCAGCGGCAGGGAAGGCATCTACACCGGCGTCACGATGTCCGCCTCGGCGTCGGCGAGCGGCCACCCCGCCGCGCACGCCGGTGACGGCGACTACCTGACGTACTGGGACGCCACCTCGGCGAGCACCGTGTCCCTGCATTTCGACCTCGGATCCCCCCGTCCCGTCCGCTACATCGGGATCAATCAGCGCGAAGACTCCACCACCTATCCGGCCAGCGGCTCGGCGCGCATCAACGGCTACCGCGTCTACGTCAGCGACGACGGCACCACCTGGGGCAGCCCGGTCAAGACCGGCAACCTGCCCAACCACCGCGGCGTGCAGATCATCGACATCCCCGCCACCACCGCCAGGCACGTGCGGCTGGAGAAGACCAGCAGCCACGGTGTCGCCAGGCTGCGCGTGGACGAGGCCTGGGTCGGCGGTGCCTACCCGGGCGGCGGCGGGCAACCACCGCAGAACCGGCACGAGGCGGAGAACGCCACGATCTCGCAGGGCGTCGTGGAGTCCAACCACGCCGGCTTCTCCGGCACGGGCTTCGTCAACGGCGACAACGCCGCCGGCCCGTACGTCGAGTGGACCGTCAACGCCGCCACCGCGGGCGACGCCACGCTGAGGTTCGGCTACGCCAACGGCACCACTGCCGACCGGCCGATGGACATCACGGTGAACGGCGTTCGGCTGGGCAGCCTGCCGTTCCCCGGAACCGGGGTGTGGACCGACTGGCGGCAGGCCGGCGTCGAGGCCGCCCTGGCCGCGGGCGCCAACACGATCAGGGCGACCGCCACGACCGCCGGCGGCGGGCCGAACCTCGACTACCTCGACGTCGAGGCGGCAGGACCCGCGCCCACCGACTACCAGGCCGAGGACGCGACGATCTCGCAGGGCGTCGTGGAGTCCAACCACGCCGGGTTCACCGGCACCGGCTTCGTCAACTACGACAACGTCGCCGGCTCCTCCGTGCAGTTCACCGTAAGCGCGGCCACGGCCGGCACCCACGAGGTGAAGCTCCGCTTCGCCAACGGCACCACCACCGACCGGCCGATGGACCTCACGGTCAACGGGGGAGCGGCCACGAACGTGAGCTTCCCCGGCACGGGCGCCTGGACGACCTGGGTGGAGAAGACCGTGACCGTCTCGCTGGCCGCGGGGGCCAACACGATCAGGGCCACCGCCACCACCGCGAACGGCGGGCCCAACCTCGACCGGATCAGCATCGGCTGAAGGAGGACGCGTTGAACGTGCGAAGGTGGTGCGCGGCCGCCGTGGCCGCGCTCGTGCTGGCCGTACCCCTGACACCCGCGGCGCCCGCGGCGGCCTCGGACAACGGCCTGTCCATCCGGCCCGCCATGGGCTGGAGCAGTTGGAGCTTCGTGCGCCGCTGGCCCGACGAGGCCAAGATGAGGGCGCAGGCCGACGCCCTGGTCGGCAGCGGGTTATCGGCCAAGGGCTACGTGTACGTGAACCTGGACGACTTCTACCAGAAGTGCGACGCCAACGGCTTCGTCGTCGACGGCTTCGGCCGGTGGGCGGTCGACACGGCCAAGTTCCCTGGCGGGATCAAGGCGCTGTCCGACTACGTGCACGCCAAGGGACTGAAGTTCGGCTTCTACGTCACGCCCGGCATCGCCAAGAACGCCGTCACCAGGAACACGCCCGTCGAGGGCACCGCCTACCACGCGGCCGACATCGCCGACACGGCCGCGACCATGCACAAGAACTACAACTGCAAGAACATGTACCGGCTGAAGTGGTCGCACCCGGGCGCGCAGGCGTTCATCAACTCGTGGGCGAACCAGATGGCCTCGTGGGGCGTCGACTACCTCAAGATCGACGGCGTGGACGCCACGACCATCGCCGACGTCGAGGCCTGGGACAGGGCGTTGCGGCAGACGGGCCGGCCGATCAACTTCGCGCTGTCCAACAACCTGCCGATCGCCCAGGCCACCACCTGGAAGCGCCTGGCGAACAGCTGGCGCACGCAGGGCGACGTGGAGTGTTACTGCGGGCCGGGCCCCAACGGCAGCGGCTACCCGCTGACCACCTGGGCCAAGATCAGCAGCCGGTTCAACTCGGCGGCCTCCTGGCAGCCGTACGCCGCGCCCGGCGGCTGGAACGACCTCGACTCGCTGCAGATCGGCAACGGCGACCAGATGGGCATCAACGCCGACCAGCGCCGCTCGCACCTGACGCTGTGGGCGATGGCCGCCTCGCCGCTGCTGCTCGGCAGCGACCTGACCGCGCTCACCTCCACGGACCTGGCCATGCTCACCAACGAGCGGCTGATCGCGGTCAACCAGGACGGCGTCGCCGCCGATCGCATCGTGAACAGCGGCGTCAACCAGGTATGGCGTAAACGTGAGTCGAACGGCGACTACATCGTGGCCCTGTTCAACACCGGAACCACCGGAAACTCCACGGTGAGCGTCACCTGGTCGCAGGTCGGCTTCACCGGCGCCGCCCAGGTCACCAATCTCTGGTCGGGCGCCTCGGAAGGCACCGTCACCTCCTCTTACAGCGCAACGCTCCGTCCCGGCGAGACGCGCCTCATCAGGGCCAGGCCGGCCTCCGGTACGGTCACCCGCCTGGAGGCCGAGTCCGCGACGATCACTCAGGGCGTCGTCGAGTCGAACCACCCCGGCTACTCCGGCACCGGCTTCGTCAACTTCGACAACGTCGTGGGCAGCGGCATCGAGTTCACCGCCAACGCGGCTCAGGCCGGCACCGCCACCCTGACCCTCCGCTACGCCAACGGCACCACGACCAACCGGCCGATGACCATCTCCGTCAACGGCGGAGCTCCCGTCGGCCGCGACTTCCCCGGCACCGGCGCCTGGGGCACCTGGGCAGACGCCACCTTCACGGTGCCGCTGAACGCCGGAGCCAACTCGATCAAGCTGGCCGCCACCACCGCCAACGGCGGCCCGAACATCGACTACCTCGACGTGCCCGCCACGACCCCGCCCAGCACCGAGTACCAGGCGGAGAACGCGACGATCTCGCAAGGGATGGTGGAGTCCAACCACGCCGGGTTCACCGGCACCGGCTTCGTCAACTTCGACAACGTGGTGGGCTCCTCGGCGGAGTTCGCCGTCGACGCCGCAGCGGCCGGCGAACGCCAGATGACCCTGCGCTTCGCCAACGGCACTACCACCGACCGACCGATGGACCTCACGGTCAACGGCGCCGCTGTGCGCAGCGTGTCGTTCCCGGGGACGGGCGCGTGGACCGCCTGGGTGGAGACGACCGTGACCGTCTCGCTGACCGCCGGGCCGAACACGATCCGCCTGACGTCCAGCACCGCCAACGGCGGCCCCAACCTGGACCGCATCACCCTCGCCTGACCACCCGCCCGCCGCGCCATCTCCCCAGCGCGCGGCGGGCGGGCACCATCGGCAGCGACCCGCCTGGAGGTCGAGGCGGGCGGACGCTCCCGCGACCCGCGCGGTCCCGGATCCGAGCAGCGATCCAGCCAGAATCGTCGATCTTAAGGCCCGCCGACGGGATCGGCTCGGCGGAGTCCTCATGGACGGAGTTTCGGCACGCGCACCCACCGGATCGGTGATCCGGTCGGAGTCTTCTCGCGCGATACATGCAGATTCGATCGTGATTGCGTCGACTAGGACGAAACTCTTTCAACGTGCCGAAAACCGCCTGTGTGCTGTATCCGTCCTCCTGCTCTGTTCGGAAAGTTGATCACGTCCGTGCGGCCGTCGGCGTGCAGCAGACTGGCAGCAGCACGAGCCCGCTCGCGCGGCAGGCCGCCCGGACGCCTCAGCGGGCATCTCCCTGCACGCCTGCTACCTGCCAGGTCAGAATAGGTTTCACGATGCTTGGATCCGGCTGCTGATCTTCTCGGCGAACACCGAATCGCAACGTGCCCGCTCAGCAGCGAGGTCGCAATGGGCCTCTGGTCGAGGGACCTTGCGTCCGTCCTACCCGAAGCCCACCGCCGGACGAAACACATCAGGTCAGGGCGCGAAGGACAGGCTGGAGCGCGCGGTGGAAGGTCGGGTAGGCGAAGTGCATCTCGGCCAGGCTCCTGATAGGGACTTCGGCGTGGATCGCGGTCACGAGCGCGGCGAGCACCTCGCCCCCTGAAACTTCCGACGACGGTGCCGCCGATGAGCACGCCCCGCTCCGCGTCCGCGACCAGCTTGATCGGGCCAGACTCCTCGGCGATCCAGCCGCGGGTCCCCAGATCGCCGGTCGCCGTCCGGACGTCGATACCGCGTTCGCGGGCCGCGGCCTCGGTCAACCCGACCGAGCCGACCTCGGGGGAGGTGAAGGTGACGCGACCGACCGCCCCGTAGTCGGCCCACGGGCCGTCGGCGCGGGTGAGGTCTCTGATCACCACGTCGGCCTGGTACATCGACATGTGCGTGAACGCGCCCTTGCCGGTGATGTCGCCGATGGCCCAGACGCCCTCGGCCACCCGCATCCGCTCGTCCGGGTCCAGCACCCGCGCCTGCGGATCCAGACCGACGTGCTCCAGGCCGAGATCGCGCAGGTTGTTGTGCCGGCCCGCGGCGACCAGCAGCCGCTCGGCCGTGACGGTACCGTCGGCGAGCAGGATGCGGAAGCCGTCGCCGTCGTGCTCGACCCACTCGGCCCGCGCCGAGGTGCGCACCGTGATGCCCTCGGCCGCGAACGCCTTCGCCACCGCCGCGGAGGCATCCGGTTCCTCGACCGCGAGCAACCGGTCGGCGGCCTCGATCACGGTCACCTCCACGCCGAAGGCGGCGAACACCTGCGCGATCTCGCAGCCGATCGCGCCCCCGCCGAGCACCGCCAGGGAGGCCGGCAGAGTTCCAGTCGTCGGTGGCCTCGTCGCGGATCCGGTCCGCGACCGGCTTCCAGTCCGGAGTTACGGCCGCCGATCCGGCGCGACCTTCGACTCGCCGGGCCGTGCGCAGCTTGTCGGCCGCCGCGATCATCAGCTTGGTCGGGACGCACCCGAAGTAGGGGCACTCACCGCCGATCAGGCGTTCGTCCACGCCCACGACCGACAGCCCGGCCCTGGCCAGGCTCCCGGCCACGTGCTCACCGCCGGGGCCCAAGCCGATCACCACGACATCGCATCCCCTGGGCTCGCTCATGTCCGTGCACCTTCCGCTCGTGTCGTCTTGTTCTCCGACCCTGTCGCACGTCCCCGGGGCCTCGCACCTGTGACTCCCACGTGTCCCTGGGGGTTGGGCCAGGGGTTGTCCCTGGTGCGACGACATCGCCGCAGGACGAGGCTGACAGCACTACCGCAACACCTCCAAGAGCTTCCGAAGGAGCGGGCATGAACGACTCGCCCATCAAACCCAAGACCGTCACCGTGGACGGGCTCACCGTCCGCTACGCCGAGAGCGAGCGACGCGACACGCACGCGCTCCTGCTCAGCCCCTGGCCCGAGAGCGTGTATGCCTTCGAGCCCACTTGGGCGGAATTGGCGGCCGATGTTCACATCGTGGCCGTCGACCTGCCCGGTTTCGGACAGTCGCAAGGCCATCCGGACGTGCTCAACCCGCGCACCGCGGGCGCGTTCGTACACAAGATTCTGGACGCGCTCGGGCTGGACAAGGTGCATATCGTCGGCCCGGACATCGGCACCAGCGCCTCCCTGTTCGCGGCGGCGCAACAGCCGGACCGCTTCCACAGCGTCGTCATAGGCAGTGGCGGGGCGTCCGCCGACCTCGAACTCGGCGAGCCGCTCGCGAGCTGGGTGTCGGACCCCGATATCACCTGGTACGAGCAGAACGCGCATGCCGTCATGCAGACGACCTTGGACAACGTCTTCCCGGCGGCACCGCTCGGGGATCACGTGCGAGAGGACTATCTCGCGTCGTACGGCGGGCGCCGCTTCGCCGAGTCGATGCGGTACGTCCGCACCTACCCGACCGAGCTCAGAGCCCTGGAGCAGGTGCTCCCGGCTATCCGGACGCCGGTCCGGATCATCGCTCCGGAGCGGGACCAGGTCGTCCCGCCCGCGCACGGCGAGTTCCTCGCCGCCCGGCTGCCCAACAGCAGCCTCGACATCGTCGACGCGGGCCACTTCGTCTGGGAAGAGGCCCCGAAGACCTACGCAGCCCTGGTCCTCGACTGGTGGGACCGCCACCGCACCAACACTGAAAGGTGAAAACCATGACCAGCACCACGCACGCCACCGAGCCGACCGCCACGACGCAGGCGGACCTGAAGCTCGAAGCCGTCGTGATCCCCGTCTCCGACGTCGACCGCTCGAAGCGGTTCTATCAAGACCTCGGCTGGCGTCTCGACGCCGACTTCGCCTTCGACAACGGCTTTCGCGTCGTCCAGGTGACGCCTCCAGGTTCCCCCGCGTCCATCCAGTTCGGCACCCTGATCACCAACCAGCGGCCCGGCACCGCTGAAGGCATCTACCTGGTGGTCTCGGACATCGCCGCGGCCCGGGACCAGCTCGTGGCTCTCGGCGCCGACGTCAGTGAGATCTTCCACCCGCAAGCCCCGGGAGCCCAGTTCGGCCAGATCCCGGACGGTCAGGCCGACGGTCCCGCGACCGACCGCGCCAGCTACGGATCCTTCGCGACCTTCCGCGACCCGGACGGCAACGCGTACCTGATCCAGGAGGTGACGATCCGGTTCCCCGGGCGCGTCGACACCGCCGCCACGGCGTACGCGTCGCTGAACGACCTGGTCGAAGCGCTCAAGAGGGCGGCGGTCGCGCATGGCGAGCACGAAGCGCGCAACGGCGGCGCCTACGACGAGAACTGGCCGGAGTGGTACGCGGCCTACATGGTCGCCGAGCACCACGGCGACGAACTCCCTCGATAAGGACGGACCTCATCATGAGCACTCTCTTCCGTGGCCAGGAGCTCACCCAGCTCACCGCACCCATCCTCGACGTCACCGCCGCCAACGGCGTGACCTACGCCTACCGCCGCTTCGGCGTCGCCGGCACGGGCGCGCCGCCCCTGCTGTTCCTCCAGCATTTCCGCGGCAACCTCGACAACTGGGACCCTTTCCTGGTCGACACGCTCGCCGCGGGCCGCGAGGTGATCCTGCTCGACAACACCGGGGTCGGGCTGTCCTCGGGCCAGGTGCCCGTCACGGTGACGCGGATGGCCAGGGACGTCATCGCCTTCCTCGACGCGCTGGACCTCGCTCGGGTCGACCTGCTCGGGTTTTCACTCGGCGGCATGGTCGCCCAGGAGATCGCCCTGCTCCGGCCGCGCGGGGTCAGACGGATCGTTCTGGCCGGGACCGGTCCCCGAGGCGGCAAGCAGATGCACGGCTGGACTCTCGACATCGAGCGCGTCGCGAACCAGGCGGAGGCCGGCCTCGACGAACTCCTGCACATCTTCTTCGGCGTCACCGAGACCAGCCGCGCGCTCGGCATGCAGTACGCTCAGCGCGTCTTCAGCCGGACCGAGAATCCCGACAAGCCCACCGGTCCCGAGGCCGCCCGCGCCCAGTACGACGCGATCGTCGAGTGGGGCATCCCGGATCCGAGCCGGCTCGCCCGCCTCGCCGGGATCACGCAGCCCACCTTGGTGGCCGCAGGCGACAACGACACGATGATCCCGACGGTCAACTCCCAGGTGCTCGCCGACCACCTGCCGAACGCGCGCCTGCGGATCTTCTCCGATGCCGGACATGGGAACTCGACCTGCCGTTCGCCGCCCTCCACCAACTCTGCGCCCCCATGCTCGCCTCGGCCGGCGCGCTCCCGGTGCCCCAGCGGCAGGCGCTGGACGTGGCGTTCGGCAACACCACCGGAGCGACCCCCGGCAAGCTCGTCCTCGGCCTGGCGGTGCTGAGCCTGCTCGCGGAGGCGGCCGCGGAGCGGCCGCTCGTCTGCCTCATCGACGACGCCCAATGGCTCGACGTGGCCACCCTACAGGTGCTCGGGTTCGTCGCCCGGCGCCTGCTCGCCGAATCGGTCCTCCTGGTCTTCGCCGTCAGGGAGCCGAACCAGGACACGCTCCTGGCCGGCCTCCCGGCCTTGACCGTCGGCGGCCTGGGCGAAGCGGACGCCCGGGCGCTCCTGGCCGCGACGACCCCGGGTCGGCTCGACGCCCGGATCGCCGACCGCATCGTGGCCGAGACCCGCGGCAACCCCCTGGCCCTGCTGGAGCTTTCCCGCAGCGGCCGGGCCGAACTCCTCGGCGGGTTCGCCCTCCCAGCGGTCGGAACCGGCGCCCTGCAGGACCGATTCGAGCAACGCATCCGCGCCATGCCCGACTCCACCCGGCTGCTGCTCCTGCTGGCGGCGGCCGACCCCACCGGTGACGCAGCCCTGTTCTGGCGCGCCGCGAACGGCCTCGGCCTCGGACCACAGCAGGCGGCCCCGGCGCAGGAGGCGCAACTCGTTGAGATCGGCCGAAGCGTCCGATTCCGGCACCCGCTGGTGCGCTCGGCCGCCTACGCCGCAGGCAGCGGTGAGGCCCGCCGTACCGTACATCGCGCGCTCGCCGATGCCTTGGACAGCGGCAGCGATCGGCAGCGCCGGGTGTGGCATCTGGCCGTGGCGGCGGCCGGTCCGGACGACCGGCTCGCCGCCGAACTCGCCGACGTCGCCGAGGGGGTGGAGTCCCGCGGCGGGATCGCGGCCGCGGCGGCGCTCCTGCGGCGCTCCTCCGAGCTGACCACGGACCCAGGCCTGAAGATCGAGCGCACGCTGGCCGCGGCCCAGGCCGGCCTCAACGCGGGCGACTTCGAGTCCGCGCTCGGCCTGCTCGCCAGAGCCGAAGCCCTCCCGGTCGACGATCTGCAGGGCGCCCGGATCCACCTGATCCGCGGACTCACCGACCGCGCCGCCCACTCCGGACGAGAAGCACCGGCGGCGCTGCTGCGCGCCGCCCAGAGGCTTGAGCCCCTGGACGGCAGGCTCGCCCGGCACACCCTGCTCGACGCCTGGAGCGCAGCCCTCGTCGCCGGTCGCCTCGCGGCTGCCGGCGGCGATCTGGCCGCCGTTTCCGCCGCCGCTCGCACGACGCCACCCGCACCCGGCACGCCGACCGCTGCCGACCATCTTCTCGACGGCCTGGCCGCCCTCATCACCAGCGGGACCGAGGCCGGGCGCCCGCTGCTGCGCGAAGCGGTCACCGGGTTCCTCGACGACACGGTGCCGCCCGACCTGTGGTTGCGCTACGGTGTGCTGGTCGCGAACGCCGCGTTGTCGCTGTGGGATGACGACCGCTGGGAGGCGTCGAACGCCCGGCACGCCGAACTGGCCCGCGCCAGCGGCGCACTCGTACCGCTCATCAACGCACTCAACGTCCGCCGGGTCATCGCGCTGTGGCGGGGCGACGTGGCGCACGCCAAGGAGCTGGGTCTGGAGGAGTCGACGGTCAAGGAGGCCACCGGCACCCGCAGGGCCTCCTACGGAGACTTCTTCCTCCTTGCCTACCAGGGGCACGCGGCGGAAGCGTTGCCGCTGCTCACGGAGGCGGCCGCCGAGGCCACCGCGCGAGGCGAAGGGCTCGGCCTGTACTTCACCGAGCGCGCCACGGCACTGCTCCACCTGGGCTTGGGGCACTACGCCGAGGCGACGGCCGCCGCCGAGCGGGCCGCGAGCGGCGACCTCGGCCCGTTCACCGCCCAGGCGCTGCCCGATCTGGTCGAGGCCGCGGTGCGCAGCGGCGCGACCGCGATCGCGGAAGCGGCCCTCGCCCGTCTCGGGACGTACACCGCGGGCTCCGAACTGGCGTGGGCGACCGGCCTGCAAGCCCGCGCCCGCGCCCTCGTCAGCGGCGGAGACGAGGCCGACCGGTTTTACGCCGAGGCTGTCGACCACCTCAGCCGGACTCGCCTGAGGTTCGAACTGGCCAGGACCCGGCTGGTGTACGGCGAGTGGCTGCGCCGCGAACGCCGCCGGGTGGACGCGCGCCGGCACCTGAAGCAGGCATTCGAGGAGTTCGTCGAGATGGGCGCCGACGGCTTCGCAGAACGAGCCAGGCACGAACTGCTGGCGACCGGGGAGAAGGTCCGCAAGCGCACCGCCGACACCGCCGACGACCTCACCCCGCAGGAGGAGCAGATCGCCCGGATGGCGAAGGACGGCCGCACCAACACCGAGATCGGCGCCGAGCTGTACATCAGCGTCCGCACCGTCGAGTGGCATCTCAGCAAGGTCTTCGGCAAGCTCGGCATCAGCTCGCGCAGAGAACTCCGAGACACACCGATCCACTCATCCAACCGGACGCGCTGACGCAGAGCGGCCAGGATGGCCGTTCGTCCCACCCGGCTTCACAGAAGGAATCGCACGAGCAGCAGAGCCGCGATCATCAACCAGTCCAGCTCCGTCGTCTGAAACCGTCCGGCTGAACCGAACCAGGGCCTGATTTGCTCACCTGGCGGTTGGCAGTCGTCGATCCGGACGACGGAGGCCCTGTCAGGACGGAGCTATGTCATGGCGGCGATCTGGGCGCGTACCCTGACGATCACTTCCGGGGGCAGCGGGGCATAGCCGAACAGGGACAGGTACGACTGGCCCGCGTTGCCGGCGGTGTAGCGAAGGAAGTTGCGCAGCTGCGGGTCCGAGCCCTCGTGACAGGCGATCTCGTAGGTGACCAGGATGATCGGGTACGCGCCCGTCTTCTTGGTCCTGTAGTCCAGCCTCATGACCAGGTCGCCGTTCTCGCCGACCACCTTGGCGCCGCTGAGGCTCCTGCTCGCGCTCTCGGGTGTCAGCGCGACGAACTCGCCCGCGCCGTTCCGCACCTTCGCGATCTGCAACTTGGCATCGCTGGCGAAGCCGTACTCCAGGTAGCCGATCGAGCCTTCGGTCTCCTGGACGGCGTTGACGATGCCGCCGGAGCTTTCGACGCCGCGGCCCGGCGCGGGCCACGTGCCTGACGGTTTGTACGGCCAGCCGCCCGCCGCCCTCAGGTAGGCGGTGAAGTTGTGGCTGGTGCCCGAGTTGTCAGAGCGGTAGAGGACCTTGATGTCCGTGTGAGGCAGGCGGGCGCCCCGGTTGTCTGCGACGATCTCACGGGCGTCCCACTTGGTGATCCTTCCATTGAACACGCCGGTCATGGTGGCGGGCGAGAGCTTGAGGCCGGGCGCCGACGGCAGGTTGTAGGCCACGGCGATCGGGCCCACCACCATCGGCAGGTGAAGTGCCCTGCTGCCGCAGCGCTTGTCCGCCAGCACCTGCTCTTCGGGCTTCAGCGGCATGTCGGAGCCGGCGAACACGGTCACGCCGTTGATGAAGTCGCGCACCCCCGCGTCCGAGCCGTTGGCCTGGTAGTCGATCCGTACTCCGGGATAAGCCTTGTGAAAGTCAGAGCGCCACGCGTTCATCGCGCCCAGCTGCGCCGACGAGCCAGAACCGCGGATGGTGGCGATGTCGCCGGCCGCCACCACATTCTGGCGCGAGTCGGGGACGCAGGCGGTCAGGGCGAGTGCCGCCAGCGCGACGCATCCGACGGTTGCTGTCAACTTCGGCACACAACCGACGCTATGAAGACGTTGTCCCTCTCTGGGGCAGCGCTCCGCAAACCGCGCGCAACGTACGGTCACTGGCGGGTCAAGTTGACTCACTGTCACACCGGGTCAGCAGACCCGGCCTCGCTCAACCTGCAAGAAGCCTGGTGGCACCTGTTTCGACGTCAGGCCTTAGCCGGGCAGACCTTCGCCGACCCCAGCGAGATCGCCTACGCCACTACCGTAGAGACGACCCAGCTCAACGCCCGCGCCCGTACCTGGATCTGGGGCCGTCCGGCTCCCGAGCCTCGTCAACGTCCACACCGCTTTACCTACCTCCTTTGAGGAACCGGGCATTCGAGGGGGCCGGCCCCACCTCGGCGCGCTACGTCCTGCAGACCGTGGTCAAGCCGCACGTCCCTCCTCAACCGCGGCCTCACGCAGGTCATCCAGGACCTGTGGACCTGGGATATCGCGCCCAGGTGAGGTCAAATGGGGGAAGGAGGGGGCACCATGTCTGGACTGATCGTTGTAGGTGCTGACGGCTCGACGACCGCCACGGCCGCGGTGAAGTGGGCCGCCGATGACGCCTTCAGGATGCGTGCGCCGCTGCGAATCGTTACGGCGGTCCATCGCCGGCCGGATGACGCTTCAAGGTTCGCTGCCCCCGACTTGCACGATGCCCCGGCCAAGGCCGGGGGCGAAATACTGGCGGAGGCCGAGGCCACCGTGCGTTCTCGGCAACCGGACCTCGATGTCACCACCCAGCTCATCGAAGACAACCCCGTGGTGGTGTTGCGCGAGCAGGCCAAAGACGCCACCGAGATCGTCCTCGGCAGCAGAGGGCTCGGCGGGCACGTTGGCACGGTGCTCGGTTCGGTGCCCCTCCACGTGGCCGGGCACACGCATTGCCCGGTCGTGGTGGTGCGCCCCGAACAGAGTGTCCCGCACCGGGAGATCGTGGTGGGCATCGAGGGCTCCGAAGCTGACGACGCCGCACTCGGCTACGGGTTCGAGGAGGCCAGGCTGCGCGATAGCCGACTGCGTGCGGTCCACGCCTGGCAACTGGGGGTTCGTGCCTCCGGAATCGCCTACGACATGAACGAGGTCCGCGCCGCCCGGACCCGGGTCGCGGCGGAGCGGCTCGCCCCATGGCGCGAGCGGTACCCGGAGGTGCCCAACGTGGAGGATGTGCGCTGCGCCGACCCAGTCGAGGCACTCGCCGACGCCTCCATCCATTGCGACCTGATCGTGGTCGGCTCGCACGGGCGTGGTGCCATCCGTTCGATGCTGCTCGGCTCGGTCAGCCGCGGCGTTCTGCGCAACGCTCGCTGCGCTGTGGCGGTAGTCCGTACGTAAGGCGGAGAGAGGCGTGAACCAGCCTCCGGCGAGGCACTCGGCCTGTTCGGCGCCGCCGTTGGAACAGTGGCGGCGCGCTCGTCGCCGGGGGGTACCGGGGCCTGCCGGGGAGTCCGGCCGCTGCGATCCGCATCCCACAGTGTCGCCTTCGCCCAGGACGACTCCCGTGGCGCCCACGGTCACGCCTCTCGAGCGGTGAGTCGGCCGATCGCGCGGATGACCTGCCGCCGCGTGGCCAGGCGACGGGCGAGCGCGGCCATCACCTGGTTACGGCGACCCGCGATGACGCTCGGTGGCGGGTTCCGGCGGTCGACTCAAGGTGTCCACACATCGGGGGCAGGGCCCGAGCTGGGTGATGATCAGGTGATCACCCTGCGCCATCCGCAGGCAGACAAACCTCACCCTGGGGCGCGATCAGGAGGCGGAGGCCGCCAGAGTGAAGAGCACCTCGTCCGAGGGGATGACGACATCCGCGTCGTCGACGAAGGCGACGCGGACCGGCCTTCCGCGGTCCGCCGAACGCCTCAGCGCGCTCGGACCCGTGGGGAGCGGCCTGTTCTCGTCGCCCCATTGCTGCAGCGCGGCGAGGATCAGACGCAGTTGCTCGCCGGCGGGCGTCAGGTGATAGCTGTACCTGGTCCGGGTGCCCGGCTCGCGGTACGGCCGCTTCTCCATGACGCCCGCGTCCACGAGAGCGCCCAGGCGGCTGCTGAGCATGTCGGGAGCGATGCCGAGCCGTTCCCTGAAGTCGGCGAAGCGGGTCACATCCATGAGGGCGGAGTCGCGCAGGATCAGCAGGGTCCACCTGTCGCCCACGACGTCGAGCGCGCGAGCGATCGAGCAGACCGGCTCTGCCTTCTGGCCGAGATGGGGGGTGGCCATACCGACGACCTCCTTCTGCGTCGTGTTTTCCTACGTCGCGTTTTCCTACTCAGTGTGCCACGGGGAGTGCGGGGTAGAGCCGGTCCAGCCCGCCGGAGAGAGCGGCCTTGACGGCGCGGCTCCTGTCGTCGGCGATCACTTCGAGGGCTCGCGTCTGGACGCCGTCCAGAGCCAGGCCCGCCACCCAGGCGGGGTCGACCTTTTCCGACCTGTCGGCATGTTCGGCCATGTCCGTGTCCATGTAGCCGACGTGCAGCGCTGTCACGTCGATGCCGGCGGGCGCCAGTTCCTGCCGGATCACGTTGGTCATCCCCCACTCGGCGGCCTTGGCCGCGCTGTACCCGCCGTGCCGCGGGTAGTGCGCCCAGGACAGGACGGAAAGGATGTTGAGCACCGCACCACCTCCGTTGGCGGTGATGACAGGGGCGAAGGCGCGGGTGACGCCGAGAGAGCCGAAGAAGTTCGTCTCCATCTCCAGCCTGATGTCCGCGATGTCGCCGTGGATCAGACCGGCGTTCGTGCTGACGCCGGCGTTGTTGATCAGCAGCGTGGTGTCCGACGCGACCGCCGCCGCGTTTGCCACCGAGGCGGGGTCGGTGATGTCCAGCTGCAGCGGCACGACTCCCGGGAGGTCGACGGTCGAGGGACGCCGGGCCGCGGCGTAGACCTTGCGGGCCCCGCGGCCGAGCAGTTCGGCGGCCAGGTGCCGCCCCAGGCCGCGATTGGCGCCCGTCACCAGGGCGACGGCGTTCTGGATGTCCATGGGTCACTCCTCCTGAGAGCTGGGTATGTCATCACAACCTAGGTGGCTGAGTATGAAACTGCAACTCAGGGTGCCCTGAGGGCGAATGGTCTGAGGCTGCCCGTGATCCCATCCGCCAGTCGTGGCGGCGTCCGGGCGGCCGCGAGCGCGGCCCTGGGCATGATCGGCGGCGAGACCATCGGCCTGTTCGACGTGGCCTAGTCCACGGTCGGGAACGTGGCCGCAGGAGCGGCAGTGGTCAGCCTGCCCATGTCCATCGTGGCCGGCACCGGCGGCGACCCGACGACCGCAGGGTTCACGACCAGCACGAGATAGCGCCCACCCTTCGGGCCAGAACAGGGACTGTAAGAAGAGAAGAACGGGTGACCGGCAACCAACCAATACGCGCTACTGGGTGAGGCCGAGCACGCCCTCACCGAACTGCTGGCCGACCTATGGGTGAACGCCGACGTCGCGCAGGGGCGCTCATATTCGCGGCGGCGCTTGTGGTCGCCGGTATTCCCGCCGCGTCCGCGGAGGGCGGCGACGATGCAGCCGAAGCCGCGGGGACTCCACGATCCGCCGAGCAGGTGGCGGGGGATGGTTGGCACGTTCAGCGGATAGGGAGGTAGCGATCATGGACGTATATGAGGCGGTCACGAGTCGACGGGCGGTGCGCGGATTCACCGACCGGCCTGTCCCGAGGGAGGTGCTGGAGCGTGTGCTGTCCGCCGCGGCTTGGGCGCCGTCCGGATCGAATCTCCAGCCGTGGCGCGCTTACGTGCTGACCGGCGGGCCGCTGGCTGAGCTCAAGAAGCGTGCCGGCAAGCGCGTGGTCGCAGGCGATCCTTGGGACGAGCGGGAGTACGAGATGTACCCATCGGCATTGAAGTCCCCGTACCGTGAGCGCCGATCCCGCTTCGGCAAGGAGCGCTACAGCGCACTCGGTGTTTCGCGCGAGGACTGGGAGGCGCGCCAGAGGGCCGCTTCCGACAATTGGCAGGCTTTCGGCGCGCCCGCCGCCCTGTTCTGCTACATCGACCGCGACCTGGGCCGGCCCCAATGGGCCGACGTCGGTATGTATCTGCAGACCGTCATGCTGCTGCTGCGCGCCGAAGGGCTGCACAGTTGCCCTCAGATGGCGTGGTCGGTGTATCGCAAGACCGTCGCGGAGATCCTGTCACCCCCGGACCAGCTGATCCTCTTCTGCGGCATGTCGATCGGATTCGAGGACGTCACGGTGGATTACATCCGCACGGGCCGGGCGCCGCTCGACGAGACTGTCACGTTCGTCGAGGATTCAGTACTGCAATCGCATGCGGAGTGACGGTGCCGACGAGGGCGCCTCCCGTCCTTCGTGGCTGTCGTCGTTCGGTGTCGGCCGCGCCTTCGACTGGTCGAGCATCACGCAGAAGCTGATCTACCGCACGGAGCTGATCCGCCGTTATGGCCCCTGGAAGGGGCCTGGACGACGTCGAGTTGGCGATGCTGGAGTACCTCGACTGGTTCAACCACCGCCGCCTGCACATTCAGTCCGGTCGCGGCCGGGCGACCTGACGACGCACGACGGCGACCTCATGACGCAGCACCAAGATCTCCACCTCCTTGGAGGCGTCGCCCCGCGCGAGAAGCGTCAACCAGGCGCGCACCCGGACCACCAGCAGGTAGAGAAGGCCTAGGCCAGGAACACGAGCGCTGAGGATAGAAGGCCAGGCCAGATCTCACGGACGAGATATCGCACCGCACAGGGCAAACATGCTCCGCTCGCATTATCAGTTCCCAGCAGCCCGACTCATCCCCGAACGCCCGGGCCGAAACTCATCGCAGAAGGGCGGTCTTCTCCCGGCACGACCGATCTGGTCAGAAGATCGCAAGCGTCACGGGAGTGTTAAAGCGTGCCAAGTGCCTTGCGCAGCACGTGGACAGCCTGCTCGATGGCCGCTGTGGCGGCCTGGGTGGAACGCACCGGGTTCAGCATCATGAAGTCGTGGATGATGCCGTTGTACCGGACAGACGCCGTGGGAACACCGGCCCGGGTGAGTTTGGCGGCGTAAGCCTCGCCCTCGTCCCTGAGGACGTCGTTCTGGTCGACGATGACCAGCGCCGGCGGGAGGCCCTCGAGTTCCTCGAGGGAAGCGCGCAGCGGTGACGCAGTGATCTCTTTGCGCTGTGCTCCGTCGCCCGGGATATACGCGTCCCAGAACCAGGCCATCGCCCTTGCGGTGAGGAACGGCCCGTCGGCGAACTCACGGTAGCTGTCGGTGTCTTGCGCCGCGTCGGTGACGGGGTAGTAGAGCGACTGATGCACGAACCGCACGTCACCGCGCTGCTTGGCCATGATCGCCACCGCGGCGGTCATGTTGCCGCCGACCGAGTCGCCGGCAACTGCCATGCGGCTGGCGTCGAGCCCTTCGCTGGCGCCGTTCTTGGTGATCCACTGCGCGGTCGCATACGCCTGCTCGATGGCGACGGGATAGTGCGCCTCCGGGGAGCGGTCGTATTCGACGAAGACCAGGGCCGCACGCGCGCCGTTGGCGAGTTCACGGATAAGCCGGTCGTGCGTGGCCGAGTTGCCGAGGATCCACCCGCCGCCATGGATGTAGAGGATCACCGGCAGGAGGCCGGTCGTCCCTTCAGGCTTGATGATGCGCACCCGGACATCTCCGACCTCCGCCGGAACGGTGATCCACTTGTCGTCGGCGACGGGGCGCTTGTCGATCGGAGCGGACTGAATATCGTCGAGTACCTTGCGGGCGCCCTCAGGTCCGAGTTCATAGAGGAAAGGCGGGTTCGCGGTGGCATCCGCGATCTCCTGCGCTTCCGGTTCCAGTACGTGCTTGCTCATGTCTCGAATCCTTTCGGCGAAGTGGCGGGTTCAACCGCTCATGTGGTTAAAGCCCGTTCAAATCCGCTCAATCGCCGCGATGGAGCCTGCTTCGCAAGGGTGTTGGTCGGAACCGTGACGCCAGCAGCTGAATAGTTGATCACGTTATTGGGGCTGTTGTCGGGGTTGTGACTGCCGTAATGATCTGCGGCTGTGAATCGATCCTCGTTGAACCTTGGGGACCTGGTTGGGCACTGGACGCTGGTCATGCCGGGCAGGATCTGGTCGGGTCAAGCACCGCGACACGCAGCTCGGGTTCGAGCTGCTGTCGAAGTTCAGGGTTGGGCTGGCATGAGTCGTTGATCATATGGTCGTATTCGAGCCGGCTCCCCTGACGTCGGTCCAAGGTCGCGTCCTTCCCGCCAGCGAGCTCTTAGAACTCCTAACGAAACGATTTCCGAGGTGGTTGGATCACTTCAGACTGCTGATCAGCAGGTGTGCAGGTGGCGCGGCCGAAGCCGTGGGAAGTCGATGACGAGTTGTGGGCAGTGATCGATCCGCTGTTGCCCAAGGTCGAACGCCGGGCCCGCCACCCCGGGCGCAAGCGGCATCCGGACCGGCTGGTGGTCAAGGGCATCCTGTTCGTGCTGCAGACCGGGATCGCCTGGAACACCTGCCGCAGGAACTCGGCTTCGGCTCGGGCATGACCTGCTGGCGCCGCCTGGCCGAGTGGGCCGTAGCCGGGGTGTGGCCCAGGCTGCACGAGGTCCTCCTGGCCGAACTCCGCGGTGCGAACGCCCTGGACTTCTCCCTTCGAATGAGCTCCAGCAGCCGTTCCGCGTCAGCTCCATCCAGCCGCAGGGCCGTCTTGACCGGTTTCTTCGTGGTCGGAACCCGCTGGATGATGATGCTCTTGACGTGTTGGCTACCGGACACCTCGATCAGCAGGAGCTTGATCTGAGCGCGTCGACGACGTTTTCGTACGCGGATGGCCTCGATCCCCGCAAGAAGGGCCGTGACCGGCTGGAGGCACTGCGGGAGATAGGATCAGGTCATGCCTTTGACGGTGGACGACGTCGACCGGTTCGAGCTGTCGAGGCTGCGTCTGGAGGCCATCGCCTACCGTCTCCTCGGCTCCGCGGACGAGGCACAGGACGTCGTGCAGGAGACGTTCCTGCGCTGGCAGGCCGCCGACGTCGACCGCGTCGAGGTCCCCGAGGCTTGGCTGACGAAGGTACTCACCAACCTGTGCCTCAACCAGCTCGCCTCCGCGCGGGCACGCCGCGAGACCTACGTGGGCCGATGGCTTCCCGAGCCGCTGCTCGCCGGGGACCCGATGCTCGGCCCGGCCGACACCGCTGAGCAGCGCGAAGCGGTCTCGTACGCGGTCCTCACCCTCATGGAGCGCCTGTCCCCCAACGAACGAGCGGTGTACGTGCTGCGGGAGGCCTTCGACTACCCGCACCGGGAGATCGCTGAAATCCTCGACATCACCGAGGCCGCCAGCCAGCAGAACTTTCACCGGGCTAAGAAGCATGTCGCGTACGGCAAAGCCCGCACCGAAATCGACGAGGCCGCCGCCAAGCGGATCGTCGAGGAGTTCCTCGCAGCCGCCACGAGTGGCCAGACCGATGAGCTCGTACGCCTGCTGACCAAGGACGCCATCTCCATCGGCGACGGCGGGGGGAAGGTTCCGGCACGCACCAAGGCGTTCGAGGGAGCCGTCACGGTCGCGAAGTTCGTGTGGGGCATGTTCAAGCCCGCCGAGGCTAAGCGCGTCATCGTCGGCGGCTCGCCCGAGATATACGCCTGGACCGCCAATGGCGAACCCGCCGTTGTGGCCGTCGTGGAAGACCGGGTCGTCGCCATCATGTGCCTCGAGGTCACCGCCGAGGGCATCACTGCCTGCCGTACCCAGGCAAACCCCGACAAGCTCGAACGCGCGACCGAGCAATGGGCGGCGGCCGACCATGGGGAGCCCCTGCTCGTGATGTGACGTGTATCACCTATGGCTCCTGTCAGGAAACGGCGGGCTATCCGGTTCAAATGACGAATCCGAACCGGACAGGAGCTGACGATGAGAGTGCTGGTTGCAGGAGCGACTGGAGCGATGGGCAAGCAACTGGTGCCCCGTCTGGTCGATGCGGGACACGAGGTGTTCGCCATGATCCGCAGCGAGTCGGACAAGGCCAGGGCATCACAGCTGGGCGCGGTACCGGTCATCGCCGATGCGCTGGATCGCGCCCAGGTCGAGGCGGCCGTGCGCCAGGCCGCGCCGGAGGTGATCGTTCACCAGCTGACCGCGATCGGGCACATCGACACCCGCCATTTCGAACGCAGCTTCGCCGCCACCGACCGGCTGCGGATCGAGGGCACCGACAACCTGCTCGCGGCCGCACGCGCCGCAGGAGTACGACGGTTCGTCGCCCAGAGCAACGGCGCGTTCACCTACACCCGGACCGGCGGGCCGGTCAAGAACGAACAAGACCCCCTGGATCGCTCACCGGTCAGCCAGATGGCCTCGATGATCGCCGCGATCGAGCACTTGGAGAAGGCCGTGCTGGGCGCCGCCTGGACCGAAGGGATCGTGCTGCGCTACGGCGCGTTCTACGGACCCGGCACCTCCATGGCGCCAGGGTCCGAGCAGTTCGAGATGATCCGCAAACGCAAGTTCCCGGTCGTCGGCGACGGCGGCGGGGTGTGGTCGTTCGTCCACATCGCCGACGCCGCCGAGGCCACGGTCGCAGCCGTGGAGAACGGCGACCGCGGTGTCTACAACATCGTCGATGACGACCCCGCCCCGGTCGCCGAATGGCTGCCGGAACTGGCGGCGATGCTGGGCGCCAAGAAGCCGATGCGCGTACCGCGGTTCATCGGACGGCTGGCCGCCGGACAGGCCGGCGTCGTGCTCATGACCGAACTGCGCGGCGCATCCAACGCCAAGGCCAAGCGCGAACTGGGCTGGCACCCGGCACATCCCACCTGGCGCCAAGGCCTCCAGGTGTCACAACCGCGGTGATCGGTGCGCCGAGCCGGTCGCCGAGGGCGGCCGTGGAAGCGCGATCTCCTCGTCCGGCGCGGAGCAGACTTCGCGTCGGCCGAGGATGCCGTGCAGGAAGCCCCTGATCCGGGCGCTGGACACCCGGCCGGACGATCCACCGCGTGATCCGAAGGCATGGCTCGTCGCGGCCCAGGGCCGACAGCGCTTACCGCACCAAGGTCATCGAGAGCGCCGCCGCCCTCGGCATCGATGCGGAAGTCGTTCGCCGCGACCCCGCCACCAAGGGGTTTGCCGCCCTGCCCCGCCGATGGGGCGTCGAGCGCACCCGCGGCTGGCTGTTGTTCCACCGCCGTCTTGCCCGCGACTACGAAGCCCTTCCGGCCCGCTCCGAAGTCATGATCCACGTCGCCATGATCGACCTCATGAGCCGCCACCTCACGGGCGAATCGACCCCGACGTGGCGAGGCGCCTGAACGCCGAGCAGATAGAAGCTGCGGGATCGAACACCCATTAGGCGGCGCTGTGACTCGAACTCGCGCACCTGGACGGGCTCGCGCCCGATCGGAGTCGGGAGGTCGGCCTTCATGGCGCGAGCGCGGTCGAGACGGGACTTCATTCCGAAGAGGCTCTACTCGCGCATTCTCGCGGGCCAGTGCCGTGATCAAAGCGCACCCTGCAGAATTCGACCCTGCGGCCGTCGGATGAGAAGTAAGATCCTTTTGTGTATCGGCGTGCCGGTTGGTGACCCTCCGTTTCATGCTGGATTGGTTTCGGTACCCCGCCGTGACGTGCCCTGACGGAGCATGTCGGGGCGGACGAGCGCGGATGGAGCACAGCTGACCCGGTGCGGAATCACAGCGAGACCGCTGGGCCTCGGCAGCGGCCAAATGTCCACACCCCTCTGTTTTCGGGTGCGGCCGGATTGCTGGTTGCAGATCTTGAGTGCGCCTACGCTGGCCTGTTCGCCTCGCCGGGCCCCAAGAATGGTCAGCCCGGTAGCTGCGTTGTACGGTCGGAAACCCTCCATCTTCAAGGATTGACATGAGCGACGAGAGCTCTGCCGCGCAGGCGGCATGGGAGCGCGTGGACACGACCATCCCGCACTCCGCCCGGGTGTGGGACTTCCTGCTGGGTGGAAAGGATCACTACGCCGTTGATCGCGAGGTCGGCGAGACCCTGCTGCGGCTGTTCCCCGACTTCGCGATGGTTGCCCGGCTCCAGCGTGAGTTCCTCATGCGCGCTGTGCAGTACCTGGTGAGCGAGGCGGGAGTGCGACAGTTCCTGGACATCGGCACCGGTTTGCCCACAGCCAACAACACCCATGAGGTCGCCCAGCGCATCGCACCCGAGACCCGCGTCGTGTACGTGGACAACGACCCCATTGTCCTGGTGCATGCTCGCGCGCTACTCACCAGCGCGGAGCCCGGCGTCACCGACTACATCGATGCCGACGTCCGCTACCCCGACGTGATCCTCAACGGAGCTGCCAAGACTCTCGACTTCACCCGACCCGTCGCCGTGATGATGCTCAGCATCGCCGGCCAGATCACCGATGACGACAACCCCGCGGCCATCATCGACCAGCTGCTGGAACGCCTGCCGTCGGGCAGCTATCTCGCGCTGAGCGACGGCACCAACACCAACCCGGCGCTGGTCCGGGCTGTAGCCAGCTACAACCGCACCGCGGCCAACACCTACCAACTACGCAGCCCAGCACAGATCGCGGCGTTTTTCACCGGCCTCGACCTGGTGGACCCAGGCGTAGTGCCGACGCCGCAATGGCGGCCCAACCCTGACCGCTGGGACGAGCCGACGAATGTCGTGAGCGCCGTCTGCGGCATCGCCCGTAAGCCGTGACAGTCCAGCGAAGAGGCCCATTGGCCGATAGCCGGCCCCTGCCGATCGAACCCTGCGCCTGAACTCGACCAATACGGTCGACCCGTGGTTTGGCGGCCGTGCTGATCATCGACGGCCGGCACCGCCTGCGCAAGCCGCCGTCCTGCCACCGGCTGAGGAGGAGCTCGCCTGCCGGCGACAGAGGGCACGGCTACCTCAGGTAGCACCCGGCCCAGTCGGCGAGGTGGCCTTTGCGGCATAGGCGCCCCAGTGGCCAACGGCGTCGGGCCGGTCGAGGAGCAGGTAGACGCCGGGTACTTTCCAGTCGTTGGGGAGCCGGTTGGCGTATTCACGGTCGAAACGGTGTAGGTGCCTGCTGGGCCGCCCAGGCACCGGTCGGATGGACCAGATCGCCCGGCGGACCGTCATCGCCGAGCGACACTCCATCACCTACAACGTGGTCACGAACGAGTTCGCCACGTTCGGAACCCCGGTGGATCGAGGTTGACGCGGATGTCGACGACGTCGAGCTCGCCGTTCCGCTGAAACGTGGCGTTCTTCAACCCCGACCGGGCTCGATCCGCTAATGAGGGCGCCGACCAGTGTGCCGACGATCATGGGCTCCCCGACCACCTGGAGGTACCCCAGCGCAGCCCGGAAGCGGGATGTCGGGACATCGACCGAGGTCCCGCGCCCCGGGGACTTCCGTCCCCGCAGGCGCGGGCCTACACGCCATCCGGTGTGGCCGGTGTCACCTCGTGGCCGGCCGGTCCGGTGGCGAGCCGGTCAGGCGGCCGCGCCGCTGATGTGGAACGGCAGCACGGCGACGTTCGACGCCACGCCCAGCTCCCGCAGGTCACGGGCGTCGACCCGGCCGTCGCCCGTGACGTCCTTGACCACGTCAGGGGCGTCGTCGAGCACGCCGTTGCCGTCGAGGTCCTTCACAACCGCGACGGTTACCACGCTGTCGACGTCCTTGCCGAACAGCGCCTTGCCGACCAGCCAGGAGTCCCAGATCCTGGCCCCGCTCTGGTCCCGCTGGGCCACCCCTGTGACGTTGAACAGGTTCGCCAGGTTGGTACCAGGCCCGGAGAAGCCCGTCGTGGTGGAAAGCAGGACGACCACGCCGGGCAGCTTGTCGTCCTTGCCAGGCCCGAACGTGCCGGTGCCGCCCTGGGGACCGGTGACCTGCGGCCCGCTCCACCCCGCCGCCTTGAGGCCGTCGCGGTAGTGGATGGACAGCTCCATCGTCCAGGCCGCTCCCTCCACCCCGGTCGACGCGTCGGCCCTCGGCGACTGGATCCGCACGTGGGCGCGCTGCTCGGACCCTGACGCCGTGCCCGCCAGCGCGGGAACCGCTGACACCGCGGTCACCGAGAGTGCCGCCCCGAGCGCCGCCGCCCGAACACCTCTACGCATGTCGTCTCCTCCGTCGGTTGCTGATGTCGCTGATATCAGGAGGGGGTACGGTGCCACCGCGCGTCGCGTTCACGTGAAACGGATGAACGCCGCAGCGATCCGTTCCGTATGCCCCAGGGAACGAGAGGAGGACAGGTGCGGCTGGATGACGAGGCCACGTTGCGGGCGGTCTATGACGATCACGGAGGCGAGCTGTTCGCCTTCGCCAGGCGGTCGCTCGGCGACACAGGGCTGGCCGAGGACGCGGTGCAGGAGACCTTCGTCCGCGCCTGGCGTACCGCGGCCCGCTACGACCACCGGCAGTCGTCCCCGCGCACCTGGCTCTTCGCGATCTGCAGGAATGTGGTGATCGACCTCATGCGGGCGCGGTCCGTGCGGCCGCAGCCCTCGGCCGAGCAGGGGGAGGATCTGCCGGCGGGCAACGATCTGGAGGGGCTGCTGCTCGGCATGCAGGTCGAGGAGGCGCTGTGGCGCCTGTCGCCGGAGCAGCGGCACATCCTGGTGGAGGTCCATCTGCGTGACCGGGCGCCCGCCGAGGTCGCCGCCGAACTGCGGATTCCTCCAGGTACGGTGCGAAGCAGGGTGTTCTACGCGCTCAAGGCGCTCCGCCTGGTCATGGAGGAGATGGGGTGGGACGGTGATTAGCTGCCGTGACTATCAGCCCCTTCTTGGGATGTACGCGCTCGGCCGCCTGCCGGAGAGCGAGACCGCCGCGCTGCTCGCACACGCCGACGGCTGCCCCGGCTGCCGGGCCGAGCTGGACGGGTTGCGCGCGGTGGCCGGCGCGCTCGGCCACGCCGACCCCGACCGCGTGTCCCTGCCGCCCGCGCCGCCGCCCTGGCTGCGCGAGAGCGTGCTGACCGCCGTCGGCGCCCGGCACGCGCGCAGGCGCCTGCGCAGGCTGGCCTGGGCCGGAGGCCTGGCGGCGGCCGCGATCGCGGGCGTGGCGCTGCTTGCCGGGCTGTCCGGCACGGACAGGCCGATGGTGACGTACGGATCGGGCGGCATGCGGGTCTCCGCCCAGCTGGACGCCCGCCAGTGGGGCACGGCCGTGGACCTGTCGGTCAGCGGCCTGACCACCGGCCAGCGCTACCTCGTCTGGCTGGAGCACCGCGACGGCAGCCGGATCCCTGCGGGGAGCTTCACCGCGAGGGGCATGGGCCTGACCATGGAGCTGTCGGCGGCCGTGCAGGGTGACGAGGCGGTCGCGCTCGGCCTGAGCACCGTACCCGGCGGCCCGGCCGTGCTCCGCGCACCGATCAGTCGTTGACGGCCCGCGCCCGATGGGACGCGGGCCGTCCTCGCGTGGTCAAGGCGGCGCGACCATGACTCGCCCACGGTGGAGGCGCGGGCCGATCAACCGGTCCCAGGGCGGACGAGCCCGCTCTCGTAGGCGAAGACGACCGCTTGGACACGGGTGGTCACGTTCAGCTTCATCAGGATCCGGGACAGGTGCGTTTTGACGGTCGCCTCTCCCAGGTAGAGCCGGGCGGCGATCTGGGTGTTCGTCAGTCCCTGCGCCAGCAGCTTCAGCACGTCGGTCTCCCTGCCGGTGAGCGACTCCAGCTCGGCCGCCCGGCTCGTCACACGGGTCGGGTCCGGCTGCCCGGCGAACGCCGCGATCACCCGGAGGGTGACCGCCGGGTCCAGCAGGCCGCCGCCGGCCGCGACCGTCCGCACCGCCTCGATCAGATCCTCGGGCGGGGCCACCTTCAGCAGGAAGCCGCTGACTCCGGCACGCAGTGCGGCCGCGACGTGCTCGTCCTCGTCGAACGTGGTCAGCACGATGACCTTGCTTTGCGGGTGCTCCCGTACGAGCTGCCGCGATGCCTCCAAGCCGTCCATGCGCGGCATGCGTACGTCGATCAGGACGACGTCGGGGCGGGTACGCGCGATGAGGCCGAGAGCCTCGACGCCGTCGGACGCCTCGCCGACGACCTCGATGTCCGGCTCGCCGCTGAGCACCATCCGCAGGCCTACCCGGATCATCGCCTCGTCGTCGACGAGCGCCACCGAGATGGTCATCGGTGACTCCCGAGGAGCTCCCGAGCTTCAGACCTGAAGCGGAATCGGGAGCACGGGAGGGCCTTCAAGAACCGAGCAGTGCTGTTCCGCATGACGGCAACCCCTCTCTTGGCGTGGTTCAGCTGTTCGGATGGGCTGGTGATGACCAGGCCGGCCGGCCCGGGCCTACCGCCGGGCCGACGGGAGGTGAAGCCTGTCGAGGCCACGTAGGACGGGTGTGCGGTGGCAGTCGCCTGTCAAGCAGGAAGATCCGACCCGTGAGAACGGGAATCCCCGGATTCATCCGTGTCGCATCATTATTCCTACCGTGTTCGGGGGAGCGGGAATCGGGCCCGGACGGCGAAGCCACCGTCCGGTTCGGGCGCGGCATGCAGGCTGCCGTGCACCATCGCCAGCCGTTCGCGCATGCCGACCAGCCCGTGGCCGCCGCGCTTCGCGGGTGCTCCAGCCGATTCGCGCGCCACCGGTCCCGGCTCGTTGCACACCTCCAGGGTCAGCGCCTGCTCGGTGTACCCGATGACGACCGCGGTCGGAGCCGCCCCGGCGTGCCGCAGCACGTTCGTCAGCGCTTCCTGCAGCACGCGATAGGCGGTGAGGTCCAGTACCGGCGGCAGCCGCGGCAGGTCGGCCGGGGAGTCCAGGTGTACCACGAGACCGGCGGCGCGGACGTCGGAGATCAGCTCGTCGACCCGGGCCAGCGACGGGACGGGCGTCGGCCGCTCGCCGTCGACACGCTCGCGCAGGATGCCGACCAGGCCGCGCATCTCCTCCACCGTCTGCCGCCCGAGCCGCTCCAGCCCGGCCACGATCTCCTGCTCGGCGGGGCGGTTGGCGAGCAGGCGGCGCAAGCCGCCCAGTTGCAGGGTCATCACGCTGACCGAGTGCGCGACGGCGTCGTGCACCTCCCGCGCGATGCGCGTGCGCTCCTGCGCGACCGCGGTTTGGGCGTTCGCCTCCCGTTCGGCGTCGAGCGCCGCGGCCAGTTCGGCCAGCTTCACCGCCCGTTCGCCGCTGCGCCGCGCGAGCAGCCCCATGTACCAACCCGGCAGCAGGATCGCCGGCACGAAGAACAGCTCCCACAACGACTCGCCGCCGAGGACCGACGTGCCCGCGAAGGACACAGCCGCGACGCACAGCGCGACGGCCGAACGCCGCGGCGGCTCCCGCCATCCGGCCCAGGCGACCGCCCCGATGAGACCGATCATCGCCGCGCCGCCGGCACCCGGCGCGTCGAACGCCACCACGCCGACGGGGAAGCAGGCGGCCGCGACGACCGCACCGACGAGCGGGTACCAGGTCGCCACCACCACGCCGACGCCCAAGACGATCCCCGAGACCGAGATGGCCGCGGAACTGGCGCCGAAGAAGTCGTCGAGGTTCGTCTCCAGGACGGACAGAATGCCGATCAGCGGTCCGAACACCAGCGGGACGAGGCGGGGGTCCTTCAGCCTGGTCATCGTCATGGCCACCGATGGTAACCATGCCCGGTGCCCGCCGAGTCCGCCAAATGGCGGACCGCCGCCGCGTACCGGGTCCCTCGAACGGTTGACCCACGGGAGAGCCGGTCCGTCGAAGCGTGGAGCGATCACGGTACGCAACGGCTGACGCGCCGCCCGGTGTCCCGGCGGGAGAGTTCTTTCGCCAACGACACGCAACCCCGGAGGTACGACATGACCGCCCCTGCCCACACCGCGACGGCCATCACGGACGTGGTCCCCGAAACCGCCGATCAAGCCGGCCGGTTCCTGCGTCGCGTCGGCGGCTGCGCCCTGATCGCCGGCCCCCTGCTCATGTTCGCCGGCATGATGACCTGCCCGCCGCAGAGCTCCGACTCGACGGTCGACTACGTCACCTCGCTTGCCCGCGACAGTGTCCTGACGGAGCTGTCGGCGATCCTCCTGCACTACGGCCTGATCGTCGGCGCGCTGGGCGCGATGGTCGTGCCTGGGCTCATACGCGGTCGAAAGGGGCGGTGGCTGACCATGTTCGGTGCGCTGGCCGCCGCGCTCGGGCTGCTGAACGTCTCCGGCGCCGTGCGCGACGACTGGTGGCGGATGGTCATCGGCCAGCAGCTCCCGATGGACATCGCAGGGCGGATCTCGGACACCGTGGACGGGTCGGCGTTCATGCCCCTGTGGAGCGGCACCGAGATGTTCGCCTTCGTGGGCCTGCTGGCGCTGAGCGCCGGGCTCGCCCGCGCCGGTGTCGCCGGCTGGTGGCAGACCGCCGTCTATCTAGGCGCTTTCGTCGCGATGATGTTCATCCCGATCCACCTGACGTACGTGGTGGGCGGCGTGTTCAGCATGCTGTTCCTCCCGCTCGCGGTGGCCGGCGTGCGCACGTTCCAGCGCGAGCGTGCCGCGGCGTGATCCCGGCGGCGCTGTCGCCGCCGAAGCGCCGGCCGACCGGTGGCGTCGCCGCTCCCGCCCTCACCTTGGAGACCCTTGTGCCGGCGAGGCCGGGCCCCATCGCGCACCGGCCGGACGTAGAGAACGGCGGCCGGTACGGAGCCCGCGGGCGCCTGTACGCCAGGGATGGCCGACCTCGTCGGGAAAGGCGAGCTCACCCGCCTGCTACTCCGCGCCCAGACAGGCGGGCGTCACTGGGCGCCGCTGTTCTCCCAGGCGCCGAGCCGGGCGAGGCGTCCGCTCTCGGGCCGCAGCGGACGGGGGTTGCCGGCGTGGGGGAGCCAAGGATGACCGTCAGCGTCCAGCGGCACGTCGACGACAGCGTCGCAGGCGGGGCAGGTGCGGCCGGCCTCGCCGGAGGTCGTGGTGGTTCAGCTGGGGGAGCCGCTGGAAGGGGTATCCACGCGCGCGAGCTCGGCGGTCAATGCCTGCTGTAGCGCGATCCAGACCTTCGAGCCGCACGGGCGGCGCAGGATCTTCGGCCTGCTCGATCGGCATGGTCGGCGTCATCCAGCCGGTCAGCTGGCCCGCGTTCGATCTTGTACAGGGCCCCTGGCGGGTGGATCCGGCCCTGACTGCCGGCCATGGACACGTCGAGCGTGGGGGAGCGGATGGCCACTTCCAGCACACCCTTGACTAACCGGACCGTAGTCCGATAATTTCGCAGCATATTCGGACCAGGGTCCGGTTGAGCCGGATCTCGCAGCAGGAGATGAAGCATGCGCAAGACATTGCCTTTCGCCATGATGGCCGGCGCGCTGGCCGTCATGGCGGGCGGAACGGCCGTTTCGCTCGCCGAGTCACGCCCCACACAGGCCGCGGACCAGGTCATCTACCACCATCACAAGGAGAAAGGTTCCCCCTGTGAAGGATTGGAGGGATGCACCTTCGTCCAGCTGAAGGGCGACCCGAAGACCGGCCCTTCGGAGGCGATGTTCACCCTCAAGGCCGGTACCCCCTTCTCCCCTCACTGGCACACCAGCCCAGAACGCGTCGTGGGGGTCTCGGGTGTCATGCTGTGGCACTTGGAAGGGCGCAAGACCTACCGGGTCGGCGCAGGTGATTACCTCTACTACCCGTCGAAGGCGACGCATTGGGGCAAGTGCGCCCCGGGTGCCGACTGCGTCTATTACGTGTACGACTCCCAGCCCTACGACTTCCATCCTGCCGAACGCTGAAGCGGCGTTGCGTCGGTCGGACGCCTGGCCCCTCATGAGGACACCTCGGCCGGAACCCCGCCAGCGACACTGCCGGCGACCCGGTCTCAGCCTGCGTCATGTTCCCCTACATGTCGCCATCCGTCCATTGAGCTTTGGCGGCATGTCGACAAGATGGTCGCGTGAGGCCGGATCGAGGCCTCGGACTGGGTGAAGTCGTGGATGAACGCCAGATGGACGACCTCGTCACGGCCCGGTCGCCCCGGGCGCGCAGGGCGTTCAAGTCGCCGCGGAGCACCTCGGCTCCGCGGCGGAGCGCAGCTGAGGAACGGCGGTGCGTCCGGTGCGATGTGGGACAGCGGCGAGGACTCGGGGCCCTGGCCGTAGTAGGTGCCGTACCAGGCGTTCAGGCAGATGGCACCGGTGACCGAGGTGTCGGCGTCCTCGAAGCCCGGCTGGAGGGCGGGATCGTCCTGGGTGAGAGCGGCCAGCGCCGCCATGTGCGCGCTGGCTGAGCTGCCCGCGACGAACAGTGTCGACGGGGACCATGGCCGACCTCGCGGGCGAACCCGTCGTCACCACCCGGCCGGGGATATGGCAGCGCACGCTGGCCGAGCGGCTGTTTTCCGAGGCCGGGCTGGAGCTGGTGGTCGCGTGCGAGATCGACGAGGCCACCACGGCCATCGAGATGGTCAGCGCCGGGCTCGGTGTAGGGTTCGGGCCCGCATGGTATCTCCGCTCGCCGCTGGCGGCATCGCGGGCGCCGTTTTCTCCCGTACGGCTGGCCGCTCCCGGCGCCGAGCGGGTACTGCGGCTGTTCTGGCGGGAGGGGGCCTACGTGTCCGAGGCGGCCCGCCGCTTCCGCGACCACCTGACTGCCTCACTGATGGCGACTTAGGGATTGCAGACGATCAACCCGCGTGGGTGCCGTGCGTGCGCAGGTCACCTCGCCCGTACCTCCAGGCCGGACTCCAGACGAAGCAGAGCGGTGAGTGCGGCCCGGATCTTGTGCATGTCCTCGGTCAGGAGGTGGGTACCTCCATCATCAGCCGGAACCCACCCTGGGACGTGCGCCCGGCCTCCACCGCACCCCCCACCTGCGCGGCCCGCTCCACCAGTCCGACCAGCCCGCCACCAACAGATTGGGCACCAACAGGCCCGTCGCCGACCGGCTCGGTAGCTGTTTGCGCGTCATTAGGTGGGAGGCCGTCGTTGACGATCTCCAGTTGGGTGCGTCCCGCGCGGTTCGAGGTGGTGATCGAACAGGTGGTGGCGCGGCTGTGCCGCAGGATGTTCGTGACGCCCTCGCGCACGGCCCAGGCGAGGGCCTCGTCCGGCTCGCGGGACGGGGTGATCTCGGCGAGGTTGACCCGGCAGCTGATTCCGGACGATTCCAGCAGCGCCGCGGCCCGGTGCACCTCACCGGCGAGCGACATCCGCCGGTAGCCGCGAGCCACCTGACGCACCTCCTGCGCGGCCTCCCTCGCCACCTGGACCAGCGCGCCGATCTCGGTTTTCGCGGCGGGGAGATCGCGGTCCATGAGCCGGGTGGCCAGGTCGCCCTTCAACGCGATCGCGGTGATGCTGTGGCCCAGTCCGTCGTGCAGGTCGCGGGAGATCCGCAAGCGCTCCTTCAGCACCGCCGCCTCCGCCAGGTCGGCCCGCGCCTGTTCCAATTCGGCGGTGACCCGGGCCAGTCGCACGACGACGTAGATCATGGCGCCGGTGATGAGGATGGTAAGGGCGTAGAAGTACGAGCCGGTCACGTTGTGGAAGATGCTTTGTAGCCACCAGAACTCCACCGCCATCATCGTCATCACCAGGACGCCGCCCCAGCGCAGCGGGAGCAGCAGGAGCATCGGCCCGGCCAGCAGCGGCGCGGTTCCGGCCGACCAGCCTGTGAACCCGAGGGCCTCCGGCAGGTAGGTGGCGAGCACCTGCACCGCCAGTGTCGCGGGGAGCCACCGGGACCGGGTGCCAGTGAGAGCCTGCCGTACATGAAGAAGATGCGGCCAGTAGAAAGCGGTCAGCGCCACGAGCCGCCCGGCGTTGACCGAGGTGGAGGCGGTCGTGAGGGAAGCCACGAGGGGGATGATCGTGTAGCCGACCGAGACCAGGACGATCAGCGCGATCCCGAGCCGCCGCGCGAGGATGGAGTTCATGATCGGCCCATTACGACTTCCTGGGCTCCCAGCGGAACCACCTCCTGATCGAGAACAGCGCGACCGCCGCCCACACCGCCAGAACCAGAGTCGGCACAGCTGCCGCCGCTAGGTCGGAGCCGAGTGTTCCAGCCCCGTAGGCGGGGCGGACCGCGTCCACCACCGCGGTGGTGGGCAGGGCGGCGAGGAGTGGGTGCAGCCAGGAAGGCAGCAGGTTCATGATCGGGCCCATCGCCCCTGCGGCGAATCCCGCCAGGAAGAAAAGCGGCATCGTCATGGCAGCCGCGAGTTCCCCGCGTGGGATCGCAGCCGTCCACGCCACCCCCAGCGTCGCCAGCACCGCCGAACCCGCGACCGCGAACATCGCGAACAGCACCGGACTCCTCGGCAGCGGCAGATCGGCCAGGAGGTGTACGGCCACGGCCGACACGATCATCAGGGCGACCGTCTGCGTGACGGTGTTTGCGACCTCGCCAAGGAGAATCTGCCGGTCGGTGAGCAGGGTGGTGCGCAGCCGTTTGAGCAGGAGCTGGTCGCGTCGCATGGTCAGGGCGACGGTGATGTTCAGGAACGCGGTCCCCGACAGGATGAGCGCGAGCGTCCCCACGAACATCTGCGCCGCGGCCGTGGTGCCGTCGGCCTGAACGTTGCGCATCAGCGTCGGCATCCCGATCGCCAGCCCCAACGGGGTGATCACGGAGGCGAGCAGCATGCCCTTGTCGCGCCAGAACAGCCGAGCGCTCAGCTTGTAGGTGGCCGTGAGGCTCATCGGCGTGGGTCCCATCGGAAGCGGAAGCGAATGGTGACCAGAGTGAGGAGGGCCCACAAGGTCAGGTTCAGGACGGGCCCGGTCAGTGTCGTGAGCTCGCCGCCCCGGTAGGCGAGTCCGGCGATCTCGACCATCGCTCCGGTCGGCAGCAGGTCGAGTGTCCACTGGACCCAGCCGGGCAGGAGTCCGGTGACGAACGGCCCATATCCTCCGGCTCCGACCACGCTGGCCAGCATGAACGGGATCGTGGCGGGGGCGTTGAGATCGGGGCGGCGGGTCACGATCGAGAAGACGACCCCGATCAGCGCCAGTACCCCGGCCACTGCGACGACGCACGCCGCGAACAGCACCGGCAGCTTGGGTGGCGGGAGGTAGGTGCAGATGTAGAGGATCACCGAGACGAGGGCCGACAGGAGAGTGGCCTGCGTAACGATGTTGACCAGCTCGCCACCGATGATGGCCCGCCCGCGCAGGCCCGAGGCGCGTAGCCGCTTGAGAACCAGCAGCTCCCGCCTGGTCGACAGCGCCACGGCCGTCTGGGTGGTCGCGACGATGGTCAGGACCATGGCGAGCATGCCGAGATGCATGCCGAGCACCACTTCCATGTCGCGGCTTCGGAGTGAGGCGGCGATCAGCAGCGGCAGGCCCGCGCCCAGGAAGACGCTGAGCAGCGCGATGCCACCGACGGCCCGTCCGTCGCCCCAGAACAGCCGCCCGCCCAGCCGCGCCACGGCCAACACCTCACGCACGGGCGTCACCACTCCGGCCAGGGCGGTCGCTTCCGGCAGATACATCGTTTTGGGGAATTTCGTAGCTTTGGGCCAGTTCCAGAAACAGGTCTTCCAGTGACGCCGTCCGGGCCTCCAGGCGGCGTAGGCGCAGGCCGCGTTCGCTCGCCCAGCTCAGCAGCGTCTGGGCGGCCAGGTCGGGGTCAGCGGCCTGGACGACGGCGAGGCTGCCCCGCACGGTCGCGGGCAGCGGCAGCTCTCCGGGACGGATCACGGACGGCAGCTCGAATGAGACCCGCCCCACCCGCGCGGCCAGCGTCTCGGCCATGTCACCGCCGATGACGATCTCACCCCTGTCCATGATGGCCAGTTTCGTCGCCAACTGCTGGGCCTCCTCCAGGTAGTGGGTTGTCAGCAGCACGGTCGTGCCTCGTGCGGCGAGGTCGCGGACGACCTGCCAGATGTTGCGGCGGGCCTCGGGGTCCATGCCGGTTGTCGGCTCGTCCAGGAACAGCCCGTCGGGTCGGCCCAGCAGGGCCAGTGCCAGGTCCAGGCGGCGCTTCTCGCCGCCGGACAGCTGCCGCACCTTCGTCTTCTCCTTCGCCGTCAGGCCCGCCAACTCCAGCGCCTCGCTCGCGGGGCGCGCGGCGGGGGTGAAGTCACGCCAGATCTCGACCGTGTGACCGGCTGTCAGCTCGGGGAAGAATCCGGCCTCCTGCAGCATGATGCCGACGTTGCCACGCACCTGGGCGCGGTCCCTGATCGGGTCGAGGCGCAGCACCCTGACCGTACCGGTGTCCGGCTTCTGGAACCCTGTGAGCAGCTCGATCGTCGTGGTCTTGCCCGCGCCGTTGCGGCCGAGCAGGGCGAAGACCGTTCCCGCCTCAACCTCGAACGAAATGTCGTTGACCGCCTGGAATCTGCCGTAGCTCTTGCCGAGGTGGTTCACCTGTATGGCTGGCACGCCTTGATTCTTCGCCAGGGGCGGCGGCGGAGACAGTGAGGAATTCACGACTTCGCGAGCAGGCCGAGTAGGCGACCGGTCTCCGCATGTGGGTTCTCGAAATAGTGCCCGGGCGCCACGCCACGGGCCATGGCCGGCTTCTCCTGTGCGTTGGAGCTGGATCAACCGGACTGCAAGTCGGCGATTCTACGCTGCCGCCATGCGTCTGGCCGCCTCGCTCGCCCTGTTATCCCTGGCCCTCACCGGCCTGGTGTCCACCAGCTCCCTGACCGGCACCGCCCATGCCGCCACCTGCTCGCGCGGCAGCGGCCCCGACCTGTCGGGCCGCGACCTCACCCGCGCTACCCTCCCTCCGGATCTGAGCTGCGCGAACCTGCGCGGCGCGAAGCTGGCCGGCGTGCGTCTGCCGCACAACCTCTACCAGGCCGACCTGCGCGGCGCCGACCTCACCGAGGCGGACCTGTCCGGCGTCGACGCCCGCTCCGCGCTCTTCACCAAGGCGCAGTTGCAGGATGCCAAGCTGTACGGCGCACGCCTGGAGGGCGCCGACTTCCGCGAGGCTGAGATGGACCGGGCCACCCTCCACTCCGCCCAGCTCGACGGCGCCCGCCTGAACGGGGCGAGCCTGGTCTCCGCCACCCTCTACGGCATGGACGCGAGGAAGGCGGATTTCAGCAAGGCCAAGCTGGGTCAGGCCATCATGTACGACAGTCTGCTCATCGACACGGTCATGCGCGGCGCCGACCTGAGCGAGGTCATGCTCTACAGCTCCACGATGACTGGGACGGTCTTCGACGGTGCCGTGCTGACCCACTCCCGGCTGGACGGCTCCGACCTGACCCGCGCCACCTTCACTGGGGCCAACATCAGCCGGGTGGACCTGCGCCGCTCGCGTGGGATCAACCTGGCTGGGAGCAAAGGCATGCCCGCCGACCTGCCGGAACCGGCCGAGGACTGCGCGCCGGGCAGCGGCCCCGACTTCTCCGGGCAGGACTTCACTCAGGTCACCGCCTTCCCCGACGACCTGAGCTGCGCCGACCTTACCGGCGCCCGGCTGGACGGCGTCGACCTGTCCTCGGTCAAGCTGCGCAAGACGGTCCTGCGGCGCGTCTCGGCCAACGGCGCCTCGCTGCGCTATCTGAGCCGCGCCGACCTGACCGGAGCTCAGCTCAGCGGCGCCCAGTTCACCAGCGGAAAGCTGGACGGCGCGCGGCTGGTCGACGCCAACCTCACCGATGCCCGCTTCACCAGCGCGGACGCGCGCAATGCCGACTTCCGCGGCGCCACGCTGATCCGTGCGGACTTCCAGAGCGGGATGCTCTCTGGAGCCCGCTTCGCCGGGGCCGACGTCACCGACCTCGACCTCGGTCACGGCGACACCGGTGCCGACCTGTCCGGCTCGCACGCTACCCTCGCGCTCGGGTGGAAGATCTTCTGGGGGATCCTCGCCGGGCTGCTGCTCCTGATCGCCTACGGCATCGCGAGAGGCTCGGCCAAGCGCCGCCGCGCTCGCCGTGAGCGTGAGGCCCGTGCTGCCGTCCGGCTGGCTGAGATCAGGTCCGAGTTGACTGAGGAGGTGACACGCTTCGGCGAGGAGATCGACGCGGCGGACGACCGCACGCGGGAGGCGAGCGCCACGGATTGGCACCGCGTCCTGGACGCCTACGAGCAGGCCAGGGAGCAGGTGGAAAAGGCGACCGTGATCGGGGACCTCAACCAGGCGCGCGACACGCTGGCCCGGGGGCGCAAGGCGCTGAAGCGGATCATGGACAAATAACGCTTCCCGCCACTGTCCACCTGGGCAAGGCGGTGCCCGAAGTGATGGGGCCGCCCGTGGATCTGGCGCCGGACTGGGGGTCAAGCCTTCGTACCGGCTCAGGGGGCGGTGGGGGTCGCCCAATCCGCTGCTCGCGCTCCGAGCGCGTGCTCGACCGAGTGCGAGGCTCCGGCCGAGTACGCGCCCGAGGTGGATCAGCGCTGTGCCTCAAGCTCGGCGTGAACGCCCAGGACGGCTTGACCGGCCGGGCCGGCCCAGTTGTCGGCGAGCTCTGCCAGCAGCGGACGGGTGGTGTTGAGCACGGCGCCGGAGCGTTCCATGCGGCGCAGCGCCATCTCGTCGCTGACCGGGCTGAGCGACCCGGAGGCATCTACGACGACCTGGACCTCGTAGCCGTCGGCGAGCGCGCTGAGGACCGGGTAGACCACGCACACGTCGGTGGTCACACCGGCGACGATCAGACGTCGGCGACCGGTGTTCTTGACGGCGGCGGCGAAGGTGGGGTCGGCCATCGCGTTGACCACTCCTGTGCGCTGGATCCGCGCGAAGTACTCCGCGGGCATGATCTGCTCGAGGTCGGGGATCAGCGGCCCCTGAACCTGGTCCTCCATGCTGGTGGTCAGCACGGTCGGCATGCCCAGCGCCTTGACCGTCTTGGCCAGGCGGACGGTGTTGGCCCGCAGTTCGTCGTGATCGGCCGAGCCGACCCAGCCGATCGTCCCCACCTGGTGATCGATCAGCAGCACAGCGGCGTCGTCCGGGGTGAAGGGCACGTAAGTCAGGCGCTCGCACGTCACCCAGACCATCCAGAAGCTGGAACGGCGAATCGGCGCCCCGCTGTTCGAACGGACCAGCCGCCGGGTAGCCCTCGCTTCGATCGGTCGAAGGCTGTACGACGACCTCGCGCCGGCGCACGCGCAGATCCAGGTCGGGCTGGACCGGGCCATCGCGGCGGCCAGAGGGATCAGCGGCCTGCTGCACCTCGGGTTCGCCGGAGCCGCAGCCGGCCAGGTGGCGCTGGAAGCCGTCACCGCGTTCCGCGGGCGCCATCCCGACTGCCAGGTCCGGCTGCACGAACTGCACATGTCCGACTTCCTACAGCGGCTGCGCACCGAGGAGGTGGACGTGGCGATTGTCTGCTTTCCTGTCAGGGAACCCGATCTGACCACTGGCCCGGTCCTGTTCACCGAGCAGCGCATGCTGGCGGTCAACGCCGGACACCCCTTCAGCGGTCGCGCCTCGGTGAGCCTGGAGGACCTGGCCCGCGGCGTCCTCCTGCAGCCGCCCACCTCCCTGCCCGCCTACTGGCGTCTGGACCGGGCGCCGCAGACCACCCCTTCAGGAAAGCCCATCCGCCAGGGCCAGGCCACGGAAACAGTCCAGGAAGCACTCGCTCTGGTCGGGGCGGGCGCCGGAATGCTCGTCGTGGGCGCGCAGGCCGTCCGCTACTACGCCCGTCCCGATGTCGTCTACGTGCCCTTTGACGACGCTCCGCCGTTCGAATGGGGGCTGGTCTGGCGTACCACCGGCGCTACCACCCGGGTCAGCGCCTTCGCCCAAGCCGCCGTCCACGAAAAGACCGCGCTATGAACGCCGATTCCAACGGGCCGCTCTCGACTGGCGGTGGGTGTGCCGTGCTCGTCCGGTGACGCTGGAAGACATGCTTGCCTACTGCTCGACTCAGGACGTGAGCGCCCCCTGCTGGCCGGGGGCGCTCGAAGGTCCGGCGGTGCCCCCGCAGCTTCCCCCCGACGAGGGCACCACTAAGTCCAGAATATGACGATTTGTCCAGTTCGCTATGTATGCGACGTGGTGCTCCCCGGATGGCCACGAGATCGAGCCGATCAGCCTCAACGGAAGCCGGCGGTTGCGCATCTCAAGGCGCGCTCCCACTGGCGCCCTCTTCTTCGTGGCCTACGTCTGGACGGTCGAAGAGGTCGCGCGCTACGTCGAGCTGGACGACCTCGTCGAGGTCCTCCAGATCGGGGCAAAGCGCCGTTCACGCAAACGATCACCGGCTCCCGGTAAACCGGGGCGTCATGGAGGACCGCGAGATCCCGCGCGGGCTGACCTGATCGCTGAGGAGCGGACGCGGTTCACCCCAGAAGACCGCTGGTCGAGTCGGGGCCGCGGTCAGCGCGGCACCTGCACGGGATCGATGGTGAATGCCTTGTAGAGCTGGGTGACGTCCAGCACCCGCTGGAGCACACCATGGACGTGGCAAAGGCGCAGTCTGCATCCCGCTTGCAGGGCAGCACGCTGTACGTGCAACAGCGCACGCAGCCCCTCGGAGCCGCAGAACGTCAGCGCCGCAACATCTATCTCGACGAAGCGGGGCCGATTCGACAAGGCCGTCTCCATGGCGTCCAGCAGCGTCGAGGTCGTGTTCACATCAAGTTCGCCGGCCACACGCACCACCGAATAGCCATCATGGAAGCGCACGTCGGCCGTGAGGATGGTCATGGATGACCTCCTCCTTCTGTTCGAGGGGAGACGTGTGTCGCCCGCACGTCTCATGGCCGACACGTGATCGTGCCGACCCCCAACGCATCGCCGTGGACGCCCGTATGGCGGGCGATGCGTTCGGCTGATCCATGACCTCGATTCCGGGTCACTTCGACCCTGTGTGCGCCCTCCGACAAGCCGGGGCCTAATCGAGTGACGAAGCGACGGGATGCCGCTCAGCAGGCGGCTGAACGAGAGGTTCGTTCCCCACTCGTCGATCCTTAACCCGTTTGTGCGTATTTATCCCATGCGCGGCAAAAGACCACTCCATCCACCCCTTGCGAGGATGAGCGAGGCGTCATCGTGTTCTTGCCCGAAGCGCGCCGCCATCTCGTGCTCGTCGTGAATCCTGCGGTCGTCGGGTCGTCGGGTCGTCGGGTCGCCGCCGGAGCCGGCCACGGTGGACATGAGCAGGCTGACCACGGCCGCGCCGGCGGCCACGTTGCCCGCCGTAGCCCACGCCACGTCGAACAGGCCGACGGCCTCTCCGCCGATGATGCCCAGGGCCGCGATCGCGGCCGCCCGGACGCCGCGCTCGGCGGCGTCCATCCAGAACGGGCTTGCATGTTGATCTCCTCGTGTGCGGCGGGGGACGAGGAAGTCGCCGGCCACGAAGAGGACTCACTGTCACGTACGGGCTGGTCACGTTGTTGCGCCGTGCGGACCAGGTAGAGGTGGACCAGAGGGTCGATCAAGGCGTGACGTCGAGGCACACGAACGCCTCTTTCACAGCCGTCGCCGATAGGCAGATCGGCCAGGTGCCGTTGGTGGCCGTGCAAGCTGGATCGGCAGGCGCGGAGCCGGTTGCGCAGGGCGGCGGACCTTTCGTGGAGGGTCCAAGCGGAACCCCCACGAAACCTCACAAGATCAAGCGCTGTCGGCTATGGCTCGACGCTCCCGTTCCACATCGGCCCGACGAGGACGGAGCAGCGCCCGCCGCCTTCTTTCACTCTTCGCTGTCGTAGGCGCGCAGCTCGCGGCGCGCCTGATGACGGCTGCGCCGACGCTCCTCCCGTCGGAAGGAGTACCACTCCCGATTCCCACCCCTGGTACCGCAACCGAACACGTAGAAGGCGGGGGCACCCCAGTGGCAGCCGCCCTTGCGGTGGCCCAGGGACGCGCTCTCCGCGGTGATCTCGTCCGGCAACGTGCACGGCCCGAACCGATGATCATGCACGGGCAGGCAGGTCACCATCGGCCGGTCGGCCATCCGCACCCACCAGGGCCGGGTCTTGTCGGTCTTGCTCATACGGTCACCTTTCGGCTCCGTGACGCCCCAGGATGGGGCCGTCATGGGACCGGGTGCATCGTGATCACCTCCGATTCCGCGCACGACATGCCAGGGCCGAAAGCGACATCGCCGCTCAGAACCCGCCTCCGACGTTACCGCGAGCCGCAGCAGCGCGCGCGTGACGAGACCGCTCTGTCAGCCCCCGCCGGACCTTGCACGGCACGCAACCGAAAGCGCGGCGGTCACATCCGCCGGAGCCGGCTTGGTGCCCGGGGCGTTCGTGCTCGGCGTGCTGCTGGTGGAGGCGAAAGACAACCTGCAGCGTATGCTCGCCGCCGTCCCGCTCACCTACGGTGAACGGGCCGCCGTCGACGACGGCAAGGCGACCTTGGACCCCGCTAGGAGAGTCCGTGTCGGCGTCGACGCGATCGGTCCGCTCTCGCCTGGTCCCGCCGCTCCTCCCGAGGGGTGGCCACGATCTTCCTGGTCAACGGGAGCGGATGAGCGCGGCGATGGCGTCGAGGATGCGGTCGAGCCCATGCTGGAAGCGCTCGACGGGGGCGAGATGGGCGGTGCGGGAGTCCAGAACGGACCGGCTGAACAGGGGGAAGGCACCGGACACGACGACTTGGCGCACGTACGGCCCGATGTAGTCGCGCTTCCAGCGCTCGGGGTCCAGGCCGGTGCGGCGGGCCTCCTCCATCCAACCGATTTCGCGGCGGATCGCGCTGTGGACATAGTCGTTGAGCATGCCGGCGAAGCCGGTGATGTCGTCGATGTCGAGTCCGGTCCCGTCGAGCGCGCCGAGCGCGAACTCGTGCACGCGCAGCAGATTGGGGCCCAGCGTCGGCCGGCTGGTGAGCAGCGCGATGAGCCAGGGATGACGTAGACCCGCGGTACGGATCTGCCGGGCCAGCAGCGTCAGGTCGGAGCGCCAGTCACCTGAGGGGCTGCCGGGGAGCTCGATCTCGCCCATTGCCATGTCGATCATGAGATCGAACAGGTCGTCGCGCCGGGGCACGTAGCGGTAGAGCGACATGGCGCCGGTGCCCAGCTCGCACGCGATACGCCGCATGGTCGCGGCTTCCACTCCCTCGGCGTCGGCGATCTGAACGGCCGCCCGGGTGATCTGCTCGCGGCTGTAGCCGGGGCGCCGCCCCGGCCCGGAGCGTTCCTGCCGCTCCGGCTGCAACCAGATGCTGGTCGGTTTCTCGTCGGCCACATGCGCCCCTCTCCCCATTTGCGTACATGGTACCTGAATGGTTATGGTCCCATTTCAAGTACGCAGTACGCGAATGGAGGAACGCGTGGATAGATCGCTTCGCACAGGCGTGATCGGCGTGATGCTCGGCATGATCACGGCCCCGCTGGACGGCATGATGCTCGGCCCGGCCCTGCCGGTGATCGTGGGAGATCTCGGTGGCCTGGAGTACTTCTCCTGGGTGGCGACGGCCTATCTGATCTGCATGGCCGCCTCGACGCCGATCTGGGGAAAGGTCGGTGACCTGTACGGGCGCAAGCCGGTCTACATGGCCGCGATCGTGCTGTTCCTGCTGGGGTCGGGGCTGTCGGGGATGTCGCAGGACATGATCCAGCTCGTGGGCTTCCGGGCGCTGCAGGGGCTGGGCGCGGGAGGGCTGATGGTGGGCGCCCTGGCGCTCATCGCCGAATTGGTGCCACCCCGGCAGAGCGGCAAGCTGATGGGGCTGTTCGGGACGATGATGCCCATCGCCTTCATCGCCGGACCGCTGCTCGGCGGCCTGTTCGCCGAGCAGTTCGGCTGGCGTTGGGCGTTTTACGTCAATCTCCCCATCGGGGCCGCCGCCTTGCTGCTCATCGGCACCGCCGTACGGCTGGAGCCGCGGCGGATCAAGGCGAGGATCGACTACCTGGGGGCGCTGCTGCTGACCGTCGCGTTGGTGGCGCTGAGTCTGGTCGCGAGCTGGGGCGGCACGCAGTACGCCTGGGATTCTGCTCCGATCCTCGCGCTGGCCCTGGCCGGGCTGGTGGCGCTGCTGGCGCTGGTACGTGTGGAGCGGCGCGCCGCCGAGCCGATCGTCCCCCTGCGGCTGTTCGCCGACCGCAACTTCACCCTCGCCCAGGTCGTGCGCTTCCTGGGCGGCGTCGGGATGGTGGTCACGGCCACCTTCCTGCCCCAGTACATGCAGCTGGTGCAGGGCGCCTCGCCGATCGCCAGCGGCATGCTGATCCTGCCCTCGATGCTCGGCATGGTGGTCGTGCTGATCGGCACCGGCCAGCTCATCAGCCGCACCGGCCGCTACCGGGTCTATCCCATCCTCGGCGGTGCCGCCTTCTCCGCCGGCATGCTCGTGCTGCTCCTCCTGCGGCCCGGCACCAACCTGGCGCTCGCCTCGGGTCTCACTCTGATCAGCGGCGTAGGAGTGGGCCTGCTGATGCAGAGCACCACGATCATCACCGTCAACAGCGCCGAGCCGCGTGACATGGGAGCGGCCAGCGGCTCGGTCACCCTGTGGCACACGATGGGGGCTTCGCTGGGTGTGGCCGCGCTCGGCGCCCTGTACACCACCCGGCTGCAGGACACGCTCATCGCCGGCCTCGGCGCCGAATCCGGTAGCCGGATCGCCTCCGGTCAGCTGACGGCACAGGCGCTCCAGCAGCTCCCGGCACCCGTGCGGGAAGTGGCTCACTTGGCCGTCTCCAGCGGCATCCATGCCATGGCGCTCGGCGCGGCCGTACTGGGAGTCATCGCGTTCGCGCTCTCCTGGTTCATCCGCGAGGTCCCGCTACGCGACCGGACTCCCGCCGAACCCGCCACCGCGGCAGCGTGAGGGCCCGCATGCCGGACACACGACAGAGCGTGCATGTGGGGATCGCCCTGGACGTCATCTGCGCGCACTCCTACCTCGGCTACAGCCGCTTCACCCGCGCGGCAGACCGGCTTCGGAGCGAGGACGTCGCGGTGACGGTCGAGTTACTGCCCTTTGAACTCGCCCCTGGTGCCTCCACCGAAGGGCGGCCGTTGCTCGCCGTCCTGGAGCAGACCTTCGGCCCCGAGGCCGCCGCCGGCACGGCGAGCTTCGCCGCGCACGCGGCACTGGAGGGCCTGCGGTTCGAGTACGGCAAAGCCATCGCCACCGGCACCTTCGAGGCGCACCGTCTGATCGCGAGCGCCGCCCTCCAACACAAGGCCGAGTCGATGGTGGAACGCCTCTTCCGCGCGCACTTCACCGACGGGCTGCACATCGGCGACCCCGCCGTCCTGGCCCGGCTGGCCGCCGAGGTCGGTGTCGTCATGGACAGCGTGCCGACCGGCGAACTGCACGCCCGGCTCGAGCGTGTACGCCGGCTCGGCATCACCGGCGTCCCGGCCTTCCTGATCGAGCGACTGCCTCCGCTGGTCGGATCCCAGAGCGAGAACACGCTGTTCGCGGTCCTGAAAGAGGCCGCACAGATGAACGGAGAACACCATGTCCGATAGGCAGCTCAGGCTGGCCGTCATCGTCGGCAGCGTCCGCGACGGCCGCATCGGCCCGACCATGGCCACCTGGTTCGCCGGCCAGGCGGTTCCGCGCCAAGCCGGTGGCGTTCGTGTCCTACGGCGGCCGGTCGGGAGGCCTACGGGCGGTGGAGCACCTGCGCGCGGTCTTCGCCGAGCTGCACGCCGTCACCACGCGGGACACGATCAGTTTCCACGGCGTGTGGGAGTCCTTCAGGAGTGACGGACAGCCCAAGGACCCGCACGGGCCCGCCACCGCCGCCAAGACCCTCCTGGACCAGGTGACCTGGTGGGCGCGAGTGCTGCGCGACGCCAAGGCCACCACCCCCCTACACCGTTTGACAGAAAGGCATGATCATGACGACCTTGACCGGCAAGACGGCGCTGGTGACCGGCGCGAGCAGGGGAATCGGCCGGGCCATCGCCGCTCGGCTGGCACGGGAGGGCGCCCGGGTGGCCGTGCACTACGGCAGCAACGAGACGGCGGCCAAGGAGACGGTCTCGGGCATCGAGGCGGCAGGAGGACAGGCCTTCGCACTCCGGGCCGAGCTGGGCGTGCCGGGAGACGCCGAGGCGTTGTGGGCCGCGTTCGACACGCAGGCCGACGGCCTGGACATCCTGGTCAACAACGCGGGAATCCTCGGCGGCCAGGCCGAGATCGAGGGCGTGACCCGGGAGGGCTTCCAGCGGCTGTTCGCGGTCAACACCGCGGCGCCGTTCTTCATCACCCAGCTCGGCCTGCTGCGGCTGCGTGACGGCGGCCGGATCATCACGATCGGTACGATGCTGACGCGGGGCATGGCCATGCCCGGAGCGATCGACTATGCCATGTCCAAGGCGGCACTGGACGTGCTCACCTCGGTGCTGGCCAAGCAACTGGGGTCGCGCGGCATCACCGTCAACACCGTGTCACCCGGCGTCATCGACACCGACATGCACCAGGGACGCCTGGTCGGCGAGGCCCTGGCCTGGCTGTCGTCACTTTCGCCGCTGGGCCGGCTGGGCACGCCGGAGGACGTCGCCGACACGGTGGCCTTCCTGGCCTCGGGCGACAGCCGCTACGTGACCGGGCACCACCTGGACGTCTCCGGCGGGACGCTCGTGTAGCCAGAGCGCCGTCAGGAGAATCGGGCACGCGTCAGTCGCCGGCGGCTTGCGCGCCGTGGACCACCTTCGGCAAGTGGACGAGCTGCGAACCAAGCCAACGGGGTGGACCAGGCCGAGGCCGGCTCCCGGTAGTTCCTTCTCTCAGCCGGTAGATTCTGGGCGGGTTGCGGGGGCGGGACACGGAGCCGGCCGAGGTCGCGAGGCTGGTGGCGGAGGCGCGGTCGGGTCCGAGCGGCGTCCTGGTCGTGCGCGGCGAGCCGGGGATCGGCAAGTCCGCCCTGCTCGGGTCGGCATCGTCGACGACTTCGCCTATCCGTTCCCGGTCACGGTTCCGGCTGCGCCGCGGCGACGAACCCGATCCCGACCGCTTCGACCCCGACCGCTTCGACCCCGATCCCGAGCACAACGAGCACCTGGGCTTCGGCGGCGGCATCCACAGGCGATCTGCGTCGCGGCGCCGTGCTGTCACCTGTCGACTTGGAGCAGTAGGTGCCTGCCATCCGGACCGCTCCGGGTAGCGGCGTGTGACCATGGCTGCGCGCGAGCCGTATAGGACGGCGACCGATCTCGGACAGGTCGAACATCTGGCCCGGCATCCGGCAGCGTGGCTGGGCTCGGCCGCGTGGCCGGAAGTAGGTATGGGCGCGGCACCTCAGGGCATGCGTTCCGGAACCATGCGACGTCGGAGGGCGTATGTCACGAGTGGACAGGATCGCCGATCCCTGGGGGAGCCGTACGCCCTACAGGGCGGGGGAGGCGTGGCCGGTACGCGTGGACTCCTACCTGCGCGAAGGGCTTCGCCCGGAAGACGTGGATCGCTGGGTGCAGAGCACGACGATCCTGCACAGCAACGGTGACGGGCGCATCGGCACCCTGCGCCGCGAACTCCTGATCCTCAGTAAACGCCGTCTGGCCCTTGTGCTCCGCCAGTACTTGAACCACTACAACGAGCACCGGCCGCACCAGTCCCGGAAACAACTAGCCCGGACACCGCAACGCAGCCCGCCCGCGACGTGACCCACCTCAACGACCTGCGATCCATCCGCAGAAGACCCGTCGTCGCAGGCACGATCAACGAATACCACCACGCCGCTTGACCGCGGCTCAGCATCAGGCTGTCACCGTTGAATAGAAGGGCATCCGCTGGGGCGGCCGACCACTCACGCCCGCAGCCTGAAACCATCACGCAACCCGGTGATCATTCCGGTCCGCAGCACTAGATCGTGCCGAACCAGCCCGGGAGGTCGAGGCGGAAGAAGTCGGGCGGGGTGACCTTGCGGAGGTCGGACTCCAGGGCGCGGAGACGGTCGGCGCCGAGCCGGTCCGCCCATTGTTGGCGTAGTTGGTCGAAGATGCGGGCGGAGCGGGTGAGGGCGTCGATGCCCCACGGCGTCAGGCGGACGATCTTCCGACGCGTGTCCTGGGGATCCACGCTGCGTTCTACGTAGCCGAGGCGTTCGAGGGTCTCGATCGTCTTGCCCGCGGCCTGCTTCGACACACCCAGGGTGCGGCCGAGCTCCACGGCCGTGGTGCCGTTGCCGATGGACTGCATGACGAAGCCGTACATCGGACGGGTGTGGGGGTGCCCTTGGCGGGCCAGTTCGGCGTTCAGCTCGTCGATGATCACACGGAAGCCCATCAGGAGGCGGAGCGGAAGCTCGAAGCCGGGCGGATCACTTGACACGATAGACAACCTCATTTACTGTTTTAGACAACTTCATTGTCCATCTTAACGAGAGTCATCGCCTTGACCGTCATCCGCAATGCCGAAGCCCGCCGTTCCGAAACCCCCAGCGGCGTCATGACCACTTTCGCCTCGCCGACCCAGGGTGGTGCGAGCCGCTCCGTGTGGCGGGTCGATGCGCAGCCCGGCGCTGCGGGCCCTGTGCACGACTTCGACGTCGAGCAGGTGTGGACCTGGATCGTCGGCGGCGCCACCGTCGAACTGGGCGGCGAGTCGTTCACCGTCGCCGCGGGAGACACCGTGATCATGCCCGCGCGCACGGTCCGCCAGGTGTCGGCCGACGCGGAGGCTGGTTACACCGCCGTGGTCACCGCCGCCGCAGGCGCCCGCGCCATGAGCGCCGACGGCGCAGACTACGGCGTCCCGGCCTGGATCGCCTGACCTCAGTTCTCCCTTCCCCGCCCCGGCGTGCTTCCCGGTCTGCCTGCTTCGGGCGCGGATGCTTCCTGGTCCACGACCTACCTGGTCCGCTCTTCTCAGCCTCGCTCTGACTTGCGTTCTCAAGGAGACATCTCTCGGCGTCACCCAGCACCCGCACGTGGTCGGCGACGGCGTTGGAGCATCGCGGGACAGTGCTCGCGTCGCAGGGAGCGCAGCTTGTTTCCTGCACGGGTCCGTCTCCACGTCGCGTCCTGGCAGGCGCGGGCAAGCACCTTGATCGAGCGGGCGAGTTCGGTGTCTGCGGGCAGCGGCCGATGCACGTGCGCGTCGGTGCGCAAGATGTTCGCCAGGACCATCGCGTCGGCATGGTCGGACTTCTTGCCCGAGGCTGAGTGGCGCTCGCGACAGCGGGCGACAGCCATGGGATTGATCGGGTAGATCTGCCGACGGGCCGCACGAAGCCCGGCGACCAGGAGGCCGCGGGGTGTTTCGATCATGAGGGGGATCGGGGCGGGTGTTGGCGTTGTCACCGGTCCGTGCCCTGGCGGTCTGACATCCGATGAGTCGTCCGTGATCCCGGCGGCCATCACAGCTCCCCGTCTTCGTTGAGGGCTGCACGCCCTGAGACAACCGAGGGATCTTCCGCGCTGGCGGGCTCGAACCACGGAACCGATCCAAGCGCACAATTGGTCTGCGACACAGGAACGGGCGCAGTCCCGGCGGCGACTCCCGCCTTGTCTTGAGGCCTCTTCGAGCCGGGGATATCAAAGGAGCCCACCGTCTGGACCGAGCCCGTTCGGAACCCATGAGGGCTATCAAGGAGCGGGCGGCACGGTCCGGACGCCGTTCAAGCGGCATCGCCATCGGCCCTGGTTGTCTCGCGGGCAGCGGGATGTGAACCGCTCGCATGCCCGTATCCGAGCCATCGGGGAGCGTGTCATCGCGACCCTGAAGCCCTGGAAGGTGCTGACCAAGCTGCGCTGTTGCCCGCATCGTGCGACCGCCCTCGTGCAGGCGATCCTCTTGCTGCAGCTCATTGAAGAGGGCCGTCACTGAAGCTTTTGTTGGTTGCCGGCTGCCAGCTCAGGCCGTAGTTGGCCAGGTAGTCGCACAGGGTGCCTGAAATGTGTGAAAGATCGGGATGGTACGGTTCGGCCATCCACGACGGGAGGCGCGCGGGGGCGGTCATCACCGGAGGCAGCGACAAGGCATCCGGTGCGCGCCGTCCGCGAGGGCACGCTGGTGTCCGGACAGTCGCTGACCCCCAACACCGTTCCACGAAGGGCTCCAGCACTGTGCGCACGGCACCGGTCCTCGCCGTCCTGGCGGCAACTCTCGCAGGCTGCGGAATGCTGCCGCCGCTGACCCTGCCCACCGGCAAGGACCGGCCGTCCGCCTCGGCCGGCACGTCATCCCCCGCCACCTCCACCGCCACTCCGCAGGCCACGCCGTCGCCGTCGCCCTCCGCAGGCCTCACCATCGCCGACGCCAAGCGGGCCGCCGCCGACTGGCTGGCCAAGCACAACCGAACGGTGCGGAACCGCGCCTGGTGGGACGATCCGGCCGCGATCGACGAGCTGTTCTGGGACGGCACCAGGCATGAGGCGGTCATCGACCGGGGGGCGGTGGAGGACGGCGACAAGCGCAAGATCCGCAAGCCGATCCGGCTGACCGGCCAGGTCTACTACGTGCCCCGTGAGCAGACCATGCCCGACGGGCAGTGGTTCCTGCTCCAGGCCACTTACGCGGGCCAGGACCGGGCGCACATCCTGACGTTCTGGCGGCCCACGGGCGGCGGGTTCCGGCTGGCGGCCAAGAGCCCGCTGCACTACGGCCAGCGGATGCCCGAGCCGCGGCGGGACGCCGAGGGCTACGTCACGGCCATGCCGGGGGTCTTCGGCAGGCTCGTCGCCCAGGAGTACATGGTTTTCTGGGACTACGACATCCACGACCAGGAGGGCAGGAACGGCTACCGGCTGGCCAAGGACAACTACAGCAGGCGCGCCTACCGCATCGTCTCCAAGGGGATGTACATGGGTTACCACTCCTACAGCCGACCGTACGGCTTCCGCACCGCGGACGGCGGTTCGTTCCACGTCTTCAGCATGCTCAACGACCCCAAGTCCATCACGGCCGTTCTCACGTTGGGCGTGGCCACCCGCGGCAACGGCAAGATGATCCACGAGATCGCCGGCGACTGGTACTCCTGAGAGGGCGGTTCGAGAGTTGACGTTCCTTTCGTCGTTGGCGTGGGGTGAGGCGAGCTCATCAGGGGGCTCGCTGCCGGGCTACGGACGCGGCTGAGCGAACAATCCCGGCCCGGCTTCACCGAGGATGCCCTTGCTGATCGGGCGCTTCAGCTAGGACCGGATGTTCTCGGTGTTCTGGGGATGGCCGCCTCGCGCGTGTCGATCTACCCGAGCAGCCAGGTGCCCGGGTCGGAGCCGGCGTCGGGACTGGTCATGCGCCGCGCCAGGTCGGGGTGGAGGTGCCGGTCAGGCGTCGGGTCATCACGTCGGTCATCGCCCGGTACACGCGCCATTCGGAGCCGGCAGGGTGGTGTTCGAAGTCGCGCACCCCGAGCGGCGAGGCGGTCCAGCAGCGTGCGCTCACTCACCCGGCCCTCCCAGCACAACCGAGCCCGCCAGCCAGAATGACGGAATCCCGGACATCGACTCTCGAACCGCCCGCTAAGCAGATGCAGGTCGCTCGGGCCGCGGGCACGCTAATCTCGCTCCCACACGAGGTTGTCATTGTCCACCAAAGTGTCACTGTCCGAACGATGACGGTAGGACGCCTCAACCGACCTGGTGGACTCGGTTGGACAGGGAAAGGTATAGGCAACCGCCAGCATGTCACCGGATTTTCTTCCGTGTCCGGAAAGACGTACCTTCTGGCCATGACACCATTCCCCGCCTGCGAAATCGTCGTCGAGGGTGATGTCGTAGGAGTCGCCGTCCTTGCTGATCGTCAGGGCTAGGCTGCTCCCTCCGGGCCGGTCATTCTCCGTTGCCCGCCAGGTGCCTTCAAACGATGTGGGACTGGACGGCCGTCCATCCACATAGGCAAAGACGCCAACTGTAGCGGTGGCTACTGCGGCCAGCGCGGCCAACACGGCGGCGATGGCCTGCCACTTGTTGCTCCTGCCCGCGGGGCCGCTGCTCTCCATGGATCAAGTATTAGCAGGGCGATTTGCTCGGAGAATAGAGAGTGTCAATATCGCCTCAAAAATGGGATCTGGCCCATATTTCGTGATCGATACGGCTCCGCTTGGCTGGTCAGCCGGATTGGGCGTTGTGAGTCGCGCCGGGATTGATGGAGGCTCCATCGGTTGGAAAGGATGGACCCCACGCCAGGTCGAGGCCTCCGGGCACCTCGAGGTGGCGGCCACGTCCCCGATGTGCTCACCATGGCCGGCCTGCCCAACGTGATCGGGTCCTCCACCAACCCGACCCTGCCGTTCGGCCGCGACGCCCTCGGCGAGCATTTCGGGATGAACGTGTCGGCGCACGGTCTGAAGAGCGACCTCTCCGGCGACGCGGCCATGACCCGCGACCGCATCCGGGCGGGCACGATGGGGGAGCGCAGCCGGCGTAGCGCCTCTACACGCCACGGTTCGGGCTCCTTGTCGGCGGCGGCCCGGGGTTGTAGGCGTTCGGTTTCCTGGAGGCGCCCACGCTGAATGACTTGCCGTTCATCGTGCGGCGGTAAAAATGAGCACCCCGTACTCATGTGCTCACTTCCCGTGGGTGTGACAGTGGGCGCCATGAGCAGCAGATTCTTAGCAACCCTCGCCGGACTCATCAGCCTGCTGGCGGTGAATCTCGTCTCGGGCACGGCGGCCCAGGCCGTCGCCACCCGAACAGTCACCGTCACCATCACCCACGTTGAATGCATCGACAACTGCAGGAACGAAGGGCTCGAAGCCGCGGGAGAGGGCCCGGCCGATCTCTACGCCAAGGTGTGGATCAACGGGCAGAAACAGCCGCCGGGAAGCAGCGACGACGATCCCTCGACGCCGCACGAGGACGACAAGTCCCTCGTCACCCCGTACTGGGTGCTGCCCGCGCAGGTGCCGGACACGGTGCTGAACATCCCGGTCAGCATCCAGATCTGGGACCACGACAGCACCTCGGGTGACGACCTGGGCGACATCAGCCCGCGTAACGGCGACAACAACCTCGACTTCCGGGTGGACCATCTCACCGGCAAGTGGATCGACCACACCGGCCAGGAGGACAAGGTCAGCTGGCCGCAGTCCTGTTCGGTCGGCGACGGCGGCGATGACGACGAGCCCCGCGTCAAGGTGTGCTTCGACATCAGCATCGATTCCAGCAACGGCGACACCGACGGCGACTTCCTGCTCGACGGGTGGGAGCGCTGGGGCTACAACGCTGACGGCGACGCCACCATCGACGTGGACCTGCCCGCGATGGGCGCCAACTTCCGGCGCAAGGACCTCTACCTGGAGATCGACTGCCTGTTCGGCACCAACCACAACCACTGCCCCGTCCAGGGCGCGGTGCAGGCGGTCGTGCAGTCCTTCGCCGACGCGCCGGTGGTGAACGCCGACGGCTCCTCGGGCATCCAACTGCATATCGATATGGGCGGCTTCTACGGCCAGGCCGCCGGCGTGGCCACGAACGTGCCCAGAGCAGGAGGCGGCGCCGTCGGCACCTTCGGCAACTACGGCGGAGGCGGCGACCAGATCAACGAGGCGGGCAACCAGGTCATCGACTGGGACGGCGCCGCGGGCCGCGCCGGGACGAACTTCTTCACGCTGAAGAACATGAACGCCGCCCGCGACTTCGTCTTCCGCTACGCGTTGTTCGGCCACCAGACCAATTACCGCGCCGCGACCAACGACTGCACCACCGGCTGGGCCAAGGGAATCCCCGCGGTCAACTTCATGGTCACGCTCGGCGGCACCAGGGGCACGACGGGCAACCAGTGCTGGGGCGTCAACGCCAACGGGCTGTCCGTCGGCAACCAGAACCAGCAGGCCGGCACGCTCATGCACGAGTTCGGCCACGCGCTGGGACTCCAGCACGGCGGCCGCGACGAGTTCAACAACAAGCCCAACTACCTGAGCGTCATGAACTACACCATGCAGGACTGCAGCGTCACCGCGGTGGCCGCGGCCGGTCTGCCCGGAGGCTGCGACTACTCCCGGATCGCGGTCGCCCCTCTGAACGAGGTGCTTCCCCCCGGGCTGGACGAGTGCCAGGGCAACGGCATCCCCGCCCTGGGCTGGATGGACTGGGACGGCGTCGGCGGCATGACCGGCGTGACCTGCCCATCACCGGCGAACGCGAACGTCTCGGCCAACATCAACGACGACACCGGCAACGACCTCAACAACGACGGCGACTGGGACCCCGGCGAGCCGCCGCTCCTCAGCCGCCTCGACGGCTTCGAGGACTGGAACCGGCTCGACTACGGCTTCCGCACCAGGGAGAACTTCCGTACGGCCGGCACCCCCACCGAGAACGAGCCGGACTGGGACATCATCCAGGCGGCCCGCGCCAACCTGGCCACCCTCGTGAAGCCCGAGCTCAAGGTGGATCTCACCGGACCGGCCGACGCCACCCCCGGCGACACGCTGACCTACGCCACCACGCTCGCCAACCCCGGCCGCGGCCCGTCCCTGCAGACCCGGCTGGGCACCGAGGACGTGGACACGCTCGTCGTCGGCCGCTCGCTCTCGCGCACCGCGACCGTCGAGGTGCCCTGCGACACCGCCGACGGGACCGTCCTGACCCGCGAGGCGTCCGCCGGCGGCGAGGACATGATAGGCAACCGGGTCACCGGCGAGGACTCGCTGACCACCACCGTCCACGCGCCGAAGCTGACCGCCGGGAAGACCGCCACGGCCCGGGTGAACGCGGGCGAGGCGATCACGTACCGGATCAGCTACGAGAACACGGGCAGCGGGGACGCCTCCGGGGTCGTCGTCACCGACGTACTGCCGAAGGACGTCTACTACAGCAAGGCCCTGGACACCGGAGCGGGACCCCAGCCGACGACGGTGGTGCGGAACGCCGACGGTACGACCACGCTCACCTGGCAGATCGGCGCCGCGGCCGGTGGGTCGGGCGAGAAGACGATCGAGTACACCGCCCGGCCGAGCCTGCTCTTCCTGCCCGGCGCCGAGATCACCAACGCGGCGACGCTGACCTTCACCAACGGGAACGGCTGCACCTACGAGCCGGTGAAGGCGTCGGCGACCACCGAGATCACCGAGGTGCCTGCCACGCGCAACCCGCGCAGCCAGGGGTACTGGAGGACGCACGAGCAGGAGTGGACCGCCGAGATCCTGGCCCGGATCCAGGCGACCGACCAGCGCTTCGACACCGGAGGCGACGGCGCGCTGTCGGCCGCCGAGGTCACGGCGGTGTTCTCGCCCGGGCCGCCGCACGTGGGCATCCTGCGCGTTCAGCTGCTCGGGACGTACTTCAACCTGGCGACCAGGAGGATCAACGCCTCGACGGTCATCAGTTCCGAGACGGCCGACCGGCACGACCTCCGCAACGTCCGCGGCGCCGCCCTGTTCGGGATCAGCACGCTGGCGCTCCCGGTGGAGGGCAACACCGGCACCTACAGTGACGCGATCCGCGCCCTCGACGAGATAAACAACAACAACAGCGAGGTGTACTGAGCTGACGCGCCGGGATCCGACTCCGGATCCCGGCGCGGCCTCATCCCATGAGCTGCTGCATGAAGAAGGCGACGAGCTCGGCGTCGTAAAGGCTGCGGATGTCGCGGCGTTCGATGAGGCAGCTCATCGACGGGCTTCGCCGGCGGGTTCGTGGCGGGGCGCCAGGATCGGCCTGCCCGCTGCTGGCTATCCTGTGGCACGTCGAGCCAGGTACGGCTCTCCACCACGAGCCCACCGGGAGACGACGACCGTGACAGCCTCCCAGCGCCGGAGCACATGGGCGGCGACGACGCTGGTGGCGCATGTGGTCATGGCTCTCCTGACGGTGCTCATCCTGGCGGGCGTCTGGCACCTCGGCGTGGACCTGTGGCAGATCTTCGCCGCGGCGGGTGCTGCCGTCCTGCTGCATGTGGGAGCGGCGGTGGCCCATCGACGGCCGTGGGCAGGTTACGCGGTCGGCGCAATGGCCATGCTCGTCCTGGTGACGACGCCCTTCCTGGGTTGGTCACCGACCATGCTGCCCTCGGCTGCGTGCTTCCTCCTGACGTTGTGGCGGCTGACCACCCGGGTCTCGGTCAGGGCCTCGGTGGCCGCGTTGGCCGTCGCCGCTCTCGGGATCGTCCTCACCGAGTTGGTGGCGTGGTCCCGGATGCCCTCTGACGTCCCTGGATGGACCCGCCTGGTCGAGGGCGGGCTGCTGATGCTCGTGGTCGGCGGTGTGTGGCTTGCGGCCCTGCTGCTACGCCGCAGGCGCGAGGCCGGCCGACGAGCCGAGAGCGAACGACTGGCCGCGGCGGTCGCGGACGAACGGGCCAGCATCCGCCGCGACCTGCACGACGTGATCGCCCACACGGTCACCGTCATGGTCGCGCGGATCGAGGCCGCGGCGGTGACGACGGCGGATCCGGCGACCCGCAGCGAACTCGGCGCCATCGCCGAGGCCGGCCGGGACGCCCACCAAGGTCTGCGAGCGATGCTGGCCACCTTGGGCCCGGCCACCGTGGCGCCGCGCGTCGACGCCCGGCCCAGAGATGTCCCGATCTCGCTCGATGCCCTCCCTGACCTCGTGGCCTCGGCGGCGAGCCCGCTCCATGCGGTGACGTTCGCGGAGGTGGGTGAGCGACGGCCACTGAGCCTCAGTGCCGAGGTCGCGGCGGTCCGTACCGTGCAGGAGGGCATCACCAACGCGCTGCGCCACCTCGAGCCACCGGTCGCGGTGACCGTTCGCGTGTGCTGGACCCCGGCCGAGGTGGTGGTGGAGGTGCGCGACGACGGCGGCAAGGCGCTTCGCGACGTCGGCAGCCAGGGGACCGGCTTGATGGGGATCGAGGAACGTGTGCGTACCGCAGGCGGCACCCTGTCGATCGACGACGGGGACGACGGGTGGGTGCTGCGGGCGCGGCTCCCCACGAAGGAGGGGACATGACCGGGATTCGCGTCATGCTCGTCGACGATCAGGAGTTGCTGCGGGCCTCGCTCCGTACGGTGCTGTCGGCCGACGAACGCATCGAGGTCACGCACGACGTCGCGAACGGCAGCGACGCGATCGAGGTCGTCCGGCAGCACCGCCTGGACGTGGTACTGATGGACATCCGCATGCCGCGCATGGACGGGGTCGCCGCCACGGCGGAGATCGTCAGGATCGCACCGGCGACCCGGGTGCTCATGCTGACGACGTTCGATGATGACGAACTGGTCGTGGCTGCGATCCGGGCCGGTGCGAGCGGCTACCTGACCAAGGACGTCCGGCCCGCCGCCCTGGCCCAGGCCGTGTGTGACGTCGCCTCCGGGACGTCGGCGCTGGCCCCGGGGGTGGCCGCGACGATTCTCGATCTCGTACGGCAGGTGCCGATGCGGAGGACGGCAGCCCTGGACGGCCTCACCCCGCGCGAGGTCGAGATCTTCGGCCTGCTCGCCCGCGGCAGGTCCAACAGCGAGATCTGCGCGGAACTGGTGCTGAGCGAGAACACGGTGAAGTCGCACGTCCGGGCCGTCCTGCAGAAACTGAACCTGCGCGACCGCGTGCACGCGGTGATCCACGCGTACGAGAACGGGCTCGTCGGTCGCAGCGAACTGCCTGACTGAGATTCCATCCTGCCGGGTGGTCCCGGCTCACCCCTTCGGGTGATGTCGGCCGGTGACGCCCGGCCTAGGTTCGACGTCGTGCATTTCCTACGTCTGCGCTTCGCTCGTGTCACCTCCCTCATCGTCCTCGGCGGTGTGCTCGTCGCCGTGCTGCTCGGCTGGACGGTACCGGCCCATGCCACCGGCGAACGGCTGGTCGACGACTACCGCTCCGTCTACGGCACGCCGGGTGTCGCGGCGGCCGTGATCGACGGGTCGTCGGTCGAGGCGATCGTCCGCGGCCGGGACGGGGACGGCAATGCGGTGACGGCTCGGACACGGTTCCGGATCGCGTCGATGAGCAAGTCGATGACGGCGGCGGCGATCATGCTGCTGGTCGACCGTGACCGCATCTCCCTGGACGACTCGGTCGTCAAGGTCCTGCCCGACTTCAGGATGGCCGATCCCCGCTTCACCTGGATCACCGTGCGCCAGATCCTCAGCCACACCTCGGGGCTGTCGAACAGCACGAACAACGAGTACGTGTTCCCGCCCCCGCGCGGCGCGCAGGAAGTCGTGGCCAGGCTGGCCGACAAGACCCTGGCCGCCGATCCGGGCACCCGCTCGGAGTACCACAACACCAACTACTCGATCGCGGCGAGGATCGTCGAGGTGGTGTCGGGCAAGTCCTTCGACGCCTTCCTCCACACCGAGCTGTTCACGCCGCTGGGCATGACCGGCACCAGCTCGACGCTGGGGTGTTCCGATCGTGCCGAGGGCCTGCCGTCCGCGTACGAGGTCGTCCTCGGGGTGGCCGTCGCGGCACCGGAGATGCCGGGGATCTGCGTCGGCAACGGCGGGGTGATCTCGACCCTGGACGACATGGTGCGGTGGCTGCGGTTCAACCAGGGAAGCCTCGGTGCGGACCTGCTGAGTGCCGGCTCCCTGGCCGAGTTGCACACCGTCCAGCCGGAGGCCGGCGACTATGCCCTCGGCTGGCAGGCCCGCCCCGTCACGGCAGGCGCCCCGCCGTCGGTGATCGGCCACGGCGGAACACTGGCGACGTGGACCGGGGACATGGTCTTCTCGCCCAAGACCGGTGTGGCCGCCCTCGTCCTCACCAACAGCGGCGGCGATCCCAGCCTGCTCTCGACCAACCTTCTCGCCGAACGGATCGGGGCACCGGCAACGCCGATGAGCAACCCGCTCACCGTCGTGAACGCGGTCCTGCTCGGGCTCACGGTGGGGATGGCCGCACTGCTGGTCACCGCAGTCGTCCGAGCGCGTCGCTGGGCCTCGCGACGCCGCGCGGCGCGCCGGCCGATGCTGGTTCTGCGGCTCGTGCCCCTTGCTCTGGTGACGGTGCTGGGCGCCGTGCTGCCGACGCTGATCTGGGGGGCGTTCAGCTTCCAGTACTGGATCATCACCGCCTGGCTGCTGCCGCTGCTGGCGCTCTTCTGCCTCACCTGCTGCGTGCTCGGGGCGGTCGCACTCGGCCGTCGCCTCTGGTGCTTCCGCCGCGCCGGTCAGGCGACCTTCGCACCGGTACGGCCGGCCATGGCGGACAGCTGACCTGGGCGGGAACCTGGCCGGAGCCGCCAAGGACGTGCCGGTCAGAGTCCGTCGTTCTCGGCCCGGTGGTTCTGCCGGCGCGGGTCGATGACCTCGGTGGTCGACTGGTAGCGGATGTCGGTGGACAGGGAGGCGTGGATGATCCTGATCGGCGGTGAGCTAGAGATCTTTAACGGCTGACGTTAAAGCGGTTGGCGTGACTGAGCGTTCTACCTGGTCCTGACCGCGGTTGCGTGACGAGCACGGCGCGCGGCATACCCGGATCTCGGCACCGGGCGGATACAGGCTGTGCGATGGCTCGGGATGCGGGCGAGCGGTCCGTGGCCCGCCTACGTACCCGCCGTTGGGACCGCTGGTCGCCCGTGGGCGTAGCGGTTGCGCATGGCGTCGCTGGCCGCAGGACCCGCTGCGAAGACGTAGGCATGGCTGTCGTCGAGTCGGCGGCCGGTCCTGGCGTCAACGACCACGGGCTCGACCTCCTCGCCGCTTTCCGCGTCGACGAGAATCATGCTGCGTTCGTGCGGCTCCAGCCGGGAATTGCCCCACGCGGCCAGGGCGACGATCACCGGGCGCAGGGAGCGCCCGAGGTCGGTCAGCACGTACTCGCGGCGGACCGGGTTGGTCTGGTAAGGCCGACGCTCCAGCAATCCGTCCGTCACGAGGGACTTCAGGCGGGCCGAGAGCATGCTCGAGGAGATGCCCAGGTTCTCATGGAACTGATCGAAGCGGGTGTAGCCGTCGAAGGCGTCGTGGAGGATCAGCAGCGTCCACCACTCGCCGACATGCTCCACCGTCGTGGACAGCGGGCACTCCCGGTCCTCCAGCCTGATGCGGCTCGCCACGGTAACCATCCCTTCGGTTACTGCTAAAGTCGAAGTCAGTAGCTTCTAGTTTAGCAGTAACCGAGCGTCGCGCCGTACGTGCGCACCAGGGATCGGAAGACACCATGACCAGCCCCATCAACGAATCACTCGAAGGCCGCCGCGCCCTGGTCACCGGCGGCACCAAGGGCACTGGAGCCGCCATCGCCCGGCGGCTCGCCGAGGCAGGCGCCGACGTGCTTGTCACCGCCCGCAGCCGCCCCGACAAGGTCGAGGATAAGACCTTCATCGCCGCCGACCTGTCGACCGCCGAAGGGGCCGACCGGGTGATCGCCGAAGTGGGAGCACGCCTGGAAGGTGTCGACGTCCTGGTCCACACACTCGGCGGCTCCGAGGCGCCGGCCGGCGGATTCGCGGCGCTCGGCGAGGAGGACTGGGCAAAGGAGCTCAACGTGAACCTGCTGGCCGCCGTCCGCCTGGACCGCGGCCTTTTGCCTGGCATGATCGCGAGCGGCAAGGGCGTGATCCTGCACGTCACCTCGATCCAGCGCCGCATGCCACTGTGGAACGGCACCCTGGCCTACGCAGCAGCCAAAGCGGCGCTGACCACCTACAGCAAGGGCCTGGCCAACGAGGTCGCCCCACATGGTATCCGTGTCAACACCGTTTCTCCGGGCTTCATCCAGACCACCGCCGCCGACAACCTGGTCGCCCGGATCGCCCAGGAGGCCGGCGTCACCCAGGAAGCCGCCCTGGGGCGGCTCATGGACTCGCTCGGCGGCATTCCCCTCGGCCGCCCCAACCGACCGGAGGAAGTTGCTGAACTCGTCGCTTTCCTCGTCTCCGACCGCGCCTCGGCCATCGTCGGCGCCGAACACGTCATCGATGGCGGCACCACCCCCACCGTCTGAGCCCCAGTCAAGAGGACCGTCATGCCGAGCCATCAGCCCCACACCATCGCCCCGAGCGACTTGCCCAAGACGATCACACGCTACCTGAGGGCCCACAAAGACCACGACACCGCCACCGCAGTCACCGCCTTCACCAGCGACGCCACCGTGACCGACGACGGCAGGACGTACCAGGGCGCCACGGCAATCGAACAGTGGCTGAACCGCTCCGCCACCGAATTCACCTACACCATCGAGCTCACCGATGCGCAGCAGACTGATCCGACCCACTACGTCGCCACACACCACCTTGAAGGCAACTTCCCTGGAGGCAGTGTCGACCTGCGCTATCAGTTCGCCCTCCGCGACGACCTGATCGAGCGTCTGGTCATCGAGACCTGATCCGCCTGGGCGTCTCGATCCCGCACTCGGATGAGCCCTTCCGTCCGGGGGCTTGGCCGCGCTTTCATGAAGCCTCCGCCTGGTGCAGGTGCCCCCAGGTACGTGCCCCGGCGTAGGAGGCACCGAAGCGCGGTCAGATCCAAGTACGGCGCTGAGTCACAGTTGGAGGTCGAGCCCGGTCTTGGCGATGAGACCCTGGAGGAGGCGGGAGTGGTACTGCATGCGTTTGAGCCGTGTCTTCACCAGCGCGGTGAGCTGCTCGAGGCTGTGTTTCGTGAGGTTGGCCAGCGACCTCTTCAGGTGCGACCACACGCCCTCGACGGGGTTGAGCTCGGGAGCGTACGGCGGCAGCTGATAGACGGTCAGCCATAATCGGGCGGCGATCAGCTCGTGCATGGCGCGGCTGACGTGCGTGTTCAAGTTGTCCCAGACCAGGACGATGGCGCCGCCGAGCTGCTGGTGCGCGGCATCCAGCAGGTGGGCGTAGTCGGTCTCGGTGAAGCCCTTGCGACGGCCTTTAGCGGGACCGCGGTCGAGGTGGATGCGGTAGATCAGCCGTGATCTGCGGCCGGCCTTGGTGCAGATCAGCGCTGCCATGGAGACGCGTTTGGTGCCTGCGGCCGAAACCCGCACCACCGGGGTGTGGCCCCGTCGGCCCCAGGTGCGACCCTTGGGCGGCCTCAGGCCCTGGCCGGCCTCGTCCTCGAAGCAGAGCCAGGCGCCCAAGTCCGCCGCCTTCCTTTTTATGAGGGGCCACTGCTCGTCCTTCCAGGCGGCGATCTTCGCCTCGTCCCGCTCGGTGGCCTTGCGGGAGGGCACCTGCACACTCCAGCCGATGCGGTGCAGCAGCAGGTCGAGCCCGGCCAGGGTGTACTCGACGCCGAACCGGCGGAGCACAATCTCGGCGATCCGGACCAGCGTCCAGCACTGGTCACTCCAGCCGGACGCGACCGGTCCGGCATCCAGCACCGTCTCCAGAACGCGGAGTTGTCCCGGATCGAGCTTGCAACGGGCGCCGCCGGGGCCACTGGAGGCCAAGGCCTGCCGACCGCCTAAAGCCAATGCCCGTCGCCAGCGATTCGCCGACATCCGGGTCACCGTGAACCGCCGGGCGACCTCCCGGTCACTGGCCCCGGCTTCGATCAGGTCAGCGGCTGCGAGCCGGACTTGCTCACGCCGAGCCCGTTCCACGGCCGTCAATCCACCGCCATCGGGATACCTCATTCTTCCGGCATAGCGCGGCCCACGACACCCGTCACGACCGGACGTAACCCGCACCGTTAAAGATCTCTAGCGGTGCAGTGAGGTTGTGGGGATGCCGGTCTTGGTGGCGATGACGCCGGGGGAGTCGCCTTGGGCTTTGCGGAGCCGAGCGTGTTCGATCTTGTCTGCGGGTGGGCGACGGGGCGGGCGGCCGTGGGCTTCAGCGACGGTGTGAGCATGGGCGGCCCGTTCGGCGGTGAAGGTCCGTTTCAACTCGGCGATGGAACGCGCTGATCGGCCGCCGACGGGTAGCGTGTGGTCTGTGGTGAAGCATGAGTACAGTGCGACCGACATCACCGTGCTCGAGTTCGACGCAGCGGTCCGCGAGTGGCCCGGCATGTACTTCGGCGTCGGACTGGACGACCCGAGACTGCCGATCATGCTCCTGTCTGCTGCGGCTCGGCACGCACTGCACCCGGCGACAAGCGTTGCAGAGGAGCACTCGCTGACCTCTGTGATCGAAATCCTCGGCGGACTCCGCTTCAGAGTGACGATCAACCAGCAGCACACCTGGCCGGACTCGCCGCCCCTTGGCTACTACGACTCCCTGATCGGCCCCGAGTGGTGGCTCCTGGCAGCCATCGCGACGCTCTGCGAAACGACGACCGTCGAAATGTGGTGCGACCGCCGGGGCTTCAGCCAAGGACTCGCCGGTCTCCGGCCTCGTGCCGCGGTGCAGCGGTTCGATCCGCCCACCGGAAGCGGTACCCGGATCACCTTCGCCCTCGACGCGCAGGGCCTTCCGCCGGGCGCCGCGTTCCCGGCCGACCTGGGCGGCCTCGACGTCCACGGGCCGTACTGTGCCGCGGCGGACGGGCCTGGAACCGTCGTCATCCGCGACCATCGGAACGACCCCGACATCAGCACGTCGTCCTCCGGAGCTTTCCCTACCGACCGCCATGGTCGATGATCACGGGGTGGAGACAGTGGTTCAGTGGGTCCGTGCCTCATGGACCAAGCAGTCCCGTGGAGGTGTCGGCGCCGGGCGGAGGAACGCGACACCGGTCGCGTTTCCGTTGCCTGATGATCAGGCTTCGCCGTTCATCCACGAGATCGTGATGCGCGAGCAGGACGGCTTCCAGCCTCGCGCCACCGTGCGGCCCGGCCCGCCCGGCTCCAACGAGGCGCTTCTCCGTGGACGTGGAGACCCGGGCAAGGTCAGCGGCATCTTCGGCTCGGCCCGCCGCATCTGCCAACCGGCACACTGATCCCGCGGCGCCCTCACATCGGAGCAGGTCAGGAGGCTATATCCGGTGGATTTTCCGCCATTACGGCCGAGACCCCATGCGGATGCGGGCCACGCCGGAACGCCCAGGCGTGCCAGGGCCCTGGGACTCTCCTCGCGGGCGGTAACGCCAAGAACTGATCTGCGGGGTCATCTGAACCGCCGGCGAACAGGCCGGACCGGCCCGTTCAGGCGACGACAGGTTCGCCGCTCAGAGCGACACCGGCCCTGCGCAGTTCGTCCAGTGCGGTGCGCGTGGTGTCGGCAGCGACGCCGGCGGTGTAGTCGAGCAGGACCCGCACCGTGAAGCCCGCGCGCGCTCCGTCCAGTGCCGTGGCCTTCACGCAGTGATCGGTCGCAATGCCGACGACATCGAGGTCGGCGATGTCACGGGCCTTCAGCCAGGCGGACAGTGTCGTGCCGTCCTGGGTCGAGCCCTCGAAACCGCTCTTGGAGGCGGAGTGGGCGCCTTTGAAGAAGACCTCGTCGACGTGCCCGGACTCGACGGCGGGCGCGAAATCCGGATGGAACTCGCCTCCCTCGCTACCCACGACGCAATGCACAGGGAAGGAGTCCTGGAAGTCGGGGTTGTCGGAGAAGTGGGCGCCCGGATCGATGTGGTGGTCACGCGTCGCGACGACGAAGGCGTACTGCCCCTCGGCGCGCCGGACCAGCTCGGCGATGGCGGCGGCTCGATCCGCGCCGCCCTTCACCGGAACGCTGCCGCCCTCGCAGAAGTCCTTCTGCACATCGACGATGATCAGTGCACGACTCACGAACTATCCCCTTTCCTCGGGTGCGCCTCTCCGATGATCACCTTCCGCCGGCGGGCGGGACACACCACTCGCCGGACGTTCACCGACCGGCGCGGCGCGTACTCCAGATTCGGGCCACATCCACTCGATGGTGACACTGAGTGCAAGTAGCCTCACTATACGTGTTCGCGCTGAGGAGCAGAAGGCTGGGGGCAGATGTGTCGGTTCACGTGAGTTTCCGGGTTCCTCTGATCGGTGCTGGCCTGGATGAAGCACCTTCACTCTCCGTGAACCCACGGCGGACAGGAGGTCCCGGGAGTAATGCAGAAATTTCCAACGGCTATGCCGCTGACCTGCGTCGACGTGGAGACCCGGGCAAGGTCGGCGGCATCTTCGGCCCGGCCCGCCGCATCTGCCTGGGCCGCGCGAGCTCGGGTGCTAGCTGCTGGCGGCCTGGTCAGAGCCCCGATCGGGTGCTAGCAGGGGTGCTGCATGAGGCCGGCCCCGGATCGAGGTGATGCGGGGTCGGTGTGATGATCAAGGGGTGTGTCCAGGGCTGATCGGCCCGCTCACAGCGGCTCGATACGGCCGCTGTTCACCCGGGCGGTCGACGGCGTGTCCGTCGTACACCAGGGCCTGGCCGCCGCCGGCGTCGGCGGCCGGCCGCGCGTGGAGCATGATTCCGTCGGTGAGAAGTAGCAGCACTGCCCCACACTGGGACTGTGTCGTCGTAGGTGTCATGTCGGATCGATACGTTGCCTGCGCACGACCCGATTGGCAGCTCTCAGGCCACGGTGATGTACGACGTCCTCTGAGTGAGCTCGCTTGCCCAGTACGGCTCGTCGCTACCGGGAGGGTTGGAGCGCGGTTCTGGCCGGGATGACCGAGGCGGCGACGGCGAGCAGGAGGCAGAGGCCGATGACCGCGGTGCCGTCAATGACCACGTTGCCGTCGCTGGGCCGGTCGCGCCCGGTGCAGTGCAGCAACCTGGACTTGCCCGAGCCGGACGGGCCCATCACCGCGGTGAAGGTGCCGGGCGCGAATCCTGTGGTCACGCCGTCCAGTGCCGCCACGGCCTGGTCGCCGGAGCCGTAGACCCTGCTCACCGACCACAACTGGACCATATCTGTCGATGTCATGCCTTGATCCAACCGGCGCGAGGATCGCAGCACATGGGCGCAGGAGCGAGAACTCAGGTAGACCCAGCACTACCCCCGGCAAATCACGCCCCGGTGACCAGGCCCCGCGAGCCCTCGGTTCAACCCTCGGGAGCTTCTGCTCGAGACCTTGGATGGTCGCGTTTCTTGGTGGCGTCCGGAGTCCGGTGTAAAGGGGGTGTGGTTCCGGCTTCATGGTGAGGTACGCGGTGCGGTGGCGATTCGGCGTGATCGGCTTTGCGGGGCTGGTGGCGTGTTGGGGCCGGAGGTGACCGCTGAGATCAGGGACGTAGTGCTGTCGTGGCGGATTGGAGCAAGCGGACGAGGCTGTCGCGTTGGGTGCTGGGCCAGGAACTGAAGCGGGTGGTCAGGGTGGTGTTGATGGCCTGCTGGAACTGGCCGGTGACCGCCTCGCCCTGGGGGGTGAGGTGGACGCGGGTCATCCGGCGGTCGTTGGGGTCGCTTTCGCGGGTGAGCAAGCCGCGTCGCTGAAGCCGGTCGACCAGGCCGGTGATGTTGGTCTTGTCGCAGTGCAGCAGGGTCGCGAGCTCGCCGAAAGATGGCTGCAGATGTTGGGCGAAGCACAGCAGTTGCGCTTGCTGGGGGGTTAGTCCCAGTCGGCGGCTCGCCGTGCTGAACAGGCCGTCGATCTCCATGAAGACGCCGATCAGCGTCTCGACGAGTTCGTCATCGGGTGTGGCGGCCATGGCAGGCAGTCTACTACCTGGACAGTTGACACTCTCTACCAAACTAGTCGATGCTGTGGACTATCCATAGAATCGACTAATTGGAGTGGTCATGCGTATCGACGATCGGGTCGCAGTCGTCACCGGCGGATCGCGCGGCATCGGACGGGCGATCAGCGACCGGCTCGCCGCGGCGGGAATGCGTGTCGTCATCGGCTCCCGCGACCAGGAGACGGCCGCGCAGGCGGTGGACCAGATCAAGGGCGCGGGCGGGCAGGCCACCGCGGTCCGCGCCGACATCACCCGCCCCGAGGCGGTCACGGAGCTGTTCGATGCGGCCGAGTGCCGGTACGGCCGGGTGGATGTGTGGGTGAACAACGCGGCCACGGCGACCGCTGGGCCGCTGGCCCGCGCCACCGATGACGACTTCGACCAGTACCTGCACGCCAACGTGCGGGCCACATTCATCGCCCTGCGCGAGGCCGCGCAGCGGATCAACGATCACGGCCGGATCATCTTGATCTCTTCCGCGCTGACCGTGTCGCCGCTGCCCGGCATGGCGCTGCTGGCCGCCGGCAAGGCCGCCGGTGACCAGCTCGCCCGTACCCTGGCCTGGGAGGTGGGCTCCAGATCCGTCACGGTCAACAGCGTCCTGCCCGGCCTGACCCGTACCGACGTCATCGCCACCGTGCCCCCGCACGTCATTGACGACGCCAAGGCCCGCACACCGCTGGGCCGCCTGGGCGAACCAGCCGACATCGCGGACGTCGTCGCGTTCCTGGCCTCCGACGCCGCCCGCTGGATCACCGGCCAGACCATCAACGCGGCCGGGGGCATGATCTAACGAGTCGGCGCCGGGCCAGGGCCGGATGGCGCACGATCCTCAAGTCCTTGGCCACGACCACCTGACCGTCCGCGAGCTGGTTACGCGGTCGCGGAGATGGCTTGGTGATCGGCAGGGTGGAGTGGGGCGGTGTGTCGGGGGCGGAGCCGGCGAGGCGGGTCGAGGAGCGAGTGGCGCAGGTCCTGCACGAGCCGGAGCCCTGCGGGTGTCATGGTCGGTCCGCGCCAGCCGCGAGAGGCACGGTCAAGGGCGGCCCAGGCGATGCTGACGCAGCTGGTCTCACCCGGGAACCGGTCGATGACCTTGGCGTAGCGGCGGGTCTCGCCGAAGGTACGCTCGATGAAGTTGGAGTGGCGGATCCGCTGGTGGTGTTCGGCGGGGAAGCGTGGGTGGGCGCCACTACCGTGGCGCCCACCGCCGGACACATCGAGGGAAGGTCCGCCGTGGGCACAGCGGGCACCGTGGGTACTGTCCACCAGTTGAAGGTCACCTTGCGAGGTCCACCCGCCGGGGGGGGGC